>NZ_JCASIE010000001.1:0-593995 GCF_059685865.1 Telluria sp. ZB4P36
GGCCAGGGCCCAATTCCAGACGCGCCGGGCAGTGCCGGCCGCGCGCGCGAAATAGTCGCGTTGGGCTGCGCTCGCGTCAATCCTGATCCGGTGCGCCAGCAACATGGTCGCTCTCCAAAGCCGCGCGCAGCTGGCGCTCGGTGTAGCGGCGCCGGTTGCTGGCGGTGTGCGCTGCCGGAACGAGCCGCCCCTCCCGGTCCCAGCGCTGCAGCGTCTTCACCGTGGCCCCCACCAGCCTCACGGCCTGTCCGATCCCTACCGTGCTTTCCATGGTCACATTAGGACACTTCAGTTCACATTTGGTTCGACCAGAGTCAAGCTCCGGTATCATACGGGTATGAATGAGATTATTTTCCATCCGTTTGTCATTGGTGTCGCCGGCGGCAGCGGCAGCGGCAAGTCAACGGTGACCCAGCAGGTGCTGGCCTCGTTCGGCGCCGAGATGGTGTCGGTCGTGATGCAGGACGATTACTACCGCGACCAGTCCGATCTCAGCCCTGAAGTGCGCCGCAAGCAGAACTACGACCATCCGCAAGCCTTCGACTGGCCGCTGCTGGTACGGCACGTGCAGGCCTTGCTCAATGGCGAAACGATCGCGATGCCGGAGTACGACTTTACGATCGACAACCGCTCCGACAAGACCATTCCGGTCAAGCCAGCTCCGGTCATCGTGATCGAAGGCCTGTTTGCCCTGTACGACGCGGACCTGCGCAACATGATGTCGCTGAAGATCTTTGTCGACACCGCCGCCGACGTCCGCTTCATCCGCCGCATGCAAAGGGATATTGCCGAACGCGGGCGCTCGATGGAAAGCATTGTCGGCCAGTACCTGGAAACCGTCCGCCCGATGCACAAGCAGTTCATCGAGCCGACCAAGCGCCACGCCGACGTCATCCTGCCCCACGGCGCGAATGGCCCGGCAGTCGACGTGATCACCACCAAGGTAGCGAGCGTCATCGGCCAGCTGAAACGCCCCTGACGTTTTTTTAATGCAGCATGTAAGGAATGGTATGGCAAAGAAAGAAGAACTCGACGAAGAAACCCTGGCCTTCATCCAGTGGTGCATCGAAGTCGAAGGTTTCCTGGTAGCAGGCGGCGCGACCGTCAAGCAGGCGCAGGACCACATCGAAGAGCAGGTCGAGTGGTTCATGGACCAGTTCTACGATGGACTGACGCCCGAGGAAGCCGCCAAAGAAGCCCTGGCTTGAACTCCATGCATCGGGTACCTCATCAAAACGTCGCCGGTCGATAGTCCTTGATCCGCCATACGTAGACGAACTCGAGCCAGGAGCGAACCGGCACGCCTTTATCGATTTCAGGATGAAACTTGCATTGTTTCATGGCTTCATATGCGGCATGGTCGAGCTTGGGAAACCCGGAAGACTTGACGATTCTTGATTCGAGCAGGGAGCCGTCTGCTTCAATGTGGAAAGCCATCCTCACCGCCCCCTCTTCACTATTACGCACCGATGAGCGCGGATAGACGGGCCTGCAGTTCGATGCGTCGATCCAGGCTCTGTTACTTTCGGGGATGTGCGTTCCGCCTGGCGCGGGCGCGACGGACTCCTGTGCCAACGCATCAAAGCTCATCAAGCAGAGGAACAATGCAGTTGCCGGGAAAAGTAGGGTACGCATATTGAACGGAACGCGAATGATGTAGTGAGCCGTATTATCCGTCCAATATTGCCTGCTTGCACAATTCCTTCTACCAAGCTGTCCCGGCGCAGCCTGAGCAGCCATCCATCGCTCCCGCGTGCAAAGGCTATAATTGCCTGAATATCCAAAGCGAACAGGCCGCTCATCGCGGTGACAGACGTGAATCCACATCTCGACCAGCTCCACCCCTATCCCTTCGAACAGCTGCGCCAGCTGTTCAGCGGCGTCACTCCGAACGCCACACTTAGCCCGATCAGCCTCGGCATCGGCGAACCGAAACACCCGACCCCCGCCTTCATCGAAAAAGCCCTCATGCATGCGATGGCGGGCCTGGCCGTCTACCCCAGCACCCACGGCGGCGAGCCGCTGCGCGTGGCGATCGCGGGCTGGCTGGAGCGCCGCTACGGCATCCCGGCGGTCGACCCGGCCACCATGGTGCTGCCGGTGAACGGTTCGCGCGAGGCGCTGTTCGCCTTTGCCCAGTGCATCGTCGACGGCAGCAGGAGCGGCGCGCTGGTGATGAGCCCCAACCCCTTCTACCAGATCTACGAAGGCGCGGCCTACCTGAGCGGCGCCACGCCGTACTATGTCAACTCGGAACCCGGCCGCAACTTCGCGCCCGACTTCGGCAGCGTCCCGGATGAGGTCTGGGCGCGCGTGCAGCTGCTCTACGTCTGCTCGCCGGGCAACCCGACCGGGGCCGTGCTCACGCTCGAGGACTGGCGACAGCTGTTCGAGCTGTCCGAGCGCCACGGCTTCGTGATCGCCGCCGACGAATGCTATTCCGAGATCTACTTCGGCGCGACCCCGCCGCTGGGTGCGCTGGAAGCCGCGCACGGGCTGGGCCGCAGCGAAGGTGAACGCCCCTATACCAACCTGGTCGTCTTCTCGAGCCTGTCGAAGCGCTCGAACGTGCCGGGCATGCGCTCGGGCTTCGTCGCGGGCGACCCTCAGCTGCTGAAGAAATTCCTGCTCTACCGCACCTACTGCGGCGGCGCGATGTCGCCGCCGATCCAGGCGGCCTCGATCGCTGCCTGGAACGACGAGCACCACGTGCAGGAGAACCGCGCGCTCTACCGCGAGAAGTTCCAGCTCATCACCCCGCTGCTGAAACAGGTGATGGACGTCGAGCTCCCCGACGCCGGTTTCTACCTGTGGGCCGACGTGCGCCGCACCGGCCTGTCGGACACCGAGTTCGCACGCCGCCTGTACGCCGAATATAATGTGACGGTTTTGCCAGGCAGTTATCTTGCACGCGAAGCGCACGGCCTCAACCCGGGCCGCAACCGTATCCGCATGGCGCTGGTCGCCAGCATCGACGAAGGACTCGAAGCCGCCAACCGCATCGTCGAGTTCTGCAAGGGCCTGTAGTCAGCAATATGCCGCGGCAGCACCACCGAATACACCTAAACTAGAGAATCCTCATGACCCAACAACTCCAGAACATCATCGACACCGCGTGGGAACAGCGCGCGGAAATCAGCCCGTCCAACGCCAGCGCGGAAGTGCGCGACGCGGTCGCCCACGTGATCGCGGGCCTCGACAACGGCAGCCTGCGCGTGGCGCAGAAAGAGTCCGGCAGCTGGGTCGTGAACCAGTGGATCAAGAAGGCCGTCCTGCTGTCCTTCCGCCTCGAGAACAACGTGCCGGTCGCCGGTGGCGGCGGCATGCAGTTTTATGACAAAGTCCCGACCAAGTTCGCCGACTACACCCCGGAAGATTTCGCCAAGGGCGGCTTCCGCGTGGTGCCGCCGGCGGTTGCCCGCCGCGGCAGCTTCATCGGCAAGAACGTGGTTCTGATGCCGTCCTACGTCAACATCGGCGCCTACGTCGATGAAGGCGCGATGGTCGACACCTGGGCCACCGTCGGCTCCTGCGCCCAGATCGGCAAGAACGTCCACCTGTCGGGCGGCGTCGGCATCGGCGGCGTGCTGGAACCGATGCAGGCCAACCCGACCATCATCGAAGACAACTGCTTCATCGGCGCGCGTTCGGAAATCGTCGAAGGCGTGATCGTCGAAGAGAACTCGGTGATCTCGATGGGCGTCTACATCGGCCAGTCGACCAAGATCTACAACCGCGAGACCGGCGAAGTCACCTACGGCCGCGTGCCGTCGGGCTCCGTGGTGGTGTCGGGCAGCCTGCCGTCCGCCGACGGCAAGTACAGCCTGTATTGCGCCGTGATCGTCAAGCGCGTCGATGCGCAGACCCGCTCGAAGACCGGCATCAACGAGCTGCTGCGCGGCGACTGAGCCGGCCCCCGGACGACAAAGGAGACGATGCGATGGCCATGGACCGCCTGTTCCAGCTGATGAAGGAGAAGAACGCTTCCGACATGTTCTTCGCCGTGAATTCGCCGGTGCACATCAAGATCAACGGGAACCTCATCCCGATCAACCAGCATCGTCTCGAACCGGACAACATCATCTCGCTGCTGTCCGAGATCGCCACACCCGAGCAGATGCAGGAGCTCGAGCGCGAGAATGAACTCAACCTGGGCGTCTCGGTCGCCAACCTCGGGCGCTTCCGCCTGTCGGCCTTCCGCCAGCGCGGCTCGATCTCGGCGGTGTTCCGCTTCGTGCCGGCGAATATCCCGCCGCTCGGCGAACTGGGCCTGCCGCCCGTGCTGTCCGAGCTGATCATGGAAAAGCGCGGCCTGCTGCTGATCGTCGGCGCGACCGGCTCCGGCAAGTCGACCACCATCGCCTCGATGCTGGACCACCGCAACGAGCAGCGTAGCGGCCACATCCTGACGCTGGAAGACCCGATCGAATACCTGTTCAAGAACAAGAAGTCGATCGTCAACCAGCGCGAAATCGGCAGCGACGCCACCAGCTTCGGCACCGCCCTGCGCAACTCGATGCGCCAGGCGCCGGACTGCATCCTGATCGGCGAGATCCGCGACAAGGAAACCATGGCGGCGGCGCTGGCCTACGCCCAGTCCGGTCACCTGGTGCTGGCGACCCTGCACGCGAACAACAGCTACAACGCGCTGAACCGCATCATCAGCTTCTACCCGATCGAGAACCGCGCCGCCCTGCTGCAGGACCTGGCATCGAGCGTCAAGGCGATCGTCTCGCAACGCCTGATCAAGTCGGCCGCCGGCGGCCAGCGCCAGGCCGCGGTCGAGGTCATGCTGAACACCCGCTACATCGCCGACCTGATCGAAAAGGGCGAGATCGGCCAGATCAAGGAAGCGATGGACAAGAGCCTGTCGCCGGGCTCGCAATCCTTCGAGACCGCCCTGCTCAAACTGGTCAAGGATGGCCTGGTGAGCCAGGAAGAAGCGCTGGCGAATGCGGATTCGGCCACCAACCTGCTCTGGCTGCTCAACAATGGGCCGGACAGCCAGGTGCAGCCGGAAGATCAGCAGAAGAAACCGGGCGACGAGCCGCCCGGGGCGTCGTTTACGGAATTCACGCTCAACTCCTGAAGCACCCGTCCGCTGCGTCCAGCCGCCCCTGTGTAGAATTCTCGCAGGGGCGTGCCTGTGCTATCCTTGCCGCCTTTCCAAAATACCATCGGCCTGTGCATGCTCGCAGGCGCAAGGACGCACGCCCCATGACCACGATCCTCTACGGCATCCCCAATTGCGACACCGTCAAGAAAGCCCGCACCTGGCTGGCGGACAAGGGCCACGACTTCACGTTCCATGACTTCAAGAAACAAGGCTTGACGCGCGAACTGGTGGCCGGCTGGCTCGAACAGCTCGACTGGGAAACCCTGGTTAACCGCAAGGGCACGACCTGGCGCAACCTCAGCGACGAGCGCAAGGCGCAAGTCAGCGACAAGGCCAGTGCCCTGGCGCTGATGCTGGAAAACCCGTCCGTCATCAAGCGCCCCGTTCTTGCCGGCGTGGGCCAGGTCTCGGTCGGCTTCTCGGCCGACATGTACGACGCCAAGTTCAAGGCCGCTGCATGAAACCCTCGCGTACCCAGCTGCTCACCGAAGAGCTGATCGCCCTCGATTCGGTCACCCCGCACGACAAGGGCTGCCAGGCGCGCCTGAAGGAACTGCTGGCGCCGCTCGGTTTCCACTGCGAGACCATCGAATCGAATGGCGTCACCAACCTGTGGGCGCGCAAGGGGACGACCTCGCCGGTGTTCGTGTTCGCCGGCCACACCGACGTGGTGCCTTCCGGTCCCGAGCAGCACTGGACCTCGAGCCCCTTCGTGCCGACCCGCCGCGACGGTAAGCTGTATGGCCGCGGCGCCTCCGACATGAAGACCTCGATCGCGGCCATGGTGGTCGCCTGTGAGGAATTCATCGCGGCCCACCCGGACCACAAGGGCTCGATCGCCTTCCTGATCACCAGCGACGAGGAAGGCCCGGCGGTGGACGGCACCGTGGTGGTCTGCGAGCGCCTGGAAGAACGCGGCGAGACCCTGGACTACTGCCTGGTGGGCGAACCCACATCGGTGCACGTGCTGGGCGACACCATCAAGAACGGCCGCCGCGGCTCGCTCTCGGGTCACCTGGTGATCCAGGGCGTCCAGGGCCACATCGCCTATCCGCACCTGGCGCGCAACCCGATCCACCAGGCCGCGCCGGCACTGGCCGAACTGGCCGCCGAAGTCTGGGACGAAGGCAACGAGTACTATGCCCCGACCAGCTGGCAGATCTCGAACATCCAGGCCGGTACCGGCGCCACCAATGTGATCCCGGGCAGCCTGAGCCTCGACTTCAACTTCCGCTTCTCCACCGCCAGCACCGCCGACGGCCTGGAAGCGCGCGTGCACGCCATCCTCGACCGCCACTGCCTGGATTACGAGCTGCAGTGGACCTTGTCCGGACAGCCCTTCCTGACGCCCAAGGGCACGCTGTCGGACACCCTGTGCGACGCGATCCGCGAGGAGCTGGGCGTGCAGACCGAACTGTCGACCACCGGCGGCACCTCGGACGGCCGCTTCATCGCCCGCATCTGCCCGCAGGTGATAGAATTCGGGCCTCCGAACGCCAGCATCCACAAGATCGACGAACACATCGAGCTGCGCTACATCGATCCCCTCAAGAACATCTACCGCCGCACGCTGGAACAGCTGCTGGCACAGTAACAAACATACCGGGAGAAGGCCATGACCAACACCACTTTCAGCACGCCGCGCGACCTGCTGCGCTATGCGATCACCCGCTTCAATGGCGCCAAGCTGTTCTTCGGCCACGGCAGCGCCGAGGCCTTCGACGAAGCGGCCTACCTGATCCTGCACACCCTCAAGCTGCCGCTGGACCGCCTCGACCCCTTCCTCGACGCCCGCCTGCTGCCGGATGAAGTAATCCAGGTGATGGAAGTGATCGAGCGCCGCGTCGGCGAGCGCGTGCCGGCCGCCTACATCACCAAGGAAGCCTGGCTGGGCGACTACCACTTCTACGTGGACGAGCGGGTGCTGGTGCCGCGTTCCTTCATCGCCGAACTGATCCCGCAGACCTTCAGCCCCTGGGTGCAGGACGCGGACGCCGTCGAGAACGTGCTGGAACTGTGCACGGGCAGCGGCTGCCTGGCGATCATGATGGCCGACGCCTTCCCGAACGCCGTGGTCGATGCCGTGGACATCTCGAAGGATGCGCTGGCCGTGGCCGAGCACAACATCCGCGAGTACAAGATGGAAGGCCGGGTCAACCCGATCGAATCGGACCTGTACACCAATGTGCCGTTCAAGAAGTACGATCTGATCGTCACCAACCCGCCCTACGTCAACAGCAGCTCGATGGGCAAGCTGCCGCCGGAATACCTGCGCGAACCGCAGATCGCCCTGGCGGGCGGCGAGGACGGCATGGACCTGGTGCGCAAGATCGTCGCCGGCGCCGCCGAACGCCTGACGCCGGAAGGCATCCTGGTGGTCGAGATCGGCAACGAGCGCGATTATGCGGAAGCCGCCTTCGGGCATCTCGGCCTGACCTGGCTGACCACCAGCGCCGGCGACGATGCCGTGTTCCTGCTTACGGCCGAACAGCTGCAAGCCCAGTAAATCTGTTTATTTGGTTTTTCGATGATCCGTTTCCAGAACGTCAGCCTGATGCGCGGCACCAAGCCGCTGCTCGAGGACGCCGACCTCACCCTCAACCCGGGCGACAAGATCGGCCTGATCGGCGCCAACGGCGCCGGCAAATCGAGCCTGTTCGCCATGCTGAGGAACGAACTGCACCCCGACCAGGGCGCGATCGACTTCCCCGCCAAGTGGCGCATGGCCTACGTGGCACAGGAGACCCCGGCCCTCGACCGCCCGGCGCTGGAGTACGCGATCGACGGCGACGTCAACCTGCGCCGCCTGCAGGCCGAGCTGGACGAACTGGAAGCGCATCCGGATGCGGACGACCACGGCATGCGCCTGGGCGAGCTCCACAGCCTGCTGCTCGATGCCGACGCCTACACGGTGCAGTCGCGCGGCGAGCAGCTGCTGATCGGCCTGGGCTTCTCGCTGGAGCAGATGCAGCAGCCGGTGGCGAGCTTCTCGGGCGGCTGGCGCATGCGCCTGAACCTGGCGCAGGCCCTGATGTGCCCTTCCGATTTATTACTGCTGGACGAGCCCACCAACCACCTGGACCTGGACGCGATCATCTGGCTGGAAGACTGGCTCAAGCGCTATCCGGGCACCCTGATCATCATCTCGCACGACCGCGACTTCCTCGACGAAATCGTCAACGTGGTCGTGCACATCGACGAGCGCAAGCTGAAGCGCTACTCGGGCAACTACAGCGCCTTCGAGCGCCAGCGCGCCGCCCACCTGGTGCTGGCCGCCGCCGCGTTTGAAAAGCAGCAGCGCACCCGCGCCCACCTGCAATCCTTCGTCGACCGCTTCAAGGCCAAGGCCACCAAGGCGCGCCAGGCCCAGAGCCGCATGAAGGCCCTGGCCAAGATGGAAGAACTGGCGCCGCTGCGCGCCGCCGCCGAATTCTCCTTCGAGTTCCGCGACCCGCTGTCGGCGCCGAACCCGCTGCTGGTGCTGGAAGACGTCGACGCCGGCTATCCGCTGCTGGACGAGCATGGCGACAAGGTCGGCGGCAAGGCGATCGTCAAGCGCGTCAACTTCTCGCTGCAGATCGGCCAGCGCATCGGCCTGCTGGGCGTGAACGGCGCCGGTAAATCCACCCTGATCAAGACCGTCGCCGGCGAACTGATGCCGCTGGAAGGCAAGGCCACGCTCGGCAAGGGCCTGTCGATCGGCTACTTCGCCCAGCACCAGGTCGAGATGCTGCGCCACGACGAGTCGCCGCTCTGGCACCTGGCGAAGATCGCGCCGACCGTGCGCGAACAGGAGTTGCGCAACTTCCTCGGCAGCTTCAACTTCCCGGGCGAGATGGTGAGCAGCCCGATCGCGCCCTTCTCCGGCGGCGAGAAGGCGCGCCTGGCGCTGGCCCTGATCGTCTGGCAGCGTCCCAATCTGCTGCTGCTGGATGAACCGACCAACCACCTCGACCTCGAGACCCGCGAGGCCCTGACCATGGCGCTGGCGCAGTTCGAGGGCACCGTGGTCCTGGTCTCGCACGACCGCCACCTGCTGCGTGCGACCACCGACGAGTTCATCATCGTCGCCGACGGCAAGCTGCAGCCCTTCGACGGCGACCTGGACGACTATAAGGAATGGCTGTTCCAGACCAAGCTGGGCAAGGGCACGGGTACCCTGCCGGCGCCGAAGGCGGCGGGCGACGCGACAGCGGCCGCGCCGGTACAGGCCGTGGCGCCGGCCGACCGCAAGGAACAGAAGAAGCAGGAAGCGGAAACGCGCCAGCGCCTCGCTGCCCTGCGCAAGCCGATCGAGAACCGCGTCAAGCGCCTCGAGGAGCAGATGGCCAAGCTGAACGCGAAAAAGGCCGATATCGACGCCCAGTTGCTGGAGCCAGGCATCTACGAAGCCGAGAACAAGGAAAAGCTCAAGACCCTGGTGGCCGACCAGGCCTTCGCCGTGCGCGACCTGGAGCAGCTGGAATCCGAATGGCTCGAGCTGCAGGAGCAGCTCGAGGGCCTGGCGGCCTAAATCACGTCAAGCCACCTGGCGCGGCTCCGCGGGCGCCACCGACATCAGGCGCCCGATGTCGATCAGGATCAGGCGCCGGCCCCGGGCCAGGCCGAGCCCGATCAGGTAGTCGGCGTCGAACTGCGCATCCGGCAGCGGCACCACCTGCTCCGGGCGCAGGCGCACCACGCCGGTCACGCGCTCCACCACCACCCCGACCACGCCGGCCTGCACGCGCACGATCACCACGTCGGTATCCGGCTCCGGCAGCGAAAAGCCGGGGGCGAAGGCGGCCCGCAAATCGACCACCGGCATGATCACGCCGCGCGACAGCGCCACGCCGCCGATGATCTCGCCGTCGCTGGAAAAGCGTTCGAGCGACCGGAATACCTTCAACTCCTGCACGGCCGCATAGTCGAGCCCATAGTCGAGTCCGCCCAGGGTGAAACCGAGGTACTGCTGGGGTGCAGAAAGAGCGGGAATGTGGTTCGACATGGTGGTTCCTTTCATCGGCACCACCTATCCTAAGGGCGAGCTCCTTCTAAAATGTTGACTGTAGTCAACTACTCACCTCTCGAGCATTGCCACCAGCGGCGCATCGTTGGGATTGACCAGGACCTGCGCCAACAGCGCGCGCGGCACCAGCGATACCGCCTGGCTTTCCCAGCCCATGTCGGACGGGCAGCCGCCCAGGCGCCGGCCCAGGTAGTAGCGGGTCCGGCTGCGGCTGCGGGTCAGGTCGGCCAGGAAGCCGGTCAGCGCCACCCGCAGGCCGCTCTCTTCGTGGGCCTCGCGGATCGCGGTGGCGCGCAGGGACATGCCCGGGTCGAGCGTCCCTTTCGGGAAGGTCGCGGCGTAGCCGCCGAAGGCGTTCGACGGGTGCACCACCCACACCCGCCCGTCCTCTTCGAGGATGACGACGCCCGCCGCCACCCGCTTGCCGGGCGCGGGCACGAAGTCGGGTTCCTCGAAGCCTTCCCGGCCCGCCAGCGCGGCCCAGCCGGCGTCGTCCTGCGGCGCCTCGCTCCATACCCCGAAAGCGATGCCGTTCAGGGCGGCGGGCAGCTCGCCCTGCGGGATCACGGTGGCCACCTGTCCCGGGTCGCGCCAGTGCGCCACGGGCGTGGCCGGAGTCGGGGAATCGAGCACCACGGGGGCGCCGCTGTCGTTCTTCTTCGGATGGATGAGGCTCATGCAGCCATTCTACGCCGGGCGCCGCGTCAGGCCAGCAGGTCGAGCAGCCGCTGGATGTCGACCGGCTTGACCAGGTGGTGGTCGAAGCCGGCCGCGAGCGCGGCCTCGCGGTCTAGCGGCCGGCCGTAGCCGGTGACCGCGACCAGCAGCGCGCCGCGCATCTGCGGCAGTGCGCGCAGCCGGCGCGCCAGCTCGTTGCCGTCCATGTCGGGCAGGCCGATGTCGAGGATGCAGACGTCCGGCTTTGCCGCACTCGCGTAATCGAAGGCGCCCTGCGACAGGTGTTCGACGTGCACGGCGTGGCCGGCGCCTTCCAGCATCATTCCCAGCAGCTCGGCCGCATCGACGTTGTCGTCGACCACCAGTACCCGCCGTCCGCTCGCCGCCACCGGCTGCTGGTGGCCCGCTTGCTCCGGTGCAGCGGGGACCGGCGCCGCGGCGCGCGGCAGGCAGACCGAGAAGCAGCTGCCCTGCCCCGGCCCCTCGCTGTGCACCGACACGCTGCCGCGGTGCAGCTCGACCAGGCTCTTGACCAGCGCCAGGCCGATCCCCAGCCCGCCCTGGGAGCGGTCCGAGGTGCGCTCGGCCTGGGTGAACAGGTCGAACACGCCGCGCTGCACGTCGGCCGTCATGCCGATGCCGTTGTCGGTGACCTTCATGGTCACGCGCCCGTCATCGACTTCCATGCGCACCACGATGTGGCCACCGTCCGGCGTGTACTTGGCCGCGTTGTTGAGGAGGTTGGCCAGCACCTGCACCAGCCGCTTGTGGTCGCCCTCGACGCTCGCGTCCTCCAGCGGCAGCTGCATTTCGAGCCGGTGGCGGCGCGCCTCGACCAGCGGTCGCACCTGTTCCAGGGCGTCGGCGATGGCGGCCTTGACGTCCACCGGCTCGCTGGCCAGCGCTACCAGGCCGCGCGTGACGCGCGACACGTCCAGCAGGTCATTGATCAGGCTCGTCATGTGGCCGACCTGGCGCGCCACGATCGCGCTGGTGTGGCGCACGCCGTCGGCATCGAGGCGCCCCAGCGCCAGCAGTTCGGCGGCGGCGCCGATCGGCGCCAGCGGATTGCGCAGCTCGTGGGCCAGCATGGCCAGGAATTCGTCCTTGCGCTGGGCTTCGAGGCGCAGCTGTTCCTGGGCGTCACGGCGCTTGGTGATGTCGCGGAAGAAGATCGCCAGCTCGCCGTCCATGGCCGGATACACCCGCACTTCCATCCACAGGTGTCCGCCGCCGGGCAGCGGATACGCGTATTCGACGGTGCCGGCCGCGCGCGTGGCCATGACCTCGCGGCAGATGCGTTCGACCTCGCTGCCGACCGAATCGGGGAATACTTCCCAGTGGTCGTGGCCGACCACCTCGCTCTGCGGGCGCCCCACCAGCTGGACGCCGGCGCCGTTCATGCTGGTGATGATCCAGTCCGTATCGACCAGCGCGAAGCCTTCGGTCATGGTGTCGAAGATGTACTGGGAGCGGTCGCGTTCGACCCGCAGCGCGGCCTGGGCGCCGGCGTTCTCGACGGCCGCCCAGGTACGCTCGGCCATCTCGCGCGCCATCCACACCTCTTCCTCGGTCCAGGTGCGCGCACCGTCGCTGTGCATGCTCAGGACGATGCGCAGTTCCCCGGCCTTGATCAGCGGCAGGGTGACCAGGGCGCGCAGCCCGATCGCCTCATAGGCCGGATACACGCTGCGCGTGCGCGGATCCTGGGCGGCGTCGGCGATCACCACGTCGTTCCCGTGGCGCAGGTCCTCGGCCAGGCTGGGACCGAAGGCCTCGAGCGTGGTGACGGTTCCCGCGATGCTGGCCACGTTCGCGCGGCACCAGTCGCGCCGCACCGTGGCCGCGCCGGACGGCTCGCGCACTTCGGCGAACAGCACGCGTGCCAGGCCGAGCGTCTCGCCCAGCAGCGCACTGGCCGCGCCGATGATGTCCTCGACCGCGACCAGCGGCGCCAGGCGGTCGGCCAGCGCGAGCTGGAAGGCCTGCTGGCGCTCGACCTGCTTCATCCGCGCCACCTGCATCTCGACCGTGCGGCGCGCCAGGTGCTGTCCGGTGACGTCGGTGCCTTCGACGAAGATGCCGGCGATGACGCCGTCCTCGACGATCGGCTGGTAGATCACGTTGATGTAGCGCCGCTCCAGAGAGGCGCCGGCGGCGCGCCGGATCTGGATCGGGATATCGTAGGCCAGGTATTCCCTGCCCGAGGCGAGCACCGCGTCGAGCACCTCGAACAGGCGCTGGTCCGCCAGTTCGGCCAGCACCGCACGCACCGGCCGGCCGGTGTAGCTGCGCGGCCCGAGCAGCTCGACCATGGCCTCGTTGACGAACTCGAATACGTGGTCGGGCCCGCGCAGCACGGCCATGAAGCTGGGCGCCTTCAGGAACAGGGTCTTGAGGCGCGCGACGTCGGCCTGCAGGTGCAGGTTGGCTTCCTGGACGTCGCGGGCGCGGTCGATCAGGCCGGTCTGCTCGGCCAGCAGCGGCGTGTCCCTCTCCAGCGCCATGCCGGCGGCTTCGCGCATGCGGGCCAGGCCGGTGACGTCGATCGGATGCTGCAGCACCAGCGCCACCTCGCCCGCCTCGTCCAGCACCGGCAGGTGGGTGATGGTCCAGTAGCGGGGCGCCACGCCGCCCCCGTCCGCATCGGGGCGCCGTATGTCGTAGCGCAGCAGCGCCATGGTGTCCGGCCGGCCGCTGCGCAGCACGCGCTTGAACGAGGCCAGCATATGACGCATGGTGTCCGGATCGGACGGAAACGCCTCGCCGGCCTGGCGTCCCGCGATCTCGTCCAGCGAGCGCCCGGTCGAGGCCAGGTAGGCGCGGTTGGCGGTGACGATGTTGAGCTGGCGGTCGAGGACCAGGTAGGGATTCGGCGACGCGTCGAACAGGGCGCGGTAGGCGTGGTCGTGAAGCGCCATGATCCAGGATGGTTAGATGATGACAAGCTATTTTACCCGTATCTATTTTGACAAGATTTCGTTACGAGCAGGCATCGTTTTCGGTGCGCGGCATTGATTCGGCAACCCTTCTGTGACAAGATCGGCTGACCTGCAAGGGACGAACAACACCGCCAACAACATGAACAAGACGCCCGGCTCCGCCCCCATCACGCTTGCGCTCGACAACGTCCTGCTCGACACCCGGCCGCGCCAGCTCGGCGGCTGGCGCCGCGGCGGGGTGGAGTTCCTCTGGTTCGGCTTCAAGAATGCGCGCGCCTGCCTGTTCGTGGGCCTGTTCTTCGCCGCCATGATGCTGACGCCGCGCACCGGTGTGTTCGGCATCCCGCGCTACGACGTGCTGCTGCTGGTGGCGCTGGCGATCCAGCTGTGGATGGTGCGCTCCGGGCTGGAGACGATGGATGAGCTGAAGGCGATCTGCCTGTTCCACGCGATCGGCTTCGCGCTGGAAGCCTTCAAGGTCTCCGGCGCCATCCAGTCCTGGGCCTATCCGGACTTCGCGTACACCAAGGTACTGGACGTGCCCTTGTTCTCGGGCTTCATGTACGCGGCGATCGGCAGCTACATCGTGCAGGCCTGGCGCCTGTTCGACCTGCGCATCCGCCACCATCCGCCGCACTGGATGGCCTGGACCATCGCCATCCTGATCTACCTGAATTTCTTCACCCACCACTACATCGGCGACTACCGCTGGTACCTGGCGGCCTGCGCGCTCGGCCTGTACTCGCGCACCACGGTGGTGTTCCGGCCGCTCGACCGCGACCGCAAGATGCCGCTGCTGCTGGCCTTCGTGCTGATCGGCTTCTTCATCTGGCTGGCCGAGAACATCGGCACCTTCTGGGGCGTGTGGCGCTACCCCAACCAGCTGGGTGCCTGGTCGGTGGTCCACGTGAGCAAGTGGAGCTCGTGGTCGCTGCTGGTCATCATGACCTTCACCATCGTGGCCAACCTCAAGCACATCAAGGAAAAGATCCACGTCGCGCGGGCCTGAGGGGGCTGCTATGATGGAAGCATGCGGCACACCCGTGCCGGCGCTGTCGTAGGATTTGTAGGTAACTTCATGAAGCCGCTGTTCAAGCTCATCCTCTGCCTGGCTATCCTGCAGCTTGCCGCCGGCATGCCGGCCACCGCAGCCCAGGCCGATCGCCCCGCGGGCCCCGAGACCGAGGTCCAGGCCCTGCTCGCCACCCTCGAGCGGCAGCGCGCCAACGCCATCCGCCGGGGCGACGTCGCCACCCTGCGCCACCTGATGGACCGCCAGTATCACCATGTCGAGAGCCGCGGCCGGGTACGCAGCAAGACCGAGCTGCTGACGGCGATCGAACGCGAGAACCTGCGCTTCCGTGTCTACGAGGTCGAATCGCTGCAAGTGCAGGTGCTCGACGGCGGCAGCGCGGCCCTGGTCACCGGGATCTTCCGCTCCCTGCAGGACGGCGCCGCGGCCAAGCCCTTCCGCGCGCGCTTCGTCCGGGTCTGGGTGAACCAGCCGGACGGCTGGAAGAACACCTTCCACCAGACTACCGAGATCAGGCCGGCGCAGGACGACTGTCCCTGCAACTGAGCGGAACCGGGTTCAGGGGGCGGGAACGTCCGGCGTGCTCCAGTCGAAGCTGCCGCTGCTGCCGGCGAACAGCAGTTCGGCGCCGCTGGCGTCGCGCAGGCGCGCCTTGATTTCGCGCGGCGCCAGCCGGTAATTGCTGCCGCGTTCCGCCTCGGCGCCGTCCGGCTCCACGTCCAGCGCACGCACCGATATGTCGCCGCTCACCTGCCCGATGGCGACGCTGACCGCGCCGCTGTGTTCCGCGCGCTGCGCCTCCAGCCGCGCCAGCAGCGCCATGCCGGACTGCTGTTCGGCCTCGCTGTCCTTGATTTCCTGCGACAGCGCGGCCATCTGCTTGAGTGCCGGCGCGACGCCGGCTGCCAGTTTTTTAAAGGCCGGCTGCTGCTCGGACGTGAGCACCAGTTCGCCCTTGCGCACGCGTCCGGCCAGCTTGACGTAACTGGCCACCTCAGGCTGGGCGGTCACAGCTCCCATTGCGGCGCGGCGCTGTGCGGCCAGCTGCCCGAACTGGTCGACGCGCTCGCGGATCATGCCGATCGCCGCCTCGATGCGCCTGCAATCGGGGCGCATCACGAACACCCGCATTTCGCTGTGCCCGCGCGGGGCGGCACACTCGATCGCGATCCGCTTGGCGGCGATGGCGCAGCCTTCGGCCTTGCCGATGACCACTTCGTCGGCGACGATCTCGCAATTCAGCGCTTCGGCCACGCTCACCTTGCTGCCGGAGACGGTGCAGTTCTCTGCGCGCTGCAGGCTCACTTCGCCGTTCGCGCTCTGGATGGTGGCGCCGGAGGCCAGTCCCAGCACGTGGATCGGGCCGTCCGCATTGCGCGCGCTGCCGCCGATCAGGTTGCGGTTCAGGCAGACCACGCCGCCGCGCGAGACCACGTTGCCGAACACGTCGGCGTGCACCGTGATGCTCTCGCCTTCGACCACGCGGTTTTCCTGCACCTCGCCGAATTCCTCGTAGTCGCCTTCCAGATGCAGGTTGCCGGTGGTCTTCGCGCTGACGCCGTCGTGGCTGACGATCTTGTCGCCCACCGACAGCCGGTTGCCTTCCACGTTCAGGAAGCCCTCCTGCAGCGCCACCACGAATTCACCCTCGGCGATCCGGTCCACGGTCGTGCCCGGGCCGCTCCAGTCGGCCAGTTCTAGATCGGACGGCAACTCGGGGGCCAGCGCGATGCCGGACAGCTCGAATCCCGGCTCGCCCTGGACGCGCGGCAGCTTGCGCAGCAGGCGGATGCCGCGCTGGACCTGGGGGAAGCGGTTCTGGAAGCTCATCAGGTCGAGCTTGCCGTTGGCGAGCTGGCGCGGGGCGTCGCTGCGATGCAGTTCGTTCGAGACCTCGACCACGCGCGCGTCCTCCCCCGGGCGGGGTGCCAGCCGGCGCGCCACCACGAGGCGGCCCGCCGCGCCGGCGCCGATGGCGGCCTGCACGGCCTCGACCTCGATGCCGAAGCGGATGCCCTTCATCCACATGTCGGCGATGAACTCGTCGATGTCGAGCCGGGTCGGCTGTTCGGCGCCCTCCTCATCCAGCAGGAACACGGGTTCGAAATAATATTCAGCCTGGCCGTCGGCGATCTTCACAGCGCGGTACAGGGTGCGGCGGGCGGGATCGAAAGGCAGGATGTCGTCGGCCAGGCGCACCACGATCTCGCCGCGCGCATTGCACGGCAGCTCGGGGCCATGGCCGAACAGCGCCTTGATCAGGACCGGATAGTTCAGGCCGGAGAAGTACTGGTTGCGGAGCAGGATGGCGTCGACCGCTGCCAGCAGCACCGGGCCAAGCGCGGCCACGTCACAATAGACGCCATCCGGCTGCCGGGCGATGCAGGCCTCGGCGCCAGGTACTGCTTGGTTGGACACGGATCACTCCCAGTCTGGTCAGGGTTCCCTACGATAGCATGTTGCGATACATAAATAAACATATGGCAACTGCATTTCCCAAAGGAAACCCCTCGAATGGGGGCATTTGAATGACGAACGGCGCCCTCGGGCGCCGTTCGTCGGACCAGCCGCTGCGTTCAGCGGCGGCGTGCGTTCGGGTACAAGTCGCGGTTGGCTTCGTTGATCTGGCGGCGCAGGTCGCTGCGCTCGTCCGGCGTCATGCGGCCGCCGCGACGGCCCTCTTCGCGCATCTGCTGCTCGCGCATCTGCTGCTCGCGCATGGCCTGCTCCTGCATGCGGCGGGCCTCCTCGCGCATCTCCTGGGCACGCTGATCGTAGCGCGGGTCTTGCGCGCGGGTGTCATAACGCTGCTGCATCTCTTCGCGGCGCGGGCCGCGGTCCTGGCCGGACGCCATGGCGCCGGCGGCAGTGCAGGCCAGCATGCAAGCGGCAACACCATGCCTGACGAAACGCGCCAACCGGTCGCCGCTTGCCGCTGCAATTCTTGCCTGGTTTTTGGTGAGCACGTTGTTCATAGTGTTCCTCTTCCGCGATGCCATATAAACAGATAAGCTGTGTTTTCTACTTGCAGCCAGTGTATGTGCATAGCGTTCGAGGTGTAAGACCGATTGGGTAAAGTTTGTAACTTAATGTAATGGCTGAGCCATGAGAACGAGATGTTCAAGCGATAACACGTTACCATAGCGACATGCTTCTGACAATTCTGGATTCCATATGAACGCATCGACGAACAATACGGGCAGCAGCCCGACAGGCGCCCCCGGCAACCAGGGCGGACACGCCGCCAGGATCATGGTGGTGGACGACGACGTCCGCCTGCGCGACCTGCTGCGCCGCTACCTCACCGAGCAGGGCTTCCAGGTGGTGACCGCGGAGAGCGCGCCGGCCATGAACAAGCTGTGGCTGCGCGAGCGCTACGACCTGCTGGTGCTGGACCTGATGCTCCCGGGAGAAGACGGCCTGTCGATCTGCCGCCGCCTGCGCGGTGCCGGCGACCAGACCCCGATCATCATGCTGACCGCGAAGGGCGAGGACGTGGACCGCATCGTCGGCCTCGAGATGGGCGCCGACGACTACCTGCCCAAGCCCTTCAACCCGCGCGAGCTGGTGGCCCGCATCGGCGCGGTCCTGCGCCGCAAGGGCCCGGACGAAATCCCGGGCGCGCCGAGCGAAACCCCGCAGACCTTCGAGTTCGGCGACTTCGTGCTCGACCTGGGCACCCGCACCCTCAAGAAAAACGGCGAGACGGTCCCCCTGACCACCGGCGAATTCTCGGTGCTGAAGGTATTCGCCCGCCATGCGCGCCAGCCGCTGTCGCGCGAGAAGCTGATGGAACTGGCGCGCGGCCGCGAATACGAAGTCTTCGACCGCTCGCTGGACGTGCAGATCTCGCGCCTGCGCAAGCTGATCGAGCCCGATCCTTCCAGCCCGCTCTACATCCAGACCGTCTGGGGCCTGGGGTATGTGTTCATTCCTGAAGGACAGCCGCGCTAGTGTTCGCACCATTTTCGGCGGCGCGCCGCGCCGCGCGTTTCGCCTGGTACCGCAGCGGCCTGTTCTGGCGCACCTTCCTGCTGATGTCCGCCCTCACCGCGGCCTCCATGGGTTCGTGGATCGGCATGATCAGCGTGTTCCAGCGCGGCCCCCAGGTCCAGCAGACCGCCGAACTGGTGGTGTCGGCGGTCACCATCACCAGGGCCGCCCTGATCCACTCGGCGCCTGCGCAGCGGCTCGAACTGCTGCTCGAACTGGTCTCCAATGAAGGCATCCGCGTCCTGACGCTGAACGAGGACGACCTGGTCGAGCCGCCGCCGAACAATCCCTTGATGCCCGAGATCGCGGCCATCGTGCGCGAGCGCCTGGGCAAGCAGACCCGCTTTTCCAGCGGCGTGAACGGGGTGCCGGGCTTCTACATCAGCTTCAACATCGACGAGGACGAATACTGGCTCATGCTCGAGCGCGAGCGCCTGGCCGGCCTGACGCGCGTGCAATGGCTGGGCTGGGCCACGCTGGTGGGCCTGCTGTCCCTGATCGGCGCGGCCTTCATCTCTTCGCTGGTGAACCGCCCGCTGGCGCGCCTGACGGCGGCCGCGCGCGCCATCGCCAAGGGCGAAAAGCCGGCGCCGCTGCCCGAGAAGGGCTCGCAGGAGATCATCGAGGCCAACCGCAGCTTCAACCAGATGGTCGACGACCTGGCCCAGGTCGAGAAGGACCGCGCGGTGATCCTGGCCGGCATCTCGCACGACCTGCGCACCCCGCTGGCGCGCATGCAGCTGGAAGTCGAGATGGCAAACCTGCCCCAGGATGCGCGTGAAGGCATGCAGTCGGACATCAACCAGATGGACGCCATCATCGGCCAGTTCCTCGACTACGCCAAGCCGACCGATGCCGCCACCTTCGTTGCGGTGAACCTGTCCGAGATGCTGAACGAGATCGGCCGCGAAGCGGGCCGCATCCGCGACCTGCGGGTGCAGGTCGACCTGATGCCGGGCGTGCACGTGATGGGCAATGCGACCGACCTGCGGCGCGTGGTCAACAACATCATCGAGAATGCCCGCAAGTACGGCAAGACGCCGGGCCAGGACTTCACCGAGATCGCGATCGTATTGCGCGTGAAAGCGACCGGCCACGGACGGCGCGCCGTGATCGAGATCTGCGACCACGGCGTGGGCGTGCCGGACGACCAGATCAACCAGTTGCTGAAACCGTTCACGCGCCTGGACAGCGCGCGCGGCCAGGCCAACGGCGCCGGCCTGGGACTGGCCATCGTCGAGCGCGTCCTCACCCGCCACAATGCCGACCTCACGGTCAGCAACCGCGAAGGCGGCGGCCTGCTGCTGCAGCTGGCGCTGCCGCTGGCCGGCTAGGCCGGCTGCCGGAACACCGGCGACGCCACCGGCCGTGCCAGCGCTTCCCTGCCTCCGAAGGTCCGGGGCATGTCGTAGCGCAGGCCGGCGGCTTCCCAGCGCCGCAGGAACTCCTCGATCACGTCCGGATGGCTGCCGAGGTGCAGGCGCACGTAGGGCACCGGCGCGGTCTGGTTGAACAGCGAGGCCGACACCAGGGTGCCGGTGGCGAAGAACAGGTCGTCGCGGAAGCGGTCGATGCCGCCGTTCGTGTCCTGGTAGACCCGCGGGATCTCGATCAGCATGTAGGAGGTCGAGGGGCCGATGCACAGCCCCGCATCCGTCCAGCCCATGCGCTCCTTCAGGCGTGCGCGCACCAGTTCCTTCTGGCGGGTGTAGAACAGGCCGGTCTCGATGGTCCAGTCGGCCGCTTCCGGCGTGGCCAGCCAGGCGCACATCAGTTCCGCATTGTGGGTATTGGTGTGGTAGCGGTTGATCCAGGATTCGCGGTTCAGGTGGCGCAGCATCCTGGGCGAGGTCGTGATGGCCGCCACGCCCATCGTATTGCATGAGAACTGCTTGCCGAAGGGCCGGGTGGCAACCCAGCGTTCGAACATGCCGGAGCGGACCAGGGCACTTTCGCCACCCTTGCCGGCCTCGTCGTCGAAGGCCTCGAGCAGGGCCTTCAGGTGGTTCACCACGGGCGCGCGCGGATCGTGCACGCAATAGTAGGCGTCGTCGAGCAGCAGGAAGCCGCGCTGGGCGGCGCACAGCTTGAGCAGGTAGCGCGTGACCTCCACCGGCCATTGCATGCCGGTCGGGTTGTGCTGGGGATTGCTTACCGCCATGGCGATCTGGCGGCTGCCGTCGGCGAGCGTGTCGCGCACGATGGCCTCCCATTCGCGCAGGTCGGGCAGCCAGCCGTTGCGCGGCCCCAGCGGCAGGAACACGACCTCGAAGCCGACGTCCCGGAAGATGCCGCGGTAGTCCCAGGCCGGGGTCGGCACCAGCGCCACCGGGGTCTTGCCGGGCGCATGCTCCATCGCGTGGCGCAGCGCGACCTTGGCCATGTCGTACATCGCCATCCGGGTCGTCATCGCCAGGCAGCCGACGTCGATGTCGAGCCCCGCTGCCGGCCTGCGTTCGCCCAGGTGGTGTTCGCTGACGATCAGGCGGCGCATGAAATTGCGGTGACGCTGGATGCCGTAACCCGATTCGGCATATCCCATGTCGCCGCGCCCGAAGCGGTAGCTGTTGATGAAGTCCAGGAATGCCGGGCTGACCCCGTTCCAGTGCTCGCCCTTGACGGCATACAGCGCCGGTCCGTGCGGCGCTCCGGCCTGCATGTAGTCGTGGTACAGCACCTGCTCCGGCGAGCACTGGCGCATCTCTTCCGAGTCGTTCAGCAGGTGGTCGGCGGCTGCCTGGATGTGACTGCGCAGGTGCGGGGTATAGGTCGGGACCGTAGGGCGTTCGAGTGGCTGGTGTAGCTGGGTCATCGCGTGTCTCTCACTCATGTCTTCACGAAGGAATGCGAGATGAAATTTTGCCCCGGGGCAATCGCAAACCTTCGCGCAGTCTACTGAGTCGGGATGGAGCCGGTCGCACGATTGCGCGCCCATGCAGGCAGCATGAAACCGGCCTTATTTCAGGCTCGCCAGCGCCTGCGCAAGGCCGGGATAGCGGAACACGAAGCCTTCGCGCTCCAGGCGCCGCGGCGCCACGCGCTGGCCTTCGAGCAGCAGGTCGGCCTGCTCGCCCAACAGCAGGCGCAGCGGCCAGCCGGGCGTCGGCATGAAGCTGGGACGGCGCCAGAGGCGCGCGGCGATCCGGTTGAACTCCGCCTGGCTCACGCATTCGGGCGCCGTGAAGTTGCTCGCCCCGGCAGCCGGCGCTGCGCCGCCCCGGGCGGCGAGCGCATGGCGCCAGCGGTGCGCCATGGCGCGCACCACATCGTCGACGTGGATCCAGGATTGCCACTGGCGTCCGCTGCCCAGTTTACCGCCCAGGCCGAGCAGGATCGGCAACAGCAGCATCGGCAGCGCCCCGCCGGCCCCAAGCACCAGTCCGAAGCGCATGCATTCCACCTGCACGCCGTGGCGCACCGCCTCGCCGGCCGCCTCTTCCCATTCGCGGCACAGGTCCGACATGAACACCGGCTGCGGCGGCGCCGCTTCGTCGAGTTCCGCCGCGTCCCCGGGCGCCTGGATGCCGTAGTAGCCGATCGCGGACGCGTTCAGGAGCAGGAAAGGCTTGCGCTCGGCCCGCGCGATCCAGCCGAGCAGCCGGCGCGTCAGGCCGATGCGGCTGCGCCGCAGGGCTTCCCTGCGCGCCGCGCTCCAGCGCGGACCGAGGATGCGGGCGCCCGCCAGGTTGACGACGACGTCCACCGGGACGCTCGCCGCCAGCGCATCCAGCGAGGCGATGCAGCGCACCCTGCCGTCGAAGATTTCGTCCGCTTCTTCCGGCCGACGGGTCAGGGCGATCACCGCGTGACCGTCGCGCAGCAGCGCACGCACCAGGTGCTGGCCGATGAAGCCGGTGGCGCCGGTCACGAGGACCGTGCGGGCCTGCGTGTCGAAGGACAGCGGAGGCGCGCCGGCGTCATCGACCACGATCCGCTTGCGCCGCATGGCGGCCAGCACCTCGGCCAGGCCTGACAAGCGATGTCCGTTCAAAGCGGCATCAGGTGTGGTGCTCATGGTTTCTCCTTGCCGGCCGGGAGGAAGCGCGCCACCTGCCCGCCCATCCTGAGCATGCGCTGCAGCGTTTGCGGCGGCAGGTGCTGGAAGTCCTGGAAGCTGGCGCTGAGCATCTCGAGGAAGTCCAGCACGGTCTGCATGCGCGCCAGCGTGGCCGCGTCGAGCTCCCCGTCGTCGGCCCCGTCGATGGCGCATTCGCGCAGCACGCTGAGGGTCGGGTCGATCTCGCGGCGCTTGCGCTCCTCCAGGATGACGCGAAAGATTTCCCATACGTCCTGCAGGGCCTGGAAATGGTCGCGCCGGTCGCCCAGCACGTGGGTGACGCGCACCAGCTTCCAGCTCTGCAGCTCCTTCAGGCTGTTGCTGACGTTGGAACGGGCCACGCCCAGGGTCTCGACGATGTCGTCGGCGGTGAGGGGCCGCTCGGACAGGTAGAGCAGCGCATGGATCTGGGCCACCGTCCGGTTGACGCCCCAGCGGGTGCCCATCTCTCCCCAGTGGAGGACGAATTTCTGTGCGGTCGGGCTCAGGGCCATGGCATTTCCTTTATTTCTGTCGATACAGAAATTAAAGAACAAAATGAACACAGTGTCAAGCGTATACTGTCGGCTTTCGACTTTCGCGAGCCCGCCATGACCGCTGCCACCGCCCTCTCCTACCGTGACGTCGAACTGGCCGCCGAGCGCCTGGCAGGCGCCGCGCACCGCACGCCGGTCCTCACCTCGACCACGGCCAAT
This sequence comes from Telluria sp. ZB4P36, assembly GCF_059685865.1. Taxonomy (NCBI): domain Bacteria; kingdom Pseudomonadati; phylum Pseudomonadota; class Betaproteobacteria; order Burkholderiales; family Oxalobacteraceae; genus Telluria; species Telluria sp. ZB4P36. The sequence goes on from NZ_JCASIE010000001.1 coordinate 23,523, forward strand.
GCATTGAGCGGCGGAACGCTGTTCTTCAAATGCGAGAACTACCAGCGCATGGGCGCCTTCAAGTTCCGCGGCGCCTACAATGCCATCGCCAAGTTCGACGATGCCCAGCGCAAGGCCGGTGTCGTCACCTTCTCGTCGGGCAACCATGCACAGGCGATCGCCCTGTCGGCGAAACTGGCCGGCATCAAGTCGGTCATCATCATGCCGAGCGATGCGCCGGCGCTGAAGGTCAAGGCCACCAAGGAATACGGCGGCGAAGTCATCACCTACGACCGCTATACCGAGAACCGCGAGGAAATCGGCCGCCGCCTGTCGGAAGAGCGCGGCATGACCCTGATCCCGCCCTACGACCATCCGGACGTGATCGCCGGCCAGGGCACGGCGGCCAAGGAATTGTTCGAGGAAACCGGTCCGCTCGACATCCTGCTGGTCTGCCTGGGCGGCGGCGGCCTGCTGGCCGGCTGTGCGCTGGCGGCGCGCGCGCTGTCGCCGGATTGCAAGGTGATCGGCGTGGAGCCGGAAGCCGGCAACGACGGCCAGCAGTCGCTGCGCAAGGGCGAGATCGTGCACATCGCGGTACCGAAAACCATCGCCGACGGCGCCATGGTGACCCATATCGGTGAGCACAACTTCGAGGTGATCCGCCGCAGCGTGGACGACATCGTCACCGTCAGCGACGCCCAGCTGGTGCAGACCATGGCCTTCTTTGCCGAGCGCATGAAGATGATCGTCGAGCCGACCGGCTGCCTGGCGGCGGCCGCGGCGCTGCACGGCGTGGTCGACGTCATGGGCAAGCGGGTCGGCATCCTGATCAGCGGGGGCAACGTTGACCTGTCGCGTTTCGCCGAACTGATGCAGACCCTGGACGCGTGATGGAACTTGTCCAGTCGCCCGAGCTGCCTGGGTCCTCGTTCGAGGCCCAGTGCGCATCCGTGTTCGCGCAGCGCAAGAAGATCCTGCGCGCGGCCGGCTGCGGGCTGGATGACGTGGTGCAATGCACCGCGTACCTGGCCGGCGTGGAGCACTGGCCTGCGTTCAATACGGCCTATGCCGAGGTCTTTGGCGAGCACCGGCCGGCACGTGCCGTGGTGCCGGTGCCGGCGCTGCATTATGGTTTCCTGGTGGAAGTCCAGCTGGTGGCGGAAAGGCCGAACGGCTGAGAGATTCTTGCACGCATGCCGCGCACGAGTGAGGCAACGAACAGAGCATTGTAAGACCGACACGGACAATGGAGGCTCAAGAAAAGGAGCGACCATGAAGCGTCATCTCTGTCTCAGCATCCTCGTCGCGGCCATGGCCGCGCCTGCTACCCTTCCTGCCGCGGACATCGTCAAGTGCGTGGACGGCGCCGGCCGCATCACCCTGACCGACCAGCCTTGCGACGGCGGCGCGACCATGGTGCGCATGGCTAATACGCCGGCTGATGAGGGCATCACCCGCGCAGAGCCCTATCCGCTCGTCACCGAGCAAGGCGTGCTGCCGCCGCCGGTGCAGCGCCGCCACAGCGCGCCGCGCGACAAAGTCAAGCCGATGAAGCAGGATGTCGCCACGCTGAAGGCGGCGCGGGCGCAGTTCTTACTGATGGATGCGGGAGCGGGCAAGCAGACCCTGGCGACGCTGCACTGAAGCCGGCGCGCCGGGCGCGCTCAATGCAGGTCGTGCAGGCGCGTCACGCTCGCCAGATGCGGGGACGTCGGCGACTCCAGCAAACGCAGCACTTCCAGCACTTCCGGGTCGGTGATGAAATCCGCCGCCGAGCGCGCCTCCAGCAGGCGCTCGGGCGGTTGCGAACGCGCTACCGCCCAACCCTGCACGTAATCCACGCCGATCTCCGCCAGCGTCTGCACCGTGGCTGCGTCTTCCGCCCATTCCGCGATCGTCTTCATGCCGAGGTTGCCCGCCAGGCTGACGATCGCCTCGACGATCGCCACATTGGCCGGGTGGGCGTTGATGTTGACGATGAAGTTGCCGTCGATTTTCAGCACGTCGGCCGGCAGTTCCTTCAGGTAGGAGAAGGAGGTGTAGCCGGCACCGAAGTCGTCCAGCGCCACCTTCACGCCGAAGCTGCGCACCTGGTCGATGAAGCGGCGGGTGTTGTCGAGGTCGTGCAGCGCGACGCTCTCGGTGATCTCGAGGCACAGGCGGCTGGCGACGTGCACGTAGCGCCCCAGGATGTCGAACGTATCCTGCACGAAGCGCTCGTCGTTGAGCGAGGCGCCCGACAGGTTCATGCACACGAAGCGGGTATTGCCCAGTTGTTCGGCATGCTCGGCGATCCAGGCCAGCGTGGTGTTCAGCACCCAGCGGTCGATCACGCTCGCGCGGCCGCTCTTCTCGGCCGCGGAAATCACGGCGCCGGCCGGCACCACGCGGCCGTCCGGCTCGCGCATGCGCAGCAGCACCTCGAAATTCAGCGATTCGCGCGGGCTCCTCAGGGACATGATCGGCTGCATCTCGAGCAGCAGGCCCTCGGTGGCCTGCGGGCCGGAGAGGCGCGCCACCATGTCCAGCTCGGCCGCGCGCTGGCGGAAGGCTTCGGCGCCGCGCTCGTACACCACCAGGCCTTCGCCCTGCCCCGTCTTGGCTTCGCGGCAGGCGCGGTCGGCGGTCGAGACCGCATCCTTCATGGCGATGCCCGGCGTGACCTCGATCAGGCCGACCGAGCCGCGCACGTGGAAGGCCTTGTCGCCCACCCGGTAAGGCGTGTTGCCGAGGCGGTCGACGATGCCGCGGCAGATGATCGAGGCCAGCGGGACCGCCGTTTCCGGCATCAGGATCACGAATTCGTCGCCGCCCACGCGGCCGATCTGTTGGCCGCCGGCGAGCATGGTGGCCATCCGTTCGCACACCTGCTTGAGCACTTCGTCGCCGGCCGCATGGCCGAACAGGTCGTTGATCAGCTTGAAGCGGTCGAGGTCGACGTAGGCCAGGGCCATCGGCTTGCCCGCGGCCAGGCCATTCGCGGCCAGCGCGAACTCGCGCTCGATGCCGCGGCGGTTATACACCTTGGTCAGCGGGTCGTTATTGGCCATGAACTGCAGCTGCTCGGTGGCCTTGTGCTTCTCGGTGGTGTCCTGCAGCACGCCTTCGATGCGCGAGCGTGCCAGCGTCGCGCTGACCAGGAAGCGCTGGGTGCCGTCGCGGCTGGTCAGCTCCATCTCGGCCTCGGCCTTGGCATGGACCTGCTCGTGCAGCTCGGTCCAGGTGCTTTCGGTGAAGAACTGGCGCCAGGCAGTGCGGCCCGGCACGAAGCTGGCGATGCCGAGCATTTTCTGCAGGGCCGGATTGACGCTCAGGAAGTGGCCGTACATGTCGAGCGTGAACAGGCCGACCGGCATGGCCTGGTAGGCGTGTTCCAGTTCCTGCTGGGCCGCTTCGCGCTGCTCGGTCTCGACCCGCATCTGCTCGGCCACGGCCAGCGCGGCCAGCAGGCTCGACGCGAGTGCGGCGGTGACGCTGTTGATGATGCCCAGCAGTTCGCGCATGCCGAGGGCGGCCGACGCGACTTCGGCGATGGTGGCCAGGAAGCTGACCGCGAACGAGGCCGCGAACCAGGACGCGACCCGGTTGCGCGACTCCGCGATGATCTTGAACAGGCCGACCGTCATCACCGAGAAGCAGCACACCGTGATGCCCCACAGCAGCGGCAGGTACATGCCGTAAGGCAGGAACATGGCGGCGGCCAGCATTGGCATGCACAGCCACTGCATGATCCGGAAAGGCAGCACGTAGCGCAGCGCGGCGATGTTCTCGCGCAGCAGCGACTGGTAGAGGGTCAGCGTGGCGATGCCGTACAGGGTGATGGTCACCGAACGGCTGCGCAGCAGCCAGTCGGACGGGATGGTCTGGCCCAGCCACTGGATGTCCCAGCCGGCCGACAGCGCGGCGACGCGCAGGTTCAGCACCAGCCAGCCGGCGAACAGCACGTAGAGCGGCTGGCGGTTGATCACGGCCGTGATGAGGATGAACAGGGCCAGCACCACCATGCCGCCGTCGAGCAGGCCGGATTTGCGGTGGTATTGCTCGACCGAGAGTGCATATTGATCGGCCGGCCATTGCAGCACCGACAGGCGCGCCGGGCCGGCGAAGCTGGCGCGGCACAGCAGTTCGGGCGGCAGCGGGGCCAGCTTCAGGGCGAAGCCGGCCTTCGAGCCTTCAATGAAGCCGGTGCCGGCGCCGCGCGTGGCGCTTCCCAGGGGCGCCAGGCTGCCGGCATCCCAGCAGGCGACCTCGAGCGCATGGCGCGACGGGAATTCGACCACTTGCCGGCCTGCGCGCGGCATCGGCTCGAAGGCGAACCACACTGGGGCTTCCGACAAATGGGTGTCATGGCCGGTCGTCAGGCTCGAGGCGCGGGCGCGCGCCAGCGCGGCGCCCGGGGACAAGGCGGCTTCCTGCTGGACCGCGACGTACATCGACAGCGGCACGTCGCCGACGGTGCGGTACTGGTCGTGCCAGAACACCAGGGCGATCAGGGAAACGAGACCGATCCCGAACGGGATCAGGTAATACGAAAACAACTTCAACACCTGCTCCACCACCGCATGCGCGGTGCCTGGAAACGAAGAACGGCGTTGGGATGTCGGGATGGGCATAAGCTGGATCAGTGCGGTCGAATACCGCCGCCGGAGCCGGCGGCGGCGTCAAAGCGCAAGGATACAGCTTTAAAGTGATGCCGTCATGCAATAACTGCTCAGGCAAAGGCGAATTCGCGTGACTGCAACGTCAAATCCGGCATTTTGCTCATGTGCATGCCCGCGGGCTTCACTTGCTTCTTCACTTGCGTCCTGGCCAGCGCCGGCGGCGTGGCGGGCCCGACATCGATGTCGGGATGGTGGGTGTTGAAGAAGAAGTTTAGCAGGGGATGGCGCTTCTCGCGGAAACGTTGTTCGAACGTGGCGATCTCGAAGGCCATCACGCGGTGCGGGATATTGCCGACGTGACGCAGCGGCACCGGTCCCTGCTCCGGGAACACGTCGGTGAACAGCAGCTGTTCGTACTGGCGGTCGACCGGCGGACGGCCGGTGGCGACCGAGAAATCGATGTCGTTGTCTTCGCAGTACATGAAGCAGGCCTTGATCAGCGCCATTTTAACCACGCGGCCGATGCGGCCCTCGTCGATGCCGAGGCGGGTCGCTTCGACCAGGCGGCGGCCCTGCAGCCAGTCCGGCAGCACGATCGATTCCTCGACGCCGAGCGGACGGACCAGGTTGGTGCGGATCCGGGTGCTGCCGATCGGCGTGCCGTCGAGCTTCGACTCGGCCAGCAGCACGATGGTGTCGTCGTCATAGTCGGCCGCTTCCGGCAGCGCCAGCGATCGCGCGAAGTCCGGCACGTGGCGGGCGTAGGCGGCGTGGCGGATCTTCACTGCCTGCAGCAGGTCCGCCTCGGTCTCCACGCGGCGGATGGTAAATGGCAGACGCTCGACAGCGAGCCCGGCAGCGCGAGCCGCACGTGCATCCTGGACGGCGCGCGCACCAGCACCGGCGAAATTGGAAACGATTGGGTCGAACAGCGACATGACGATACTCCCGATTGAAGTGTGAAACAGAACTTGCCTGAATCAAATTATCAATCCGTTCAGTATCTTTCTAAATGTTGAGGTGAGGCACTTTCCCCCCTCTGTTTGTCCTACAAAAGGCTAAGAGTTCTCCGACAAATTTGTAATATTTATCCTACATGAACGCAAGGCCATCGTTAACATTGTGTTTACATTCTCCTGGGGAGATGTCACAAATGCTGTCATGAAGGCATGCCGCGGATGCTGCATCCGGCAGGCCTCATGACTGCAGGCGCTCCTACATCGTGCGCGCCGTCCCGGACACCCGGATCGAGGCGCCGGGCTCCGGCGGAATCTCCGCGCCCAGGCGCGAGCGCATGCCCATGTCCTCGCCCTGCACCACCTCGATACGCCCGCCGTGCGGCCATCCGAGGTCGCGCAGGTAGCCCGCCAGCGCGGCCGTGCCGGCGCCGGTGGCCGGATCTTCCAGCACGCCGCCGGACGCGAAGGGGTTGCGGGTGTGGAAGCGTTGCGGGGTTTCCGCCCAGGCCAGCACGACCGTCACCAGACCGGCTTCGTTCATCAGGCGGCGCCCGGCGTCGAGCTCGTAGGCCATGCGGGCCAGCGCAGCGCGGCTGTTCAGGGCCAGCACCAGGTGGTCGGCGCCACCGTGGGCCAGGGCCGGCGGGATGCGTTCGTCGAGGTCGGCGCGGCTGTAGCCGAACAGGGCCAGCGCGGCATCGACCAGGGCGGCGGGCGCCGGCCGGCTGCGGGTCGGCGGCGATTGCAGGCTGGCCGCCACCCGCGTCCCTTCCAGCTTGCCCTCGACCGAGATCGCGGCCGCGTTCAGCGCCAGCGCGTAGCGGCCCTCGCCGAAGCGGCGCGCCAGGGCGGCCCCGAGCGCGATGGTGGCATGGCCGCAGAACGGCACTTCGGACTCGGGCGAAAAATAGCGGACGCGCCAGCCTTCTCCTTGCGGCGCGGCGAACGCGGTTTCGGAAAAGCCGATGGCATGCGCCAGTGCCTGCATCTGCGGCGCGGGCGGCAGCGCGTCGCCGATCCAGACACCGGCGGGATTGCCGCCGGTGTCGCCGTCGGAGAAGGCGGCGATGCGCAGGACCCGATCGGCATCCAGCCTGGATTCGTTCATGTCAGTCTCTCTGATAGTTGAGCGACGGGCATGATAATTCAGGGACAGCCCTGCTGCATGGCCGCCGCCATCTCTTCGGGCGAGACGTCGCGGATATGGGTCGCCATCGACCAGCGGTGGCCGAACGGGTCCTCGACCACGCCGTAGCGGTCGCCCCAGAACATGTCGGCCGGCGCCATGCGTGCGATCGCACCGGCCTCCACGGCGCGCTCGAAGGCGCGGTCGACGTCCGGCACCGACAGGTGGATGGTGACCGGCGTACCGCCCAGCGCCCGCGGGCCGCTGGCGTCCCAGTCGGGGAACTCGTCCATCAGCATGAGCATCGAATCGCCGATGCGCACGGCGGCGTGGGCCAGCTTGCCGCCCGGCCCCGGCAGCCGCATGACTTCGACGGCGCCGAAGGCGCGCTCGTAGAAGGCGATGGCGTCGGCCGCGCCGGCGCAGACCAGGTGCGGGGTGATGGTGTGCATGCCGTCTTCGACGGGCTTGACCTTGCTGTTCTCGGTATTCATGGACGGCTCCTGTGTTTGGACTAGCGTACAGACACTAGCGCCGTGCGATGGTTCGGGCAATCCCCAAGAAGTTTGAACCGGGCCGCCCTAGCGGTCCAGCACGTCCTGCAGCCGCCGGGCCAGGAAATCGACCAGTGCCGCCACCCGCGGCGCCAGCGATCCCTGTTTATAGAAGACCGCCCATACCGGCTGGGTCCAGGGCAGTGTCGCCTCTTCCAGCACCGGCAGCAGGCGCCCGGCCGCGATGTCGGCGCGCGTCAGGAAATCCGATAGCGAGGCCACCCCGGCGCCGGCCAGCGCCAGGTGGCGCACCGTCTCGCCGCTCGAGGCCGACACCGCCGGGGTGACGGTCCAGCCCTCCCCGCCCGCATGCCGCAGCGGCCAGGTATTCAGGGTCGCCGGCGCCGTGAAGCCGAGCGTGCGGTGGGCCTGGAGGGCGGCGGCGTCCGCCGGCATGCCGTGTTTCTCGATGTAGGCGGGCGCGGCCAGCACCCGCAGCCGCGTGCTGCCGAGGCGGCGTGCATTCAGGGTCGAATCCGGCAGCATCCCGATGCGGATCGCCAGGTCGGCCCTTTCCTCGATCAGGTCGACGTAGGTTTCGCCGCTGACCAGTTCCAGCTGCACGAGCGGGTAGGCATCCAGGAATTCCGGCAGCAGCGGCGCCAGCAAGTGATCGAGGGTCGGCGTCGCCGAGTTGACCCGCACCAGGCCCGAGGGCTGGGAACGGCGCGCCGCGGCCTCGGCCTCGGTATTCGCCAGCTCGGCCAGCAGGCTGCGCGCCCGCCCCAGCAGCCAGCTTCCCTCCTCCGTCAGCTGCAGGCGCCGCGTCGTGCGGTGCATCAAGGTCATCCCCAGCCGGTCTTCGAGCCGCGAGATCGTGCGCGACACGCCCGAAGGCGTCTGTCCGAGGCGCTCGGCGGCATGCGAGAACGAGCCTGTATCTATGACAGCGGTGAAGGCAATCAAGGCCTCTACGTCGACCATTCGTGACTCCCAGTCAAAAGTAAATTGTACGCCCAGGCATTTTTCTATGTGCGCCACGGCTGCACACTGCTGGCCTGGATCAACGGCAGACAAGGAGAACCCCATGCCACTCGCACTCTGGGCGCTGACGCTCAGCGCCTTCGCCATCGGCACGACCGAATTCGTGATCGTCGGCCTCATACCCACCATTGCCGCCAGCCTGAACGTGTCGGTGCCGTCGGCCGGCCTGCTGGTCAGCCTGTACGCGCTCGGCGTCGCCGTCGGCGCCCCGGTGCTGACCGCCCTCACCGGCCGCATGCCGCGCAAGCTGCTGCTGCTCGGCCTGATGGCCTTGTTCACGGTCGGGAACCTGGTCGCCTGGATGGCGCCGGGCTATGCCGCCCTGATGGCCGCGCGCGTCCTCACCGGCCTCGCCCACGGCGTGTTCTTCTCGATCGGCTCGACCATCGCCACCAGCCTGGTGCCGAAGGAGAAAGCCGCGAGCGCGATCGCCCTGATGTTCACCGGCCTGACCGTGGCCCTGGTCACCGGCGTGCCGCTCGGGACCTTCATCGGCCAGCACTTCGGCTGGCAGGCGAGCTTCCTCGCGGTGTCGCTGCTGGGGGTAGTTGCCATGATCGGCAGCTGGATCCTGGTGCCGGCCAATATCGCCGGCAGCAAGCCCGCCGGCCTGCCGACCCAGCTCGCGGTGCTGAAGAAGCCGCGCCTGCTGCTGGTGTATGCCATGACCACGCTCGGCTACGGCGGCTCCTTCATCGCCTTCACCTACCTGGCGCCGATCCTGCAGGAGGTGTCCGGTTTTGCCGCGTCGAGCGTCAGCCTGGTGATGCTGGTCTACGGCGTCTCGGTCGCGGCCGGGAACATCTGGGGCGGCAATCTGGCCGACCGCAAGGGTCCGCTGCCGGCGCTGCAGATCGTGTTCGCCCTGCTGGCCCTGGTGCTGCTCGTGCTGGGCTTTACGGCGCCGAACAAATGGCTGGTGCTGGCCACCGTGCTGGCCTGGGGCGCGGTCGCCTTCGGCAATGTGCCCGGCCTGCAGGTCTACGTGGTGCAGCGCGCCGAACGCGATGCGCCGCAGGCGGTGGACGTGGCTTCCGGCCTGAACATCGCCGCCTTCAACGTCGGCATCGCGCTCGGCGCCTGGGGCGGCGGGATCATCGTCGCCCGCTTCGGCCTGATGGCCACGCCCTGGATCGGCGCCCTGATCGTGCTTGGGGCCTTCCTGCTTACCACACTGGCGCGCCGGCTCGACCGCCGCGACGGCCTGCCCGCGAAAGCCATGCCGACCAGCGCCGTCGCCACCCATTAATCCAAAGGATTCATCGCGCCTCGATGGGACTGATTATTCGTCCAGTTCGGGATAGTGGCGGAAGATCCCGTTCTGGTTGAACGGGATCCGCCGCGGCGAGGCCAGGTAGGCGGCGATGTTGGGACGCGCGGCCACGCGATTGCGCAGCGCGACCAATGCCGGGTAGTCACCCTCGAGCCGCTTCATCGCGTTCGGGAAGGCGTAGCGCAGGCCCTCGATCACCTGGAACAGCGACAGGTCGGCATAGGTCGGCTTGTCGCCCACCAGCCAGTCGCGCTGCTCGGGGTTGCTGAGGATGCGCGAGAAATAGCCGAAGAACTTGGGCAGGCGGGTCTCGATGAAGTCGGCGGCGCGGCGCTGCGCTTCCGGCTTCTGGTCTTCGTAGTACAGCGAGGTGGCGATCGGGTGGTGGGTGTCGTGGATCTCGGCGACCAGGTCGGCGATGGTCAGCTGCAGCTGGTGGGTCCACAGCCGGCCCGGATCGCTGCGCGGCGCCAGCGCATGCTGCTCGCCCAGGTAGAGCAGGATGTTGGCGACCTGGCCGATGGTCAGCTCGCCGGCGCGCAGGAAAGGCGGCGCGAACGAGGGATGGGCTTCGGTGTCGAGCGCCGACAGCAGCAGGTCCATGCCGCCCGCGCGGCGCGCCACGTCCACGTATTCCGCCCCGGCTTCTTCCAGGGCGAGCCGGACGAACTCCCCGCGTCCCTGGATACCCGGCCAGTAAAAAAGTTCATACGCCATCTCGCACCTCCGGTCTGCTTCGGTTTGGCGCAATTATCGATGATGAATCGGAAGCGTGTCGCCGCACAAACATGGTAATCTTGCGTTGCCTGTCGGGCGAAAACAAAAAGTCGCAAAAAGACGCAAAAAGCCGATCAAGAGAGAGACAACATGAACGCAACCCTTTGCTGCGGTTCCCTTCACCTCACTACCCTCCCTCTGTCGTATCCAGGCACCAGTTAGCATCCACGGCTATTGCATGGCAGAATGTGATTTCTGTTGTGCAATCCCGCCCTTCTCCTGAGCGGCGGGAAAGATAAAGACGGTGGCGCCATCCCGGCGCCCGCAACTTTACTGCCGACTGGAGCTCTCACCATGATCTTCGCTCATCTGTCCAAGAGCTGGCTCGCCCGCCGCAGCCAGTACACGCCCGCTTCGTGGATGCTGAGTATCGTGCGCAGCCTGCGCGTGCTGCGCTACTGGCGCGAGCACCAGGCCCTGTGCCGGCTCGACCTGGTGCGCCGCTTCGTCGCGGCCGCCCCCGACGACGACCTGTTCCACCACCTGAGCCACCGCAACTACCTGTCGAAAGACCTGAGTGCGCGCCAGCGCGTGCAATGCGTGCTGTCGCACTACCGTTTCGAGGACAGCGCCTTCGGCAACGCCTACCACCAGGCGGTTTACGGCGGCGGCGGGCTCACGCTGTGGCAGCACGAGTCGCAGCACGAGGGCGGCGCGCACCAGTTCCTGCTGCGCCTTGAGATGGCGCCGCGCCACGATGCCGAGGGCGACCTCACCATCTCGCTGGTCGCCGACGGCAAGTACCTGCACCGACTCTCCTATACCTGGGTGGACGGGCAGCTGGCGGGCGTCGACCTGCCGACCGTGCCCTTCGTCACCCGCAACCAGGGCCGCTGGACCGACTCCGGCGCCGCCTTCGACGCCTTCGAGGAAGCCTTCCCCAACAACTCGCCGAGCTTCTTCTGCTTCGCCGCGATGCAGGGCGTGGCCCAGGCGCTGGGCATCGACCAGGTGGTGGCCATCAAGTGCACCTCGCACATCGCCTACGACCCCGTCGACGTCAAGCACTTCGAGAACGCCTACGACGGCTTCTGGAAGATCCTGGGCGGCGTCGAGATGCCGGGCCGCAGCTACCTGATCCGCCTGCCCTTCTACCTGAAGCCGCTGGCCGACATGCCGTCCAAGCACCGCAAGCGCGCCGCCCAGCGCCGCGAGTTCTGGCGCACCATCGGCGACTCCACCCGCACCACGATGCTGCGCCACATGGTGCCGGCGGCCAGCGCACAGGCGCGCGCGGCGACATCGCCGGCCACGGCCGAAGCCTGAGCCGAGGGTCAGTGGGCGGCGCCATGCCGCGGTGAGAATTGGAGAGACATGGCGCCAGGCTCCGCTCCTATACTGGGCGCCCTGACCACGCCTCCACCCGCCATGACCCGCCTGCCGATCGTCCTCATATCTGCCCTGCTGTTCTGCGCCCTGCCCGCAGCCCACGCCACTACCCTGATACCCGCCCCCGGCCCGCTCCCGGTCGGCCTCAAGGTACTCAAGCAGTACGACCACGCGCGCGTGTATAAAACCCGTGTCTCGCTCACCACCGGCAAGCCGGCGAGCGGCGAACGGGCGCGTCCGATGCAGGTGCTGGTGTGGTACCCGGCCACGCGCGCCGGACGGCCGCTCAGCGTCGGCGACTATATTGCCACCCGCGCCACCGAGTCCGGCTTCGACCTCTCTCCCGAGCAAGTAAAGCGCCGCAGCGCGCTTGAAATCAGCCAGCTGGCCGGCAGCGAAGGCGGGCGGCAGGAGCTGGCGCAAGCGATGCTGGCGGCGCTCGACGCGCCGGCACGCGATGGCCGTTTCCCGGTCGTGATCTACGCCCCCAGCTTCAGTGCCAGCGCGTCCGAGAACGCCGACCTGTGCGAATACCTTGCCAGCCATGGCTACATCGTGCTGTCCAGCGCTTCGAAGGGAGCGCGCACGCGCGCGATGACGGACGATATCGAAGGCCTCGAGACGCAGGCAGCCGACATCGCCTGGCTGATCGCGCAGGCGGCCGCACTGCCGCAGGCGGACCTGGAGCGGCTCGCGGTCGCCGGTTTCAGCTGGGGCGGCCTGGCGAACGTGATGGCCGCGGCCCGCGATGACCGGATAAAGGCGCTGGTGAGCATCGACGGGTCGGTGCGCTACTTCCCCCAATTCGTTGACGGCGGCAAGGCCGCGGTGCCCTATGTGACGCCGGCGCGCCTGCCGGTGCCGCTGCTGTACCTGGCGCAGCGCCCCACGTCGATCGAAGACCTGAACCGCCGCGACAAGAGCACGGCCTTCAGCCTGCTGAACCGGATGACTTACTCCGACGTGCTGGTGGCCACGATGCATCCGATGCTGCACCATCATTTCGCAGCAGATGGGCTGCGCTTCGCCCGCGCCGGCGATTTCGACGACTACGACCGCGGCGAAGTGCGCGCCGCGCATGGCTGGATGGCGCAGTACGTGCGCCGCTTCCTCGACGCCAAGCTGAAAGGAGACAAGGCGGCGCATGCCTTCCTGGCCAACAAACCCGAGGCCAACGGCGCACCGAAGCGCATGATCACGATCGAAGCGAAACGCGGCAGCGGCCTGGCGCCGACCCGTGAGAACTTCGCCAGCCAGCTGGCCGAGCGCGGCTTCGACCAGGCCTTCGAGCTGTATCAGGACGTGCAGGCGCGCGGCGCGAGTTTCAAGCTCGGTCCGGACGCGATCAATTCCTGGGGCTACGAGCTGCTGCGCGACGGGATGCATGCCGAATCCATCGCCATCTTCAGCTTCGGCACCCGCCTCCTGCCCGAGGATGCGAACCTGTTCGACAGCCTGGGCGAAGCGCAGGAAGCGGCGGACCACAAGGAAGATGCCGTGCGCAGCTACCGCCGCTCGCTGGAACTCAACCCGCGCAACAGCAATGCCGTGGCGCGCCTGAAGGTGCTGGACCTGAAAGTGTCCAGCCTGGCGCCGAAGTAATCACAGGGCCGGCCGCCGGCCCTTGCCACATTCACCACGCCCGCCCGGGTCCGTGGTACACTGCCGCCTCGCTAGGGGTCCTGGTGCGCGCACAAACGCGCTGCCGGGTGAGAGATACCCTTCGTACCTGATCTGGATAATGCCAGCGAAGGAAAGCGCAACGCAGTTCCCCATTTGTTTGCCCTTCCCCCACGTTGGCTCCGGCTTTTTTATCAAAAGCAGCGCGCCACTTTGCCGTGGCGCGCGAAGACGAGCAAACCATGACTTTCAAGCTGAAGCACTCCGTTCTTGCCTGCGCCATCCTGCAGGCCTTTTCCGTATCCGCCCAGGAAGCCGAAGGCGTCGCCTCGGTGGTCGTCACCGGCAGCCGCTGGATCGCCAGCGACCGCGCCAGCATCGGCGGCTTCTCCGACGCGCCCCTGCTCGACACCCCGGCCTCGATCACCGCCATCAACCGCACCCAGATGCTGGACCTGTCGATCCGCAACGTGAGCGACGCCGCGCGCTTCGACGCCTCGGTCGGCGACGCCTACAACGCGGTCGGCTATGCCGAGCAGTTCTCGATCCGCGGTTTCGCCCTCGACAACGCCACCAGCTACCGCAAGGACGGGATCGCGATCCCCGCCGACACCCAGATCCCGCTGGAGAACAAGGAACGCATCGAAGTGCTGCGCGGCCTGGCCGGCCTGCAGGCCGGCGTCGCGGCGCCGGGCGGCATGGTCAACTTCATCACCAAGCGCCCGACCAATGCGCCGCTGCGCTCGACGCTGGTGGAAGTGAGCGAACGCGGTACCCTGCACGGCGCGATCGACCTGGGCGGCCGCTTCGACGACCGCCGTTTCGGCTACCGCATCAATGCCGCGGCCGAAGACCTGAAATCCTATGTGCGCGGCGCCGACGGCGAGCGCCAGTTCGTGTCCGGCGCCTTCGACTGGCAGATCAGTCCGAACGCGCAGCTAGCGCTGGACCTGGACCACCAGCACAAGTCGCAGATCACCGCGCCCGGCTACCAGCTGCTGCGCAACGAAGTCCTGCCGACCGGCGTGTCGCCCAAGATCCTGCTGAACGCCCAGCCCTGGACCAAGCCGGTGGAAACCGACAGCAGCAACCTGGGCCTGCGCTTCGAATACCGCCTCAATCCCGACTGGACCGCGACCATCAACGCCAACAAGCACTGGTTCAAGCGCGACGACTACACCGCCTTCCCCTACGGCTGCAGCAACGAGGGGGACGGCTTCTATCCGGGCTACTGCTCGAACGGCGACTACGACGTCTACGACTACCAGAGCGTCGGCGAGCGCAAGACCCCGTGGGGCGCACAGGCCATGCTGCAGGGCCGCTTCGCCATCGGCGCCGTGCGCCACCAGCTGACCGTCGGCGCGGCGCTGTCGGAGCGCCACGACAGCTTCGGCGAATACGTCTACGACTACGCCGGCTACAGCAACATCTGGAACAACTTGACCGTGGATCCGGCGCCGGGCAGTCCGCGCACCGGTCCGGTGATGGAACGCCGCAACGACCGCGAGAGCGCGCTGTTCGTGCAGGACGTGGCCACGCTGTCGGAACGCATCACGCTGCACACCGGCCTGCGCTGGGTGAAGCTCAAGCGCGACGAACTGGCCGAGATCGAACAGGGCTGGGTGCATGCGGATGACAGCTTCGTGCTGCCGAGCGTGGCGCTGGTCTACAAGCCGGCGCGAGACTGGAGCGTCTACGGCTCGCTGAGCCACGGCCTGCAGCACGGCGGCATCGCCGAGATGGGCACCGCCAATGAAGACAGCGTGCTGCCGCCGAGCCGCTCGAAGCAGGTGGAACTGGGTGTCAAGGGCATCGTCAACAATGCCGTGATGCTGACCGCCGCGGCCTTCGACATCCGCCAGGGCCTGGAGTACGTGAATGGCGCCAAGCTGTTCGTGCGCGCCGGCCAGCAGCGCCACCGCGGCGTCGAACTGGCGGCCCAGGGCAAGCTCAATGCCGACCTGAACTACAGCCTGTCGCTCATGGCGCTCGACGCGAAGCAGACCGGCACCGGCGACGCCAGCGTCGAAGGCAAGCGCGTGACCAATGTGCCGGAATTCCGTTCGACCGCCTGGGTGGAGTATGCGGTACCGGCGCTGGCCGGCCTGAAGCTCGACGCCACCTGGCAGTACGCGGGCAGCAAGGCCTTCGATCCGGCCAACCGCGCCGTCGTCCCGGGCTACCATGTGGCCGCGCTGGGCGCGTCGTACGCGCTGCGCATCGGCGGCATGGGTCGTGGCACAAACGCCATCCTGCGCGCGCGCCTGGACAATGTGTTCGACAAGTTCTACTGGCGCGACGTGACGCAGTCGCTGGGCGGCTACCTGCTGCCGGGCGCGCCGCGTAGCTTCCGGGTGTCGGCGCAGTTCGACTTCTGACGCGCCTTGCCTGCCACGCCTGCCGTGGCAGGCGGCCTCAATCCGTCAGCTCGGCCAGCTTGCCGAGGCAGCGGCGCTGGAAGCCGTTCAAGCCGTCGGTGACGAAGCTGTCGTCGTCTTCGATCACGCTGGCATCGAGCAGCAGGCGCAGCTTGGCGATGCGGTCGCCCTGGGCCAGGGCCTGGGCCAGCTGCGGCCCGTCCGGGTCGCCCGCCCAGGCAATCGCCTCGACCACCTCGGCGGGGAAGTCCCAATGCCGCGCGATCACCGCCGACAGCTGGCGGCTGGCCGCGAACAGTTCGACCCCGAAGGTTCCCGAGCCCGGGACCTTGCCGCCGCAGATGCCGTCGGCCACCTGGAAGGCGACCTGCAGGCCCACGTTCTGCATCAGGCCGGCCAGGTAGGATTCGAACACGCCGGCGGACAGGCCCGGCGCCATCACGCTGGCGGCAAAGGCGCAGCGTTCGGAGTGGCGCCAGACGACCGGCGCCACCTGGCGCGCCACGCCCTGCACCTTCACCCGCACCAGCGGACGCATCGCGATCTTCGCCAGCAGCATGCGCAGGCCGTTCAGGCCCAGCATCGTGACCGCGCCGTCGATGGCTTCGATCGGCTTGGCCGGCCGGTAATAGGCGCTGTTCGCCTCGCGGATCACTTCGGCGACCAGCACCAGGTCGCGTCCCACCTCGGCCGACAGCGCGGCGATCGAGATGTTCTCGTCCGACAGGGCGCCCAGCAGTTGCGTGATCAGCTCGGGCACGCGCGGCACCAGCACCGACGCCTTTTCGGGATCGTCCGCCAGGGCGCGCACGGCCTCGAGGATCTGCTGTTCCTCTTCCGCGCTGGCGTTGGTGCCGTTCGACCTGACCAGCCAGCGGTAGAAGGCGGCGTCCAGCTCGGCCGTCACATTGTCGGCATGCTGCTCCACGGCCTTATCGGCGCCGGCTTCGGCAGCAGTCTCCTTCTCGTTGCCGCCCAGAAGACGGCCTATCCAGTTTTTCACAGCGCACCGCCGTATTTGTCAACGCAGAGAAAACTATTTTAATACCATACGGCAACAAAAAGACAAGCGTAAGAAGTTTTTCTTTGAATCTAGATCAAAGCCTCGACCTGCCGTATCCGGTCCGGCAGGCTGCCTTCCAGCAGGACGTAGGGGATGGCGCGGGCGTCCAGCGTCTCGAGCAGCATCCGGTGCACCTTCTGGCGCACCTCCTCGGATTCGCGCTGCAGGCCGTCCGGCTCCCAGGGGCTGTCGGGCGCCGTCACCAGGGTCCACGCATAATCGTGGCTGCTGTCGAGGCGCGCCAGCTGCGGGTCGACGCGGTTCCAGTACTGGCGGCTGTACAGCGCCGTCATCAGCGGCGTGGTGTCGCAGAACAGGAAGCGGTGGGCACGCGCGGCAGCGTCGTTCTCGCGGGCGCGCTGGGTGCGGGCGATCAGGTACTGGTCGCTTTCGAAGGGCACGCGGCCACGGGTGTCGACGAATTCGCGCAGGTATTCCGGCACCCAGACGGTGCCGTAGTGCCGCGCCAGGGCTTCGCACAGGGTCGATTTGCCCGAGGATTCGGCGCCCAGCACCGCGACGCGTGCGAGTGGCCCGCTCATGCATCCCTCCGCGCGATGTTCGACCAGGCGCGCCAGCCGGTCCAGGCCAGCACCACGAAGACGGCGTACAGCAGCGCGGTCAGCATCAGGCCCTTGTAGACGTACAGGCCGACGTAGAGCACGTCCACCACGATCCACACCAGCCAGTTCTCCACCTTCTTGCGCCCCAGCAGGAGCTGGCCCACCAGGCTTCCCGCGGTGAGGAAGCCGTCCGCATGCGGCACGTCGGTGTCGGTGAGGTGATCCAGGAAAGCGGACAGCAGCACGAAGCCGATGACCCAGCCGGCGATGGCCCAGCCCCGGCCCGCGCGCTGCAGGCGCGTCACCACCAGCTGCTGGTCGCCGGCGCCGTGCAGCCATTGGTACCAGCCCCATACCGAGGCCCCGATGAACACGAACTGCAGGCCCATGTCGCCGTACAGCCTGGCGTCGAAGAACACCACCGCATAGGTCGCCGAGGAAGCGATCGAGAACAGCCAGGCCCAGTGCTTCTGGCGGATGTTCAGCAGCACGGTGGTCGCCGCCAGCAGGAAGGAGATGAGTTCCAGCGGGGTGGTGCTGAAACCGGGGAAGGCTAGCGGTTCGTTCATTCGGATGCGATTTGGTGGGCGGCGGCGCCAGGTCAGCAGGCGATTATGGCCACTCGCCGCTGAATGCGCAAGGCTCAGCGTCCGCGCATTGTCCGGATCCGGACACCATTGCCCGCAGGCGGGCAAGGCCAAAGGGGCAAACAGCCCGTACGAGGGGCACAGCGTGCTGGCACGGTGTTTGCAATAGCAAGGCAAACAACTATTCGCCCCACCATGGACCGAGCCCTCGACCCCGCCTTCACCCAACGCCGCCGGCGCGTCCGCATCGCCGCCGCCATCCTGCTGCTCGCCGGCCTGGTGCTGTCCTGCTGGTTCCTCAACCGCGCCCTGCGTCCCAGCGTGGCGGAATCCGACATCGTGCTGTCGACCGTGCGCCGCGGCGACGTCGCCAACACCATCAATGCCGCCGGCATCGTCATTCCCGTGCACGAGGAAGTCGTCGCCAGTCCCGTCGTCAGCCGCGTGGCCAAGGTCCACGCCAAGCCGGGCCAGCAGGTCAAAGCCGGCCAGCTGATCCTGGAACTGGACGACCGCGAGATCCGCCTGGCGCTGGACACGCTGCGCGAACAGCTGGCGCAGCAGGAAAACCGGATCGCCACCCTCAAGCTCGAGCTGGCGCAGAAGCACAAGCAGCTCCTGGCCGGCATCGAGCTGCTCGAACTCGACCTGCTCTCCAGCCGCGCCCTCAACGAGCGCAACCAGAAGCTGCGCCAGAGCGGCCTGGTGTCGGGCGAAAACCTGCTGGCCGGCGAGCTGGCCGTGAAGCGCGCCGAGATCCAGCTGCGCCAGCAGCGCGAGCTGATCGCCGACAGCCGCCACACCACCGCCGCCAGCATCGCCGCCGCCGGCCTGCAGCAGGACATCCTGCAGAAGCAGATCGCCCAGCAGGAGCGGATGCTGGCCCAGGCGCGCGTCAGCGCGCCCTTCTCCGGCATGCTGACCACCGTGGTGCAGGACGAAGGCGCCAGCGTCGCCGCCGGCCAGCTGCTGGCGCGCGTGTCGGAGCTGAACAACTACCGGGTCGAAGCGACGGTGTCGGACTTTCATGCGCGCAGCCTGGCGCAGGGCCAGGCGGTGCGCGTGGAGCAGAACGGCGAGCGGCTGGACGGCCGCGTGCACACCATCCTGCCCGAGATCCAGAACGGCACCGTCAAGCTGCTGGTCGACCTGGCGCAGCCCCACCACCCGCTGCTGCGCAACAAGATGCGGGTCGACGTCAACATCGTCACCGCACGCAAGAACGGCACCCTGGTACTCGACAGCGGCGCCGCCTTCAACGGCAACGGGCGCCAGGACGCCTTCGCGGTGCGCGACGGCGTGGCGCGCCGCACCACCCTGCAGCTGGGCAGCAGCGACGGCAAGCTGATCGAAGTGGTGAGCGGCGCAGGCGCCGGCGAACGCTTCATCGTGTCCGACACCAAGGCGTTTGCGAACCTCGACAGCATCCGCATCACGAACTAATGAACACATAAGGGGAAATCATGATCAAACTGAACAAGGTCAGCAAGACCTACCGCACCGACAAGGTGGAGACGCTGGCGCTGAAGGACGTCGACCTGCACGTGAAGAAGGGCGAGTTCGTCGCCATGATGGGGCCCAGCGGCTGCGGCAAGAGCACCTTGCTCAACCTCATCGGGCTGCTCGACCGGCCCGGCCAGGGCAACGTCGAGGTCGAGGGCATTCCGGTCACGCGTTACCGCGACAAACAGGTGGCGGCGCTGCGCAACCAGACCTTCGGCTTCATCTTCCAGAGCTTCCACCTGATTCCCGACTTGCGCGTGATCGACAACGTCGAACTGCCCCTGCTGTACCGCAGCATGGCTTCAGGCGAACGGCGCCGCCTGGCGCGCGAGGCGCTGGAAAAGGTGGGATTGGGCGCGCGCATGGACCACTATCCGAACCAGCTGTCGGGCGGCCAGCAGCAGCGCGTGGCGATTGCCCGCGCCATCGTCGGCCGTCCGCAGGTGCTGCTGGCCGACGAGCCGACCGGTAACCTGGACAGCAAGATGGGCGAGGAAGTGATGGACATCCTGCTCAAGCTGAACGAGGAAGGCACGACGGTGGTGATGGTGACCCACGACGAGCGCGAGGCCCGCCGCACCAACCGCATCGTGCGCGTGTTCGACGGCCAGCTGGTCGCCTGAGGAGAACCGGATGCTACGCAACTACCTCCTGACCGCATGGAAGGTCT
Organism: Telluria sp. ZB4P36; assembly: GCF_059685865.1. Taxonomy (NCBI): domain Bacteria; kingdom Pseudomonadati; phylum Pseudomonadota; class Betaproteobacteria; order Burkholderiales; family Oxalobacteraceae; genus Telluria; species Telluria sp. ZB4P36. Next base: position 43,492 of record NZ_JCASIE010000001.1, read on the forward strand.
TCATGCGCCGCAAGCTGTTCACCCTGATCAATCTGTTGTGCATCGTGCTGACCCTGGTGGTGCTGATGGTGATCGCCTCCCTGCTCGAGACGGCCTTCCGCCCGTCCGGGGTCGAAGGCCGCAGCGATCGCTTCCTGCAGATCTTCATGATGCGCATGGACAGCCCGAAAGGCGACAGCACCAGCACCTCGCCGCTCGGCTACAAGCTGATCGACAAGTACCTCAAGCCCATGCCCGGGGTCGAGCGCGTGGCCATGGTCACGATGCCGCAGGGCGTCTCGGTGTACCAGGGCGATTCCGTCAGCGAGCTGCAGATGCGGCGCGCCGATGCCGACTACTGGAAGGTGCTCGACTTCCGCCTGCTGGCCGGGCGCCTGCCCACTGCCGCCGACGATGCGGCCGGGCGCCACATCGCGGTCCTGAACGAGAGCACGGCGCGCCGCCTGTTCCCGGGAACGCCGCAGGTGGCCATCGGCCAGCAGGTCGACATCGGCGGCCAGGTCTACGAAGTGGCCGGCGTGGTGGGCGACGCGATGCACCTGAACGCCTTCGCCGACATGTGGGTGCCGATCTCCACCTATGCTTCCTCGGACTACCGCACGCAGCTGACCGGCCCCTTCGTCGCGCTGATCCTCGCCAAAGAGTCGGCCGACCTGGCACGCATCCGGCGCCAGGTCGAGGCGATCGCGCAAGGCGTGGTGCACGACGATCCGAAACAGTGGAAGACGATCCGCTTCTGGGCCGACAGCAAGCTGGACGTATTCGCCCGCATGACCGTCGGCCGGTCCGACCAGCCGGACTCCGGCGCCGCCATCCTGCTGGCCATCATCGGCACCGCGATGCTGGTCTTCATGCTGCTGCCGGCGCTGAACCTGGTCAACCTGAACACCGGCCGCATCCTCGAGCGGCGCGCCGAGATCGGCGTGCGCAAGGCCTTCGGGGCCACCAGCGCCCAGCTGGCGGTGCAGCTGGTGGTCGAGAACGTGCTGCTGTGCCTGGCCGGCGGCCTGCTGGCACTCGGCGCCACCGCGCTGGTGCTGGCCTGGCTCGAGAACGCCGCCCTGATTCCCTACCTCGAGGTCGACCTGAACCTGGCCGTATTCGGCTGGGGCATGCTGATCGCCACCGTCTTCGGCCTGGTCTCGGGCGTGCTGCCCGCCTGGAAGATGTCGCGCCTCGATCCCGTCCACGCCTTGAAGGGAGCCGCCTGATGTTCCGCCAATTGTTGAAACTGACCTGGAAGCGCAAGTCCAGGAATCTGATGCTGAGCCTTGAAATCCTGATCGCCTTCGCCATCGTGTTCGGCGTGGCCGCCTTCGGGGTGCGCTATTCGCAGCTGTACCGCATGCCGCTCGGCTTCGACGGCGCCGGCCTGTGGTCGGTGAGCCTGGTCGTCGGCGACGAACAGCAGACCCGGATCGAGGAGGCCGTGTACGACAGCTTCCGCCGCGGACTGGCCGAACTGCCGGAAGTGCGCGACGTCGCCATCGCCAGCTTCGCGCCCTATTCCAATTCGACCATCTCGACCGACCTGCGGCGCCATGCCGCGAACGGCGCCAAGGGCAAGTCGATGCAGACCGAAATGCTCGATGCCGACGACCGCTTTGCCCGCGTGCTGGGCCTGAAGCTGGTCGAGGGACGCTGGTTCTCCGCACTGGACAACGGCAGCGCGGTCCGCGCCACCGTCATCAACCGGCGCCTGGCCGAGGCCATGTTCCCGGGCGAGCGCGCAGTCGGCCAGCTCGTCGACGCGAGCGAAGGCCCGGGCGTCACGGCCGGCTACCGGATCGTGGGCGTGGTAGACGATTACCGGCCCAAGGGCGAGCTGTCGGCCCCGGTCAACTTCGCCTTCACCCGCTTCGAAGCGGGCAAGAACGACCGCGACGCCCGCACCATCCTGCTGCGCGTGGCGCCCGGCACCGAACGGGCTTTCGAAAAACGCCTGAACACCCGCCTGAAGCTGATCCGCAACGACTGGTCGTACGAGATCACGCCGCTCGCGGCCATGCGCGGCAGCATGCTCAAGACCTACATGACACCGCTGGTCGTGGTCGGCATCATCGCCGCCTTCATGCTGGTGATGGTCGCCTTCGGCCTGTTCGGCGCGCTGTGGCAGAACACCGCCCAGCGCATCCCCGAGATCGGCCTGCGTCGTGCGATCGGCGCCAGCGCCGGCCAGATCTACCGGCAGATCGTCGCCGAGCAATTCATGCTCAGCTCCGTCGCCATCGCGCTGGGGCTGGCGCTGCTGGTGCAGTTGCCGCTCACCGGCGTGCTGGGCGACAGCCTGAACTGGCGCGTCTTCGCGGCGGCCGCCGGCCTGTCGATGGCGGCGATCTATCTGCTATCCTTGCTGTGCGCCTTGTATCCGGGCTGGCGCGCCAGCCGCCTGAGCCCGACCGAAGCGCTGCATCACGAATAACAACAAGGAAGACATCCTCAAGATGGAAGCATCACGCACACCGCGCATTCTGGTCGTCGACGACGACGGCGCGGTCCAGGTCTCGCTGGCCCTGTTGCTCAAGCAGTCCGGTTTCGACGCGGCCTGCTGTGACGGGCCGGCGGCCGCGCTCGCGCTCATGGGACGCGAGCGCTTCGACCTGGTCCTGCAGGACATGAACTTCTCGCTCCAGACCAGCGGCGCCGAAGGCCTGGCGCTGCTGGCCGAGATCCGGGCGCGGCACCCTGTCCTGCCGGTGCTCCTGATGACGGCCTGGGGCTCGATCGGGCTGGCGGTCAGCGGCATCAAGGCCGGCGCCGCCAATTTCTTCACCAAGCCCTGGGACAACGCCCAGCTGGTCGACCTGATCAAGGCCACGCTGGAACTGGGCGGCACGGGCGCCGCCGGACCGGGCCGCAAGGCGCTCGACGGCGACTTCGATTTCGGCGGCATCGTCGGCGAGCATCCGAAGCTGCTGCGGGTGCTGGCCACGATCGGCCAGGTCGCACGCACCCGCGCGCCGGTGCTGATCCTGGGCGAGAGCGGCACCGGCAAGGAACTGGTGGCCGACGCCATCCACCGCAACAGCCCGCGCGCGGACAAGGCGATCATCAAGATCAACATGGGCGCGATCACGCCGACCCTGTTCGAGAGCGAGATGTTCGGCCACGTGCGCGGCGCCTTCACCGATGCCAGGTCCGACCGCAAGGGCCATGTCGCCTGCGCCGACGGCGGCACCCTGTTCCTCGACGAGATCGGGGAGCTGAACCGCGGCGACCAGGTCAAGCTGCTGCGCGTGCTGCAGGACCAGCGCTACCAGCCGGTCGGCGCCAGCCGCAGCGAGCAGGCCGACATCCGCGTGGTCTCGGCCACCAACCGCGAGCTGGCCGAACTGGTGGCCACCGGCGAATTCCGCGAAGACCTGTTCTACCGCCTGAACCTGATCACGATCCGCCTCCCCCCGCTGCGCGAGCGGCGCAGCGACATCCCCCTGCTGGCGCGCCACATCGCCGCGCGGGTGGCCGACAGCTATGGGCTGGGCGAGGTCACGCTCACGCCCGGCGCGCTCGACTGGCTGGGCGCCCAGTCCTGGCCCGGCAACATCCGCCAGCTCAAGCAGACGCTCGAACGCACCCTGCTCCTGGCCGGCAAGTCCCAGCTCAGCCAGCACGATTTCGCCGCCGCCGGCCAGCTCGACGAGGCGGGCAGCACGCCACGCCTCGGCCTGGACGGCATGACGCTGGAGCAGGTGGAGCGGCGCATGATCGAACAGGCGCTCGACCAGCACGGCGGCAACATCACCCGCGTGGCCAAGGCGCTCGGCCTGTCGCGCACCGCGCTGTACCGCCGCCTGGAACGGCACGGCCTGGCCGAACCTGGCGCCGGGGCCGGCGAATGAGCCTGCGCCGGCGGCTCGGCGCCTACCTGCTCGTCCTGCACCTGTTGATGTTCGCGGCTGCCGGCCTGCTGCTGCCCGAGCACCCGCTGCTCTTCGTCGGCGCCGAGGGCCTGCTGCTGGCCAGCCTCGCCGCCGGCTTCGCGCTGATGCGGCGCGCGCTCGAACCGCTCGGCTACACGCGCCGCTTCCACGACCTGCTGCAGGACCAGAACTACGCCAACCGGCTGGCGGCGCCGGCTTCGTCCGAACTCGATGAACTGGTCGGCATGTTCAACACCATGCTGGCGGCGCTGCACCGCGAGCGCCTGGCGCTGGGCGAGCAGCAGGGCTTCCTCGACCGCCTGCTGGAAGCGACGCCCAGCGCGGTGCTGGTCTTCGATTTCGACGGCGCGGTCAGCCTGGTGAATGCCAGCGCCCTGTCCATGCTGGGCCTGCATCGGACCGAGGGCAAGCCGCTGGCGGGAGCGCAGTTTGCGCCAGGACTCGATGCGCGGGCGCGCGAACGCAGCCTGGACCTGGTCGCCCAGCTCGACGCCCTTCCCCTCGGCGACAGCCGCATGATCGCCGACACCGAAGGACGGCGCTACCGCGCGCAGCGCGGCCAGTTCTTCGACCGCGGCTTCGCCCGCCACTTCCTGATGCTCGAGGAATTGACGGCCGAACTCGAGGATTCGGAGCGCGCCACCTACGCCAAGCTGGTGCGGGTACTGGCGCACGAGGTCAACAACACCGTTGCCGCCACCCGCTCGGTGCTCGATTCGCTGCTGTTCTACCGCAGCCAGCTGCGCGAATCGGACGCGCTCGATTTCGCCACCGCGATCGACGCCGTCAAGCGCCGCAACATCAGCCTGGGCGAATTCATCGACCGCTTCACGCGGGTGGTCAAGATGCCGGCGCCCGAGCTGCGGCCGGCCGACCTGCGCGCCGTCGTCGACGACATCCTGTGGCTGAACCGCGAGCAGTGCGCACGCGCCGGCATCCGGCTCGGCTGGCGCCGCTGCGAGCCGGTGCCGGCCCAGCCGATGGACCTGGGCCTGATGGAAGGGGCGCTGCTGAACGTCGTGAAGAATGCGATCGAAGCCGTGCTGGCGCGCCAGGCGGCGGGTGTGGCAGGCGGCCACGTCGAACTGGCGCTCGAACGCGATGGCGAGGAAACCGTGCTGGCGGTGCTCGACTCGGCCGACCTGCTGGGTGAGGTGCCGGCGCGCCAGCTGTTCACGCCCTTCTTCAGCACCAAGCAGGGCGGCCAGGGGATCGGCCTGATGTTCGTGCGCGAAGTGCTCACGCGGCATGGCTACCCCTACTCGCTCGCGTCCACCGGCCAGGGCGAGACGCGATTCGAGATCCGTTTCAGCTAGACTGGCGGCGGCGCGCCCCGCCCATGCCGAGCGCCGCCAAGCCGAACAAGGCCAGCGAAGCCGGTTCCGGCACCTCGGCGCGGATTCCCCAGGCGTCGATGGTGCCGGCGTCGCCCGCTTCGCTGTCCACCACCGTCAGGGTCCAGTCACCGAACACGTCGTGGCCGATGAAGGCGGCCAGCGCCTCCTGGGGCCGGAACGAACCGGTGTAAGGCGCATAGGCATAGCCCGCGTCGATGCCGGTGGCGGCCTGGTCGTCGAACACGGTGCCGGTATAGTTGGCGCCGCCCGAGCCGCCCTGGCGGTTCGAGAGCAGCACGGTGACGCCCTCATGGCTCAGGCTCAGCACCAGGTCGGCGTCCCAGCCGTGGGTGATGTCGACCAGCGCGTCGACGTCGAGGAGGCGGCCATGGCTGCCCACGTTCAGCGTCGAACTGACGCTGCAGGTGTCGCAGATCTCGACCGGAACATTGGTGGAGGTGGTGATGACGCCGGCTTGGGCGCCGGCGGTGGCGCCGATGGCGAAGGCGGCGGCGAGGGTCAGGCAAAGAGTTTTGGATTGCACGGTAGGCTCGATTGAAAAGTTTTGAAGGTTTCAGTTAATCTTGATCAGGTCCATGGCATCGAAGGACACCGCGGGCGTCAGCCAGCTCGACGAGCTGGTCGAACCGCTGACGACCCAGATCTTGAGCGTGTTCTGGCCGGCGATCAGGGCGCTGGCCGGAATCGTGTAGTCGTAGGTGATGTTGCGCGCACGGTAGGTGCCGACCGTCATGGTGCGGGTCGACGGTTGACTCGGCGGGAACACGTCGCCCGACTGCGAGCCGACGAAGGGCGAGGTCCAGCTGTTCACGTTGATCTGCGGCCGCCCGCCCGCCTGCGCGGCCGTGATGCCGATCCGGAAGCGGTAGGTCGAGGCGGCCGAGATCTGGCTTGCCTTCAGCGTGAAGTTGACCGTGACCGGGCCGTTCGGCGCGGTATTCAGGCCCTTCCACTGGAAGGCCGGCATGTGCTGGCCCGGCGTCGAGATCCCGACGCGGTAGGGATTGGCGCTGCTTGCCGTCGCAAACCATGGACCCATGCGCACGTCGGACGGATGCATGACGGTGATCTTGTCGCCATTGAGGAATTCCCTTGGCGTGCCGTCCCACTCGCCGATGCGGAACAACGCCTGGGTCAGGCTCGGATCGCCCTTGGCAATATGCCATTTGCCGCGCGGGTCCTCATTGTTCACCAGCGGATCGGCGCCGATCGTCACGGCCGGCACGATGTTGGTGGTGCCTGCGGTGACGTTGACCGTTGATGCGGCGACGGCCAGCTCGTTCTTGTACACCGTCATCGTGTAGCTGCCGGGGAGCATGCCGTCGGCCCGCGTGCTGCCGTCGTGGCTGGCGGCGTCGGCCCAGTATTGGGCCGTGGCGTTCGCGAAACCGACCGTGTACGGGTAGGCCGCGTGCCGGCCATAGATGGCCGGCACGAACACGCCACCGCGCCCGGTCGGCGGCACGTAACCCAGCAGGTTCATCTTCGAGAACCATGCCGTATCGACCGGCGCTGGCGCCGCACCGTTGTTGAAGACCATGGTGTAGGCGTTCAGGCGGTTGAAACGGAAGCCTTCGGTCTGGCCCTCGCCATAGTTGACGATGTAGGTGATCTCGTTGTTGGTGCTGGTGATCTGGTTGAGCAGGCTGCGGTAGAAGGGGCCGCCGGAGCCGCCTTCGTTGTTGTCGCGCAGGATCCAGACGCCGGCATTCGGACCGGTGCCGCCGATATATGCCCAGTCCTTCAGGCGCATGTTCGAATAATGCTTGGAACGCGTCTCGCCAGCATTCGCACCGGTGTTGATGCCGAAGATATCGCTTGCTTCGATGGCGTGGGTGGTGCCGCGCAAATCGTCGGGCCAGGATGGCGGGCGGTTCGGATCGGCATTCACCACCAGGCCGCCCGGGGTGCCGGCCGGCGTGCCGCTCGGCAGCGCGGCGATCCGCAGGCGCGCAATGAAGCGCACCAGGGCCTGGCCGGTCGGTTCGGCGGTGAAGTGGGTGCCCATGTAGATCTTGGGATCGCCCTTCCTGACCAGGTAGTAATGGGTCAGGACCCCGGTCGTCCCGCCGAGCGTCTTGACCGTGACCTTGATGTAATCGCTGGCCGCGGTGACCGCGCTCTGGCCGGCAGCCGGCAGGGTGACGGGGACGGCATTGCCGTTGGCGTCGACCGTTTCGGCCTTGACCTCGACCCCGGTCTGGTCCGTGTAGATGAAGTCGTAGCCGCTGTTGACCTGGGTGCCGCGGCCGGCATCCTGGTACTCGACGCCGTTATAAATGATGCTGGACAGGTCGCCCGGCGAGGTGGTGCTGGTATCGTTCGGGTGGCCGCGCACCTTGAATACCAGGCCGGCGTCGGTATCGATGGTGTAGCTGATCACGCGATCGCTCGCGTCCTTGGTCGCGGTGACGCTGAATGCCGCCTGCGCCTGCATGGACGCGCCGGACAGCATGGTGAACAGCGCACAGCCTTGCAGCAGTGCTTTCAAGCTCGGTGTCTTCATCGTGTCTCCAATAATGTTGTTGTAATTGCATTTCAGTATTGAATGTAAAGACGCGACGGGTCAATTGTCTCGGCAGGGCTTTCGAAAAAACTCAGGCGCGTGAGCGATATGTATAAAAAAACGCGGCCAGATCGCTCTGGCCGCGTTCTCGAGGATCGTTCCGTTTTACTTTTTCGGATACTTGATCGTCATTTCCTTCAGCAGGTTGTCGGCACGGTCGACTTCCTTCATCACCCACAGCATGTAGCGGATGTCGACGTGGATCGCGCGCGTGATCTCGCTGTCGAAGTACCAGTCCTTGGTGATCGATTCATAGGTCGAATCGAAGTTCAGGCCCACCAGTTCGCCGCGCCGGTTCATCACGGCCGACCCCGAATTGCCGCCGGTGGTGTCGGCGCTCGACAGGAAGTTCACCGGCACGGTGCCCAGCGCCGCATCCTTGAACACGCCGTAGCGCTTGCCCTTGATCGCATCGCTCAGGGCAGCCGGCACGATGAAGGGATCCTTGTTGCTCGCCTTCTCGACGATGCCCTCGACGGTCGTGAACGGTCCCTTGACCAGGCCGTCGCGCGGCGCATACGGCGCCACGCTGCCGTAGGTGACGCGCAGCGTCGAGTTGGCGTCGGGGTAGACCGGCTTGCCCTGCGACTTCTTCCAGGCGATGACGGCCGCCATGTACTGCGGGATCACGCGCTCCAGGTTGCCGTCGATCTCATTGCGGCGATTCTCCAGGGTCATGCCAGTGTCCTGCAGGCGCACCGCCAGCTGGATGAAGGGGTCGGCCGACTTGCGGAAGGCTTCCGGATCCTTGCCGATCCAGGCCAGGCGCTTGGCGGTATCGTCCAGGTCGGTCGCCTTGTACATCGCGTTCAGGGTGTTCGGTGCCGGCAGCAGCGCATCCAGTCCTTGCGGGCGCAGTTTCGCGTCGATGCGGCCGTAGCGCAGCAGCGCCGCGCCCCAGCGGGCTTCGTCGACCTGGGGCACGAAGGACTGCTCGAGGCGGGTCAGGCGCGCCTTGATGAAGGACAGGTCGCGCTCCTGGTAGCCGGCTTCACGCTGCGCGTCCGGCTTCTGGCGCTCCAGCGCCAGGCGGTACAGGGTGCGCGCGCTCTTGAGCAGGTCGCTGTGGATGGCCTCCGCCCAGGCGCCTTCCTGCCGCGCGGCCGCCATGTCCTGCGCGATCACGCCATCCAGCTCGCCCAGCAGGTTCCTGGCGCCGTTACCATTCTGCTTGTGCCAGGCGCGGAACCCGGCGTCCTGCACGTCCTTGATCGCGGCGATGTCCTTGCGCGCGAAGCCGTCCAGCAGGCCCTGGGTCTTCTTGAGCACGTTGTTCAGGCTCTTGGCCACGCTCGCATAGCGCACGTCCCAGGCCGGGTTGCCCATGGTGGCGGCCGAGATCACCGACAGGTCGGCGGTGATGCTCGCCACCTTGGCCGGGAAGTCGACGTCACGCGCGTAACGGATCTCGCTCGGCAGCTTGTAGCGGCTGGTGCGGCCCGGGTAGCCGGCCAGCAGGATCGGATCGCCCTTCTTCAGGCCTTCGGCGGAGACCACCAGGAAGTCCTTCGACTTATAGGGCACGTTGTTCGGCGACGGGTCGGCCGGGCGGCCGTCCGGGCCGACGTAGGCGCGCAGGAAGGCGTAGTCGCCGGTCTGGCGCGGCCATTCGTAGTTGTCGATGTCGCCGCCGAAGTTGCCGATGCGGTCGGACGGCGCGTACACCAGGCGCACGTCGCGGATCATCAGCTGCTTGATGCGATAGTACTCGAGGCCGCGGTGGAAGGCCGGGACCGAGCAGCGCACCGATTTGTCGGTCTCGCATTCGGCGACCAGCGCCTTGATGCGCGACTCCACCAGCTCGTGGCGTTCGCGGCCCGACAGGTTCGCAGCCAGGCCCTTGAGCACCCGCGCGGTGACGTTCTCGACCTTCTCGGTCACGTAGACCAGGGTGTTCGGGCCGCCCGGCAGTTCCTCGGCGCGGGTCCTGGCCAGGAAGCCGTTGACGATGTAGTTCTTTTCCGGGGTCGCATTGCGCTGGATCGCGCCGTAGGCGCAGTGGTGGTTGGTGACCACCAGGCCCTCCGGCGACACGAAGGACGCCGAGCAGCCGCCCAGCGAGACGATGGCGCTCATCGGATGCCTGGCCAGGTCGGCCAGCTTCTCGGCCGGCACGGTGATGCCGATGCGCTTCAGTTCGGATTTGAGTTGCGGCAGCTGGTGCGGTTGCCATTGGCCTTCATCGGCGAGCGCGAAGCCCCCAACGCCCATCAGGACGACGGGCAGGACAAACGATTTGAACAAATTTAAACCCCGGGTGAATGAAAATGCAGCCCGGAGTATATCTTTCTTACATATGCATGCGGTCGTTTTTTGGCGTATTGACGGGCTTACCCTGCCCGCCAGCCCCCACCCAGCGCCTGGATCAGGGCCACCGCCGCCGCCTGGCGGTCGGCCTGCACCTGCACCAGCGAACGGCGCGCATTCAGCGCCGTCGCCTGGGCCTGCACCACTTCCGAATAGCTCACCTGCCCCGCGCGGTAGCGGTTCATGATCTGCTGCTCGACCTTGTCGGCGGCTTCGGAGGCCACCCGGCGCAGCGCCTGCTGCTGCTCGAGCACGCGCACCGCCGTCAGCTGGTCCTCGACGTCGGCGAAGGCGCTGAGCACGGTCTGGCGGTAGCGCGCCACCGCCGCCTGATGGCGCGCCTCGGCCCCGGCCACGCCGGCGCGGGTGGCGCCGGCATTGAAGATCGCCTGGGCCGCCGACAGGCCGAAGGACCAGGCGGCGCTGGAAGCCGAGAACAGGTCCGAGACGCGGCTGCCGCCCGTTCCCAGCGAGGCGCTCAAGCCGATGTTCGGGAAGTAGGCCGAGCGCGCGATGCCGATTTCCGCGTTGGCGGCCGCCACGTCGCGCTCGGCGGCGGCGATGTCGGGGCGGCGCTGCAGCAGCAGCGACGGCACGCCGGCCGGCACCGCCGGCACCGTCACGCGCCACTCAGGCGACGGCGCCAGCGCGAACTCGCTGGGCGCCTTGCCGACCAGGACCGCGATGGCATGCTCGAACTGGGCGCGCTGGCGCACCAGCAACAGTTCGTCGCCGCGGGCATTGGCCAGCTGGGTCTCGGCCTGCAGCACGTCGGTGCGGGCGACGATACCGGCCTTGAAGCGGTTCTGGGTGATCTGCAGCTCGCGCTCGTAGCCGGTGATGGTGCGGGCCAGCAGCGCGCGCTGGGCGTCGAGGGCGCGCACGGCGAAATAGTTGGCCGCCAGCTCGCCCTGGGCCGACAGGCGCGCGCTGGCCAGGTCGGCGGCTGTCGCCTCGGCGCCGGCCTGGGCGCTGGTGACGCCGGCGCGCAGCCGGCCCCAGACGTCCGGCTCCCAGCTGCCGCCGAGGTTCAGACGGTAGGCATTATCGGCGCCCTGGCCGCGCACGCCGGCGCGGTCGGCGCCAAGGTTCAGGTTCAGGCTCGGGAACAGCGCGGCGCGCTGTTGCTGAACCAGGGCGCGCGCCTGGGCGTAGTTGGCCGCCGCCGCTGCCACGTTCAAGTTCGAGACCTCGACGCTGGCCGCCAGTTCATTCAGTACCGGATCCTCGAACAGCTGCCACCAGGGTCCGCGCTCGAGCGCATCGGCGGGCGCCGCCGGCACCCAGCCCTGGGCTTCCTTGAAGGCCGCCGGCTCGGGCGTCGTGGGCCGCTGGTAGGCGGGGCCGACCGCGCAGCCGGCGGTGAGGCTGGCTGCGAGGGCGATCGCAGGGAGGCGGAAGATGGAGTTTGTTCTCATGGGCGTCACTATTTTGCAGGGGCCGGTTCGTCGGCGTCGAAGTGGCGGGTCAGCTCGTGCTCGTCCGCCTTCCTGGTGCGCAGCTTGTCGAGCAGGACGTAGACCACCGGCGTCGTGAGCAGGGTCAGGAGCTGGCTGGCGACCAGGCCGCCGATGATGGCGATGCCGAGCGGGCGGCGCAGCTCCGAGCCTTCGCCGAAGCCGATCGCCAGCGGCAGCGCGCCCAGGGCGGCGGCCAGGGTCGTCATCAGGATCGGGCGGAAGCGCAGGATGCAGGCTTCGCGCACCGCCTGCGTCGCGGTGAGCCCACGCGCGCGCTCGGCCTCGAGCGCGAAGTCGATGATCAGGATCGCGTTCTTCTTCACGATGCCGATCAGGAGGAAGACCCCGATCAGCGCAATGATCGAGAACTCCATATTGAACAACAGCAGGGCCAGCACGGCGCCGACGCCGGCCGAGGGCAGCGTGGACAGCACTGTCACCGGGTGCACCAGGCTTTCGTAGAGGATGCCGAGCACGATGTAGATGACGACAATGGCGGCCAGGATCAGCATCGGCTGCTCCTTGCTCGACTCCTGGGCGGCGCGCGCCGTGCCCTGGAAGCTGCCGCGCACATTGGTCGGCATGCCGATGTCGGCTTCGGCCTGCTTCACGGCGGCCTGGCCGTCCTCGAGGTTGAAGCCCTCGGCCAGGTTGAATGAGACCGTGGTCGCCAGTTCGCCATCCTGGTGGTTGACCGAGGTCGGGGTCGAGCTTTCGGCGAAGCTGGCGACGGCCATCAGCGGCACCATGGTGGTGGCGCCGGACGACAGGGCCGATCCGCTGGACGGGTCGCGCGCGGCGGTCGGGTTCGACGGTGCGGAGGCCGCCGCCGTGGCGGTTCCAGTGCCGCGTGCCGGCACGTACACGTCGCGCAGGGCTTCCGGCGACTGCGCATAGCGCTGGGCCACGCCCATGATCACGCGATACTGGTTCAGCTCATCGTAGATATTCGCCACCTGGCGCTGGCCGAAGTTGTTGTACAGCGCATTATTGACGTCGCGCGTGCTGATGCCCAGGCGCGCCGCCGTGTCCTTGTCGACCGTGACGAAGGTCTCGACGCCGTTATCGGCCTGGTCGGTATCGACGTCCACCAGTGCAGGCTGGCGCTTCATCGACTCGGCCAGGCGCGTGGCCCACTGCTTCAGGTCGGCCGCATTGTCGCTCTTGAGGGTGTACTGGTAGGTCGAGTTGCTGGAGCGTCCACCCATGCGCAGGTCCTGCACCGGGTTCAGGAAGATCGACACGCCGGTCACGCGCGCCAGCTGCGGACGCAAGCGCGCGATCACTGCCTCGCCGGTGTCGCCTTCGGCGCGTTCGTCGACCGGTTTCAGGTTGAGGAACATGAAGCCGCCGCCGGCCCGTCCGCCCCCGGTGAAGGCCACCACGGTATCGACGGCCGGGTCGCGCTTGATGATGCCCACCAGCTGGCGCAGCTTGCCCTGCATGGCCTGGAAGGAGATGCTCTGGTCGGCGCGGATGCCGCCGTTCAGCTGGCCGGTGTCCTGGCGCGGGAAGAAGCCCTTCGGGGCCGCCGCGAACAGGTAGACGTTCAGGACGACCACGAAAGCGAGGATGATCATCACCAGCAGCTTGCTGTCGAGCGCCCAGTCGAGCGAATGCTCGTAGCCGCGCAACACCTTGCCGAAGCCCCGCTCGGACCAGCGCGCCAGGCGCCCGGGCCGCTTTTCCCCATCCTTGTCCTTGTTCTCCTTGCGCAGCAGCCAGGCGCACATCATCGGCGTGGTGGTCAGCGAGATCACCAGCGAGATCAGCACCGCCACCGACAGGGTGACGGCGAATTCGCGGAACAGCCTGCCGACCTGCCCGCCCATGAACAGCAGCGGGATGAACACCGCCACCAGCGACAGCGAAATCGACAGCACCGTGAAGCCGACCTCGCGCGCGCCGAGCAGCGCCGCCTTCATGCGGTCCATGCCGGTCTCGAGGTGGCGCGCCGTGTTCTCGAGCACGACGATGGCGTCGTCGACCACGAAGCCGGTGGCGACCGTGAGCGCCATCAGCGACAGGTTGTTCAGGCTGAAGCCCAGCAAATACATGACGCCGAAGGTGCCCAGCAGCGAAACGACGGTGGCCACCGCCGGGATGATGGTGGCGCGCACGCTGCGCAGGAACACGCTGACCACCAGCACCACAAGGAGGATAGAAAGCACCAGGGTGAATTCGATCTCGTGCAGCGAGGAGCGGATCGAATTGGTGCGGTCCGACGCCACCTGCAGGGTGACGTCGCCCGGCAACTGGGCCTGCAGCGTCGGCAGCAGCGCGCGCACGCCGTCGACGGTCTCGATGACGTTGGCGTCGGGCTGGCGCGTGACCAGTACGATCACCGCCGGCTGGCCGTTGAACAGGCCGAGCGTATTCACGTTCTCGACGCCGTCGATAACCTCGGCCACGTCGCGCAGGCGCACCGCGGCGCCGTCGCGCCAGGCCACGACCAGGTCGCGGTACTCGGCGGCGGATGGTCTACCCTCGCCGCCCTTGTCCCCGGCCGGCTGCGAATAGATCTGGAAGCGGTTGCCGCCTCCTTCGATCGCCCCTTTCGGGCGGTTGGCATTGGTGGCCTGGATCGCCGCGCGCACGTCTTCGCTGGATAAACCGACCTTGTTCAGCGCATACGGCAGCAGCTCGACCCGCACCGCCGGCAGCGAACCGCCGCCGATCTCGACCTCGCCCACGCCCTTCACCTGCGCCAGGCGCTGTTGCACCAGGTTCGCGACGGACTCGTAGATCTGGCCCGGTGAACGGGTCTTCGAGGTGAGCGCCAGGATGATCACCGGCGCATCCGAGGGATTGGCCTTGCGGTAGGTCGGATTGCTGCGCAAGGTGGCCGGCAGGTCGGCGCGCGCGGCGTTGATCGCGGCCTGCACCTCGCGCGCGGCCGAGTCGATCTTGCGGTTCAGGTCGAACTGCAGGCTGATCCGGGTCGAGCCGTTGCCGCTGTTCGAGGTCATCTCGTTGACGCCGGCGATCACGCCCAGGCGCCGCTCCAGGGGCGTGGCCACGCTCGAGGCCATGGTCTCCGGGCTGGCGCCGGGCAGCGAGGCCGACACCGAGATGGTCGGGTAATCGACCTGCGGCAGCGGCGACACCGGCAACACGAAGAAGGCGGCGATGCCGGCCAGCGCCAGCCCGATCGTCAGCAGGACGGTCGCGATCGGACGCTCGACGAAGGGCCGCGACAGATTCATGCGCCGACCTCTTTCGGCTTGTTCGACGCCTTACCGCTCCGCCGGCGCGCCAGGCGGTCGAAGGCCAGGTAGATCACCGGCGTGGTGAACAGGGTCAGCAGCTGGCTGACGATCAGGCCGCCGAAGATGGCCAGGCCCAGCGGGCGGCGCAGCTCGGCGCCCTCGCCCCAGCCCAGCATCAGCGGGACGGCGGCGAACAGCGCGGCCAGCGTGGTCATCAGGATCGGGCGGAAGCGCAGCAGCGAGGCCTGGCGGATCGCGTCGAGCGGGGCCTTGCCCTCGTCGCGCTCGGCCTCGATGGCGAAGTCGATCATCATGATCGCGTTCTTCTTGACGATGCCGATCAGCAGGATGATGCCGATGATCCCGATTACCCCCAAGCCCTGCCCGGTAACCCACAGCGCCAGCAGCGCACCGACGCCGGCCGAGGGCAGCGTCGACAGGATGGTCAGTGGATGCACGTAGCTCTCGTACAGCACGCCCAGCACGATGTAGACGCAGACCACGGCGGCCAGGATCAGCCACAGCTGGCTCGACAGCGAAGCCTGGTAGGCGCCCGAGGCCCCGAGGAAGGTCATGCTCACCGCGTTCGGCATCCTGATCTCCTCAGCCGCCGCGCGGATCGCATCCACCGCCGTGCCGAGCGAGACGCCGGGGGCGGTGTCGAAGCCGACCGTCGCCGCCGGGTACTGGGCCACGTGGGTGATCTGCAGCGGCGCCTCGGCCTCGCGGATGGTCGCCACCGCCGACAGCGGCGTCGGCTGGCCGGAACCGGTGCGCAGCTGCAGGCGGCTCAAGCTTGCCAGGGACATCGTCTCGTCCTGCTGGGCTTCGAGGATCACGCGGTACTGATTGGTCTCGGTGAAGATGGTCGAGACGATGCGCTGGCCGTAGGCGCTGTAGAGCGCATCGTCGATCGACGCGGCCGTGATCGACAGGCGCGAGGCGGTGTCGCGGTCGATGTCGATGTAGGCGGCGGCGCCGGCGGCGCCGGCATCGGTGGTCGCGTTGCGCAATTCCTTCATGGTCGCCATCCGGGCCACCAGCTTGCGCGCCCATTCGTTCACGGTGGCACTGTCGGCGCTCTCGATCGACAGGCGGTACTGGGTCGGGCCGCTCTCGGCATCGATGGTCAGGTCCTGGGTCGGCTGCAGGTACATGGTGACGCCGGCCACGCCGGCGACGCGGCTGCGCAGGCGCGCCATGACCTCATCCTGGTCCTCGCGGTCTTCACGCTTCAGGTTGATCAGCATGGTGCCGGCATTGAGCATGGTGTTGTTGGCCGCATCTACGCCCACGTAGGAGCTGAGCGAGGCCACCGCCGGGTCCTTCAGCACTTCGGCGGCGGCAAGCTGCTGCAGCCTGGCCATTTCGGCATAGGAAATCGACTGGCGCGCCTGCAGGCGTGCCTGCAGCTGGCCGGTGTCCTGGGTCGGGAACAGGCCTTTCGGGATGACGACCCACAACAGCGCGGTCAGCACCAGGGTGGCAAGCGCCACCAGCAGGGTCAGGCCCTGGCGCGCCAGTACCCAGCCCAGCGCCACGTCGTAGCGCTGGATCACGCGCTCGAAAAAGGCCTGGGACCTCGAGGCGAAGCGGCCCGGATGCTCGTCTTCGTGGCTCTTGAGCCAGCGCGCCGACATCATCGGCACCAGGGTCAGCGACACCACCATCGAGATCAGGATCGTCACCGCCAGCGTGACCGCGAATTCGCGGAACAGGCGCCCGACCACGTCGCCCATGAACAGCAGCGGAATCAGGACGGCGATCAGGGACACGGTCAGCGAAATGATGGTGAAGCCGATCTGGCTCGCGCCCTTGAGCGCGGCCGCCATCGGCTTCTCGCCCTCTTCAATGTAGCGCGCGATGTTCTCGATCATGACGATCGCATCGTCGACCACGAAGCCGGTGGCGATCGTCAGCGCCATCAGCGACAGGTTGTTCAGGCTGTAGCCCATCAGGTACATGATGCCGAAGGTCCCGACCAGCGAGATCGGCACCGCCAGGCTCGCGATCACGGTGGCGCGCAGGCTGTGCAGGAAGGCGAAGATCACCAGCACCACCAGCACCACGGCCAGCAGCAGTTCCATCTGCACGTGGTGGACCGAGGCGCGGATGCCGGCGGTGCGGTCGCTCAGCACGTCCATGCGCACCGAGGCCGGCAACCCGGTCTGCAGCTCGGGCAGGCGCTCCATGATGCCGTCCACGGTGGCGATCACGTTGGCGCCCGGCTGGCGCTGCACATTCAGGATGATGGCCGGCTTCAGGTTGGCCCAGGCGCCGATGCGCACGTTCTCGGCGCTGTCGACCACACGCGCGACGTTCTGCAGGCGCACCGGGGCGCCATTGCGATACGCGACGATCAGGTTCTTGTAGTCCTCGACCGCCAGCAGCTGGTCGTTGGCATTGATCGCATAGGAGCGGGTCGGGCCGTCGAAATTGCCCTTGGCGCTGTTGGCGTTGGCCGCCGTGATGGCGCTGCGCAGGCTGTCCAGGCCCAGGCCGTAGGAGGCCAGCGCCTCGGTGTCGGCCTGGATGCGCACCGCCGGGCGCTGGCCGCCGGACAGGGTCACCAGGCCCACGCCCGAGACCTGGCTGATCTTCAGGGCCAGGCGCGTGTTGACCAGGTTCTGGACTTCGGTGAGCGGCAGCGAGTCGGAGGTGATGGCCAGGGTCAGCACCGGCGCGTCGGCCGGGTTGACCTTGGCATAGACCGGCGGCGCCGGCAGGTCGCTCGGAAGCAGCGAGCCGCCCGCATTGATCGCCGCCTGCACTTCCTGCTCGGCGACGTCGAGGGTCTGGCCGAGGCCGAACTGCAGCGTGATCACCGAGACCCCGGCCGCGCTGGTGGAACTCATGCGGCTCAAGCCCGACATCTGGCCGAACTGGCGCTCCAGCGGCGCGGTGACGGTACGCGCCATGACTTCCGGGCTGGCGCCCGGGTACAGGGTCTGCACCTGGATGGTCGGGAAGTCCACCTGGGGCAGCGCCGACAGCGGCAGGAAGCGGTAGCCGACCAGGCCGGCCAGCACGATCGCCAGCATCAGCAGCGCGGTGGCGACCGGGCGGCGGATGAATGGGGCGGATGGGCTCAACATGCTCTCCCGATGCACATCATTGTTGCGCTCCCTGACGCTGACGGCGGCCCTCGCCCTGCCCCGCACCGGCGCCACGCGCCCCTTGCGGCCGGTCACCCGGCAAGGTCACCTTGGCGCCATCGCGCAGCCGGTCCGCACCTTCCGTGATCACCTGCTCGCCCACCTTCAGGCCCGAAGTGATCTGCACCTTGTCCACGTTCGCCTGCCCGCGCGTCACCGCGCGCTGCGACACCGTCTTCTCCCGCGCATTCAGCACATACACGAAGTCGCCGTTGGCGCCATGGCGCAACGCCGTCACCGGCACCACCACGGCATCCTCGATGGTGTTCAGCACCAGGCGCAGGTTGACGAACTGGCTCGGGAACAGCTTGTTGTCCGTGTTGGCGAAGCGCGCCTTGGCGCGCACCGTGCCGGTCTGGACGTCGACCTGGTTGTCGAGCGCGATGAAGCTGCCCGTGGCCAGCGTGTCGGTGCGGGTGCGGTCGAGCGCGGTGGCGGGAAGCTTGGCCCCTTGCGCGATGCGCCCCTGCAGCGCCGGCACCTGGTCTTGCGGCAGGGTGAATTCGACGTCGATCGGCGACAGCTGGGTGATCACGGCGACGCCGTTGGCATCGCCGCTGCCGACCAGGTTACCGATGTCCACCGTGCGCAGCCCCACCCGGCCGGCGATCGGCGCCTTCACCCGGGTATAGCCGACATTGAGCTGGGCCACGCCCTCGGACGCCCGGTCGGTCATGACCGTGCCTTCGAGCTGCTTGACCAGCGCCGCCTGGGTGTCGACTTCCTGGCGCGCGATCGAATCCTGTTCCAGCAGGGTGCGGTAGCGCGACAAGGTCAGGCGCGCACTCTCCAGCTGGGCCTCGTCGCGCTGGCGCTGGCCGCGCGCCTGCAGCAGCGCCATCTCGAAGGGGCGCGGATCGATAGTCGCCAGCACCTGTCCCTGCTTGACCTGCTGGCCTTCGGTGAACAGGATCTTCTGGACCACGCCCGACACCTGCGGCCGCACGGTGGCCGTGGCGGCGGGCACCACGGTGCCGAGGGCATCGATGTTGACCGGAATGTCGGCCTGCTCGGCAGTCGCGACGCCGACCGTGGTCGCCGGTCCGCCGCGTCCACCACGTCCACCTCCGCCTCCGCCGGGCCCGCCGGCACCGGCGCCGCCCTGGCCGCGCGCGCCCGCCGCGCCCGGCGGCCCGCCTGCTGCGCCGCCCGCCGGCCGATGGGTCAGGTACCAGGCCAGCGCGGCCAGGCCGATCATCGCGAGCACCGCGATGAGGGCGCCGATCCGGCGCTTGCGGCGCCGCGCCTCGGGGGATGGTGGCGGAGGGCTCGTGAGGGCGGGTTTCTGGGACGCGTTCGAATCCATGCTCAACCTTGTTGTTGTGGCCAGGGTGTTGTTCAGCTAACGATATGCCGAAAAGCTTAGCACCCCCTGGCGCGACGTTATGTTTCGTAACGTACATTGCGCACCCCACCTTGTTACATGGCCGGGACGGTCTTAACGCCGATTTACACCGTTGACGGAGAAATCCGCCCCGTAAACGGAAAACGGGTGCGGAATCGCTTCCGCACCCGTCGTTTTGACCTGGCGAGCAGTTACAAAATGGCTACAAATCTCTTCATGGCGTGCCGCACAGGCAGTGCGTGACGGCGGCAAACGGCTTGCGCCCATCCGCCACGTCCTTCAGCCAAGCCATGTCCTGCGCTACCCGGGCCACCGGACCAGCGGGAAGCGCGGCTTCCATCAGGCCAAGCCTGACCTGGATGTTGACGGCCTGGGCGGTCGAAGCGCCCATCATGTTCAGGAAGCGCTCGATGCGGCTGACCGGGCGCTCGACATAGGCCACGCGGTAGTCCTCGCCCAGCTTGGCGCGCCTGGCAGCAGAGGCCAGGGCATCGCGGTAGCCGCCCAGGCGGTCGACCAGGCCGCGTTCCTTGGCCTGGGCGCCGGTCCAGACGCGGCCCTGCCCCACTTCGTCGATCTTCGCGGCGGTGGTCTTGCGCGCCGCGGCGGCCTTGGCGGTGAACTCGCTGTACACGTGGTTGATGCTGCTCTGGATCAGCTGGGAGAAGCGCGGGTCGATCGGGCGCAGCGGGTTGTAGGCGTCGGCCAGCCAGGTAGTGGTCACGCCGGCGGTATGGATGCCCAGCTTGTCGCTCACCTTCTCGGCGGTCGGCAGGATGGTGAACACGCCGATCGAACCGGTGATGGTGGCCGGGTCGGCGATCACTTCGTCGGCCGCCATCGAGATCCAGTAGCCGCCCGACGCCGCGACACTGCCCATCGACACGACCACCGGCTTGCCGGCCGCGCGCGTCAGTTCCAGCTCGCGCCGGATCAGTTCCGAACCATAGGCGCTGCCGCCGGGCGAGTCGACGCGCAGCACGATTGCCTTGACCTGCTCGTCCTGGCGCGCCTGGCGGATCAGGTTGGCGGTGGTGATGCCGCCGACCACGCCGGGGCCGCTGCTGCCTTCGGTGATGTTGCCGGAAGCGACGATCACGCCGACCGCGTCGCCGAAGGCCCTGGGCTCGTTCCGCCCCAGGTAATCGTGGAAGCCGACCTGGCGGAAGGACTTGATGCGTTCTTCGTAGACGCCGCGCTTGACCAGCATGGCGCGCAGCTCGTCCTGGGTCCTGATGCCATCGACCAGCTTCGCCTCCTGCGCGACCTTGGCCGCGCTGCCCCCCGCCGCTTCCATCTGCTGCGGCAACGTCTCGATCCATTTGGCGATGGTGCCGCCCGGGAGCTTGCGGTTCTTCTCGACCTGCGCCGTGTAGTCCTGCCACAGGGCGTTGTACAGGAAGCTGTCGGCCTCCTGGGCTGCTTCCGAGGGGCCGTTGGCGATATACGGCTCGGCGAAGCTCTTGTAAGTGCCGACCTTGATCAGGTTGACGGTCACGCCCAGCTTGTCGAGGGCGTCGCGGTAGTAGTTGCGGCGCGCACCGAAACCTTCGATCAGCACCATGCCCATCGGGTGCACATAGACTTCATCGGCGTGCGAGGCCACCAGGTAGCGCTTCTGGTCATACATGCCGCCCCAGGCCACCACCTTCTTGCCGGCGGCCTTGACGCGCCCGATCGCGGCGCCGATCTCGCGCAGCTGGGCCAGGCCGCCGCCGTCCATCTGGTCCAGCAGCAGCACCACGGTGCCGATGTTCTTGTCCTTGGCCGCCGCATCCAGCACGGTCAGCAGGTCGCGCAGGCGCACGCTGCGCTTGCTGTCGCCGCCGAGGGAATCGAGCACAGTGTCCTGGAAGTTCGATTGGTACTGCTCGACCAGGTCGCCCTTCAGCTCCAGCACCAGCGCGGTCTTTTCGCCGATCGGCTTGACCCCGCCCGAGGTCATGATCATGACGACGAAGATCACGAACAGCAGGAACAGCAGGTTCATGAAAGTGCGGCGCGACACGTCGACCGCACGCCACAGCATGCCGAATCCGCGGCGCAGCGCGCTCAGGGGTTTGAAAGCCATCGAAACTCCGTCTTCAATCAATATGGTGGGCGCTCATCCCGCTGATGCGGTGAGCGCGGCCGTCCCGGCCTTTTCCTTGTGGGAGATCGCGAACAGGCCGGCAAATACGAGTATGCCATTTACCATAAGCAATTCCAGCCCAAGGCGGTAGGAACCGAGCAGGTGTTCCTGATTGTACTCAAGGAGAGCGCAAAGAATCGGTGCGCCGATCGTAACGTACGGCACCAGGTGGTCGGTCAGGCTGCGGCGGGTCAGCATGCCGAAGGCGAACAGGCCCAGCAGCGGACCGTAGGTATAGGCCGCCAGCTTGAGGATGACCACGATCATGCTCGGGTTGTCGGCCAGCTTGAAGCCCATCACCAGGAACAGGAACAGCCCGGCGAAGCCCAGGTGCACGCGGCGGCGCAGGCGCTCCTTGGCTGCTTCCGTCAGGTCGGTGCGGCGCTTGATGCCGAGGATGTCGATGCAGAACGAGGAGGTCAGCGCGGTGATGGCGCCGTCCGCGCTCGGGAACAGCGCCGAGATCAGGGCGATCAGGAAGATGATCTGCACCGTGGCGGGCAGGTGGCCCATGACCACGGCCGGGAAGATCTTGTCGCCGGTGGCGGTCACGCCGGCAACCGGTGCATACAGGTAAAGCAGGCCGCCCAGGAATAGGAAGCTCATCAACACAACCACCAGCACGGCGGTCAGGGTCAGCAGGTTCTTCTGCGAATCCTTGAGCGTCTTGACGGAAATGGTCTTCTGCATCATCTCCTGGTCCATGCCGGTCATGGTCAGCACGATGAAGGCGCCGGCCACGATCTGCTTGAGGAAGAAGTTGGGGCTGTCGAAGTCGGTGGTGAAGATGCGCGACAGGCCTTGCGACTGCATCGCGTCCAGGCTATCCGGGATCGACATGCCGAGTTCGCCCAGCAGGAACCAGACGCAGGCGAACAGGCCAAACAGCATGCAGGTGGTCTGCAGGGTATCGGTCCAGACGATGGTCTTGACGCCGCCCTGGTAGGTATACATCAGGATCATGCCGAGGATGACCAGGGTCGTCATCCAGAACGGCACGCCCAGGCTGTCGAGGATGATCGCCTGCAGGATGTTGACCACCAGGTAGAGCCGCGCGGTGGCGCCGAGCAGGCGCGAGATGATGAAGAAGCCCGCCCCGCTCTGGTAGGAACGGCGTCCGAGGCGTACGTCGAGGTAGTGGTAGATCGAGGTCAGCTGCAGCCGGTAGTACAGCGGCAGCAGGATATAGGCCACGGCGATGTAGCCGAACACGTAGCCGATCAGGATCTGGGCATAGCCAAAGGCGTCGGCCCCGACCGCGCCGGGCACGCTGATGAAGGTCGCGCCGGACAGCGTGGTGCCGACCATGCCGAAGGCGACCAGCATCCAGTTGCTGCTCTTGTTACCGATGAAGAAGCTGTCGTTGTCGGCGTTGCGGGAGGTGACCCAGGCGACGCCGAGCAAGAGGAGGAAATAGCCGATGAGGATAGCGAAGAGTAGTGCCGGGGACATGGAATTCCAGTGCGGTTGTCGTTTCGCCCAGCAATATACACCTAAGCGTTGCGACAAGGAATGCAGCAAACTGGTCCGCCCATGCCCGCCGGTTATGCCCCGTCGAGCTCTCTGGCAACCGGATTATTGTTCGCAAAACGTATCCGTAGTAGCAATCAAGGTGGCACCACACGTTGTTTTATGCCCTTCGTAGGCGACTGCGATATCATCGATAGTGTGACGTGGGTCTCCTTCAGCAATCTTGCAATTGTCATGTCCTTTGATGGGACAACTGCACACATCGCCGACACGAGCAACCGCTTTACCATCGACCGTAAAATGGCCTGCGCCCACGCTCACTACCTTGCCACCATGCGAGGTTGGATCACCGAGACGAATAACGTTGGGCATCGCTCAGCCTTTTCCTTTAGATGAGGTTTCGTCGCCAAACCCAGCGCCAGAGTCGCCACCTGCGTCTTTTGCAGTTCCATCCTCTGGAAGTACTTGCGAGATCGATGGCACTGGTGCAACCACATTGACAAGAGCCGGGACATCGTCATAGCCGACCAGCTTCCAGACTGTCGCCAATTCGTATGTAGGCTTTTCTCCTTTGAGCTTTTGCCATATTGACGGTGTGCCGGGCGCTGATACACGCGGCATGATTTCCCCGGCTTTGACGAAGCGGCGTCTGCCGCCCTCCGTGGCGGACGGTTCGCCCGATTCCCACAGGCCGGTTTGCGAGCAGGTACGACCGGTTGCGGCAAGCTCCCCTAGCGGAAGACGCGGTTGTGGGGTGGTTCCAGCGCTCTTTGCCGCTGCGGCGCCTGTCGGGCGCACGCGGATGGTGCTGGTGATCTTGTCCCATACAGCGATGGCCTCCTCGTCGGTCAGGATGGGTTTGGTCGCACCGGCGGCATTGTCAGCGACCCCGGTTTGCATCCGGATGTCGGCATAAGGTTTTAATGGGTCTGAGGGCACGCCCTTGAAGTCCATGCCGAAATCGTGAATCGAGTGGATATTCGCTTGCTCCGGCGAACGTGAGAGTCCTTCGAAGCCGTTCACCCAGTCATGGATATTGCGCTTTCCCCGGCGGAAGTATTTTGTCTTCAGGCGCGGATGATTCGGGTTCTCGGCTTTCAAGTTCTTCTCGAGTCGCTCAAGTTGCCATTCTAAAGAGTTGCTTTCCGAGTTATGGGGATTCGACGGCCTGATGGAAATCGAGAGATGCGTGTCCGGAAATTCCTTCAAACGGAAACCGATACTAACCAGTTCGGCACGAGGCTCTTTTTCGGTTCGATTCTCATCTGGCAAGAAAGCGTATTCGACGCAATTTCCGGGTTCGGCAGGTATTTCGTCTTCAGCGCGTTGTCGAAGGCGCCGAACAATACTCATAATGAGCGCGACAGTCTCGCTTTTCTCGTCCGTAAAAGAATAGGTATTGAAGACAATACCATCATTATTCAGCCTGAAATAACCATTGATTCTTATATCACTGAGGGCTTCAAAACCACTGTAACCAGTGACTATCTTTCCTTCTGGTTGGCTTACATGTTCGATCGATAGCAGCAGGGGTACATCATTTAGGTAAATGGCTTTCTCACTTTTCAGCTCATTAATGAATTTTTGCGCCAATTCTTCCACCTCACGGACACCGTCAGGATAAATGCCGATACTGAGTGGAACACTGGCTCTTCCCCATGCTACCGTTGTCGATGCAGGCACATCGACCAGGAAGCGACCAAAACAAACGGTCTTGGTCTTCTCGAACATCGTCTTAAGGCGTGGCGTTAGTATCGTCATATTCGGAGTCTTCCATTCCTTAGGGGCTTGATTGCAAGCAACCAGCATGAAGATTGCGGCGATAACGGAAACAAGGCGTTTTAGCGTATTCATATGCATCATCCTTCTTAGCATTTCCATGTTGCCTTTTGGGCGATGCGCACGATGCTGTATAAAGTCGATGCGATCGCACGGGGATCCTTGAAACTCGACTGGTGTTCATAACCGATCTGACGGAACACGCCTTTGAATTTACCGCTTTGCAATTGGTGATCCGCTGACCTGGCGGGTACTGTCTGATCGCCTGGCGCGGCAGGCGAAAGAATGACGGCGTGTACAGGGGGTGGTACCTTTTCGGTGAACGGCAAGAGTGCCTTATTGTTGCTGAGGCTGTCCCAACGAACGAGTTCCACCTTGCCCTGTCGGTTATCGCTAAGGATTGGCCAGTCGCGCCAGCCAGTTGGATCGGCACAGTTTTTATCAATTGCCCATACAACTTCACCAAAGCTCTGCCGCTCGCGATCGGCGCCGTAATGGGCATAACTGTTAGGGTGATAGGTGTTTGCAATTGTTCGGTGGAAGTGCTTGGCTTTTTCGAGATATGTGCATGTGCGCTTGAACGTACCACCGTTATCTTTCGGCAGCAAATTTGACGGATTGATCCATTCTTCTCGAAACAATGCGTACCACTTACCTCGCACCATATATATTTCACCGTACGGGTCGCTCTGCTTTGGCCATGCTTCAAGATCGCGTCCGTCGTGTGTTACCCGCAGCCAGCCATTGCCATAGGACTCGGACGGCAATAGTTGCAGTCCTCCCGGTGCGTTTGCCAACACCGCCGTGACCTCGTCGCCATAATTCCCGGCCACTTTAGCGGCAAGGCTTTCCTGCGGATTTCCGAACATTCCTGGGTCTTCGAATCCGGCCCGCATGCGCTTGTAGGCCGCCGGTGCACCGATGGCTGGCATTACGCCATGAATGATGCCGACAACCTTGTCCTGCAGGTTGCCGAAGCTAGGATGAAGCAACGCACGCCCTACGAGCCCTCCCATGGAATGGGTTACAACGATGACCTGGTTGCATTCATATCCGGACTGGTTCAGGTCGTCGATCACCTTGTTGATGCGGGTGGCGATGATCCTGGCGCTATCACCATTGGATTGCAGCCAGTTATAGCCAAAGGCATATACGGCAAACCAGCAGTCGGTGGCAACCTTCTTGAGATCGCCCGAGGTCAATGCCTGTTGTGGCAAGCCGGGATCGGCCAACCAGCCACGCGGATCGACACCCACCACATCGTGCCACTCTTGGCGGAGCTTGCCTTCGAAGAACGTATTGTTGAGACGCGACTCAAGATGCTGCAACAACTCCCCGTAGCTCTTGAAGAAGACTTCGCCCCAGCCCCGCTCCCTCGCTTTCTGTACCGCGCTACGCCGGTTCTTCGTGGTGGGCGGGTCATCCGTCAGCAATGGTGAACGGAAGCCATCGTCCAGTTCGACATTGCTGTGTCGCTCATCACCGCTGACATCCGACGGCCCGGAGGGATTGTAAATATCTACTGTTGTGTGTAAAGGATCCAGACGCAGTTGACGCTCCGCGGGGGTCTCGGTGGCGGCACCGGTGATGCTCGTCGGACCGAGGACATCTGGCCGACACGCGACGTTGTTACCTCGGCCCATCTCCTGTTGCCGCGTCGCGCTCATGCGCAGATTCGATCCCATAATCCCGGGGAGAAAAATAATCGGCAACACCCGCCTGGGAAGCATGCGTGCGCACTGCGGCTTCTTGTCTTGCTTCGGCGTCGCAAAACCTTCGGCTCTGCGGGCGGCGCCGGTATTCTGTTGTGCGGGCAAGGGGTGTTCCGCGGTGGTCATCATATTCGTCCTTCTATCCAGTTTGATCAGTCGTCGAGCGCCTCGATGCTGTAGCTGCCGAAGGGAATGGCACTGGTAAAGCGCTCGGTCAGACCTGCCTCATCGGTACGCCCTTCGAACGTGCGTCCGTCCTCCGTCGTGATGCGATAACGCTGGTTTTTCATCGGTTCGTCGGTCCCGATCCAGCGCAGCACGGTTTGCTGGTCGTGCGCCGTCTCACTGGTAGGCAATGTCACGGCGGCCGGACTGCCACTACCTGGTTTGACATGCGCGAATTTCGACGATTTAATCGTGTGCTCGCCACTACTTTGCTGCGTGATGGCGCCGCCGCCGCCATCCACTTGCGCCCCTTGGGTGATCATGCGCAGCTTGGGTGCCTGTAGCACGATCTCGTCGGTGGCAGTCAGCACGATGCGCTTGGCGGACGTGAGCTCGATGTCGTCTGCATGGGTCTGCATATCGAGCTTTCCACTGGCCGCGATCAGCTTGATTCCAAGCCGATGCGCGAACAGGCTGATACTTTCCGACGCGCGCGCCAAAAGCTTTTTGCCGACTGACAGTTGGGTATTGCCGATGCTGACCATGTCGACGTGCGTTTGCGCGCCGATCGCGATATTGTCCTCGCTCGCCATTACCACGCCCGCGGGCGCGGACAGTGCCACGACCGGCTGGCCGCCCTCGCCTGCGCTGTCGGTTCCGGTATTGCTGCCAGCTTCCCACTGCTTCAGGTATCCAAGCAGTTGCCCCAGTTCCTTATCGTCGGTGTTGTCGGCATGGTGCGTCACCGACAGCTCGGCCAATTGCTGCTGGATGCCTTGCAAGGTCTCGACCAAACCGGTCAATTCGGCCCGGTCCAGCTGTTTGCCACTTGCCTTCTGGCGCGCAGCGGCGCTGATGAGGACACCCTGCGCACCTCGCACGGCAACAGCATGATCACTGCGTAGTTCGGCACCTTCGCCCCGCGCCTCGCCCTTGCCCTGGCTGCGGGGATGCGTGAGCCAACCAAGGTTCAATTCGCTGTAGCCGTGCTGGGAAGACAGCTGTGCACTGATCTGCCCCGGCGTGTCATCCAGCCGTAGCTGGTTATAGCGGGTTCCCTGCACTTCCTTGCTCTTGATGCCGGCGAGGTACCTGTTTCCGGGTAGCGCACCGGTATGGCTGAACGAAGGCGGAGGGGCCGTGCCTCCATAGACCTGCGCAACGATGATCGGCTTGTCCGGATCCCCGCCCAGGAAGTCGACAATGACCTCATCGCCCACGCGAGGCAGCGTAAGCGTTCCCCACTGATTACTGGCCCAGGTACTGGCAACACGCACCCAGGCCGAGTCACGATCGCTGTCGCTCGCGCCAGCACCTTGCGCGTGGCTGTGGTCTTCGGCCCTGGCACCGGGGAAGCGCACCTTGACCCGGCCATGTTCGTCACAATGCACTTCTTCACCCGCAGGACCGACCACGATCGCACTTTGCAACTGAGGGCGCGGCAAGTCGCTACGCGGATCGAAAGCGGGAACAATTGGAATCCCACGCCGGACGCAAGAAAAACGATTGGTGTAACGCATGCCGCGTTCGTCGCTGGCTTCCTGCAAGGCGTTTTCGGGCAGCGCATCATCCCATCGGCTCAGTGCAAACAGGCGCTGTACCAGGGCATCGACTTCCTTCGGCAGATTGTTTTCTGCATTCACTTCGAGACGCGTGACAATGAACTCCCGTTCGCTTTCGGGATGAGAATCGATCTCATGATGACCAGTCAAGCCTATC
Source organism: Telluria sp. ZB4P36 (assembly GCF_059685865.1). Classification (NCBI taxonomy): domain Bacteria; kingdom Pseudomonadati; phylum Pseudomonadota; class Betaproteobacteria; order Burkholderiales; family Oxalobacteraceae; genus Telluria; species Telluria sp. ZB4P36. The sequence goes on from NZ_JCASIE010000001.1 coordinate 71,749, forward strand.
CACTGTCCAACGCACAGGTTCCGCACGCTGCCTTCACCGTAAAAGCACTTGGATTCGTACTCATGGCGCTTCATGCGCAATTCACCGAGGCTGCGATAATCCTTTCCGTTGTCGCCCGCGTGCGGCATGTCAACCAGGTAGTCGTCAAGCGTGACTGCGAACTGGCTACCCGCTGTCCCTTGATCGATACAGGAAGGCGTATTACTTGTCATGGCGCGACCTTGCATGTAGTCCCAGCTCTGGCGGGCCACATTGCCTGGCTTGAGTGTACGCACCGGACTCCAGCTGATGACAGTATCGCTTTGCTCGGTGCCATCATCCCGGTGATAGCGAACGGTGCCCGCGGCGTTCTGCGACAACTTGGATACGTCATCGAACAGGACGAGGGTATGGCCCGGTATGTCCTGGCTATCCGGCCCGCTGGCTTGCCCGGGCCGAAGGAACCAGGCGAGACCGCGTCGCTTCCATAACCGGCGCAGGAACTCTGCATCGGACTCGTTATGCTGCATCGTGAATTCCCGGGCAGGATAGGTGCCGGTTACATACGACCAATCCACGTCAAAGGCTTTGGCCAATACCGGGTTGTTCCGACGCCACTCGTCCAAAATGAGCTCGGTAACATCCAGCTCATTCTGGTTGCGGAAAATACGGGTATTGATGCGGTGTTCCATCAGCGCTAACGCGTCGCGCATCACCAGTTGATAGGTCGCAAGACCGCCATCGCTGTGGCCGGCAGCCGCTTGTGAAACGATGCCGCATACGGAGCGCAGATCGCCGCTGTCGGTCACGAACTGGAGTTCGACCGGCAGTGCGATGAATTCTTTCAGGGGAAGATCAGCGCGTGTCGATACGCATAGAAGCCGATATTCCAGCCCACCGCATAGCGTTTCATCCCCAGTAACACGCTTGACGAGCAAGACGTCGTCAAGCACATTCCTCGCTTGCGCCAGTCGTACACGGATCGGTCGGTACCCTTCGGACAAACCAGCGCACGCGCCTTCCAACTCGTTGAGGTTCATATGAACACTTCCCAGGTTGTATTACTGAGTCTTTGTTGCAACAAGCAGTATTGCAACAATCTACTAGACGTAATTGACCTGAGATAAACGAATGCTCGGGCGAGTCCGTTGGTCCCGTAGTGCACAGAGCACAATCGGTACCATTGCGGCCCTGACTCATTCCATGCTCTCTGCATGGAAGGGAGAACACTTTCTTCGTCTGTCGAGATGATTCGGCGGAAGCGAGATCAGCGCAGCAACGATCTGCCTGGAGGCAGCGAACCTGCGTTTGCAGAGATGCCTCTGCCGCTGTCCTTAGCGTCAGGCTTCCTCGCCCTGCACGCGTTCGAAGGGTCCGATGCAGGTGTTCATGGTCTCGTCCGCGCACATCAGGAACAGGGCCCCCGACGGATGGAAGCGAATGAAGTTGGTGGCGGTGGTGCCGGGCTTCATGATGGCGCCCGCGCAGTCCTTCTTGCCATTGTCCTTGACGATGCGGTCTTCGAGACGGTAGAAGCCCTTGGCGCTGGGCTTGGCGGGGATGCGGTATTCGCTTTCCGACACTTCTTCGGCGCTGGTGACCAGGGTGGTGCCGTCGGCGCGGAAGCGGTAGGTTTCCGAGCAGCCGAGGTCGGGCAGGCTGAGTTTCCAGATGCCGAGGATGGGATGGGCGGCCGGAGGCGCGGCCCATGCGAGATTCACGGCTGACAGCATCAACAGTCCGGCAAGCACACGCATGGCAGCTCCTTCGCACATCGCGTCAGCCGCGGCGGCCGCCCCGGCAGGCCCGAGCATGCGGGCGATGCCATTATCGCAGCAGCGGCGCCCACACGTCGCACGCGCCGCCCCTGCCAGTGCCGGGCATCAGCCCTTGGACGGCGTCTTTGGCTTGGCCGGGCGGCGTCCACGCGGCGCTGTGCTGCGGGCTGCCGGCTTGCGGGGCGAGCCTCCCGGCTTCTTGCGCGCCACCTTGACTTCGGCGACGTTACCATCGACATCGTTGCTGGTATCGTCGTCATGATCAAGGTCCGCGTCGCTGCCGGCCGACGTGAGCGCGTCGGCCCCGGCTGCCGGGGCGTCCGGCGCCGGTTCGGATGACGTGAGCAGACTCTCCGCGACTGCCGTACTGTCCGTTGCCGCGGCCTTGCGTGCCGCGGGCTTGCGCGGCGCGCGGCGTCGTTCCTTGGCAGGCGCCGGCACTTCGGCCGCCACCGCGTCCGCCGGCGCCTCGATAACTTGTGGCGCAGCTTCTTCGGCGAGCGGCGTTGCCGACGCAAGCTCGTCAAGCTCTGCTATGCCAAGCGCGGCCGCGTCCGGCGCCCCCGCTGCCGGATCGCCACGACCGGCGCCCTTGTTGCGACCGCCACGGGTGCGGCGGCGCGTGTCCGGCTGGTTTTCGACCGGAAGAGCCTGATCAGTTTCCGGCAGCGCCAGCTCAGGCTCGACCGCATCAGGGAGCGCGCCAGGGCCTGCTTCGAACGACAGGGCTGCTGCCGCCTCACTGCGCCCGGCGCCCTTGTTGCGCCCGCCACGGCCGCGGCGGCGCGAATCCGGACGCGCTTCCACCACCTCGGCTTCGTCTGCGCCTTCTTCGCTCGCGGTGGCGCCCGGTTCCGGCGCCACCAGCTCCGGCGCGGGCATCGCGAGCGGCGCATTCGCGCTGCGGAACACATAGGTGCCCGATTTTTCGTCGCGGCCGAATTCGAACAGGCCGCGGGTCTGCGCTTCTTCCAGCAGGTTGCCGAAGGTGCGGAAGCCGTAATAGGTCTCCGAGAAGTCCGGACGGCGGCGCTTCAGGGTGTCCTTCAGCAGCGAGGCCCAGATCTTGCCGGTGTCGCCGCGCTCGGACACCAGCGCATCGAAGGTCTCGACCACCATCTCGAGGGCCTGCACCTTGCGCGCTTCCAGTTCTTCCTTGCGCTTGTCGTCGCTCGGGCGGCGCGCTGCAGGCTGGCCGCGGCGGGCGTCGAGTTCTTCCTTGCGCTTGGCGGCGGCGCGGTTCTTTTCACGCACCAGGTCGTCGTAGAAGATGAATTCGTCGCAGTTGGCCACCAGCAGGTCCGAGGTCGACTGCTTGACGCCCACGCCGATCACGCGCTTGGCGTTCTCGCGCAGCTTCGACACCAGCGGCGAGAAATCCGAGTCGCCCGAGATGATGACGAAGGTGTCGACGTGCGACTTGGTGTAGCACAGGTCGAGGGCGTCGACCACGAGGCGGATGTCGGCCGAGTTCTTGCCGGACTGGCGCACGTGCGGGATTTCGATCAGCTCGAAGTTCGCTTCATGCATCGGCGCCTTGAAGGTCTTGTAACGGTCCCAGTCGCAATAGGCCTTCTTGACCACGATGCTGCCCTTGAGCAGCAGGCGCTCCAGCACCGGCTTGATGTCGAATTTTTCGTAGTTGGCGTCGCGGACGCCGAGCGCGACGTTTTCGAAGTCGCAGAACACCGCCATGCTGATGTTGTCGGAGGAGGCCATGTTATTGCTTTCAGATAATAAAAGGACGAACTGACCGCGATTATACGCAACACGCCGCCTCCTGGCCGCCTACGCACGCTTGGCGGGATTGTGTCACGGTGGCGATTTCGGTTTTATGTGCTTATTCTCAACGGCCCGACAGTATCGACCCATGCTTCCGCCCTCCGTCTTCGAGTCGGTCTTCAACAATTCGCCGATCGGCAAGTACCTGCTGTCCCCGACACCGGAGGCCGTCATCCTGGCCGTGAACGAGGCCTTCCTGAACGCATCGTCGCGCAAGCGCGAAGACCTGGTCGGCGTGAGCCTGTTCGTGGCCTTTCCCTGGGGCCCGAACGACCCGGCGCGCACCAACGAGATGGAGTTGCGGACCTCGCTGGCCCGGGTGCGCGAGCCCGGCCAGCCGGACACCCTGCCGGTGTAGCGCTACCCGATCCCGGTCACGGGCCCCGATGGCGCCATCAGCTTCGAGGAAAGATTCTGGAGCGCCCATAGTGGCCCGTGTTCGGCCCGGACGGCGCCCTGGCCTGCATTGCCCACACGACCAAGGACGTCACCGAGCAGATCCGCTCCGAGGGGGCCCTGCGCGACAGCGAGAGCAGCTTCCGGGCACTGACGACGGCCGGCCAGGTCGTGTACCGGATGAACGCCGACTGGACCGAATTGCGCGAGGTCGACGGCCGCGGCTTCCTGAAAGACACCGAACAGCCCCAGTTGGTCAAGCCGGTCGACATGGCGCAGCTGGAGGCGATCCTGGCCAAGTCGGCTCAGCTCACCAAAGAGGGGCTTCCCTAGCGGAGCATGCCGGCCGTCTCGGGGCGCAGGCTGGCCGCCGGCGCGCGGGCTTTTGCTGGGCCCGCCGGCTCGCCGGTCGCGGTCGGGGTACCGAGTTCGCGGATCGTGATGCGCTCGAACAGCTGGGTGGCCTTGCCGGTCGAGTCGCGCACGCGCACGACGATGTTGAAGTCGCCTTCGGACACATATGTGTGGCTGGCGCGCACCTCGCCCTTGCCGCGGTATTCGCGCAGTCCCACCGCTTGCGGACCGCCGCCGTCACCCCAGTCGACCGTCGCGCTATGGGTGTCGCCCGGGTTACGGTCGCGGAAGGACAGCGTCAGCTCGAGCGGCTGGTTCAGGCGCGGCTGGGCGTGCCGGATGGGTCCCAGCACCGGCGCATCGGTCCCGCCGTTCGCGCGCAGGAGCACCACCCCGGCGTTGGAATTGGCAAGGATGTCGCCATTGTTCGAGACGGCGAGCGCCGAGGTCAGCACCAGGCCGGACGGCGGGTTGAGCACGCGCGTATTCAGGTCCACGGGGCCGCCGCTGCGCGTCCAGCGATAGGCGATGTTCAGGCCCGGGGTACGCTGCCCCAGGCCGACGACCACGCCGCCGTCGTTGACGTCGTTGGCCTCGGACGCGAACAGCCCGCGCGGGTGCAGGTCGATCAGGCCGCTCGCCCGGGAGAACAGGAAGGCACGGGGCAGGTCGCCGCTGACGCCGTAGTTGCGGCCGACCACCTGGCCGATCTCGTTGAGCCCATGTGCGATGGTGCGCGTGCCGATGCGTGCCACGCCTTTTCCCGGACTCCACAAGAAGGCGCTGATGGCCGGGCCCAGTGTGTCGAGCATCCCGGCAATATCACCGCGGTTGTTGGTGTACGAAGCGAAGGCGTAGCTGCTGCCGAAGGAGCCCAGCTTGGTCGGACGGCCGGCGGCATCCCAGACCAGCACATTCCCTACCCCGCTCGCCAGGTCTCCGAAGCCGACCGTGACGTTGTTGTCGTTGATGTCGCTGGCGAAGCTCTGCCCGATACCCGCGGGAGAAGCCAGCGGAATCAGGCGGTTGGTCGCCGTCCAGCGCACGGCCCGGCTGGCGCCGTTCTCATTCGAGAGGGCGGACCTTCCGACGATTTCCGAGCGGTTGTTGATGGCGGAGATGAAGGTCGGGCCATCGCTGCTCAGGCTCGCCAGCGGCACCAGGCCGCGCGAGGCCGACCAGCGGAAGGGCCGGAACGGGGTGCTTCCCGCGGGTTCGACCAGGCTAGCCGCGAAGGCGACTTCGCCTTTGTCGTTCAGGTCGCCGAGAAGGTCGGCGCCGCTGTCCGGCGGCGACAGCTCGGTCAGGCGCGTACCGTCGAAGAAGCCGACGTGCAGCAGGCCGTCGATGCCGAAGTATTCGAACGCGGCCTGGCCGCGCGCATTGATGTCGGCGATGAAGCCGAAATCCCCGCCTCCGAGGTTGACGATGCCGTAGACGTCCTTGCCGGCATGGCTGCCGGCCTGGTGCTGCTCAGCTGCCTCCGGCGTGGCGCTGGTCCCGGCGGCCACCGCCGTCGCCAAAGCCAGCAGGGCTGTTGCCGCGGAAATCCGCCCGATCGAAAAAGTTCGCATGTTTGCCTCCGCTAGTATGCCCATGCGCCCGCATGAACAGGACCACTGTAGGGCGCACGCAGGGCGTGCAGGACGAACTGGCGCAAACGTGCGCGCCGAGAGCTTTCCGGCCGGCGATGCCTGGATTCAAAGCCGCGCCAGCGTGGCCTCGTCGGGCTCGCCACCGAAATACTTGTCGATGCAGGACTGGAACACCGCCTCGTCGGGTGCGACGTCGGCGAACAGGGTCATCGACGAACGGAACTTGAGCTCGTCGGGGTGGCCAAAGACCTCGCCGGCCGCATCGCTGTCGAGCGCCGCCACGATGCTGGCGCATTCGCGCAGGCGCGCCCCGAGTACCGGGTGGGCCAGATAGGCCGCCGCTTCGTCGCTGGAAGCGATCGCGTAGCGCTGCGCCATCTCGCTGTGGCCGAGCCCGGCGATCTGGGGAAAGATGAACCACATCCAGTGGCTGCGCTTGTGGCCCGCGCGCAGTTCGGCGAGCACCGTGGCGTACACCGGTTCCTGCGCCCGGACGAAACGCTCGAGGTCGAAATCACTGTCCATGTCGGGTCCTCCTGATCGCATCGATCCTACGACTTTGAGATTGTTTGCTAAAGTGCGTTCCATAGGACGTACCAATGGACACCCACCACCTCTCCCTGCTGCTCGTACGCGACATGCCGTACGGGAAATATAAAGGCCGCAAGATCGCCGACTTGCCTGGTCATTACCTCGGCTGGTTCGCCCGCAAAGGTTTTCCCCATGGCGAACTGGGCCAGCTGCTGGCCCTGATGTACGAACTCGACCATAACGATCTGCGCAGCCTGCTGGATCCGCTGCAAACAGGGTGAACCGGCGCTGCGTCAGGATGGGCCAGCCGCGCCGCGCGCGAGTTCACGCATCCCGTCGATCGTATCGACCACGTCGCGCACCCGGAAAGGCTTGATCAGGATGCGGCTGATGCCGCAGGCCCGCAGCACCTGCAGCAATTCGGCGTTGCAGGACTCGACCAGCACCGCGATCGGCATCGACGGCGCGCTGCCCCCCTGCCCCAGGCGGATCTGCTGGATCAGGGCCAGTCCCGCGCTGGACTCGAGGGAGACGAGCGACTCGACCGCGATCACCGCCCCGTCGAAGCGGCGCAACGCGCAGAACTGCTGTGCCGTCGGGTAGGTGGCGGCCTCCGTCACGTCCGCCGTGCCGAGGCTGCGCGCCGTCAGGGCCACGGTCCGCCGCAGCAGGTTCACGGGCTCGACCAGCAGGAGCTTGAAATCAGCATCAGTCATCGTCATCGGGCCGCTTCGTGCTGAGCTCGAGCACCGCCAGGTCGCGCAGGCTCTCCAGGATGGCCTGTTCGACCGGATCGAGCGTACGCGGACGGGTGTCGATCAGGCACAGGGTGCCGATCGCCAGCCCGTCCCGGCACAGCAGCGGCGCGCCGGCATAGAAGCGGATGTGTGGCGGACCGGTCACCAGCGGATTGTCGTGGAAACGCGGATCGAGGGAAGCGTCCGGCACCATCAGGATCGCGTCGCTGGCCAGCGCATGCCCGCAGAAGGAAACGTCGCGCGGGGTCTCGCAGGCGTCCAGGCCGACACGGGCCTTGAACCACTGGCGGTCGGAGTCGACCAGGCTGATCAGGCAAATGGGGACGGCGAACTCGGCGGAGGCGAAGTCGACGATCCGGTCGAGCCGGCGCTCGGGCGGCGTGTCGAGCAGCAGCAGCGCATGGAGCAGCGCGAGGCGCTCATTCTCGTTGGCGGGCAGAGGGGGCTTGATCATGGAGGGCGACGTGTGTGCGTGGCGATTGGCGGGAGCACGATTGTAGCCCGGCTGCCGTGATCCAGCTCGTACCCTGTCCGATCATGACACGGTGGAAATGTGTGGATTTTTGCGTGAGGTGATCAGGCATCATGCTTGTGCCTACCTGTACAGGAGCACAAGGAGACGGAATGCGCCGCTTTTTTCTCATGTTGCTTCTCGCACTTTTGCAGAACATTTGTACTGCCGAAGAGGTCAGTCAATACGATCGATACGCACCAAAGTCGGATGATCAGTTAATTGTAGGAGTCGGCTGCAATAAGGCTGAGAATCTTCTTCTGATCGGGCTATTCTCTCCCTATGACCTTCCGAACGACAAATTCGACTTATGGGATACGGGTGACCTGAAAAAGAACAATCCAGATGGAGTGTCGATTGCAAAGGTCTTGAGTGTCGTACGCTCATGCAAGTTCGGCGAGCATCACTATCGGATCAAGATTAGTGCCCAACCCGGGAACTGGAACTTGAATGGGGCATGTGGTGCACTGACCTTCGCAAAAGCCACGGTCTGGCGTAACGATACCCTTGTCTTCGACGATGACATTTCAATTTGCGAGGACTACCGGACTTTCGATCATGTACCAAAGCTGTTTGTTTTCAGTCCAACAAGCGACCATCCGGTACGGCGAACTGGAAAGCAGCTGTCGGATTTATATCGGTGACCCCCGTGCAGTTTGTTAATCGAGTGCACGCGTATTTCTTCCTTACGCCAAGCTGAAAGCTTCAATGGATCTCGATACAGCCAAACACCTCATGGACCGGATAAGTTCCGTGTCGGTCGTCTTTGCGACACTGCCCCGTGATATCGACCTGCTCGACGAGCCTGAGCGTAGCCAGGACGAGGCCGCCCTGGTCGCTTTCATGAAATGTAGTTTCAATCCGGCGGTGAAGGACGGCAAGCCGGTCGACGCATGGACCCACTTCCAGTACGTCTGGAAGGCGGAGTAAGGCCAAACGATGCGGAACCCGGCTGACCGTTCCCGCCCGCTCACGCGTGCCACCGCTGTCCATCGCATGCGCGCCCGCCTGCTGCGCGACAGCTTTCCACGGGTGCAGATGTTCATCCTGGTGTCGCTGACCGGGCTGGCGGGCTTCGGGGCATCGGCGGCAATGCTCGGCGCCGGGGTGGACACGATGGCGCTGCGCTACATGCTGGCCATGGGTGTCGCGTACATCGTTTTTCTGCTGCTCCTCGATGAACCAATGAAACAAAAACTTCGTTCTCCTCATGCCGCGGCACTCTTGCTTGCCCTGGCGGTGCCTGTGCAAGCTGCCGCTGCATCTCCGCCAGCCCAGGTCTTCATCGACGGCGGTGAACTGCATTACGTCGGCGGACTCTCCGAAGAAGCCAACCGGCAGGCTTTTTCCCTGTTCGACAACGCGCAGGACAAGCCCGCCATCCTGTCGATCCGCAGCAAGGGCGGACCGACGGGGGCCGGCATGGAACTCGGCCATTGGGTGCATGCCAAGGGACTGACCGTCAAGGTGATGGAGATCTGTTTTTCGTCATGCGCCAATTATGTGTTCCCCGCAGCGCCGCGCAAGATCGTCAGCAACTTTGCGGTGGTCGGCTATCACGGCGGCTTGAGCAGCGTGAGCTTCCGCTTCGATGACGAACAGGAAGCGATGCTGGAAGCGATGCCGCCCGAGCAGCGCGAGTTGCAACGGGCCAAACTCATGGAAGCACTCCGGCAAGAGATCGCGCCCCAGGTGGAAGCGGAACGCAAGTTCTTTTCCAGCATCGGCGTGCAGCAGCGGATCACGACCCTGGGCCAGGGCCGGGAAAAGAAACACGGTGACACATCGCTCGGCTGGACTTTTTCGGTCGCGGATTTTTCGGCACTCGGCGTGAACCAGATCCGCGTCGTCAACCCGCCATGGAAGCCCGCATTCATCCATTCGGATGCGACGGTCACCCTGCTCAGCGCAAGCCCTGCGAGGGCGATGGGCGCCGCCGCCACGCCGCCGGAGGCACGCAAAGCGCACTACGACGCGACGTGCGCGTTCATCGTCGATCAAGTCCAGCGTCTCGACCGCATCGTGGAACGAGGAATGGGCGAGGATGTGCTGGTCGAAGTCACTCCAGAGAGCGGGGCAAGCCTGTTCCGGCGCCAGGCTCAGGATTTGCGCATCGACTACTTCATCACGGCGGGCGGCAAAACCATCGTCAGCCGGGCGGAAATGGGGCCGAAGTACATCGGCAAGCGGCTGACCGCGACATCCCTCCGGAATACATTGAGCCTTACTCAGGACTTTCCCCCGACATGGCAAACCGGGTGCGACCGCCTGGAGCTGACCGTCAGAAGAAAAGGATCGCACATCACCGGCATGACGCTCGAGGCCGACGTCCACTGAGGGCTAACCCGCCGCCGCCACCTTGCGCACCTGCTGCGGCAGCGGCGCGGCGGCGCTGCCGCGCAAGCTCGTTGCCGCTCCCTCGAACTGGAAACCGGCCGCTTCATGCAGCTCCCAGGCGCCCTCGCCCAGCAGGCGCAGCACATGGGTGTGGTGGCGCAGCACCGCCGCGCGGTGCGCGATGCTGACCAGGGTGGTGCCGCTCTCGCGCAGGCGTCCGTACAAGGAGGCTTCATTGCCGCCGTCGAGCGCGCTGGTCGCTTCATCGAGGATGACGATCTTCGGCCGGTGCACCAGCACGCGGCCGAAGGCCAGGCGCTGCTGCTCGCCGACCGACAGCAGCTTTTCCCAGTCGTGCACGGCGTCCAGGCCCCCCACGCGTTCGGCCAGGCGCGGCAGGTGGACCTGCTCCAGTATCTCCAGCAGGCGCGCGTCATCCAGGCTTGCATGCGCGCTTGGATAGATGAGCTGGCTGCGCAGGGTACCCGGCTGCAGATAGGGTTGCTGGGGCAGGAAGAAGCAGTCCTCCAGCGGCGGATGCTGGATCACGCCGCCGCCGCGCTGCCACAGGCCGGCAATCGCACGCAGCAGCGAGCTCTTGCCGCAACCGCTCTCGCCGGTAATGAGCAGGGCGTCGCCCGGATTCAAGACCAGGCTCAGCTCCTTGATGAGCACGCGGTCGGATTGCGGCGGATATAAGGTCAGGGATTCCAGCGCCAGCTGTGTGCCCGCACGCCGCTGGATGCGTGCTTCCTGCCTGTCGGGGAGCGCCGCCGGCGCCGCGCCGGGCAGGACGAGGGCGGACAAGGCCTGCAGGCGGCCGATGCCCGCCACGAAACGGCTCAGGCTTTCGAAGTTGTCGACGATCACGCCCACGGCGCCGAGCACGGCAGTGAAGGCCCCGGCCGCCTGGATCGCCCGCCCCACTTCCAGCTGGCCCGACAGGACGCCGTCGGCCAGGATCACACCCGGCAGCACCAGGGTCAGCTGGCTGAAGCTGCGCTGGAACAGGTTGAGGGAACGCTGCTTCCTGATCAGCCTCGCGAAATTGTCGATCACCTGGCTAAACTTGCTGTCGATGTGGGCGCGCTCCTGTGCTTCGCCGCGGTAGAAGGCGATCGATTCGGCGTTTTCGCGCAGGCGCATCAGGCTGAAGCGGAAATCGGCCTCGCGCCGCAACTGCCAGAAATTCAGGTGGATCAGGGGCGTACCGAAGACCCAGAGGGCGATCACGGTGCCCGCCAGCGCATACACGGCCAGCACGCCCACCAGCAGGTGGGAGATCGACCACAGCACGGTGCTGAAGGCCACCAGCTGCATGAGCGAGCCCAGGAAGATCAGCAGGAAGTGGATCGACCTGCCCGTAAAGGTGTTGACGTCTTCGCTGATGCGCTGGTCGGGGTTGTCGATCTCGCTGCCCGCATCTCTGCCCGCCCCCAGCTCGTAGTACTTGCGCCCCTTCAGGTAGCCGTCCAGGAAGCGCCCGGTCAGCCAGCGCCGCCACTGGTTGGCGAAGACGTCGCGCATGTAGTAGTAGAAGGCGTAGGTCGGCACCGCGAAGGCCAGGACGAACAGGCAGGCCCGCACCGAGGTCCAGAAGCGATCGCCGTCCTTGCCGGCCAGCGCCGAGGTCATCTCGCCGGCCTGCTCGTTGAGCATGACCGCCAGCTTGGTCTCGACCAGCATCAGCACGATCAGGAGCAGCAGCAGGCTCCAGGCCCTGCGTTTTTCGTCGCCCAGCCAATAGGGTTTGGCGACGCCGACGAACTGTTTCCATGCGGCTAGCGACAAGGGGGGTGCCCGGCGTGCTTTCTCCGGCGCCGCCGCGTCCCGGTCGGGCGCGGCGTCGGTACTGGCGGGGGGCGGCGTGTTCATGATGGTTCGTGGTTGCCTGCGTGGTTGCCTGAATAACGCCTCCAGCATACGACCGGGAATGAAGCTGTTCAGTGCGGAAACGGACATAGCGGCGCTTCCAGGCCGGGGCCGCCGCACGGCAGTGTCGGATTTCCGGTAAACTACGCGGTTACTGCAATACGCTCCAGACCAGACAAAACGCCATGCCCACCCCATCCGCCGCCCCCGACCAGCTGCTCGATTACGTCACCTCGTGCGCCCTGCCGACCCCATGGGCGCAGTTCACGCTGCACGCCTTCGTCGAGCATGGGCCGGGCGGTAGCCAGGCCGGCAAGGAGCACCTGGCGATGGTGCTGGGCGATATCGGCGACGGCGAGCCGGTGCTGGCGCGCGTGCATTCCGAATGCCTGACCGGCGACGTGCTGTTCTCGCAGCGCTGCGATTGCGGCGCCCAGCTCGAGGGCGCGCTGCAGCGCATCGCCGAGGAAGGGCGCGGCGTGCTGCTCTACCTGCGCCAGGAAGGGCGCGGCATCGGCCTGGTCAACAAGATCCGCGCCTACCGCCTGCAGGAAGCCGGCGCCGACACGGTCGAGGCCAACCTGCAGCTGGGCTTCCATGCCGACGCCCGCAACTACGAGCTGTGCAAGCCGATGCTGGCGCAGTTCGGGGTGCGCAGCCTGCGCCTGATGACCAACAACCCGCGCAAGATCGACGCCCTGACCCGCCTGGGTATCCAGGTGACCGAGCGCGTGCCGCTGCTGGTCAACCGCAACGCCTTCAACGACAGCTACCTGAACACCAAGCAGGCCAAGCTGGGGCACATGATGGGCCAGCCCGAGGCGGCTGCCGCCCCGGAAGCGCCATGACCTAACGCGCGCGCGGACAGGCCGTCCGGTGGCAAGATAGTGCTTCCTTCTTGCCATGATCGGATTGCATGAAACGGACTGTCGCCGCCTTCCTGCTGTTCTGCCTCGCGGCGGGCGCGGCCACCGCACCGCCGCCCCAAGCCGCCCGGCCGCCGCGCGCCGGCGCCACCGCGGCCATTCCCGCGCCGCCTCCGCACCTGCCCGAGTCGGCGCCGCCCGGCACCATCCCGCCGGCGCCCGCGCCGGGCGAGGTCGATGCCCAGGACGCCCTGCCGCCGCCTTCCTCGGCCGCCCAGGACCTGTACTCCTCGGCCAGGGGCGACCTGCTGCAGATCCGCATGCTGCTCAAGAACGGGCGCACCCAGTCCACCGTCGGCTCCGGCTTCTTCGTCGGCACCGGCAATCTGGTCGTCACCAACTACCACGTGGTGTCGCAGATGGCCCTCGACCCCGACGTCTACACCGCCGAATACGTCGACACCGACGGCAACAGCGGTCCGGTCGAACTGCTGGCGGTCGACGTCCTGCACGACCTGGCCGTGGTGCGCGTCAACCGCGAAGGAAGCGGCTTCTTCAAGGTGCCCGAACGCCCGGTGCGCCTGACCCAGGGCCAGCGCCTGTACTCGCTCGGCAATCCTCTCGATCTCGGCTTTGCGATCTCGGAAGGCGCCTATAACGGCATCGTCACCCGCAGCTTCTACGAGCAGCTCATGTTCGGCGGCCCGATCAATTCCGGCATGAGCGGCGGTCCCAGCGTCACCGGCAACGGCACCGTGGCCGGCGTCAACGTGTCCAAGCGGCGCGACGGCGAATCGGTCAGCTTCCTGGTGCCGGTGAAGTATGTGCAGGAGCTGCTGCGCAAGGTGGACAGCCAGCCGGCGCCGCCGAAGGATTTCAACCCCCTGATCGCGGCCCAGCTGCTGGAGCACCAGCGCGCCATGGTCGACCGCCTGCTCGACGAGCCGCTGGCGATCAAGAGCATGGGGCCCTACCTGGTGCCGGTGCGCGAATCCGGCCAGCTGCGCTGCTGGGGGCGCTCGAACGTGAAGGCCGAGACCGCGTACACCCTCGATGCGATGAGCTGCGCGATGGAGTCGGCGATCTACGTGTCCTCGTCGCAGCAGACCGGCCACGTGGCGATGACCCACCAGTACATCCGTTCCGACAACCTGGCCCGCCTGCCCTTCGCGGCCCTGGCCAGCCGGCTGTTCCGTACCGATCAACTAGGCAGCGCATGGGACCAGCGCCTGACCAAGCCGGTGTGCAGCGAACGCTTCGTGCACACCCGCACCCTGCCGCTGCGCGCGGTGACCTGCGTGCGCGCCTACCGCAAGTTCGAGGGCCTGTACAACTTCACGCTGCTGACGGCCAGCACGAATGCCGCCGAATCGAGCCTGCAGAGCCGCCTGGACGTGTCCGGCGTCTCCTACGACAACGGCATGCGCGTCACGCGCGCCTTCCTCGGCTCCTTCGGCCGCAACCTCAGGCGCGCGCCTGCGATCGGGAGCACGCCATGAGGGGCCCGTGGACGGTCGAGATCCTGGCCCGCAACGGCGAAGTCCTGCACCGGCACCGCGCCGCCAGCCTGCCGATCCGCGTCGGCCGGGCCTACGACAACGACTTCATCCTCGACGACGAATACGCCGCCGCCCACCATGCCGTCATCGAGGAAGGCCCGGACGGCGCGCTCTCGATGCGCGACCTCGGCACGCGCAATGGCCTGAACCACGGCCGCAAGCGGGTGCAGCAGCTGACCCTGGGCGGCGACACGGTGGTGCGCATGGGCCACACCTCGCTGCGCGTGCGGCCGGCCGACTTCCCGGTGCCGGCCGAGCTGCGCGACCGCACCATGCACGGCTGGGAGGGCCTGCTGCCCGGCCTGGTGGGCGTGCTGCTGGCGGGGCTGGTGGCCTTGCTGCTTACCTGGCTGTTCGATGCCCAGCCCTTCGAGCTGCTGAACTACGTGCTGGCCCCGGCGGCCGGCATCGGCGCGGCCCTGCTGTGGAGCAGCCTGTGGGCCTTCCTGAACCGCCTGTTCGGGCGCTATACCCGGCTGGGACGGCATCTGTTCATCTTCGGCTGCGGCATGGCGGCCCTGGTGGGATTCCGCCTGCTGGCTGCCGTCATCGCCTATGCCTACTCGCTCGAATGGCTGACGCGCTACGGCTCGCACGTCGCGGTGGCGACGGTCGCGGGGATCATCTACTTCCACCTGGCGACCATCAAGCCGCCGCTGCGGCGGCGCCTGCGCGCGGTCTGCGCCGCGGCCGCCGTGCTGGCTTCCTGCCTGGTGCTGATCGTGAACCAGCAGCGCCACGGCCGCGTCGCCGACGAGTTGTACATGGCGGTGCTGCTGCCGCCGGAACTGCGCGCCAGCCCGGATGCGACGGTGGCCGACTACATGGCCGGGGTCGAGGCCATGCGCGCGGAGCTGGACGCCGAACGGCGCAAGCAAACGGACTAGGCGCCCATCCATGGCGCTTTGACAAGCACCGGCGAATGCAGGATGATCGGGCATCCCAAGCCCAACCAGCCCATGAACCCGACCCGCAGCAAGACCGCCTTCGCCATCGCCTGGCTCCTGTTCTGGACCTTGATGGTGCTGGTCGCGCTCGAGGACTACCGGCGCGACGGCGGCAGCGCATACTGGCAGCCGGTGCTGTGGGAGACCTCGTCGGCGCTGGTCGCCAGCTTCCTGCTGTTCCTGCAGCGCCGGCTCGGCGCCCGCTACGACGCCCTCATCGCCACGCCCTGGCGCTGGTTCGTACTGCAGGCGCGCTTCCTGCCGCTGTACTGGCTGGGCTTCGTGCCGCTGGTATTCGGCATCCGCCACGCCGTGTATGGCCTGGCCGGCGCCGCCTACGAGCACGAGCCCTGGCCCCAGCTGTTCGTCTACGAGTCGCTCAAGATGACGGTGTTCGCCGGCCTGTTCACCGCCATCGGCTTCGGCCTGCTGTCCTACCGCGAGCTGCTGGCCGCCCGGGTCAGGGCCGAACAGGCGAACGCCTTGTTGCGCGAGGCCCAGCTGCAGTCGCTGGCGCGCCAGATGCAGCCGCACTTCCTGTTCAACGCGCTCAATACCATCTCCTCGCTGATGCACACCGACGTGGCGCGCGCCGACGCCACCCTGGTGCAGCTGGCCGACCTGCTGCGCGCCGCGCTGGCGCTGGGCGAGCGGCCGCAGGCCACCCTCGGCGAAGAGCTGTGCCTGGCGCGCGCCTATGCCGGCGTGATGGAGGGCCGTTTCGACGGCCGCGCCCAGGTCGACTGGCGCATCGAGGACGCCGTGCTGTCGGTCGCGCTGCCCGCCATGAGCGTACAGCCGCTGCTCGAGAACGTGTTCAAGCACACGGTCGAGCGCCGCCGCGATCCCACCCGCATCACGGTCAGCGCGGCGCGCGAGGGCGCGGACTTCGTGCTGCGCATCGAGGACGACCGCGGCCTGCTCGGCCAGGCAGCGCAGGCGCCCGGCCCGGGCCTGGGCCTGGCCAATCTGCGCGCGCGCCTGGCGGCCCTGCACGGCGCCGGCGCCAGCCTGGCCCTGACCCAGCTCGTGCCGGCCGGCGTGCGCACCGAACTGAGGCTGCCGTGCGCATCCTGATCGTCGACGACGAACGCCCCGCGCGCGAGCGGCTGCGCCGCATGCTGGCGCTGGAAGCGGGCATCGAGGCCATCCATGAAGCCGCCGACGGCGTCGAGGCGCTGCGCTGCCTGCCGGAGTTCCGGCCGGACGCCCTGCTGCTCGACGTCGAGATGCCGGAGCTGTCGGGCATCGACCTGGCGGCCTCGCTGCCGGCGCCGGCGCCGCTCGTCGTATTCGTCACGGCCTACGACGGCTACGCGCTGCAGGCCTTCGATGCGAACGCCATCGACTACCTGCTCAAGCCCTTCGACCAGGCGCGCCTGCAGCGCGCGCTGGGGCGCCTGCGTGCCCGTCATGCGGCACCAGGCGCGCATGCGGCATCCGGCCTGGCCCCGCGCCAGCTGCTGGTCACGGAACGCGGCGCCACCCGCGTGGTGCAGGTGGCCGACATCGAATGGCTGGAGACCGCCGACAACTACGTGGTGCTCCACACGGCACAGGGGGCGCCGCTGCTGCGCCAGACCTTGTCCGGCCTGCTGGCGCAGCTGGGCGGCGGTTTCGTGCGCTGCCACCGGCGCGCCGCGGTGCGTCCGGGCGCGGTCGAGCGCATCGTCCCGCTCGACAAGGGCGACTGCGAACTGCTGCTGCGCAGCGGTGCGCGCGTGCCCTGCAGCCGTCAGTACCGCGCGGCGCTCATGGCGGCACTGCAGGCGCCCTGAGCGCCGTCCGTTCCACCCCGCCGCGCACCCGCTTCGCCCCACAGCGCTCGTCTTCGCCGCGCCCGCGCGGCATGCTGGCCTCACCTTTCCAACGTGAGCAAGCCATGACCCGTGACCACCATCTTCCCGCCGCGCGCCTGTACTTCCTCGACTGGGTGCGCATCCTGGCCTTTTTCCTGCTGATCCTCTACCACACCGGCATGTACTACGTCACCTGGGACTGGCATGTGAAGAGTCCTTTCGCCGGCACCGGTCCGGAGCCCTTCATGATGATGTCGTCGCCGTGGCGCCTCGGGTTGCTGTTCTTCGTGGCCGGCGCGGCCGCCAGCCTCATGCTGCGCAAGGCGGGAACCGCATCCTTCCTGCGCCGACGCAGCGCGCGCCTGCTGCTGCCGCTGGTGTTTGGCATGCTGGTGATCGTGCCGCCCCAGCCCTATTTCGAGGTGGTCGAGAAGCTCGGCTATGCCGGCGGCTACGGCGCCTTCATGGGCCTCTACCTGCAGGCCTACCCGGGCTTCTGCCGCGAGGACTGCCTGATCCTGCCGACCTGGAACCACCTGTGGTTCGTCGCCTACCTGTGGATCTACACGATGCTGCTGGGCGCCATCGCCGCAGCCCTGGGACCGCGTTTCGACCGGATCGCCGCGCGCCTCGGCAGCCTGCTGCATGGCTGGAAGCTGCTCGCCCTGCCCGCCGCCCTGCTGGCGATTGCGCGGATCACCCTGGTCGAGCACTTCCCGACCAATCACAGCGTCGTGGGCGACTGGTACAACCACGCGATGTCCTTCCTGCCCTTCCTGCTGGGCGCGCTGGTGGCGCGGGTGCCGGGATTCTGGACCAGGCCGGGTACGCTGCGCTGGCAGGCGCTCGGCATCGCCGCCGCCGGCTGGACCCTGCTGGTGCTGTGGGACGCGGTGACGTATGAGGTGATCAGGCCGCAGGTGGTGGCCGTGCTGCGCCCGATCATGTATGCGGTGTATGCGCTGCTGGCCTGGAGCGCGATCGTGGCGGCCTGCGGGTTCGCGGCGCGCCACCTGGACCGCGACGGCCCCGCGCGGCGCTACCTGAACGAGGCGGTATTTCCGGTCTACATTTTGCACCAGACCCTGATCGTCGTGCTGGCGCACACGATGAAGCCGCTGCGCATCGCAGCCGGCGTCGAGGCGGTGCTGCTGGTGGTGCTGACCGTGACGCTCAGCTTCGGCACGTATGCGCTGGTGCGGCGCGTACCCCTGTTGCGGCCGCTGTTCGGGCTGGCGCCGCAGCGCCCGCAAGGGGCACTGCCGGCGCCGGTGGCTGCACCCCGGGCCCGCAGCGGCATGCGGGCACAGGGCTAGCCATAAAGCTTCAGGCTCAATGCGTCGGCGCGCCGGCCGGGCGCCCCGGTTGTTGCCCTTCCTTTCCTGCACCGGGCTGCGCGCGCTGCGCATCAACAGTAGCGCCCGGCGATGGGTGCTCCTCACCGTTCGGACGCGTGAAGGGATCCTCGACATTGCGGATCGCTTCCTGCTGGCTGCGGATGCTGCGCTCGGCTTCCTCGGCACCCGTGCGGGCCACTTCGTCGACCAGGGCGCGCGCTGTGCGGGTGGTGTTCTGCACGTGCTGCTCGGTCACGCGCGCCAGTTCCACCTGGGCCTCGGCCGCCAGGCGCGCGGCCTGATGCTGGTAGGAGCGCAGTTTCTCGGTAGTGGGCTGGGCCCGCGCCGAGGCCGCGCTGAGCATGCTGGACTGGCGGTCGGCGCTCAGCACTTGCTGGCCGACCAGCGTGCTTTCCTCGACCAGGGTCTGGACCAGCTGGATATTCAGGTCGCACAGCTGCTGGAAGGAGTGGAACATCGATTTGGACATGTCGTTCAGGAAGGCGGTCTGCGCGTCCATATGGGAACGCACCGCCGGGGTCACGGATTGTGGAAAGAAAACCATGCTTAGCCCTCGTTGTCTGTTTGGATGGGAATCACAGCGGACACGCCACGGCCCGGCAGATGGGCCCCGGCGCGAAACTAGAAGGCTAAAGCTGCAGTCAGGCAGACGATTGATGTGGATCAAACGTGCGCAAGTCCGGCCCGTACGGCGCTCCCTTGAGCTCGACCGTATTGCGCTCCGGGTCGAGCAGGTAGATCGACGGCCCCTCGCCTTCCGCGCCGTAGCGCGACTCGACCGGCCCCGCGGGCACGCCATGTGCGTCCAGGTGGCGCCGGATCGCGGCTTCGTCGAAAGGCTCGACGCGCAGGCACAGGTGGTCGAGGTTGCGTCCGCCGGTGCCGGGCGCGGCCCCGCCTTCGCGCCCCAATTTGCCGTTCACCGGCACCAGGTCGATCATGGCCTGGCCGGCGCGCAACTGGATCAGTCCGATATCGTCGAGGCGGCGCTCGACGTGGCAGCCCAGCACCTCGCCATAGAAGGCGATCATGGCGTCGAGGTCTGTGACGCGCAGGACGATGTGGTCGAGCCCGCGTACAGCGATAGGATTGCTATTTGGCATGGCGCTCGACCCAGGCGGCGAAGGTATCGATGAAGGTCTGGAAGAAGGCGCGGCTGGCATCGTCGACCAGGCGCTCGCCCTCGTACTTGCCCGCCACCATGCCGACATAGGCTTCCGGCGCCGGCATGCAGGGCATGTCGAGGAAGGGCAGCATCTGGCGCAGGTGGTGGTTGGCGCCGAAACCGCCGAGCGCGCCGGGCGAGACGCTGACGATGGCGCAGGGCTTCCCGGTCCAGGCCGCCTTGCCGTAGGGCCGAGAGCCGACGTCGACCGCGTTCTTGAGGGCACCCGGCACCGAGCGGTTGTATTCCGGCGTACAGAACAGGATGCCGTCGGCCTGGCGGATGCGCTCGCGGAAAGCCGTGAAGGCGGCGGGCGGATGGTCGGTCTCGTCGTCCTGGTTGTACAGGGGCAGGTCACGGATCTCGACGATCTCCAGCTTCAGGCTGGCAGGCGCCAGTTCGATCATCGATTGCGCCACCTTGCGGGTGAACGAGTCCTTGCGCAGGCTGCCGACGATGACGGCAATGTTCTGTGTGGCCATGGTGCTCCTTTCGGGTTCGGTCTCGAAATCTTGATGGTAACCATTTTTACTTAAATACGGAGGCGTCTACGTTCTTCGATGAAACGCTTGAGCGTCGCCTTGCTGATCACGACCACCGGATCGCCATGCCAGGCATACAGGAAAGGCGCGCCGCCCAGCCGGTCGGTCAGCTTGGCCGAGATCAGGAAACGGGTGCCGACCGGATAACGCTCGGGATCGCTGAGCGCGCGCGAACACTGCACCCGCAGCGACGTCGCATAGGCCTGGCCCGAAACGGGACGGATGCCGACCCGCCCGGTCCTCGGATCGGAAAACGATTCGACCGCCACCTCGCGATAGGCCCAGGCTTCGCGCGCCATCCGTTCAGCCTTTCGCGGCGGCCAGCGCGGCCGGACGCACGATCTTCGCTTCGCGGATTGGCAGGTTGACCAGTGCGGCCGCCAGGGCCAGCAGGATGTCCGCGTACCACATCCACGAATAATCACCGAAGCGCACGAAGGACAGGCCGCCCAGCCAGGCCCCGAAGAAGCCGCCGATCTGGTGCGACAGGAGGGTCATGCCGAACAAGGTGGCCAGGTAGCGCATGCCGAACAGCTTGCCGACCAGGCCGGCGGTCGGCGGCACCGTGGCCAGCCAGGTGAAGCCGAGCGCGCCGGCGAACAAATAGAAGGTCAGCGCGGTCTTGGGCGCCAGCAGGTAGACCACGATCAGCACGGCGCGGCTGGCATAGATGATCGCCAGCAGCGACTTCATGCGGTAACGGCTGGCGAGCGCGCCGGCGGCCAGGCTGCCGGCAATGTTGAACAGGCCGATCAGGGCCAGCGCGGTGGCCGAAACGCCGGCCGGCAGGCCGCACAGGGCGACTTCCTGCGGCAGGTGGGTGACCAGGAAGGCGATGTGGAAACCGCAGGTGAAGAAGCCCAGGTGCAGGCACAGGTAGCTGCGGTCGCGCATGGCCTGGCGCAGTTGTTCGGTGAGCGTGATGCCTGGCGGCACAGGTGCGGCTGCAACGGCTGCCGCGGGCACGGCAGTGGGCTGGGCCGGCTTCTTGCGCATGCCGAGCGCCAGCGGAATGGTGAGCAGGGTCGTGGCCGCCATGGTGAGCATCGCCGCCACCCAGCCGGCGCCGGCGATGATCGCCTGCATCAGCGGGGCGAACACGAACTGGCCGAAGGAGCCGCCGGCATTGATGAAGCCGGAAGCGAAGGCGCGCCGCTCGGCGGGCAGGCGCTGGGCGGTGGCGCCGATCAGGATCGAGAAGCTGCCCGCCCCCGCACCGGCGGCGGACAGCAGCCCCATGGTCAGGATCAGGCCCCATTCGGAATCGACGAAGGGGGTGGCGGCAGTGCCTGCGGCGAGCATGATGCCGCCGATGACGATCACCCTGGCCGGACCGTACTTGTCGGCAATGGCGCCGAAGACCGGCTGCGAGGCGCCCCACATGAGCTGGGCGACCGCCATCGCGAAGCTGATGCTGGCGATGCCGAGGCCGGTGGAGGTATTGATCGGCGACAGGAACAGGCCCGTGGTCAGGCGCGCGCCCATCGTGATCATCAGGATCGTGCTCGCGGCCAGGATCAGCATCCAGGCCGCGCGCGGCGACATCGTGTTGTGCTCGTTTGACTGCGTCATGTGCGGCTCCTTCCGGGATGGGCCGATTGCCCATTCGGGGAATTATAGTGCATATACACGCACATATCAGTGAGTCAACTCAGCCCGCTTCTGCGGCACGGATCAGCATCGCGACCGATTCCGCGGCCATGCCCTCTTCGCGTCCGAGGAAGCCGAGCTTCTCGTTGGTCTTGGCCTTGATGTTGACCTGCTGCGGCGACACGCCCAGGTCTTCGGCGATGCGCGAGACCATCTGCGGGATGTGCGGCGCCATCTTGGGCTGCTGGGCGATGATGGTCGCGTCGATATTGCCGATGGTGTAGCCGGTGGCGACCACGCGGTGCGCCACTTCGCGCAACAGGGTGCGCGAATCGGCGCCCGCGAACATCGGGTCGGTGTCGGGGAAATGCTTGCCGATGTCGCCCAGGGCGGCGGCGCCCAGCAGCGAATCGATGATCGCGTGCAGCAGGACGTCGGCGTCGGAGTGGCCGAGCAGGCCGAGGCGGTGCGGGATGGTCACGCCGCCGACGATGAGCTTGCGCCCTTCGACCAGTGCGTGGCAGTCATAGCCGGTCCCGATGCGGAACGGCGGGGTGGGGTTCCAGGATGCTTGTGCCATAGTCATTCAGATGTTTGTTTCGGTTCGGTTCGGAAGGCTGCCAGGTAGATCTCGGCGATCCGGATGTCGGCCGGCAGCGTGACTTTGAGGTTGCGGGGATGCCCTTCCACCAACTTGGGGGCCAGTCCCAAGGCTTCAACCGCGCTGGCGTCATCGGTGATCGCGGCAGGATCGGTGACGGCGTCGAGCGCACGGCACAGCAGCCGGTAGCGGAACATCTGCGGCGTCTGGGCCAGCCACAGGCCATCCCTCGACACGGTGGCCACCTCGCCCGCCACGCTGCGCTTGACGGTGTCGACCACCGGCAGCGCCAGCAGGCCGCCGGCCGGGTGCTCACCCGTTTCGACGATCAGGCGCTCGATCAGTTCCGCATCCAGGCCGGGGCGGGCGGCATCGTGGACGAGGATCCAGTCCTCGGCCGCCACGCTGCCGTGCAGGGTGCGCAAGCCGTTGCGGATCGATTCCATGCGGGTGGCGCCGCCGCAGCGCAGCACCGTGACGCCCTCCGGCGGCACGAGCGCGTCGATGAAAGGATCATCGGGACTGACGACCACATAGGTGTGGGCGATCAGGGGACTCGTGCGGAAGGCATCGATGGCATGGCGCAGCATCGGCTTGCCGGCGACGGGCAGGTACTGCTTGGGGCTGCCGGCTGCCATGCGGGCGCCGACCCCGGCCGCGGGAAGCAACGCGAAATAGCGTTGCGAACAGGCTGAGGGTGTCGGTACTGCTGGGTTTGTCATTATTGCTTGCGTCGCTGTAAAGGTCCAAGCAAGGACTGTACCGCACCTCCGCAAACCTTGCCGAGGCGGGCATATTCCTGCGGCGAATCGATGGCGGCCTGCAAGCCCTCGACCTTCGCCATTTCGCTTTTAATATAAGGCATCCAGCCGCGGTCGATTTCGCGCTGGAGCAGGCCTTGTGCCTGGCCGGCGCGCGCATACAGCGGCTTGTCCTCGAAACGCCGGGCGAGCGCGAGGCGCACCCGCGCCTCGGCCTTGGGAAGGTAGTCGAGGTAGGCGTTCAGGTGGCGCATCTCGTGGGCCAGCACTTCTTCGTAAGCGCAGGAGCCGGGCCGGAATTCGCGGCTGACGTAGACCACGATCGGGGGATAGTGGAGCCTGATCTCGATGTGGGGCGCAATGCATTCGTAGCCGCTGGCCGGGTCGCTCAGCAGGCGCCCGCCGACGTTGATGCTGACGACCGATTCGGTGCGGGTCAGGCCCAGCACGACCTGGCCCGGGCGCGCCCTACCCTTCATCACGGTGAGCGAGCGAAAACCGACGGTGTTATCGATGCGAAAGCCGTTCCGGGTGCCGGTCAGCACCGACAGGGTCTCGCCGATCGTGTCCTCGCAGCGCGCCTGGAAGTCGGTGCGCGGCGCCGCCGTGGCAGCCAGCGCCCAGAACCACAGAACGAGCGCCAGCCAGGATTTCATGCCTCAGACGGGGTTCCAGGCGCCCGACAGGATCTTCTCGAGCCAGAACGTGCCGATGATGGTCTTCACGTCGGTGATCTCGCCGCGCTTCACCATCTCGAGCAGCTCGGGCAGCGTGACGCTGAAGGTCTCGAGGAATTCGCCGTCGTCGAGCTTCTGCTCGCCGGCGGTCATCTCTTCGGCCAGGAACAGCTCCAGGTGCTCGTCCGAATACGCGATCGCATTGTGGATGGTGCAGACGAAACGCCACTTCGCGGCCGTATAGCCGGTTTCTTCTTCGAGCTCGCGCTTGGCGCAGTCCAGGTGGTCTTCGCCCGGGTCGATCTTCCCGGCGGGGAATTCGATGAAGACTTGCGAATTGGGGTAGCGGAACTGGCGTTCCAGCAAAATGCGGCCATCGGGCAGCAGCGGCAGGATCACGACGGCGCCGGGGTGGCGGATGAATTCGCGGTGGGTGATCGAGCCGTCCGGCAGCTTGATGCGGTCGCGTTCTACTTTGAGGAAGGGGCCGTCATAGACGACGCCCCCGTCGATGCGGGTCTCGCGCAAATCCGACATGCAGTCTCCAGTGTGGTCTGCCAGGCCTGGCAGGGACGAAGGAAATCAGGCGCGGCGTTTGCGCAGGTAACGCAGGACGAAACCGGGGAACGCCAGCACCAGGAACAGGCAGCCGGTGATCGCATAGAACTCCCAGTTCTGCGCGAACACGCCGCCGATCCGGGATTCCAGCATGCGAGCCAGGAAGCCGACGACGAAGTATAAAACAATTAATTCGAGCAGGCGCAGCGGGAGGGACTTTGTGCGCAGACGGCCAGTAGAGGCGGAGGGGGGAATGCCGTCACCGGCGGTCTTCGGTTTCAGGGGAATGAAACCGAACACGCGCTCGGTGAGGAAAGGCAGGTTGGCGGCCGCGATCGAAATCGCGACCACCAGCCAGACCGCCAGGGAAGAATCCACCGGCGGCTTACCTGGCGAGGGTTGCCTGCATGGCGCTGTAGCACACCGCCAGCAGCCAGCCCGGGACGATACCCAGCAGGACCACGGCCACGCCGTTGAGCGACATCACGACGCGCATGTCGGTCGGGGTGTGGATGGCGGCGGTGTCCGCAGCTTCGTCGAACCAGATGGTCTTGACGATGCGCAGGTAGTAGAAGGCGCCGACCAGCGAGAACAGCACGGCCACGACCGACAGCCACACCATGCCCGCGTTCACGACCGCCTGCAGCACGGCCCACTTGGCCATGAAGCCGACCATCGGCGGCACGCCTGCCAGCGAGAACATGAGGACGGTCATGACGACCGCGAACCATGGCGAACGCTTGCCCAGGCCCTTGAAGTCGGCGATGGTCTCGGCTTCATGGCCGGCGCGTGCCAGCATCATGATCAGGCCGAAGCTGCCGACCGTGGTCAGGACGTAGGTGATGGTGTAGTACATCGCGGCGCTGTACGAGGCAGCGGCATCGCTGCTGTCGCCGTTGACCACGCCGGTCATCATGCCGAGCACCACGAAGCCCATCTGGGCGATGGTCGAGTAGGCCAGCATACGCTTGATATTGGTCTGGGCGATCGCGGTGATGTTACCCACGGCCAGCGACAGCACGGCCAGCACCAGCAGCATCTGCTGCCAGTCGAAGGCCATGGAGCCCAGGCCTTCCGGCAGCATGCGGATCACCATGGCGAAGGTCGCCAGCTTCGGTGCGCCGCCCAGCAGCAGGGTGACGGCGGTCGGGGCGCCCTGCACCACGTCCGGGACCCACATGTGGAAGGGAACCACGCCCAGCTTGAAGGCCAGGCCGGCGACGACGAACACCAGGCCGAACACCAGGATGTTGCGGTTGGCATCGGCGGTGGCGCTGACCTGGCTGATGACGGTCAGGTCGAGCGAACCGGTGGCGCCGTAGATCATCGACATGCCATACAGCAGGAAGCCCGAGGCCAGTGCGCCCAGGATGAAGTATTTCATCGCGGCTTCGGTCGACACGGCGTGGTCGCGGCGCAGGGCCACCAGGGCGTACAGCGACAGCGACATCAGTTCCAGGCCCAGGTAGAGCGACAGCATGCTGTTGCCCGAGATCATGATCATCTGGCCGAGCATCGAGAACAGCGCGAGCACGTAGAACTCGCCGCCCAGGTTACCGGACATCATGGCGCGGTCTTGCGTGTACTGGCGCGAATACACCAGGGTCATGGCGGTGGCCACGTAGGTCACCAGCTTGAGCAGGTTGGACATCGGGTCCGCCACGTACATGCCGCTGAAGGTGTACACGGTAGCGCCGGCGTTCATGTCGGCGAAGGTCAGCACGCCGCAACCGGCGATGGCCAGCAGGGACAGCGCGTAGGTCAGGTTGCGCTTCCCTTCCTTCAGGAACATGTCGATCAGCAGGATCGCGGAAGCCGCGATCAGCAGGAAGATTTCGGCATAGACCGGCGCCAGGTTGGTGTCGGTCGCCGCTAGCAATGTGGAGTTCATTTCGTTCATGGCAGTTTATTGAGGCAATTTGCCGGCTGCGACGTGCTGCAGCAGATCGGTGACCGACACCTGCAGCGTCTCGGCGATCGGCGCCGGATACAGGCCCATCCACAGGGTGGCGATGGCCAGCACGCCCAGGATGGCGAATTCACGGCCGTTCAGGTCGGTCAGTTCGGCGACGTTCTTGTTGCCGATCGGGCCGAACACGACGCGCTTGACCATCCACAGCGAGTAGGCGGCGCCCAGGATCAGGGCGGTGCCCGACGCCAGGCCGGTCCAGAAGTTGAACTCGACGGCGCCCAGGATGACCATGAATTCGCCGATGAAGCCCGAGGTGGCCGGCAGGCCGGCATTGGCCATCGAGAACAGCACCACGAAGGCGGCGAACTTCGGCATCGTGTTGACCACGCCGCCGTAGTCGGCGATTTCACGCGAGTGGACACGGTCGTACAGCACGCCGATGCACAGGAACATCGCGCCCGACACGAAGCCGTGCGAGATCGACTGCATCAGGCCGCCCTGCACGCCCAGGTCGTTGAACATGAAGAAGCCCAGGGTGACGAAACCCATGTGGGCGATCGACGAGTAAGCGACCAGCTTCTTCATGTCCTTCTGGACCAGGGCCACCAGGCCGATGTAGATCACGGCAACCAGCGACAGGCTGATGACAACCGGCGCCAGGTACTGCGAGGCGTCCGGGGTGATCGGCAGCGAAAAGCGGAGAAAACCATAGGCGCCCAGCTTCAGCATGATCGCGGCCAGCACCACGGAACCGCCGGTCGGCGCTTCCACGTGGGCATCCGGCAGCCAGGTGTGCACCGGCCACATCGGCACCTTCACGGCGAAGGCCATGAAGAAGGCGACGAAGATCAGGATCTGCTCGTTCATCGTCAACGGCAGCTTGTGCCATTCGAGGATGTCGAAGGAGCCCGAAGCGTTGTACAGGTAGATGATCGCGATCAGGGTCAGCAGCGAGCCGAAGAACGTGTACAGGAAGAACTTGAATGCCGCATACACGCGATTCGGGCCGCCGAACACGCCGATGATGATGTACATCGGGATCAGGGTGGCTTCGAAGAAGAAGTAGAACAGCAGGCCGTCCAGCGAGGCGAACACGCCGATCATCAGGCCCGACAGGATCAGGAAGGAACCCATGTACTGCGCCACGCGCTCTTCGATCACCTGCCATGCCGCCAGCACCACGATGATGGTGATGAAGGCGGTCAGCGGCACGAACCACAGCGACAGGCCGTCGACGCCCAGCTTGTAGAACACATTGAAGCGGTCGATCCAGGCTGCCGCTTCATAGAACTGCATGCCGTGGGCGGCATTGTCGAAGTTCATGATCAGCGGCAGGGTCGGCAGGAAGCTGACGACGGCGCCGACCAGGGACAGCAGGCGCACGAAACCGGCGTTCTTGTCACGGCCGACGGCCAGCACGATCAGGCCGAACAGGATCGGAAGCCAGATCGACAGGCTCAGGTAAGGAGGAAATGTAGAAATTGACTGCATCATTTTTCGCTTTTCTTATCGATCCCGATTAAGCCTGCCAGAACGGGAAGAACCACAGCAGGGTTGCCAGCACGCCGACGATCATCACGAACGCGTAGTGATAGATGTAGCCCGTCTGGAAGGTACGGGTCACCGTCGAGAACCAACCGACCAGCTTGGCCGAACCGTTGACCATCAGGCCGTCGATCAGGCCGCGGTCGCCCACTTTCCACAGGCCGCCACCGACGGCGCGTGCGCCGCCGGCGAAGACCATCTGGTTGAACTTGTCCATGTAGTACTTGTTGTCCAGCAGGGTGTGCAGGAAGGTGAACTTGGCATAGAACCAGGCAGGAACGCGCGGGTTGATCATGTAGCAGTAGTAGGCGGTCACGACGCCGGCCAGTGCCAGCCAGAACGGTGCGGTCTGCAGGCCGTGGATCGCCATCGCGGCGGCGCCATGGAACTCTTCGCTCAGGGTGGCCATCGCCGGGTGGTTCGGGTTCACGGTGATCACGCCCTTGAAGAAGTCGCCATGCAGCATCGGACCGATCGCCAGGTAGCCGATGATGACCGACGGGATCGCCAGCAGGACCAGCGGCAGGGTCACGACCCATGGCGACTCGTGCGGCTTGTCGCCCGGCTGCAGGCCGTGGTGGTGGTGGTCGTCGTGACCATGCTCGTCTTCTTCATGGTGCGCGTCCGAATCGTGGCCTTCGCTGTGCTTCACCGGGTGGTTCCAGCGCGATTCGCCATGGAATACCATGAAGTACATACGGAAGGAGTAGAAGGCGGTCACGAAGACGCCTGCCAGCACCGCGAAGTTGGCGAAGCCGGCGCCCGGGATGTTGGTCGCGTGCACTGCCTCGATGATCGAATCCTTCGAGTAGAAGCCCGAGAAGAACGGGGTACCGATCAGGGCCAGCGAGCCCAGCAGCGAGGTGATCCAGGTGATCGGCATGTACTTGCGCAGGCCGCCCATGTTGCGCATGTCCTGGTCGTGGTGCATGCCGATGATGACCGAACCCGCGCCGAGGAACAGCAGCGCCTTGAAGAAGGCGTGGGTCATCAGGTGGAACACGGCCACCGAGTAGGCCGAAGCGCCCAGCGCGACGGTCATGTAGCCCAGCTGCGACAGGGTCGAGTAAGCGACGACGCGCTTGATGTCATTTTGAATGATGCCCAGGAAGCCCATGAACAGCGCCGTGATCGAACCGATCACGATGACGAAGCTCAGCGCGCCGTCCGACAGTTCGAACAGCGGCGACATGCGCGCCACCATGAAGATGCCGGCGGTAACCATGGTCGCGGCGTGGATCAGTGCCGAGATCGGGGTCGGGCCTTCCATCGAGTCCGGCAGCCAGACGTGCAGCGGGAACTGCGCCGATTTACCCATCGCGCCAATGAACAGGCAGATGCAGGCTGCGGTCAGCAGCGGCCAGCCGATGCCCGGGACGGTCATGCCGACCAGCTTGTCGGCCTGGGCGAAGGTCTCGCCGTAATGCATGGTGCCCGAGGCGGCCAGAAGCAGGCCGATGCCGAGGATGAAGCCGAAGTCGCCGACACGGTTGACCAGGAAGGCCTTCATGTTGGCGAAGATCGCGGTCGGACGGGTGTACCAGAAGCCGATCAGCAGGTAGGAGACCAGGCCCACCGCTTCCCAGCCGAAGAACAGCTGCAGGAAGTTGTTGGACATGACCAGCATCAGCATCGCGAAAGTGAACAGCGAGATGTACGAGAAGAAGCGGTTGTAGCCTTCGTCCTCGGCCATGTAGCCGATCGTATAGATGTGGACCATCAGCGACACCGAGGTGACCACGCACATCATCATCGCCGACAGGGTGTCGATCTGGAAGCCGACGGCCAGCTTGAGCGTGCCGACGTTCATCCAGGTGTAGATGTCTTCATTGAAGGTGGCGCCGTCGAGCACCGCCATCAGGGTCTGGACCGAGATGATCAGCGCGATCAGCACGCCCAGGATGGTCGCGGTGTGCGACACCTTGCGACCGACCACATTACCGAAGAACTTGGTGCCGAGCAGGCCGGCAATCGCCGAACCTGCGAGCGGCGCCAGCGGCACCGCCAGTAACATTGAGGAAGAGAGTTGCCCCGCCATGTTGAACCTTAATCGTTATTGTTAATCAACCGAGACCGTCAGCCCTTGAGGCTGTCGAGGTCTTCCACATTGATCGTGTCCAGGTTACGGAACAGGACCACCAGGATCGCCAGGCCGATCGCCGATTCGGCGGCCGCGACGGTCAGAATGAAGAACACGAAGATCTGCCCCGCCGCGTCTCCCAGGTAGTGCGAGAACGCGACGAAGTTCAGGTTCACCGCCAGCAGCATCAATTCGACGGCCATCAGCAGGATGATGATGTTCTTCCGGTTCAGGAAGATACCGATCACCGAGATCGCGAACAGGATCGCGCCCAGGATCAGGTAGTGTGCGAGCGACAAAGTCATGGTGCCTCCTTCGGTGCTGCGGCCGCTGCTGCTGCCGCTTTTTCAGCATTCGCTGCATCGATCGCGCGCTGGTTGACCGCATCCATCTTGACGATGCGCAGGCGGTCGTTACGCTTGACGCGGACCGCGAGGGCCGGGTCGATTGCTTTGGTGTCCTTGCGCTTGCGCAGGGTCAGGGCGACGGCGGCAATGATCGCCACCAGCAGGATCACGGCCGCGATCTCGAAGCCGTAGATGTACTTGGTGTAGATCAAGAGGCCCAGTTCCTTGGTGCCGCCGATGTTCAGCGCGGCGGCCTCGGCCGACAGGTCGGTCTCGTTGAAGGCGCGGTACAGCACGGCGGCCATCTCGAGCACGATCAGGGCGCCGATGCTAGACGCCACCGGCAGGTAGCCCCAGAAGCCTTCGCGCATGCGGTCGATATTAATGTCGAGCATCATGACGACGAACAGGAACAGCACCATCACGGCGCCGACGTAGACCAGCACCAGCACGATGGCCAGGAACTCGGCCTTCAGCAGCAGCCAGATACCGGCTGCGTTGAAGAAGGCCAGCACCAGGAACAGCGCGGCGTGGACCGGGTTCTTGGTGGTGATGACGCGCAGCGAGGCCAGCACCATGATGGCCGCGAACGCGTAGAACAGGAAAGTGGTGAATTCCATGAATGACTGCCTCTTCTTATCGGTACTTCGCGTCCGCTTCGCGGGCGGCGGCGATGTCGTTTTCGTAGCGGTCACCCACGGCCAGCAGCATCTCTTTGGTGTAGTAGAGGTCGCCGCGCTTTTCGCCGTGGTATTCCAGCACATGGGTCTCGACGATCGAGTCGACCGGGCAGGACTCTTCGCAGAAGCCGCAGAAGATGCACTTGGTCAGGTCGATGTCGTAGCGCGTGGTGCGGCGGGTGCCGTCCTCGCGCTGTGCCGATTCGATGGTGATCGCCATGGCCGGGCAGACTGCCTCGCACAGCTTGCAGGCGATGCAGCGCTCTTCCCCGTTGGGGTAGCGACGCAGCGCGTGCAGGCCGCGGAAGCGGTTCGACATCGGCGTCTTCTCTTCCGGGTACTGGACCGTGATCTTGCGCGACAGCGCGTACTTGCCGGTCAGGGCCAGGCCCTTGAAGAGTTCGGACAGCATCAGGCTGCCGACAATTTCTTTAATCCGATTCATTTTGTGTTTGCTTCCTTACTTCACAGCAGTCCAGATGTTCCACGGCGTCTGCATCCAGGCGGCGACAAACACCAGCCAGATCAGGGTCAGCGGGATGAAGACTTTCCAGCCCAGGCGCATGATCTGGTCATAGCGGTAACGCGGGAAGGTGCCGCGAACCCAGATCATCAGGGAGACCAGCAGGAACATCTTCAGGAACAGCCAGAAGAAGCCACCGATCGCGCCGAACTCCAGGAAGGCGAACGGAGCCGACCAGCCGCCCAGGAACATGATGGCCGCCAGGGTCGAGATCAGGATCATGTTGGCGTATTCGGCCAGCATGAACATCGCGTAGGACATGCCCGAGTACTCGACCATGTGGCCGGCGACGATCTCCGACTCCCCTTCCACCACGTCGAACGGGTGGCGGTTGCACTCTGCCAGGCCGGACACGAAGTAGATGACGAACAGCGGCAGCAGCGGCAGCCAGTTCCAGGACAGGAAGGTCAGGCCCATGTCGGCCATGGTGCCCATTTGCTGGCTCAGGACGATGTCCGACATGTTCAGGCTGCCGGTCACCATCAGGACCACGACCAGCACGAAGCCGATCGGGATTTCATAGGAAATCATCTGGGCCGAGGCGCGCATCGCGCCCATGAACGAGTACTTCGAGTTCGAGGCCCAGCCGGCGATGATGATGCCGTAGACTTCCATCGAGGTGATCGCCATCAGGAACAGCAGGCCGGCGTTGACGTTGGCCAGCGCGGCTTGCGGACCGAAGGGCACGACCGCCCAGGCGGCCAGGGCCGGCATGATGGTCATGATCGGGCCGATCACGAACAGGCTGCGGTTGGCCTTGGTCGGGATGACGATTTCCTTGAGCAGCAGCTTGAGCGCGTCGGCGATCGGCTGCAGCAGGCCTCCCGGGCCCACGCGGTTCGGGCCCACGCGGATCTGGATCCAGCCGATCAGCTTGCGCTCCCACAGGGTCAGGTAAGCGACCAGGCCCATCAGCGGCAGCAGCACCACGAGGATCTTCATGACGGTCCAGGCCAGCGGCCAGACCGGGCCAAGCAGGTCAGCCCCGCCGGCGTTCAGTGTATCGATGAAACCGGGCGTTGCCATTATTTGCCGCCTCCTGCTTGTTCAACTGCTTTTTCAACATTGATCTCACCGAACATCGGGCCCAGTGCCGCAACGGCCGGGTGGCCGGCGGCCACGCGCACCGCGTTCGACGGCAGGCGTGCGTCCACGTTGGCGACCAGCACGGCGCTGCCCGAGCCCTGCGACACGCGCACCAGGTCGCCGGCCTTGACGCCGATCTGTTCGGCGACGGCCTTCGACAGGCTCACCAGCGGCGCATTCGCGTCGGCGGTGCGCTGCAGCGGTTCCGAGCGGCGCGACAGCGCGTCGGTGAAGTAGATCGGCACGTCGGCGACGCGCTCGAGCTGGCCGGCCGGGGCGGTCTGGCCCACGGTCGGCGCCAGCTTGGCAACGTTGTTCAGCTTGGCCGACAGGTCGGTATTGCCCTTGCCGATGGCTTCGTCGCGGATCGATTCCGAAGTTTCGTAGTCGAAGCCCGACAGGCCCAGCAGGTTGCCCAGCACGCGCAGCACTTTCCAGGCCGGACGGGTTTCGCCGAGCGGCTTGACGGTGCCGTTGAAGCTCTGTGCGCGGCCTTCGCAGTTGACGAAGGTGCCGGCGGTCTCGCTGAACGGCGCGATCGGCAGCAGCACGTCGGCGAAGTCCATGCCGTGCTTGAAGGCGGACATGGCGACGACCATCTCGGCGCTGTCCAGTGCGGCACGAGCCTGCTGCGGATTGGCCGCATCCAGTTCCGGTTCCGCGTTCAGCAGCACGTAGGCTTTCTTCGGGCTGGCGAAGACCGCTTCGCCCTTGCCCGTCGCGCCGACGATATAGCCGCCGACGGTGTTGGCGGCGTCGACCAGGTAGCCGAAGGAGCAGCCGGTCTGCTCGGCGATCCACTGCGCGGCGGCGTGGATCTTCGAAGCTTGCGGGTGATACGAGGCAGCGTTACCCAGCAGGACCGCGCCCGGGGTGTCGACGCCGACCAGGGTCGCGGCGATGCCGCGGGCACCCTCGCCTGCCTGGACGTTCTCGAAGCCCGATGGTGCGGCGACGCCCTTGGCACCGGCCACGGCCGACACGACTTCCGACAACGCGGCCAGCCAGTCGGTCGGTGCGGCGATCAGCTTGTTCGCGATCGGCATCAGGAGGTCGTCATCGCTGGAGCCCAGCAGCGACAGCTTGGCGCCGCCCTTGGTGGCGACGCGCAGGCGGGTCGCGACCAGCGGGTGGTCCTTGCGCAGCGAGGAACCGATGACGAAGGCGCGCTTCAGTTGCGAGAAGTTCGCGATCGGCATGCCCAGCCACGGGGTGACCTGGCCGTCCAGCGCGAAGTCGGCCTGGCGCAGGCGGAACTCGATGTTGTCCGAGCCAATGCCGCGGGTCATCTTGTTCAGCAGGTAGAGCTCTTCCAGGGTCGAGTGCGGGGTGGCGACAGCGGCAATGCTGTCGGCGCCGTGCTCGTGGCGGATGTTACGCAGGCCATGGGCCACGTATTCCAGCGCGGTCTGCCAGTCGGTTTCCTGCCACACGCCGCCCTGCTTGATCATCGGGTTGACCAGGCGGTCGGCGTTGTCCAGGGCTTCGTAGGAGAAGCGGTCCTTGTCCGACAGCCAGCATTCGTTGATGGCTTCGTTTTCCAGCGGCAGCACGCGCATGACCTTGCCGCCCTTGACCTGGACGATCAGGTTCGAACCGAGCGAGTCGTGGGGCGCGATCGACTTGCGGCGCTGCAGTTCCCACGGACGTGCCGAATAGCGGAAAGGCTTGGACGTCAGGGCGCCGACCGGGCACAGGTCGATCATATTGCCCGAGACTTCCGAGTCCACGGTCTTGCCCACGAAGGTGGTGATTTCCGAGTGCTCGCCGCGGCCGACCATGCCGAATTCCATTACGCCGGCCACTTCCTGGCCGAAACGCACGCAGCGGGTGCACTGGATGCAGCGCGACATCTCTTCCATCGAGATCAGCGGGCCGGCCTCTTTCGGGGCCACCACGCGCTTCTCTTCGTCGTAGCGCGAATTGCTCTTGCCGTAGCCGACGGCCAGATCCTGCAGCTGGCATTCGCCGCCCTGGTCGCAGATCGGGCAATCCAGCGGGTGGTTAATCAAGAGGAACTCCATCACCGACTTCTGTGCCTGCACCGCCTTGTCGCTGTGGGTGCGCACGATCATGCCCGGCGACACCGGCGTGGCGCAAGCCGGCAGCGGCTTCGGCGCCTTCTCGACTTCGACCAGGCACATGCGGCAGTTCGCTGCGATCGACAATTTCTTGTGATAGCAGAAGTGCGGGATGTAAGTCCCGAGTTTGTTTGCGGCGTCCATCACCATGGAACCTGGTGCGACTTCGACTTTTTTGCCGTCTAATTCAATTTCAACCATTTGATCGTTACCTGACCTGGTTTAAAGGTATGCGGGCACGAGGCAGTGCTTGTGCTCGATGTGATATTCGAATTCCTCGCGGAAGTTCTTGATCATCGCTTCCACCGGCATCGCCGCTGCGTCACCCAGGGCGCAGATGGTGCGGCCCTTGATGTTGAAGGCGATGTTGTTCAGCAGGTCCATGTCTTCCGGACGGCCCTTGCCGTGTTCGATACGGTGGACCATGCGGTACATCCAGCCGGTGCCTTCACGGCACGGCGTGCACTGGCCGCAGGATTCTTCGTAGTAGAAGTAGGACAGGCGGAGCAGCGACTTGACCATGCAGCGGGTCTCGTCCATGACGATCACGGCGCCCGAACCCAGCATCGAACCGGCCTTGGCGATCGAATCGTAGTCGAGGTCGGTATCCATCATGACCTCGCCGCGGATCACCGGCGCCGACGAACCGCCCGGGATGACTGCCTTGATCTTCTTGCCGCCACGCATGCCGCCGGCCAGCTCCATCAGCTTGGCGAACGGGGTGCCCAGTGGGACTTCGTAGTTACCCGGACGCTCGACGTCGCCCGAGATCGAGAAGATCTTGGTGCCGCCATTGTTCGGCTTGCCGAGGCCCATGTAGTTCTCAGGACCGATGTTCAGCAGGAACGGGACGGCCGCGAAGGTCTCGGTGTTGTTGATCGTGGTCGGCTTGCCGTACAGGCCGAACGAGGCCGGGAAAGGCGGCTTGAAGCGCGGCTGACCCTTTTTACCTTCCAGGGACTCGAGCAGTGCGGTTTCTTCGCCGCAGATGTAGGCGCCGTAGCCGTGGTGGGCGTGCAGCTGGAACGAGAACTCCGAACCCATGATCTTGTCGCCCAGGAAGCCGGCGGCACGCGCCTCTTCCAGCGCTTCTTCGAAGCGCAGGTATTCCTGGAAGATCTCGCCGTGGATGTAGTTATAGCCCACGGTAATGCCCATCGCGTAGGCGCCGATGGCCATGCCTTCGATCAGCGCGTGCGGGTTGTAGCGGATGATGTCGCGGTCTTTAAACGTACCCGGCTCGCCTTCGTCGGTGTTGCAGACGAGGTATTTCTGGCCCGGGTACTGGCGCGGCATGAAGCTCCACTTCAGGCCGGTCGGGAAACCGGCGCCGCCGCGGCCCCGCAGGCCCGAGGCCTTCAGGTCGGCGATGATCTGTTCCGGCGAAATCTTCTCTTCGATGATGCGGCGCAGCGCCGAATAGCCGCCACGCTTGACGTAGTCGGCCAGGCGCCAGTTGTCGCCATTCAGGTCCTTGAGGATCAGCGGATTGATGTGACGGTCGTGCAAGCTGGTCATTTCTTCAGTTCCTCTACCAGAGCGTCGATTTTTTGATCGTTCATGAACGAGCACATGCGATGGTTATTCACCAGCATCACCGGTGCGTCGCCGCAGGCGCCCATGCACTCGCCTTCCATCAGCGTGAACTGGCCGTCGGCGGTGGTGTCGCGGTAGTCGATGCCCAGCTTGTCCTTCAGGTACTGGCCGGCGCGCTCGCCGCCCGACAGGGCGCACGGCAGGTTGGTGCAGACCGTGATCTTGGCCTTGCCGACCGGCTTCAGGTTGTACATGTTGTAGAAGGTCGCGACTTCCTGCACGGCGATGGCCGGCATGCGGATGTAGTCGGCGATTTCCTGCATGGTTTCCGGCGACAGCCAGCCCAGTTCGACCTGGGCGTGGGCCAGCGAAGCCATCACGGCCGACTGGCGTTGATCGGCTGGGTACTTGGCCAGCTCGCGATCGATTTTTTTATAGCAATCCTGCGATAACATAATCTTCTCCTGCCTCTTAGCGGTCGATACTGCCGAACACGATATCCTGCGTACCGATGATGGCCACTGCGTCGGCAATCATGTGGCCACGCGACATTTCGTCGAGGCTCTGCAGGTGGACATAGTCCGGGGTGCGGATCTTCAGGCGGTAGGGCTTGTTGGCGCCGTCCGACACGATGTAGATGCCGAACTCGCCCTTCGGGTGCTCGACCGCGGCATAGGCCTCGCCTTCCGGCACGTGGAAACCTTCGGTGAACAGCTTGAAGTGGTGGATCAGCGATTCCATGTTGGACTTCATGTCCATGCGGTTCGGCGGCACGATCTTGTGGTTGTCGATCATGACCGGACCCTGGTTCACGCGCAGCCAGGCGATGCACTGCTTGATGATGCGGTTCGACTGGCGCATTTCTTCGATACGCACCAGGTAGCGGTCGTAGGAGTCGCCGTTGGTGCCGACCGGGATGTCGAAGTCGAGGTTCGCATACGCCGCGTAGGGCTGCATCTTGCGCAGGTCCCATTCCACGCCCGAGCCGCGCAGCATGGCGCCGGTGAAGCCCATGGCCTTCGCGTCTTCCGGCGACACCACGCCGATGCCGACGGTACGCTGCTTCCAGATACGATTATCGGTCAGCAGGGTTTCGTACTCGTCGACATAGCCGTCGAAACGCTTGGTGAAGGCATCCAGGAAGTCCAGCACCGAACCCTGGCGGTCGCGGTTCAGTTCGTCGATCGCCTTCTTCGAGCGGATCGGCGATTCCTTGTGCTGCGGCATGCGGTCCGGCAGGTCGCGGTAGACGCCGCCCGGACGGTAGTAGGCCGCGTGCATGCGCGCGCCCGACACCGCTTCGTACACGTCGAACAGGTCTTCGCGGTCACGGAAAGCGTACAGGAAGGGACCCATGGCACCGATGTCGAGCGCGTGCGCGCCCAGCCACATCAGGTGGTTCAGGATACGGGTGATCTCGTCGAACATGGTGCGGATGTACTGCGCACGGATCGGCGCCTCGACGCCCAGCAGCTTCTCGATCGCCAGCACGTAGCCGTGCTCGTTGCACATCATCGACACGTAGTCGAGGCGGTCCATGTACGGGACCGACTGCAGGTAGGTGCGGGTCTCGGCCAGCTTCTCGGTGCCGCGGTGCAGCAGGCCGATGTGCGGGTCGGCGCGCTGGATCACTTCGCCGTCCAGCTCCAGCACGAGGCGCAGCACGCCGTGCGCTGCCGGGTGCTGCGGACCAAAGTTCAGGGTGTAATTCTTAAGCTCAGCCATTATTTCGATGTCCCGTAGGTTTCTTCACGGATCACGCGCGGGATGTTCTCGCGCGGCTCGATCGTCACCGGTTGGTAGATCACGCGTTTCTGTTCAGGGTCGTAGCGCATTTCGACATAGCCCGTGATCGGGAAGTCCTTGCGGAACGGGTGGCCGATGAAGCCGTAGTCGGTCAGGATGCGGCGCAGGTCGCCGTGGCCGTCGAACAGGATGCCGAACAGGTCGAAGGCTTCGCGCTCGAACCAGTTGGCGGCGCGCCAGATCGGCGTGATCGTCTCGACCATCGGCATGTCGTCGTCCGGGCAGAACACGCGCACGCGCACGCGCCAGTTATGCTGAAGCGACAGCAGGTGCACGACCACCGCGAAACGCGGGCCGTCCCAGGTGCCTTCGCCATACTGGGAATAGTCGACGCCGCACAGGTCGATCATCTCTTCGAATGCCAGGGCCGGGTCGTCGCGCAGGGCCTGCATCGATTTGATGTAGTCGGCGGCCTTGACCACCACGGTCAGTTCGCCCAGCGCCGAGGTGATCGCGGCGCCCTCGCCCAGTGCATTTTTCAGGGCGAGTTCAAGGGTTTCGAGTTTAGTCGTCATGGTGTTTCGCTGTTCTTAGCGCGCGATGGTGTTGGTGCGCTTGATCTTGTTCTGCAGCTGCATGATGCCGTACAGCAGTGCTTCCGCAGTCGGCGGGCAGCCCGGCACGTAGACGTCGACCGGGACGATGCGGTCGCAGCCGCGCACCACCGAGTACGAGTAGTGGTAGTAGCCGCCGCCGTTGGCGCAGGAACCCATCGAGATCACCCAGCGCGGCTCGGCCATCTGGTCGTACACTTTGCGCAGGGCGGGAGCCATCTTGTTGCACAGCGTGCCGGCGACGATCATCACGTCGGACTGGCGCGGCGATGGGCGGAACACAATGCCAAAACGGTCGAGATCGTAGCGGGCAGCGCCCACATGCATCATCTCGACCGCGCAGCATGCCAGGCCGAACGTCATCGGGAACATCGACCCGGTGCGCGCCCAGTTGATCAGCTTATCGGCTGTGGTGGTAATGAAACCTTCGTTTAATACGCCTTCAATTGCCATGGCTTATTCCCAATCAAGGGCACCTTTCTTCCAGATGTACCAGAAACCGACGATGAATTCGGCGATGAACACCATCATCGTGACGAAACCGGTCCAGCCCAGTTCGCGCATCGAGACGCCCCATGGGAAGAAGAATGCCGTTTCCAGATCAAACAAAATAAACAGGATCGCCACCAGGTAGTAGCGAACGTCGAACTTCATGCGCGCGTCTTCAAAGGCTTCGAAGCCGCATTCATACGGGGACAGCTTGGCTGCGTCGGGACGGTGCGGGCCAAGGATGCGGCCGAGCACCTGAGGAGCGACACCGACACCGATGCCAACCAGGATAAAGAGAAGAACGGGGAGATAATTTTCGAGGTTCACGATGAAGCCTATTCTGAACGATCGGTTAATGAAACACTGCAGGGCTGCAGCGCCGACCCGTCCGAACCTGGCTGAGGACCTTCCACCAGGACCGCACGAATCGTAAAAAAGCCAGCTCAGGCAGGAGAGCGGTTGCTCATTGCGCCCTTGCTGGCTTCTTTGTATCTTGGTGCCGACGGCGAGACTCGAACTCGCACAGCTTGCGCCACTACCCCCTCAAGATAGCGTGTCTACCAATTTCACCACGTCGGCTGGAGACCAGTATTTTAACCTGCTTTAGCACTACTTTTCAATGCACAAATTGCGCTAACACAAGGAAATTACGCAATTACTCAACATTTCTTTTGAGCCTGGCCCATCTTTACAGCAGGCTTGGCCGCACTGAACGGACTTGCGTCCTCTACTGCATGCGGCCCACCCGATGGCGAGCCGCATTCTACTCCACATCCGGAACGCGCGTGCGGCGCGCAGGCGGATTTACTTGGTCGGAGCCGGGGCAACGGGGGCCGGGGTAGCGGCGGCCGGAGCTGCCGGCGCCGGCGCTGCCGCACCTGGTGCCGCCGGGATGGCAACGCCCGGGGTTTGCGGAATGTCGTTGGCCGGGACCACGGTGGTCGGGCCGGCGTTCGGGCCTGCGCCCGGCACGTCGCTCGGGATGCCGGTGGCCGGCGCCTGCGAGGACGGCACGGTGACGCGGCCCATCACGCCGGCATCTTCACCGCCGGTGCTGCGGCTATTGCTCGACCAGGCCAGGGCCAGGGTCGAGGCAAAGAACACCGCGGCCGCGACGGCGGTCGACTTCGACAGGAAGTTCGACGAGCCCGAGGCACCGAACAGGCTGCCCGAAGCGCCAGAACCGAAGGCCGCACCCATGTCGGCGCCCTTGCCGTGCTGGACCAGCACCAGGCCGATGATGGCCAGGGCCGAAATAACCTGCACAACAATAATCAGATTGAACACGGTGTTCATTGCAATTCCATTTCCAAGTTAACGACGTTTATTTAAATAGCTACTGCGTATCTTTTACTGCGCTGCGCGGATGATGGCGAGGAAATCCGCCGCCTTGAGTGCCGCACCGCCGATCAGGCCGCCGTCGATGTCCGGCTGCGCCATCAGGTCCGCCGCATTATCCGGCTTCATGCTGCCGCCGTACAGCACCAGCGTGTTTTGTGCGGCCTCGGCGTTGCATGCACGCAGTTTTTCGCGCAGGGCGGCATGCACTTCCTGGGCCATGGCCGGGGTCGCGGTCTTGCCGGTACCGATCGCCCACACCGGCTCATAGGCGAGCACGATCTTGTCCACGGCTTCGCGGCCGACGGCTTCCAGCACGGCGTCGAGCTGGGCGTCGACCACTTCCATGGTCTGCCCCGCTTCGCGCTGCTCGAGGGTTTCGCCGATGCAGACGATCGGGGTCAGGCCGGCGTCGAGCGCGGCCCTGGCCTTCTTGGCCACCAGTTCATTGCTTTCGCCGTGGTAGGCACGGCGCTCGGAGTGGCCGACGATCACGTAGCGGCAATCGAAATCCTGCAGCATCGACATGCACACTTCGCCGGTGTAGGCGCCGACCGGATGGCAGGACACGTCCTGGGCACCCCAGGCGACCGGACTGCCTTGCAGTAATTCCTGGCACTGGTAGAGGTAGGGAGCCGGCACGCAGACCGCGACCTTGGCCCTGGCATTGTCCAGACCTTCCAGGATGCCGGTCAGGAGCGAGGCGTTGGCCGCGCGGCTGCCGTTCATTTTCCAGTTACCTACGACGAGTTTGGAACGCATAGAACCCCACGCTTAAATAACCCGCTATTCTAGCGGTCGAATATGTGGCGGTCAAACAATGCTGAGCTGCCAGTTCCCTTTTGATTCAATCTCTTAGACCACTTCGAGCACGATCTTGCCGACGTGGGTGCTCGACTCCATCAGCGCGTGCGCCTCGGCGGCCCGGGCCAGCGGGAAGCTGCGGTAGATGACCGGCTTGAGCTTGCCTTCGGCGAACAGCGGCCAGACGCGCTCGCGCAGGCTGCGGGCGATCGCGGCCTTGAAGGCGACCGGGCGCGGGCGCAGGGTCGAGCCGCTGATCGCCAGGCGGCGGCGCAGCACCTGGCCCAGGTCGATCTCGGCCCTGGCGCCGCCGAGCAGCGCGATCAGGGCGATGCGGCCGTCGTCGGCCAGGCAATCGATTTCGCGCGGGATATAGTCGCCCGCTACCATATCGAGGATGACGTCGACGCCCTTCCCTCCCGTCAGTTCCTTGACCACGGCCGCGAAGTCTTCGCTGCGATAGTTGATGCCGCGTTCGGCGCCCAGCTGCTCGCAGGCACGGCACTTCTCATCCGAGCCGGCGGTGGCGAACACGCGGTGGCCGAGCGCCGCGGCGAGCTGGATCGCGGTCACGCCGATGCCCGAGGTCCCGCCCTGCACCAGCAGCGATTCGCCGGGGCTTAGCCGGGCGCGGTCGAAAACATTTGACCAGACGGTAAAAAATGTCTCGGGCAGCGAAGCGGCTTCCAGCGGCGTCAAGCCTTGCGGGATCGGCAGGCATTGCTCGGCGGGCGCGGTGCAGTACTCGGCAT
This sequence comes from Telluria sp. ZB4P36, assembly GCF_059685865.1. Classification (NCBI taxonomy): domain Bacteria; kingdom Pseudomonadati; phylum Pseudomonadota; class Betaproteobacteria; order Burkholderiales; family Oxalobacteraceae; genus Telluria; species Telluria sp. ZB4P36. Next base: position 113,598 of record NZ_JCASIE010000001.1, read on the forward strand.
AACCGCCGCCCTGCACCAGCGCGCAGACGATGTCGCCTTTGGCAAAACCGGCTGCCGCGTAGTCGCCGTCAACGATTTCGCCGGCCACTTCGAGGCCCGGCAAATCCGAGGCGCCGGGTGGCACCGGGTATTTGCCGAGGCGCTGCAGCACGTCCGGGCGGTTGATGCCGGCCGCGTGCACCTTGATCAGCACCTCGCCAGCCTTCAAGGCGGGCAGCGGACGTTCGCACAGTTGCAGGACCTCCGGCTTGCCCGGCTGTGTGATTTCGATGGCGCGCATGGATGCTCCCGTGTTGAAAAAACCACAATTGTAAGGGAGTCGGAAAAAACCTGCGCACCCTCCTCAGGAAGGCAGACGGCGTTGCGGATCGGGCGCGACGCTGACGCCCACCAGCGTATCGCGCCGCAGCCTTACCCGGGTATGCGGGACGCGGATACCTGCCGACATACCCCAGGCGGCAGCCCAGCGCAGTGCCCGGTCCGTTTCCGGCCCGAAAGGCCGCGCGGCCGAGGCCCGGTTCAGCGCGGCCGACATACGCTGCATCGCGTAAAGCTTTCTCATCGAAACAATCTTGGCCATGGGACCAAGATAGGGTTTCCGGCCACAAATGACCGTGCCTTACCTAACGCTCGGCCAACTCAGGACAAAAGCGTGTCGCGCGGGCTGAACAAAGGCGTCTGGCCGCTGTCGACCGCCTGCAGTGCCTGCAGCGCCATCGCATACGCGCCCTCGTACGTTTTCGCCGCAGCAATAAACCGGCCGTTGTGGCAGAACTTCGCGTCCGGCACGCCGGTCACCGCGGCCAGGTCGGCGTCGCGCAGGCCGGCCCAGCTTTCCGGCAGGTCGGCGCGCGCATCGAAGGTGTCGGTCGTCGCGGGCACCGTGTGCAGCATGTAGCGGTCTTCCGACAGGCTGTGGCTGAGCACGAAGAGCACCTTCGGCATTTCCTTGCGCACCACCGAGCTCCACGGCAGCGCCGCATTCTTCAGGAACAGCAGGCGGCCGTTTTCCAGTACCTCGGCCTGGCGCACCTGGGCCAGCGCGAGGATGGCGCCGATCCGGTACTTGACCGAATTGACGATCACGTCGGTGAGCAAGGCCATCGCCTTGCGGAATTGAGTCAGACGATAAGCTTCCGCCTCGAGCCCGTAGCCGAGGCGCTGCTCGTCCATCCAGTTCGGATTGAAGCCGGAGACCACCGCCGACATCCCGTAGCCGCCGGGCGCGTTCTTGGCCGCGCCGACGTCCGACAGGTCGAGGTATTGCACGATGTCGGCATCGATGGCATAGGCCATCTGCTGCGCCGTGTCCTCGTCGAGCTGGTGGCCGGTGTGCTGCGCGGCCAGCAGGGCGACGCAGCGCGCGCCGTACTCGCGCCAGACCAGCCCCGCGCTGGCATAGGGCACGCCGCTGGCGCGGGCGCCCTCGAAGCCCTTCTGGTGGTGGTCGAAGCGGCCCGCGGCCGGGTCCCAGATGCCGCCGACGTCGACCACGAAATCGGCAGCCTCGATGATGGCGGGCTCGCGCGTCCTGACGATTTCGGCGTCAGGGTAAAGAATATGCAGGACGGCCACCGCCCATGCGTCGTCCGCGTGGAACTTGCCGTTGTGGGTCACGATGACCATGATTGCTCCAATATGCTCGAATCAAGGAGCGCATCATACTCGCCTTCACCCCTCCCCTGGCGCGAGCCGCTGCGGATGGGTGTAGAGCACGTGGCGCCCGTCGCGCACGAAACCGGCCAAGGTCAGCCCCGCCCGCTCGGCCAGCTGCACCGCCAGCGCGGTGGGCGCCGAGATCGCGGCCAGCAGCGCACAGCCGGCGCGCGCCGCCTTCTGCACCATCTCGAAACTGGCGCGGCTGGTCACCACGGCAAAGCCGTTCCTTGGGTCCAGCTTGCCGCGCACCAGCGCGCCGACCAGCTTGTCGAGCGCGTTGTGGCGGCCGATGTCTTCGCGCACGCACAGCAGTTCCCCGCCGAGATCGGCCCAGCCGGCGGCATGCACGGCGCCGGTCGCGTGGTGCAGGTCCTGGCAAGCGGCCATAGACGCCATCGCGCGGTGCAGGGACTCCGGCGCGAAGCGGACCGCGCCATCCTGCGATGCATCCGTCGCGAAGGCATCGTCGTCGAACCAGTCCAGGCTTTCGACGCCGCACAGGCCGCAGCCGGTCTTGCCGGTGCGGGCGCGGCGCGTCTCCTTCAGGCGCACCGCCGCGCCGGAGGCGATGCGCATCTCGATCGCAATGCCGTTCGGCGCCTCCTCCACCTCGAGGTCGTAAATGTCGCGCACATCGCGCACGATGCGCTCGCCCAGCGAGAAACCGATCGCGAAATCCTCCAGGTCCCGGGGAGAAGCCAGCATCACCGCGTGGCTGATGCCGTTGTAGACGAGCGCCACCGGCACCTCGTCCGCTACCAGCTCGGCCGCGTCCTCCACCTGGCCGTCGCGCCAGCGCTGGGCCGGCAGGCGGCAAGCGCCCGGCGGCGCAAAGAAACCTTCGCCGGCGTTCAAGAGGGCCTCCCGCCGCGCTCGAGGAGCACCTCGATCGCCTTCGCGGCCGGCACCTTGCTTTCCTTGGCGTGGTGCCACAGCGGAATCAGGGCATTCAGCTCGGGGTAGTAGCCTGCGATGCAGCCTTCCGGCACGTCATAGGGCACCACCGCCAGCCCGCCGACGCGGCGCTCGACACCAGCGTCGGCCGGGGTGCGCAGCGCCACCAGCTCGCCCTCTGCCAGCGCATGCTTCGCCATGTCGGCGCGCGCCATGAACAGCACCATGCGGCTGCCCTGCACGCCGCGGAAATGGTCGTCGTAGTTGTAGATCGTGGTGTTGAACTGACCGTCGCTGCGCACCGTGAACAGGCGCAGCGTCGCCGGGCCGCCCCGCAGGTCCGGGTTGTTGTCTAGCGAACCGGGCGCCGTAAACAGGGCCTTGCCGGATTCGGTCTTCCACACCCGGTGCGCCGCGCCCAGCGGACGGCGGAAGCCGCCCGGCGTCCACATGCGTGCGTTGAAGTCGTGGAAGATGTCGGGCCAGGTCTCGGCGATCGCCTCGCGGATGCGGCCGTAGTCCGCCACCCAGGCGTCCCAGCCGACGCGCGGATTCGGATCGAGCGTGGCCTTGGCGATGCCGGCCACGATGGCCGGTTCCGACAGCAGCGTGGACGCCACCGGTTCCGCCCTGCCGCGCGAACCGTGCATGCAGCCGGTGCTGTCCTCGACCGTCACGTCCTGCGGTCCGCCGCGCTGCCGGTCGATCTCGATGCGTCCCAGGCAGGGCAGCAGCCAGGAAGCCTTGCCGTGAATGACGTGGTTGCGATTCAGCTTGGTCGCAATCTGCACCGTCAGCGGCAGCTCGCGCCAGGCTGCCTCCATCAGGCCGCGTTCGGGCACGGCGCGCACGAAGTTCCCGCCCAGGCCGATGAAGGCCTGCAGCTTCTCGGCCAGGATGGCTTCGCAGGCCTCGACGGTATTCATGCCGGTCTTGCGCGGCGGTTCGAAGCCGTACAGCGCCTTCAGCTTGTCGAGCGGCGCCAGTTCCGGCTTCTCCGTGATGCCGACAGTACGCTGGCCCTGCACGTTCGAATGGCCGCGCACCGGACAGACGCCGGCGCCCGGCTTGCCGATGTTCCCGCGCAGGAGCAGCAGGTTGACGATCATCGTGACGTTCTGCACCCCTTCGCGGTGCTGGGTCAGGCCCATGCCGTAGATGCCCATGACGGCGCTGGAGGCGCAATAGACCGCGGCCGCGCTTTCCAGGTCGGCGCGCGCCAGCCCGGATTCACGCTCGATCGCGCTCCATTCGCAGGCGCGCACCGCGGCTTCGAAGTCCGCGATGCCCTGGGTGTGCTCCTGGATGAACGCGATGTCGAGCACGCGCTGCCCGCCGGCCGCCAGCGCCGCGTCGTCGAGGGCGAAAATGGCCTTGGACAGGCCCATGATCGCGGCCGTGTCGCCGCCCGGTTTCACCTGCAGGTACTGGGTGCTGATCGGCGTCTCGTGCCCGGTCAGCATCTCGAGCGGCGACTGTGGGTTGGTGAAGCTGACCAGCCCGCGTTCGCGCAAGGGATTGAAGGTGATGATGGGCACGCCGCGCATCCGCGCTTCGCGCAGCTGGTGCAGCATGCGAGGGCTGTTGGTGCCGACGTTCTGGCCGAAGAAGAAGATGCAGTCCGTCTCCTCGAAATCGTGCAGGTCGACGGTGCCGACCGGGACGCCGATGGTCTTCTGCAGCCCGACCGAGGTGCTCTCGTGGCACATGTTCGAGCTGTCCGGCAGGTTGTTGTTGCCGTACATGCGCGCCAGCAGCTGGTACATGTAGGAGGTTTCCAGAGACGCGCGTCCGGAGGCGTAGAACACGACCTGCTCTCTTTCGAAACCGCGCAGGGCCGCGCCGATCTCTGCGAAAGCCGTGTCCCAGCTCACCTCGCGGTACTTGTCGGTGGCGCTGTCCCAGCGCAGCGGCACGGTCAGGCGACCTTGCGCCTCCAGCGCGTGATCGTCCCAGGCTTCCAGTTCGGTGACGGTATGGCTTTCGAAGAAAGCGGCGCCGATGGTCTTGCTGGTGGTTTCCCAGGCCGTGGCCTTGGCCCCGCTCTCGCAGAATTCGAAGGGATGCGGATTGGCCGGCTTGGCCCAGGCGCAGCTCACGCAGGCATAACCGTCCGGCTTGTTCTGCTTCAGCAGCAGGCGGCTGTCCTTCAGGGGCACGCCCTGGTCCAGCAAAATCGTCGTCACCTTGGCCAGCGATCCCCAGCCTCCTGCCGGCATGTCCGCCTTGCCGATCCTGACCTCTCCCGTGCGCTTGCTCATGGCTGCTCCCCCGTCCCTGGAACCGCCACCCTAGACCGGATTCCCTCTCGGCTCGGTGCGCCTGCCCACAGTGCTGCCTACTGTTCGGGACAATCCTCGTACAAAGCACAGCAATAAATTCTTGCAGGAATATTAATTTTTTCAAGCTTGGATGTCGCGCAAGGAAGGGGGCGCCACGCTGGCTAGAGTGGACATACGAGCTCATGCCTATCGCATGGCCGCCGCTTCCTGGAGCCCATCATGACGAGGATGCTTCCTGCCCTGCTTCCGTTTCTGAATGCCTACCTGAACCGTTTCGCCGAAGGCATTGCCCTGTCCACCCGCGGGATGAACCTGCCGCGCCGGCGCCTGCTGCTGGGCAGCGCGATGCTGGCGGCCGCCATCGCGCTCACCAGCCATCCGGCCGGCGCGCAGACCTGGACCACCGAACACTGGACCGCCACCTGGGGCACGGCGCCGGCCGGCCCGCCGCCGGAATCGAGCCTGCAGGTCTTCCATGACCAGACCCTGCGCCTGATCGTCCACACCAGCATCGGCGGCAACCGGGTGCGCATCCGTGTCTCGAACGAGATCGGGACCGTCCCGCTGCGCATCGGCGCGGCCCGAATCGGGCTGCGTGCAGGGGGATCGGACGTGGCGCCCGGCACCGACCGTGCGCTCAGCTTCGGCGGCCGGCCTGCGGTCACGATCCCGCCGGGTGCGCCGGTGCTGTCGGATCCGGTGGAGCTGAACATCCCGCCCTTGTCAAGCCTCGCGGTGAGCCTCTACCTGCCCGGCACCGTGCCCGCCACCACGGTCCATGCCCTCGCGCACCAAGCCAACTACGTGTCGCTGCCGGGCGACTTCACTGCCGCGCCTGTGCTGCCGGTCCAGCGCACGATCGCGCTCTGGCCCTTTCTAACCGGGGTCGAAGTGGATGCGGCCGGACCGGCCATCGTCACCCTGGGCGATTCGATCACCGACGGCACCCGCAGCACGCCGGACAGCAACAAGCGCTGGCCGGACTGGCTGGCGCGCCGCCTGCAAAACCTGCGCGATCCGATCCGCCTGGCCGTGGTCAACCGCGGCATCGACGGCAGCCGCCTGCTGTCCAGCGCCCCGAATCCCCTGTTCGGCCGCAGCGTGCTGGAACGCTTCGACCGCGACGTGCTGGCGACGCCGGGGGTGCGCTACCTGACGCTGCTCATCGGGATCAACGACATCGGCAACAGTTCGGCCGCCAGTCCGGTGACGCTGCACGACCTGGTCGCCGGCTACCGCCAGCTGATCGCACGCGCCCACGCCAAGGGGATCAGCGTCATCGGCGCCACCCTGCTGCCCTTCGAAGGCGCGGGCACCTACTCGGCGGAGAAGGAGCAGCTGCGCCAGGCCGTGAACGCGTGGATCCGCAACCACGACGAGTTCGACGCCGTCATCGACTTCGACCGCGTCACCCGCGATCCGGCCCGGCCATCGCGGCTGCTGCCCGCCTACGACAGCGGCGACCACCTGCATCCGAACGACATGGGTTACCAGGCGATGGCGGACGAGGTGCCGCTGACGCTGTTCCGCAGCACCGCCAAGGTCCCGCAAAAAGCACAACCGCCGGGCTAGCCGGCGGTTGGATGGTCACAAATTGTTCCCGGTCCGGGAAGACGTCGGCAGCGGCCTGCCCGGCCGCCAGGTGCGCGACAGCGCCTGCGCTTCCTCGATCTGCTCCTGGGTCATCTGGCGCGAGATCGCGGCGCGCTGCTCGACCGCGTTGTGGTTGCCGCCGGCCGCGGCCAGGTTCCACAGCATATAGGCCAGCACCATGTCCTGCGGCATGCCGGCCTGGTGGTAGCGGTACATCAGGCCGAGCGCATGCTGGGCCTCGGCGTGGCCCTGCTCGGCCGCCTTGCGGAACCAGTTCACGGCGTGGCGCTGGTCCTGGGGCACCGCGTTGCCGGTGTAGTACATGGCGCCGACCACGTACTGGGCATCGGCCTTGCCCTGCTGGGCCGCCCGGTGGTGCCAGGCGAAGGCCTGCTTGTAGTCGCGCGTGACGCCGCGGCCCATGTAATACATCAGGCCCAGCAAATGCTGGGCGTCCGCATGGCCGGATCTGGCGAGCGGGACGATCTCTTTCAGTGCTGTCGCGTAGTTCCGCGCGTTATACGCGCTGGCCCCCTCCGCGAAGCCCGCATGCGCCGCGGCCGGCAGGCCGAGTGCGAATGCGATCGCTATCAATAGTTTTTTCATGTCTCGTGCATGGAATCAGGATCTCTGCGTATCCTTCGCCCTCGTGTCGGGCTCACCTTGTTTTGTCCGTATGCTTGTTCTTATTCTTGTTCTGGCCGCGCTGCTGCTGTTTTATTTCCAGTTCACCTTGCCGAGCCCGTCGACGCTGGCCTTGCGGTTGAGCGGCTTGCCGTGCACCGTCACCGAACCCAGGCCCGACAGGGTCAGGTTGGCGCTGTCCTTGGCGGTGACGGTCGCGTTGCCCAGGCCGGACAGCTCGAGGGTCACGTTCTCGGCGGTGAAGGCCTGCGCATCCAGTCCGCCCAGCCCGCCGAGTTCCGCCTTCAGCCTGCGGCTGCGGCCCGACAGGGTCACGTAGCCGGCACCGCTCAGGTTCAGCTCGACGCTCTCGCTGTTGATTCCGTGGATCTTCATGCTGCCGACGCCGCCCAGGTTCGCGGTCAGCACCTTGTAATTACATGATACATTCATTGAGCCGGCCCCATCGAGGTTGAGCTCGAGCTCGTCACCGGAGAAGCCGCTGACGGTGGTGCCGCCCACGCTCTCGGAACTCACTTCGCGCAGGTTCGGCAGGGTCAGTTCGGCGTGCAGGCCCATGCTGCGGCCCAGGTTGATGCTGACGCCCTTGGTCTCGGTGCCGATGTTCAGGGTATCGCCGCTCTGCTGGGTGGTGGTCTTGCCGAGCAGGCGAGGATCGCCCGTGAGCACCAGCAGCGGCATGCTGCCCTGGCGAATCTTCAGGTCCACCACGCCGTCGAGCTTGACGCGCACCACGCGCGCATCGACCTGGCGCGTTTCAGTGGCGACCTCGGCCGCGGTGGCGCTTCCCGTGGGGATGAACAGCGGGGCGCACAGTGCCGCAAAAGCGAGGCCGAGCTTGGAAAGGTGGTTCATTCAATTCTCCGAATCGTGTTCTTTGGTTGTGCGTTGCCAGCTTGTGGCTGCTTTACCGCAACATTAGCATGTTGCAACTATATCCTCCCTTCCCGCCCATTCCCACCGGTCTGCGATGAACTGCATAAAACGCGGCCTGGAGCGGCGTATGCACGGATAGCGCGTGCGTTGCGCAGCGTCGACAGAGCGCAAATTTCCCCGCCAAAAAAGATTACTTATTGGCATGCCATTGCGCTAAGATGCAGCGCATGATGGCCCAGGCCGTCAGTACAGGCTTCATCTTTTCCCGAGTTCATTACGAGGTCAAACCCATGCGCATGCGCCAATTACCTGTCTTGCTGGCCGGGCTCACGTTCTCGCTGTCGGCATTCGCCGCCTCCGCGGACCAGTGGACCCTGCCGGTCGCTGTCAAGAAGCTCGATAACGGCCTGACGGTCATCGTCACCGAAGACCGCAGTTCGCCGACCGTCGGCGTGTCGGTCGTCTACAAAGTCGGCATGCGCCTGGAGCCGAAGAACCGTACCGGCTTTGCCCACCTGTTCGAGCACCTGATGTTCCAGGGCACGCCGAACGCCAAGAAGGGCGTGTTCGATACCACGATCACCGGTGGCGGCGGCCGCAACAACGGGTCGACCCGTGCCGACTACACCAACTACATCGAGACCGCCCCCCGGTCGGCGCTCGAGCCGATCCTGTGGCTGGAAGCGGACCGCATGAAGACGCTCGACTTCAATCCGGCCACGCTGAAGAACCAGCAGGACGTGGTGAAGGAAGAGATCCGCGTCAATGTGAAGAACCAGCCTTACGGCGGCTTCATGTGGATCGACATCGGCCAGCATGCCTTCCAGAAGTGGGAAAACAACCATGACGGTTACGGCAGCTTCGAGGATCTCGAGAACGCCAGCCTGGACGACGTGCGCGCCTTCCACCGCGACTACTACGGCCCGAACAACGCCGTCATCGCCATCGCCGGCGACATCAGCCCGGCCCAGGGTTTCGCGCTGGCAGAAAAATACTTCGGCAAGATCCCGGCCCGCCCGACGCCGAAACCGACCGACTTCAACGAAGGCCTGAACACCCAGGAGAAGCGGCTGGTGCAGAGCGACGCCCTGGCCCAGGTGCCGGCGATCGCCGCCGCCTGGAAGATGCCGCCGCGCGGCCACCGCGACCAGGCCGCGATGGCCGTGCTGGGCGAACTGCTGGCCGGCGGCGACGCTTCGCTGTTCTACCAGGGCCTGGTGAAGGGCCGCGAGATCGCCCTGAACGTCGACTCCCTGTTCGGCCTGACCGGCCCCTTCGAATACGACGGCCCGACCTTGCTGACGGTGTTCGCGCTGTACAAGCCGAACAGCAGCGCCGATGCCATGCTCAAGGCCATTGACGAAGAGCTCGCCAAGGTCGCCCAGAACGGCGTGGATGCCGCGAGCCTCAAGCGCGTCAAGACCCGCCTGCTGGCCAACTGGAACAACCAGCTGGAGAGCTTCATCAACCGCGCCGACATGATGGCGAAGATGCAGGTGATGTGGGGCGACGCCAACGTGGTCAACAAGATCCCGGGCCTGATCGAAGGCGTGACCTCGGAAGACATCCAGCGCGCGGTGCGCACCTACCTGGTGCCGACCAACCGTACCGTCATCGACCGCAAGCCGGCCGCGATGCTCGCGGCGCCTGCCGCCACCCCAGCCGCCGCCGCCGCCCCGGCTGCCGCCACTACCAAATAAGGAGCGCATCGATGAAAAAACTGATGCTCGCAATCGCCGTTTCGGTCGCCTTCGCGCCGGCGGCCGTCTATGCCGCAACCGCCGCCCCTGCCGCCGAGAAATCCCTGCCGATGCCGGCCTACGGCAAGGACAGTGCGATCCCGGTGCCGAAGATCACCAAGAAGACCCTGGCCAGCGGCCTGACCGTCTGGGTCGTGCCGCGCAAGGGCCTGCCGCGCGTGGACTACGTGCTGGCGGTACGCGGCGCCGGCTTCGCGGCCGACGCTCCGCAAACCCCGGCCTTCGCCAACATGCTGGCCGGCCTGCTCAACGAAGGCAGCGCCAAGCGCGACTCGCGCGCGATCGCCGAAGCGGCCCAGGGCATGGGCGGTGAAGTGGGCGCCAGTGCCTCGTCGGACGGTATCGTCGTCTCGGCCAATGCGCTGGTATCGCAGGCTGCCCCGATGATGCAGCTGCTGGCCGAAGTCGCCCGCACCCCGTCCTTCCCGGAAAGCGAAGTCAAGCTGGCCAAGGCCAATGCGCTGCAGTCGCTGCGCGTATCCGAAACCCAGCCGGGCTTCCGCGCCGAGCGCGCCATCAACCGCGCGATCTACGGCGAGCACCCGTATGCCCGCACCACCCCGACGGTGGAAGCGATCAACGCCGTGACCCAGGACATGCTGCGCGCCGAACACGCCAAGCGCATGCGCCCGGACCGCGCCCTGCTGGTGATCACCGGCCCGGTCAAGGAAGCCGAGGCGCTGAAGATGGCCGAAGCGGCCTTCGGCGACTGGAAGGCCAGCGGCCCGGCCCTGCCGGAAACCGCCGCCGCCCCGGCCGACGCCAAGCCGGCGCGCATCCTGCTGCAGCGTGACAAGAGCGTGCAGTCGGCCGTGCGCCTGGGCAGCCCGGGCATCGCCGCCAGCGCCGAAGACCAGATCCCGCTGCGCCTGGCCAGCACCATCCTCGGCGGCGGCTTCTCGAGCCGCGTGAACATCAAGCTGCGCGAAGAGAAGGGCTACACCTACGGCGCTTCGGCCGGTGCACGCCTGAACCGCGTGGGCGGTGCGATCGTCGGCGGCGCCGACGTGCGCAACGAAGTAACCGGCGCGGCGCTGAACGAGTTCTTCAGCGAGTACAAGCGCATCGGCGCCGAAGCCGTGCCGGCCAAGGAAATGGAGATGAACAAGCGCTACGTCGCTGGCGGCTACATGATCAGCAACCAGCTGCAGCGCTCGGTCGCGGCGACGCTGGCCAACAACTGGCTGATCGGCCTGCCGCCCGAGTTCCTGGGCGAGTACGTGCCGCGCATCATGAAGGTCACGCCGAAACAGGTGCGCGAGGTCTCGAAGAAGTACTTCGCGCCGGAGAACCAGTCGATCGTGGTCGTGGGTGACCAGAAGGCGCTGGGAGAGCAGCTGAAGGCGTTTGGTGAGTTCAGCGTGATGGAGAAGTAATTCTCTGTCGGCTGATGTGAAAAGCCCCGCGGTTCGCGGGGCTTTTCGTTGGGGGTAGCGCCCGCGCCTCAGCCTTTCAGCGCCCGCTCCAGGTCCGGCAACTCCGCCGGCTTCACCAGGTGCGCATCGAAGCCCGCGTCCATCGCCCGCTTGCGGTCTTCCGGCGAGCCATAGCCCGTATGGGCCACCAGACGGACGTGCGCCAGCGCCGGATTCTTCTTGATGCGGCGCGCCACTTCGTAGCCGTCGATGCCTGGCAGGCCGATGTCGAGCACGATCACCTGCGGCCGGTGGCGCAACGCCAGGTCCTCGATCTGCGCGGCATCCGAGGTGGTGCAGGTTTCGTAGCCCATCTCGGCCAGCAGGAAGCCCATCATTTCCATTGCATCGACGTTGTCGTCCACCAGCAGCACGCGCATGCCGCTGCCGCCTGTCTCGTGCGTCTCGCAATGCGCGGAACTGGCTTCCGGCGCGCTCGTGCGCAGCAGCGGCAGATCGACCGTGAAGGTGCTGCCCATGCCGATGCCGGGGCTGTCGGCGCTCAGGTGTCCACCGTGCAGCTCGAGCAGGTGCGACACCAGCGACAGGCCGATGCCCAGGCCTTCCGGCGCGCGGTCCGGCGGCACGTCCACCTGGGCGAACATGCCGAAGATGCGCGGCAGGTTGTCCTCGGCGATGCCGATACCGTTGTCGCGTACGGCGATCCGCACCCGGCCCTTGTCGGCCAGGCTGACGTCGACGTCGATCTGGCCGCCCTTCGGCGTGAACTTGGCCGCGTTGTGCAGCAGGTTGCCGACCGACTGCGCCAGGCGCACCGGATCGCCCATTACCCATACCTGCTGCTCCGGCAGATGCACGGCCAGCTGGTGGCCGCGCGCCGTGATCAGGGGGCCGGCGGTCTCGATGGCCTGCCGGATCACGGCGCCCAGGTCCACCTCTTCGGTGCGCAGCACGATCTTGCCCTCTGAGATGCGGGCCACGTCGAGCAGGTCGTCCACCAGGTGCGCCAGGTGGTCGACCTGGCGCGTGATGACTTCGCGCGCACGCGCCTGGCGCTCGGTGCCCTGGCTGTCGTCGCCGGCGGCGCCCAGCAGCGCGGCCGCATTGCGGATCGGGCTGAGCGGGTTGCGCAGCTCGTGGGCCAGCGTGGCGAGGAACTGGTTCTTGTTGCGGTCGGCCGCGCGCAGCAGGGCTTCCATTTCCTTGCGCGCCGTGATGTCGCTGGTCACGCGCGCAACGCGGTAGACCTCGCCGCGCTGGTCGCGCACCGCGAACAGGCGGTCGCGCACCCAGTGGGTACGCCCGTCCGGGCCGAGGATGCGGAACTCGTCGTCGTAGTGCGGCATGTCGTGCAGTGTGCGCCAGTGCTGGGCGATGCGCTCGCGGTCGTCCAGGTGGACGGCATCCAGCCAGGCCTCGGGCCGCTGGCGCAGGTCGTCCGGGCTGCCGCCCCAGATGGCCGAGTAGGCCGGGCTGACGTACACCAGGCCGCCGTCCGGCACGGTGAACATCCAGAACACGTCGTCGATGTTGTCCGTGATCTGGCGGAAGCGCTCTTCGCTGTCGCGCAGCTCGACCTGGGTCTGGCGCATGCGCACCAGCGCATTCACGTTGGCGATCAGCTCGTCGGCCTCGATCGGCGCCGCCAGGTAGTTGTCGGCGCCCCCTTCCAGGCCGCGGATCTTGTCGGCGCGGCCGGTCAGCGCGGCCGAGGTCTGCAGCACCAGCACCATGCTGCTGTCCGGGCTGGCCTTGATGCGGCGGCAGACTTCGATGCCGTTGATGTCCGGGAGCTTCACGTCGAGCAGCACCAGCGCGGGGTTCAGGCGCTTGACCATCTCCAGCGCGTCGGTGCCGTTGGTCGCCTCCACCACCTCGAAGCCCGCCCCCTGCAGGATGCGGTTCTTGGCGTAGCGGGCGCCGTCGTTGTCGTCAACGTTGAGGATCAGGGTGGAGTTGGCTTTCATCATTCGGTTCCGTCTTGGCTGGACTGCTGGAAGCGGCGCGGCAAGCGCAAGGTGAAGGTCGTGCCTTCACCGAGTCTACTTTCCACGTCGACCCGTCCCTGCAACAGTGCGGCCAGCTTGCGGCACAGCGGCAGGCCGAGGCCCGTGCCTTTGCTGCGCCGCTGGAGCGGATGCTCGATCTGGCTGAACTCTTCAAAGATCAATTGCAGGTTTTCCGGGCTGATGCCGATCCCGGTGTCGGCGACCGCGAACGCGATCACATCAAGCTGTTGGTCGTAGGTGGCTGACACGCGCACGCTGCCACGCTCGGTGAACTTGAGCGCGTTGGAAATGAAGTTGCGCAGGATCTGGGAGATCTTGCCCTCGTCCGAATCGAAAGCCTCGGTGAAGTCGGAGGGTTCGAACACCAGTTCCACCCGGCCTTCGTCGACCAGCGGCCGCATCATGCCCTTGAGGGCGCGGAACAGGTTGTCGATCACCACCGGCGCCAGCTGCACGTCGACCTTGCCGGCCTCGATCTTGGCCAGGTCGAGCAGGTCGTTGACCAGCTCCGACAGGTCGTTGGCGGCCTTGGCGATGAACTGCACCTGGCGCTCCTGCTCGGTCGTCAGCTCGCCGTCCATGCGGTCCAGCAGCAGCTGGGCCAGCGCGCGTATCGACGACAGCGGCGTGCGCAGCTCGTGGCTGGTATTCGACAGGAAGCGCGACTTCATCTCGTCGGCGCGGCGCAGGCGCTCGGCCTTGTCCTCGATCTCGGCGTACAGCGCGACGATGCCGCGGTTGGTGTCTTCCAGCTCGCGCGTCAGCGACAGCAGGTCTTCCTGGCGCTCGCGCAGCTCGGCCAGGGTACCCAGCAGTTCGTGGTTCTGCAGCTGCAGTTCCTGCAGGGTGTTCGAGACCGGGCTGCCGGCCAGGCGTGTGCTGATGTCCGCCAGCCGGGCCGGGTCGACCAGGGCTTGCGGCGGCAGCGCCTTGCGCATCGTGACCGTGGTGGCGACGCCCTGGGCCGGCTCGACTTCGCAGGAATCCATCAGGCGGTGCGCGGTGATCAGGGCCAGTTCCGGCAGCGAACTGCTGAGCACCTGGTCGAACACCTCGGGCGCCGTGGACATGCGCGCCGCGGCGCCGGGATGGATGGCGACTTCGAGGTACTGGCGCGTGCCATTCCGGCCCAGCAGGAAGGCCGCGCGGCCGCCCGAGCCCTGGTGGCAGGCCATCCGCGCCACTTCCGACACGGCGGTCGCCACGCGCACCTGGTCCTGCTGGGAGAAGCCGAGCAGTTCCGACACCTGGCGGGCGCGCTGACGCACGACCACCACGTCCTGGCCGCTGTCGAGGGCGACATTCAGTATGCGATGCAGGCTCACCGGTAGCTCCCATGGCGGCGCACCACCAGTACCATCGCGTCGTCGCGTCCGCGGCTGAAGTCGCGCATCAGGACGGCCGCGATCAGGATCGGGCTGCGGCCGACCAGGCCGGGGTACTTGTCCAGGTTCCACTGGGTCTGGATGCCGTCCGAATGCATGATGCACACGGCGCCCGGACCGAAGGGCAAGGGGAAGGACTGTACCTTGCGCATATTGTGGCCGACGATGCCGTTGTGCGACACCAGTGCCCGGCGTACGCCGTCGATCACGCAGCCGGCGATGTTGCCGACGCCGGCAAACTGCAGTTCATCGTCCGCGAACTCGATGCGGGCGGTCGCGAGCGCGGCGCCGCGGGTCGGCCGCAAGGCTTCGTGGGCGGCCAGCATCAGCTCGTCCGCCTGCACGCCCTTGCGGGCCTCGAGTGCGCCGATGGCCGCCGCTGCGGCGCGCGCGGCCTCGGGTCCGTGACCCAGGCCGTCGGCGGCCAGCAAGGTCGCGCCGCGGCTGTCGCAGCGCACCGCCCAGCCGTCGCCGCACTCGTCCTCGCCTGCCAGCGGCGCCCACAGCGCGCCGATCTCCACGCCGCAGGGCTCGGGCGCCGGCAAGTCGCGCCAGAGCCGCATGAAGAAGACCGCACCCTTGCCGGGCTGCGTGTAGACGTCGAACTCGTCGGCCAGGCGGTTGATGGCGCCCAGGCCGGTGCCCGCCGTGCCGGTGCTGGACACGCCGTCGACCAGGCAGGCAGCCAGGTCGGCGATGCCGGGACCGTTATCGAGCGCGAGCACGTCGATGCCCACGCCGGCGGCCGACTGCGCCGGTCCGACGTGGATCTCGCCCTCGCCCGCATGCTTGAGGATATTGGTGGCGGCCTCGGTGATGATCAGCGCCAGCTGGCCGGCGCGGGTCTCGTTGAAGCCGAGCGCATCGGCCAGCTTCTGGCCGCTGCGCCGCACCGCCGCGACATCGCTCGCGTGGTTAATCGCGTGCACTTCCTGCTGTGCGAGTGAACTGATCAGCGCTTCCATTTCACCACCAGCACGGCAGTGCCCTCTCCGCGGCGGCTATCGATGTCGAATTCATCCGCCAGGCGCTTCGAGCCACCGAGGCCGAGGCCGAGGCCCCCGCCGGTGGTGAAGCCGTCGCGCAGCGCGTTGTCGATGTCGGCGATACCGGGACCGGCATCGACGAACAACAGGCCGATGCCCTGGCGGACACCGTCGGACAGGCTGTCCAGGTGGACTTCGCCGCCGCCGCCGTACTTGATTGTATTACGCCCCAATTCGCTTGCGGCCGTGACCAGCTTGGTCTGGTCGACCAGGGACAGGGCGATGGCCACCGCCCGCTCGCGCACCTGCTTGCGCAGGCCTACAACGTCCTCGTCCGACTGCAGGCGCAGGGTCACGCGTGCGCTGCGGTGCTGGCGGTGGCGGTCCAGCAACGCGGTATCGAACAGGACTGCACCGGTATGCGCGCCGTTCATCAGTTAAAGTTCTTTCCCAGCAGGGCCATGCCCTTTTCCACGTTCAGTGCCGTCCGGACGCCGTGCAGCGTCAGGCCCAATTCGACCAGGGTGATCGCCACCGCCGGCTGCATGCCGACCACCACGGTGCGGGCGTCGAGCACGCGCGCCATGGCGGCGGTATTGCTGATCATGCGGCCGATGAAGGAATCGACCAGGTCGAGCGCCGAGATGTCGATCAGGACACCCTTGGCGCCGTCGCTGACGATGCGCTCGGTCAGGTCGTCCTGCAGCTGCATGGCGAGGCGGTCGTGCATGTCGACCTGGATCGTGACCAGCAGCAGGTCGCCCATGCGCAGGATAGGAATACGTTCCATGTTCTGCTTATGCCTTGGCGACGACGGCGGTGCCGGTGCGCTCGAGCGCGACCAGGAAGGCGTCGGCCAGGGTAGCCTTGGTGATCACGTCTTCCAGGTTGACGCCGAGGTGCACGATGGTCTGGGCGATCTGCGGGCGGATGCCGCTGATGATGCAGTCGGCGCCCATCAGGCGAGCGGCGGCGATGGTCTTCATCAGGTGCTGGGCCACGAGGGTGTCGACGGTCGGCACGCCGGTGATGTCGATGATGGCGATGACGGCGCCGGTGTCGACGATCTTCTGCAGGATGTTTTCCATTACCACCTGGGTGCGGGCCGAGTCGAGGGTGCCGATCAGCGGCAACGCCAGGATGCCGTTCCACAGCTTGACGACCGGGGTCGACAGCTCGAGCAGTTCCTGCTGCTGGCGCACGATGATCTGGTCCTTGGTCTTCTGGAACACTTCGATGGTGTACAGGCCCAGCTTGTCCAGCAGGGTGCTGACGGTCCATGAGGCGGCGGCGATGGCTTCGCTGTCGCCTTCGAAACCCTGGCGCAGCTGACCGAACAGCGGTTGCTTCAGCGAGAAGACGAAGGTGGCGGTTTCGGCCGGGGTCGAGCCGGACTTGGCGCGGGTCGAGGAGATCTCGGCCAGCAGGTCGCGTACCTCATCCCAGGAACGGTGCTCGATGTTGCCCAGTTCGCCGCTGCGGGTCGCGGTGACGAGCGCCGAGATGAATTGCTGGCAATGGCTGCGCAGCTGCTCCTTCGAACTGGAGCTGCCGCGCACGATCATCGCCTCGAGCTGCGTCGTCCACTCGGCGCCGATGTCGGCCTGGTGTTCCTGGATGAGCTGGCTGATACGGGCGGCGTAATCCTTCGTGGTCATCTCTGCGATTCCTAGGTTTGGATGGTTGAAATCAGTGGGTGCCGCAGTGAAACAGACGCAAGCGAACCCTTATTGACGAAATGATCGACTATAACATTTCTTGCATTATGGTCACGACACAGTTGTATCGTGCGCACGGGCCACGATAGGACGCGGCCACGCCTTATTGCTGGGCGGATGAATTACCGGGGAGAGGCGATCAGGTCGGCAGGTGGTTACGCGGGAGGCTGATCGTGAAGACGCAGCCATGACCGGGAACATTGCGCACGGTCAATTCGCCACCGTTTGCGGCAACAC
The DNA here is from genome assembly GCF_059685865.1 of Telluria sp. ZB4P36. Lineage (NCBI taxonomy): Bacteria > Pseudomonadati > Pseudomonadota > Betaproteobacteria > Burkholderiales > Oxalobacteraceae > Telluria > Telluria sp. ZB4P36. The sequence continues at coordinate 131,018 of NZ_JCASIE010000001.1, forward strand.
TTTGTTTTGACACTGTCAAGCCCAGGCCGATGCCGGAGTGCTCACCGTTATGCTGTGCATGGGGCAGGAACATTGTGTCTACCGCACCGGGGCGCAATCCCCCGCATTGGTCTGCGACATCGATCACGATACGGTCGAAGGACGCATATGCGCTCAGCACGACTTCGCTGCAAGGCTTGGTGAATTTGAATGCATTTTGCAAGAGGTTTGCCACCGCAGCCATCAGCAGATCGCGTGAACCGTGCACGGCGAGCTCGGGATCCACCTGTGGCACATGCAAGCTGCAACCATGCTTCCGGACTGACAAAGACGCGGCAAGGCGCACCTCTTCAATGAAAAGCGCCAGGGAGAAACCTCCGAGTGCATTCAGGTGCTGAGAAAGGATCCGCACCTCCTCGAGAGACCTGGCGATCAGCGTGTCCAGGCCGGCGAGGCTCCGCTCGAGGATCGTGCCCGTGGCGCCATTCAGGCTCAACTGGCCGGCCTTTGCAGCGGTAAAAGCCAGCGAAGCCGTGCCAAGCAAGTGCCGCATCTCCCGCGCAAACAGTGCCAACTCCTTCCCCGCTTCGAGAGAATGCATCTCGGCCGTATGAAAGTCGCGTTGGAAGCTGAACTCGGTCACCGCGTCGGAGATGGCATTGTCGAGACAGCGGTTCAGCGTGCGGAACTCGTCCACATGAAAAGGAACATCACGCTCCACGGCCAAATCCATGATTGCCTGGCACAGGTCTCCGTAGACATGCACGACCTGGCCCACGTGCAGGCCGAGCTTGAGCAGGTCCCTGCCGTGCTGCGCTGCCGAGATACTCGATTCGGAATGTCCACGAACTCCGCCTGATGGGCCTGTAATGCGCCGGCCGTCGCCGGGCCTGGCCGACTGTTCGACTTCAAGGGTGCGGATCAGCTGATCGAGAAACAGTGGAATACCTGCTTGCAACTGAGCTTCGGTAGCAGGAGGGCCGGCACGCTCGTGGACCCTGGTGCTGCATCGCTGGACAAGTTCGTCGCGATTATTGGAAAGGAATTCGTACATCATACGCAGCTCCTGGCTCAAGCATTGATCTCGAACGAACGGCTCCGCAGGCCAGCGCTCAGCCCAGGCGCCCAGGCAGTCTACCACTTCGTCTCCCGGGACGGTGCGGCCGGCCAGGCACCGCCCCCTCGAGCATTTACGGCGTCGACAATACAGCCGCAGCCGCTTCCGCCATCGCCGCATAGCCGCGGTCGCCGGGATGCAGGTGATCGCCCGAATCGTAGATGGCGCGAAGCCGGCGGGGATGCTCCGGGTCGCGCAGCACGGCGTCGAAATCGACGACCGCGTCGAAGTCGGGCGCGACGCGTATCCATTGATTCAACGCCTGGCGCAATTTCTCCTTCTCGTCACTATAGTGTCCGGCATAGAGCGTGCCCTCCAGCGCCCCTTCGAACGGCGGCAGGGTTCCCGCGATGATGCGCAGGCCCCGTGACCTGGCGCTGGCGGCCAGTTGCGAGAACCCGGATCGCAGTTCGTCCAGCGTGACCGGCGGCTCTCCCGGCGCGAAGGGGCCGCCCGGCCAGCCGATGTCGTTAGTCCCGAGCAGGACGACCAGATCGGTCACACCCGGCTGCGCGAGCACGTCCTGCTCGATCCGGGCCAGGGCATTCAGTCCCATCCCGTTTCGCAACAGGCGGGCGCCCGAGATCCCGGCGTTTGCCACCGCGGCGCCCTGCCCCACCAGGCGCTCGGCGAGGTAATCGGGCCAGCGGCGGTCCTGGTTGGGTGTCGAACCATTCCCGTCGGTGATCGAGTCGCCGAGCGTCGCCACGCCGCGGGTCCTGCGCTGGACCTCCACCAGTGCCGCACTCAGGAACAAGCGGCCCCCGATGCTGCTGTCCGCCTTGAAGCCGGCGCTCCCTGTCCGGTCTCCCGCGGCAAGCCCGAGTGTCTGTTGCTGGCCCCAGTGAAAATTCTTGATTGGGGTGGGTTGAGGGAAATACGTCGATACGGTCACCCGGGCCAGGGGCGGGATCGGCCCTTCGACCGGGTCGCTGGTCAGCTGGGCTCCCGGCAGCAGCCTGGCCCCGGACTGTCCGGCAAAGCTGAGCACTTGCGGCTTGCGCGCCGTTCCGTCCTCCAACGTGAGCCGGACCGCACCGATCTGTACCGCCTCGTCCCCATAGCGGTTCGAGAATACGAGCCGCAGCCGCCTGCCGCCGCTACTCAGCCTGAGGGTTTGGCGAACGGTCTGGTTCTCGAGCCGGGCGGGAATGCCGGTCGGAAGGATGAATGTGCCGCCCCAGACCGGCTGCGGGGCTGCATACCAGGACGTGACCCAATGCCCGGGCTCCGGCCCCGCTGCTGGTGCAGCGGCGCTTGCGCCCAGGATGGCCAAGACGGAAAGGACGGCCGCGATTCCGGTAGATGTTTTCATTGTGGAGCTCCTGTAAAAGTAGGAGCCCACGATAGCTTATGCCAAATGCGACGAGTAGCCCCAATGCTGGACTATGGGTTATTCTATTTTGGAATAAGACAGGAGGAAGATTGGACACCTTGCGTGCATTGCGGATATTTTGCAGGACGATGGAGCTTGCCAGCCTGTCGGCGGTTGCACGCGAGATCGGCAGCACGCAGTCCAGCGTCAGCAAAGTCCTGTCCCAGCTCGAAGCCCAGCTCAATGTCCGCCTGCTGGAGCGCAGCACCAGGGGACCGATGCCGACTGAACAGGGACTGCACTTCTACGACCAGGCCAAGGCAATTCTCGAGCAGTACGACGCTGCGGTAAGCAGCGTACAGGGACTGACCACCCAGGCGACCGGCCTGTTGCGCATCAACGCGCCCGTCGCCCTGGGACAGTTCCACCTGAACGCGCTGGTCCAGGACTTCATGCGCCAGCATCCCGCCATCTCGGTCGAGCTGATCCTGAACGACCGTTTCGTGGACCTGGTCGAGGAAGGGGTGGACGTCGCCCTGCGGCTCGGGACCAGCTTGCCGCCAGACGCAGTCGGGCGCCGCATTGCCTCGGTGCCGCGTTTCCTGGCCGCCTCACCGGCATATTTACGGCAACGCGGCGCGCCGACGGACCCCGGTGGACTTGCCGCGCATGACTTCGTCCGTTTCGCCTGGACGCCGGGCAGCACCGTGGAGCTGCACGCGGGAGAGGAGTCCCGCCGTGTCGCGGCCAACAGCCGTTACCGCGTGAACAACGGGCTGGCCATCCGCGAAGCGCTCGCGCTGGGCGGCGGTATCGGCCTGTGTCCTGAATGGCTGGTGCATGACCTGCTTGCCACGGGTGCGCTGGTGCGCGTCTTGCCGGCCTGGTCCGCAACGCCGCAAGACCTGACCCTGCTCTATCCGTCGCGCCGCTACCAGCCTTTGCGCGCCAAACTGTTTATCGAGTTCATCACTACGCGCATGCGCGGATTACCCGGCTTCCACGCATCGTCGTGAGCAAGAAAAACTCATCCCACAGTCCAGCACGAGTGAGCCATGACAAACATCTGCATATCGAAAAAAACCGCCAGGCTCACGCGCTGGCGGTTCTTGTTGGCTCGAAGCCGCGGTGCTTACTGCGCCGCGCCTTCCACCGGATCAGCAGCCTTCATCGACAGCTTCAGGCGGCCGCGCTCGTCGGTCTCGAGGACCTTCACGCGCACTTGCTGGCCTTCCTTCAGGTAGTCGGCAACGGCGTTGACGCGCTCGTTGGCGATCTGCGAGATGTGCAGCAGGCCGTCCTTGCCCGGCATGACTTGCACGATCGCGCCGAAGTCCAGCAGCTTGAGCACGGTGCCGTCGTAGGTCTTGCCCACTTCGACCGATGCGGTCAGCTCTTCGATGCGGCGCTTGGCTTCCTGGCCGGCGGCGGCATCGACCGACGCGATGGTCACGACGCCTTCGTCGGTGATGTCGATCTGGGTGCCGGTTTCTTCGGTCAGCGCGCGGATGACGGCGCCGCCCTTGCCGATCACGTCACGGATCTTTTCCGGGTTGATGCGGATGGTGATCAGGCGCGGTGCGAAGTCCGACAGCTCGGTCTTCACGCTCGGCACGGCGCGCTGCATCTCGGCCAGGATGTGCTGGCGGGCTTCCTTGGCTTGCGCCAGCGCCACCTGCATGATTTCCTTGGTGATGCCCTGGATCTTGATGTCCATCTGCAGCGCGGTGATGCCTGCCGGGGTACCTGCGACCTTGAAGTCCATGTCGCCCAGGTGGTCTTCGTCACCCAGGATGTCGGTCAGGACCGCGAACTTGCCGCCTTCCTTGATCAGGCCCATGGCGATGCCGGCGACGTGCGCCTTCATCGGCACGCCGGCGTCCATCAGTGCCAGGCAGCCGCCGCAGACCGAAGCCATCGACGAGGAGCCGTTCGACTCGGTGATTTCCGAGACCAGGCGCACCGAGTAGCTGAACTCGTCAGCCGACGGCAGCGCGGCGACCAGCGCGCGCTTGGCCAGGCGGCCGTGGCCGACTTCGCGGCGCTTCGGGGTGCCCACGCGGCCGGTTTCGCCGGTGGCGAACGGAGGCATGTTGTAATGCATCATGAAGTCGTCGGTGTACTCGCCCATCAGCGCGTCGATCTTCTGGCTGTCGCGCGCGGTGCCGAGGGTGGCCACGACCAGCGCCTGGGTTTCACCGCGGGTGAACAGGGCCGAACCGTGGGTACGCGGCAGCACGCTGGTGCGGATCGCGATCGGACGCACGGTGCGGGTGTCGCGGCCGTCGATGCGCGGCTCGCCGTTCAGGATCTGCGAACGCACGACCTTGGCTTCCATGTCGAACAGGATGTTGCCGACTTCAGCCGAATCAGCGGTCACGCCCTGGGTCGCCAGGCCGGCCATCACTTCGGCCGAGATCGACTTCAGCTTCTGCTGGCGCGCCGACTTTTCGCGGGTCTGGTAGGCGTCGCGGATCTTCTCGGCGGCCAGGTCGTTCACGCGGGCGATCAGTTCTTCGTTCTTCTCTGCCGGCGCCCATTCGACTTCCGGCTTGCCGCCTTCGGCGACCAGGTCGTGGATGGCGTCGATCACGGCACGCATCTGCTCGTGGCCGAAGACGACCGCGCCCAGCATGACTTCTTCCGACAGCTGCTGCGCTTCCGATTCCACCATCAGCACGGCGGTTTCGGTACCGGCGACGACCAGGTCCATCTGCGAGGTCTTCAGCTCGGTGGTGGTCGGGTTCAGGATGTACTGGCCGTTCGCGTAGCCGACGCGCGCTGCGCCGATCGGGCCGTTGAACGGGATGCCGGCGATGCACAGCGCAGCCGAGGCGCCGATCATGGCCGGGATGTCCGGGTCGATTTCAGGATTGACCGACAGGACGTGGATGATGACCTGGACTTCGTTCAGGTAACCTTCCGGGAACAGCGGGCGGATCGGACGGTCGATCAGGCGCGAGGTCAGGGTTTCCTTTTCCGAAGGACGGCCTTCGCGCTTGAAGAAACCACCCGGGATCTTACCGGCCGCGTAGGTCTTTTCCATGTAATCGACGGTCAGCGGGAAGAAGTCCTGGCCCGGCTTGGCGTCCTTCCTGGCGACCACGGTTGCCAGCACGACGGTATCTTCGACCGACACAACGACGGCGCCGCTTGCCTGGCGCGCGATTTCACCCGTCTCCAGGGTGACCGTGTGTTGACCGTACTGGAAGGTTTTCGTAACTTTGTTAAACATGGGTAATCCCTTTCTATTTGCCGACAGATTTTCAGGAGCTGTCGTTCACCTCACCACGGACGGAGTGTCTCCGTCATTACTGCAACAACAAACAACAAAAACAAAAAATGCCCGCGACAGGTATCTGGCGCAGGCATTTCGTGACTAAATCGTCTTGACCAACGATTACTTACGCAGGCCGAGCTTGGCGATCAGGTCGCGGTAACGGTTTGCGTCTTTGCGCTTCAGGTAAGCCAGCAGGCTCTTACGGCGGTTGACCATCATGATCAGACCACGACGCGAGTGGTGATCCTTCTGGTGTGCCTTGAAGTGGCCGTTCAGCTCGTTGATGCGGGCGGTCAGCAGTGCGACCTGGACTTCCGGCGAACCGGTATCGTTCTGGCCACGTGCGTTGTCCGCGATGATCGCGGCTTTGTTGATGTTTTCTACGGTCATGATGTTACCTTTCACATGCGGTGCATGAGTCGAAACCCAGCGCACCGTGATTGACGATGTTGATACAAATCGCTGTCCCAAAACGGACAGACCCGCCAGTATAGGGGAAAACCGGGCGTGCGGCCACTGTTTGCAGCGCCAGAAAGGTGGATCATGGGGGTTTTGCGGCATTTCGCGGAGTGAATGATGGCTAAATTAGTCAAGATTGCAACAATCCTGGCCCTGCTGGCGCTCGGCGGCTGCGCCGGGATGCTGCGCCAGGCGCCGTCCATCGGCGATTCGGCCGCGGTGGTCCAGCAGAAGATGGGCGCGCCGACCGCCATCTATGGGGCCGGGCAGGAAAGGATCTTCGAGTACGCGACCGGGCCGATGGGGCAGCAGACCTACATGGCGCGCATCGGAGCGGACGAGCGGCTGCTGTCCTACGAGCAGGTACTGACCGGCGGGAAGTTCGCGACCATCGAGGTCGACGTCGCCGACAAGGAGGAAGTACTGCGCACCGTGGGCAGGCCGGCGGAGAAGTCCTTCGTGGCGATGCGGGACTGGGAAGTCTGGTCCTACCGCTACAAGGAAGCGGGGGTGTGGAACTCGATGATGCACGTGCACTTCGACCGCCAGGGGATCGTGCGGCAAATGCTGAATGGGCCGGATCCGATGTATGAGCCGCGGGACAGGATGGGGTGGTAGGACACCGGGGCCAGTACCCCGGTGTCCGGCAGCGCTTACACGCCCTGCGGGTTGACGCGTTCGACCTTGGAATGCAGCTTGTTCAGGCCCGACAGATAGGCCTTGGCCGAGGCCACGATGATGTCCGGATCCGCCCCGACACCGTTGACGATACGCCCCGAGTGCGACAGGCGGATGGTGACTTCGCCCTGAGACTGCGGCCCGTTGCTGATCGCATTGATCGAAAACAGCACCTGCTCCGCGCCGCTCTTGACCACGCTCTCGATCGCGCTCACCACCGCGTCCACGGGTCCGTCGCCGGAAGCCTCGGCCGACACTTCCCTGCCCTCCACGGCGAACACGACCTTCGCATGCGGCAATTCGCCGGTCTCGGAACGCTGCGCCAGCGACACCAGGCGGTAGGTCTCGCCTCCCTGCGCATGGTCTTCGGCCGACACCAGGGCCATGATGTCTTCGTCGAAGATCTCGGCCTTGCGGTCCGCCAGCTCCTTGAAGCGGGCAAAGGCCGCATTCACCTCGGCCTCCGACTCCAGCCCGATGCCCAGCTCCTGCAGGCGCGATTTAAACGCATTTCGGCCGGACAGTTTGCCCAGCACGATCTTGTTGGTGGTCCAGCCTACGTCTTCGGCGCGCATGATCTCGTAGGTCTCGCGCGCTTTCAGGATGCCGTCCTGGTGGATGCCGGAGGCGTGGGCGAAGGCGTTCGCGCCCACCACCGCCTTGTTCGGCTGCACCGCGAAACCGGTGATCTGCGAGACCATCTTGGACGCCGGCACGATCTGGGTGGTGTCCACGCCGACCGTCAAGTTGAAGTAGTCGGCGCGCGTGCGCAGGGCCATCACGACTTCTTCCAGCGAGGTATTCCCTGCGCGCTCGCCCAGGCCGTTGATGGTGCACTCGATCTGGCGCGCGCCGCCAATGGTGACGCCGGCCAGCGAATTGGCCACCGCCAGGCCCAGGTCGTTGTGGCAGTGCACGGACCAGACGGCCTTGTCGGAATTCGGCACGCGCTCGCGCAGGCGCAGGATGCGCCGTCCGAATTCCTCCGGCACGGCGTAGCCCACCGTGTCGGGGAAGTTGATGGTGGTCGCGCCCTCGGCGATCACCGCCTCCAGAACGCGGCACAAAAAGTCCTCGTCCGAACGGCTGCCGTCTTCCGGCGAGAATTCGATGTCGTCGGTGTGATTGCGCGCGTAGCGGATCGCCAGTGTGGCCTGCTCCAGCACCTGCTCGGGCTCCATGCGCAGCTTCACCCGCATGTGCAGCGGCGAGGTCGCGATGAAGGTGTGGATGCGCTTGCGCGCCGCGGGCGCCAGGGCCTCGGCGGCACGCGCGATGTCGCGGTCGTTGGCGCGCGACAGGGAGCAGATGGTGGATTCGCGCACCGCCGCCGAGATGGCGCGGATCGCTTCGAAGTCGCCCATTGATGCCGCCGCGAAACCGGCTTCGATGACATCCACCCGCAGGCGCTCGAGCTGGCGCGCGATGCGCACCTTCTCGTCCCTGGTCATGGAGGCGCCCGGCGATTGCTCGCCGTCGCGCAGGGTGGTGTCGAAAATGATCAAACGGTTCGAGTCAGGCATTCTGGGCTCCATTAACTAATCAAAGTCAGCGGCGCCCTGCCCGGCCCGAAGGCCGCGCTAGCGGCGCACGCTGTCGTCCGGCTCGTCGTCGAGCGGGATGATGCTCACCGGCTTGCCCTTGGCTGCGCGCCAGGCGAACACGGCATATCCCGACAAGCCGTAAATCACAAAAATCGGCCACAGGACTTTCGGTGGGTCGATCGCCAGCAGCGCGAAGGCCAGGGCAATCAGGAACACCACGATGAACGGCACCGACTTGCGGAAGTTCACGTCCTTGAAGCTGTAAAACGGTACGTTCGACACCATCGTCAGGCCGGCGAACACCGCCAGGCCCCAGCTCACCCAGTCCACCTGGCGCGAGCTGACGTTGATGTCCGGGTCGGTCATCATCATGATGAAGCCGACGATCAGGGCCGCCGCCGCCGGGCTCGGCAAACCCTGGAAGAAGCGCTTGTCCACCACCTCGATGTTGGTGTTGAAGCGCGCCAGCCGCAGCGCCGCACCCGCACAGTAGATGAAGGCCGCGATCCAGCCCAGCTTGCCCAGCCCGCGCAGCGACCATTCATAGATCACCAGCGCCGGCGCGGCGCCGAAGGACACCATGTCCGACAGCGAGTCGTACTGCGCGCCGAACTCCGACTGGGTATTGGTCAGGCGCGCAATGCGGCCGTCCAGTCCGTCCAGGATCATCGCGACGAACACCGCCCAGCAGGCGTGCTCGAAGCGCTGGTTCATCGCCATGACGATGGCGTAGAAACCGCAGAACAGCGCGCCGGTCGTGAACGCATTCGGCAGCAGGTAGATGCCGCGGCCACGCTCACCCGGAAGACGGTCTTCCGCCCGGCGCCCGAAGCGTTTCAAGCGGGAAAATCGTGGCGCCTTGGGCGCTGCTCCAGGTGGTCGGCGTCGTGGAAAGGTCGGCATAGGGCTCCATAGTCAAATAATGCTGTTCCCAGCATTATAGAGGCGGGAACCCATGTTAGCGAATGGCTATGTTTACTTGAATCGCACCTTGCCTACCAGACGCATCTGGAGGGTTGTTTCTCCCGGTTCAAAGCTCGGCTCCGGCATCTGGTCCGCCGCTTCCTTCATCGCGCTCGCGCGCATCATCATCGGCGCCTGCGCCGCCTGCCCATCGCCCGCATAATTGCCCGACCCCTCGAAATCGACCGTGTCCAGCACCGCGTCAAGCGGCTTGCGTCCCATCGCGCCCGCGATCGAGACGATGCGCTCGTTCAGGTTGCGGTAGGTCGCGGCGATGCGCTGGTCGTCGAGGCGCTTTTCCAGTTCCGGGCTCAGGCCGAAGTTCACGTTATTGATTTGCAGAACTTTCTGGGCTGCGGCGGCGGTCTTCGGCAAGTCGGCAAGATTGGTGGTCTTCACCTCCAGGTACTGCCCGACGCGCCAGGCGATCGGCACCGGCTTTACCGGCGTGCGCGCCATCGGCTGCGGCATCGGCGGCACTTCCGGGTAGACCGGGTAGGTGTAATACCCCATGGTCTTCAGCTCGGCCTTCGGATCGGCGCGGCGCACGATCTCGGTCCCCTCCTTCATCTTGCGGTTCACGCGTGCCGCAGCGGCATTCTTGTCCTTGTCATGCTCTTCGACCGCGAAGGTGACGGTGGCCTGGTCGTTGGCGTGCTTCACTTCGCCAAAGGCCGGCACCACCACCAGCGTGCCGGTGGTCGACGGTGCAGTCACGGTTTGCGCCTGGGCCTGGAAGGCCAGCACCAGGGCCGCAGCCACGATCGATTTGGAAATGTTCATTTATTGTTCTCCAGAAAAGTTACGACGGATGTCCGCGTCACTTATACGATACCGCTCTCGCAACTTCCATCGTGATTTTGTAATGGATCGTTGCAACTGAGTATCTGGAGTAACAGTTGTCTCGAATTGTCGCGGTGCCGGACTACGGCCCGACACCGCTGGGTACGGCTTAGTTCTTCGACTGGTCGACCAGCTTGTTCTTCGCGATCCACGGCATCATCGCGCGCAGCTTGGCGCCGACTTCCTCGATCGGATGCTCGGCGGTCAGGCGGCGGCGCGAGATCAGGGTCGGGGCGCCGGCCTTGTTCTCGAGGATGAAGCTCTTCGCGTATTCACCGGTCTGGATGTCCTTCAGGCACTGGCGCATCGCATCCTTGGTCGCCGAGGTGACGACTTTCGGGCCGGTGACGTACTCGCCGTATTCCGCGTTGTTCGAGATCGAGTAGTTCATGTTGGCGATGCCGCCTTCGTAGATCAGGTCGACGATCAGCTTGAGCTCGTGCAGGCACTCGAAGTAGGCCATTTCCGGCGCGTAGCCGGCTTCGGTCAGGGTCTCGAAGCCTGCCTTGATCAGCTCGACCGCACCGCCGCACAGCACGGCCTGCTCGCCGAACAGGTCGGTCTCGGTCTCTTCGCGGAAGTTGGTCTCGATGATGCCGGCGCGGCCGCCGCCGTTGGCCATGGCGTAGGACAGCGCGATGTCGCGTGCCGAACCCGACTTGTCCTGGTAGACGGCGACCAGGTGCGGTACGCCGCCACCCTGGCGGTAGGTGCCGCGCACGGTGTGGCCCGGGGCCTTCGGTGCGACCATGATCACGTCGAGGTCGGCGCGCGGCACGACCTGGCCGTAGTGGACATTGAAGCCGTGGGCGAAGGCCAGCGCGGCGCCCTGCTTGGCGTTCGGCTCGACGTTGTTCTTGTAGACTTCGGCGATGTTCTCGTCCGGCAGCAGGATCATGATGACGTCGGCGTTCTTGACCGCTTCATCGACCTCGGCGACCTTCAGGCCGGCCGCTTCGACCTTGTTCCACGATGCGCCGCCACGGCGCAGCCCCACGGTGACATTGACGCCGGATTCGCTCAGGTTTTGCGCGTGCGCGTGGCCCTGCGAGCCGTAGCCGATGATGGCGACATTCTTGCCTTTGATAAGGGAGAGGTCGCAGTCTTTGTCGTAGAAAACTTTCATGATGTATTCCTAATTTTTTGTAAGTGTGGGATTGCTTATACTTTGAGGATGCGTTCGCCGCGGCCGATGCCCGAGCCGCCGGTACGGACGGTCTCGAGGATGGAGGCCCGGTCGATGGCGTCGATGAAGGCATCCAGCTTGCTCTTGGCGCCGGTCAGTTCGATCGTGTAGGTCTTCTCGGTCACGTCGATGATGCGGCCGCGGAAGATGTCGGCGGTGCGCTTCATCTCCTCGCGCTCCTTGCCGACCGCCCGCACCTTGATGAGCATGAGCTCCCGCTCGATGTGCTGGCCTTCGGTGAGATCGACCACCTTCACCACTTCGATCAGGCGGTTCAGGTGCTTGGTGATCTGCTCGATGATGTCGTCCGAGCCGCTGGTGACGATGGTCATGCGCGACAGGGTCGCGTCTTCGGTCGGCGCCACGGTCAGGGTTTCGATGTTGTAGCCGCGTGCCGAGAACAGCCCGACCACGCGCGACAGCGCACCGGCTTCATTTTCGAGGAGGACGGAAATGATGTGTCGCATTACAGGTCCTCCGAACCGAGCAGCATTTCATTCAGGCCCTTGCCGGCCTTGACCATCGGCCAGACGTTCTCGCTCTGGTCGGTGATGAAGTTCATGAACACCAGGCGGTCCTTCATGGCGAAGGCCTCGCGCAGCGAGCCCTCGACGTCGGACGGCTTTTCGATGCGCATGCCCACGTGGCCATAGGCCTCGGCCAGCTTCTCGAAGTCCGGCAGCGAATCCATGTAGGACTCGGAATAGCGCGAACCGTAGTCGATCTGCTGCCACTGGCGGACCATGCCGAGGAAGCGGTTGTTCAGCAGGATGATCTTCGGGGTCAGGTGGTATTGCTTGCAGGTCGCGAGCTCCTGGATGCACATCTGGATCGAGCCTTCGCCGGTGACGCAGGCGACCGTCGCATCCGGATTCGCCATCTGCACGCCCATCGCGTACGGCAGGCCGACGCCCATGGTGCCCAGGCCGCCCGAGTTGATCCAGCGGCGCGGCTTGTCGAAGCCGTAGTACTGCGCGGCCCACATCTGGTGCTGGCCGACGTCCGAGGTGATGAAGGCGTCGCCGTTGGTCACGCGGTGCAGCTGCTCGATGACCGACTGCGGCTTGATCAGCTCACTCGAATCCGTATAGGCCAGGCAATCCTTGCCGCGCCACTCGGCGATCTGCTTCCACCAGGCCTGCAGGGCGCTGGTATTGGTCTGGGCGGTGCTGGCGTCGAGCTGCGACAGCAGTTCGACCAGCACGTCCTTGACGTTGCCGACGATCGGGATGTCGACCTTGACCCGCTTCGAGATCGACGAAGGGTCGATGTCGATGTGGATGATCTTGCGCGGGTTGGAGGCGAAGTGCTTCGGGTTGCCGATCACGCGGTCGTCGAAACGGGCGCCGATGGCGATCAGGACGTCGCAGTGCTGCATCGCCATGTTCGCTTCATAGGTGCCGTGCATGCCGGGCATGCCGACGAAGTGCGGGCTGCTCGAGCGCGAGGCGCCCAGGCCCATCAGCGTGTTGGTCACCGGGAAGCCGAGCTTCTCGACCATGCGGTTCAGTTCATTCGAGGCATTCGCCAGGATGACGCCGCCGCCCGCATAGATCATCGGGCGCTCGGCCCCTTGCAGCAGCTGCACGGCCTTGCGGATCTGGCCGGCGTGGCCCTTGTCCACCGGCTTGTACGAGCGCATCTCGATCTCGCGAGGATACTCGAACGCGCACTTGTGCATGGTGATGTCCTTCGGGATATCGACCAGCACGGGGCCGGGACGGCCGGTGCGGGCGATGAAGAAGGCTTTCTTGATGGTCGATGCCAGTTCGCGGACATCCTTGACCAGAAAGTTGTGCTTGACCACCGGGCGGGTGATGCCGACGGTGTCGCATTCCTGGAAGGCATCCTGGCCGATCGCATGGCTCGGCACCTGGCCGGAAATGACGACCATCGGGATCGAATCCATGTAGGCCGTGGACAGGCCGGTGACGGCATTGGTCACGCCCGGACCGGAGGTCACGAGGGCAACGCCGACGGTGTTGGAGCTGCGCGAATAAGCGTCTGCGGCATGGACCGCGGCCTGTTCGTGGCGGACGAGGACGTGCTGGAACTTGTCCTGCTTGAAGATGGCGTCGTAGATGTAGAGGACTGCCCCGCCGGGATAACCGAAGACGTGCTTGACGCCCTCTTCCGCGAGACAACGCACCACTATCTCAGCACCCGTGATGGGAGCTGATGCATCGTTATTCATGTTCATTCCTTTCAATACCCAATGGGAGTTTGATCGGATGCCCGTTCCTAACGAAATACGATATGCGCAACAACCCTCATGCGTCCCTTCTCTCTGCGGTCGCGGCTGTGTTTGGGGACACCGTAGGGTCCTGACGCACGGGCGCTGGGCGCAACTCGTTCGGCTTGAGTGTCTGTAGCGTTTATACGCATCTCTCGCGCTTTTGGCGCGGGTCGGAGCAAACTGCCTACAAATGAAAGCGCGTCAATCCGGAGATGGCTTGTGGGCCTTAACCGGGAGACTGGAGAGCTTCGGGGGTGCAAAGCATTCAAACACATTACTGCGTTGCACCATTTTGGTCAAGGCATAAACGATGATTTTTTTGCTGCGCCGCGGATGCGTTCAGCGCTGCATGCCCCAGCGGCGGACGGTCAGCCGTTCCAGGGTCTGGAACACGAGGTGTTCGATCGCCAGCCCGATGAGGATGACGGCGGCCAGGCCGGCGAAGACCTTGTCGGCAAACAGTTCGTTGCGGCTCTGGAAGATATACCAGCCGAGTCCGCCCTGCCCCGACGTACTGCCAAAAACCAACTCAGCCGCGATCAGGGTCCGCCAGGCGAAGGCCCAGCCGATCTTCAGGCCCGACAGGTTCCCCACCACCAGCGCTTCTTCGCCAGCCCCACCTTGCCGAGCCAGTGGCGCGCCCGCAGGGCCGCCTCCTTGCGCTTCACCCCGCCGGCCAGCAGCGGGAGCATGACGTTCTCGCGCACCGTCTTCCAGGGCGGCCGAAATCCTGGCGGGTCGAGTCGAGCGGCATGGCGAATAATGTTGAGTGAACCTGATTCCGGAATAGCCATGCACTCCACGCCCAACAACGAATCATTTCGACTAACTTCATGCACTTCTTGGCGGCACCGAGGACCTCCTCCAGCCGCCCGCTGCGCGATTTCGATGCGTGAAGGATGGTTTTTTGCTAGGATTCGATAGTTTTCCTCACGGCATTCGCATCAAGGCGCCTTTTCAACAACGCATGGCCACAGACAAAGAACTCAACGACTTCCTCGAGAATGTCGAACGGCGTGCGTTCAAGCAGGCGGTCTATGCGGTTCGCAAGGACGAATCGGCGCTCGACATCGTGCAGGACGCGATGATCAAGCTGGCCGAGAAATACGGCGACAAGCCGGCGGCCGAGCTGCCCATGCTGTTCCAGCGCATCCTGCAGACCACCATCCTCGATTACTTCCGCCGCGAAAAGGTGCGGAATACCTGGATCAGCCTCTTCTCGGGCTTCAGCCGGCCGGATGGGGACGATGAGGAATTTGATATACTTTCTTCCTATGAAGCGGAAGCGGGAACGGCCGCCGCGGAATCCAGCGCCGACCAGTTTGAGCGCGCACAAACCCTACGCCTGATTGAACAGGAAGTAGAAAAGCTCCCACCGCGTCAACGGGAAGCCTTCCTCATGCGTTACTGGCAGGATATGGACGTGGCCGAGACGGCCGAAGCGATGGGTTGTTCCGAGGGAAGCGTCAAGACACACTGCTCGCGCGCGACCCACGCCCTCGCCGAGGCGCTCAAGGCCAAGGGAATCAAGCTATGAACACGGACGACATCAACCTGGCGTACAAGCTACGCCATGCCCTGAACGAGAACCTCGACGCGCTGCCGGTTTCGACGACCGAGCGGCTGGCTGCGGCGCGCGCGCTCGCCTTGTCACGCAAGAAAGCTGACGCGCCCCGCCAGGCTCCGCAGGCCAAGCGCCCCTTGTTCGACATCAAGGCCTTGTTCAGCGGCCCGGCTCTCGCGCGGATCGCCGTGGCGGCGCCGATGCTGGCCCTGGTCATCGGCATGGGCGGCGTCTACCAGTACGAGCAGCAGCAGCGCCTCGCCGCGATGGCCGAGATCGACGCCGCCGTGCTGGCCGACGAACTGCCGCTGACCGCCTACCTCGACCATGGCTTCAATGCCTATGTGGAGTCGCAACAGCGCCAGCAATGACGAAAACCGCGCCGAAGCCCCGCATCGCCGTCGTTGCAACTGCGGCCGCGGTCTTGATTGCCGGGGCCGCGACCTGGGCGGTCTACAACAAATCCGAATCGACGGCGCCCGCCGCCCGCGGCGCAGGCGCGCCTCCCACCATCGCAGCCGGCGCCAAGCCGCCCGCCAAGACCCTCGACAAGCCGCTCTGGCGCGAACTGACCCGTAACCAGCAGCGTGCACTCAAACCTCTGCAGCCCGAATGGGACGGCATGGACGGCATGCGCAAGCGCCGCTGGCTCGAGATGTCGCAGCGTTTCGCCTCGATGAACCCGGCCGAGCAGCAGCGCGTGCACGAGCGCATGCGCCAGTGGATGCGCCTGACGCCGGCCCAGCGCAATCTCGCGCGCGAAAACTACAGCAAGACCCGCAAACTGGCGCCGGGCCAGAAGACCGCTACCTGGGAGAGCTACAAGCAGCTGTCCGAGGAAGAAAAGCGCCGGCTGGCACGCTCGGGCACGTCCCAGGGCGCGCCCTCCCTGCCGCATTCGCCGATCATCGACACGCCGACCAGCTGCCCGCCGGGCGCCACGCGCCGCGGCACCGCCTGCATCCTGCCGACGCCGGCAAGCGCGGCCGGCGCCGCCACCGTACCGACCACGATCACGTCGGCGCCGCCTGCCGCCGCTCCAGCGGCTGCGGCGCCTGCCGCCCCTTCACCTGCCGCCCAGTCCGCTCCGAATGCCAGCAACCCAAGCAACGCCAGCAACTAAGTCCGCACCGGTCGCCACCCCGACCATCCTGCGCCGCGTCACCGTGATGCTCTACGAAGCGCTGCTGCTGGTCTCGGTGGAGATGCTGGCGATCGCCTTCTACATGCTGGTGACCCTGAACAGCCAGCACCCGCTGGCCAAGGAAGGGATGAAAGCCTGGCTGTTCCTGGTGACGGGAGCCTACTTCACCTGGTGCTGGATGAACACCGGACATACGCTGGCCATGAAGACCTGGCGCATCAAGGTGGTCCAACCCGGGCACCACCAGCTGCCGTTCAGGACGGCCGCCCTGCGCTTCCTGCTGGCCTGGGGCTGGTTCCTGCCGGCCTTGGGCGCGTGCTGGGCCTTCGGGCTGCACGGCAAGGGACAGATTGCAGTGGCCTTCGTGGTCGGAATCGTGGCCTGGGCCATGACGGCACTGTTCGACAAGGATCGGCAGTTCCTGCACGACCGCCTGGCCGGCACCCGCCTGATCGCACTCCCGAAGAAAACCGCCTCCGGCAGGTCGGACTAGAAGCGCTCGTAGTCGAGCAGATAGCGCCACTGCCCCGCCTGCAGACCCGCCATCGGCACGCGCCCGATGCGGATGCGGCGCATCTCGACGATCTCCAGCCCGACCTCGCGGCACATGTGATCGATCAGCCCTGGGCGCACGTCCTTCAGCGCGAAGCGCAGCCGGTGCTCGTTCTGCCAGCTGACCTTCATCGGTGCGATCGGCTTGCCGCTGAAGCCGAGGCCGTGATTCAGCAGCGCCAGTCCGCCTTCCTTGATGGAACCGGTGACGTCGACGATGTACTCCTGCTCCACGCGCGCGGCGTCGTCCACCAGCTTGCGCACCACCCGGAAGTCCTGGGTGAAGACCACCAGCCCGCTCGCATCCGTCTCCAGCGGCGAGGTCAGGGTCAGCTTGTGCAGGTGGCGCTTGAGGAAGCGCGGCTGTCCGTGGCCCTGCGCCTGGGCTTCCGGCAGCAGGCAGTCCAGGGCCGGCTCGCCGCGCGCGCCGACACCCGAGTTAATCCCGGCCGGCTTGTACAGCAGGATGGTGACCGGCGGCGCTTCCTCGCTCGAGGCGCCCGGCAGCACGCGCACGTCCTGCGAGGGCAGCACGCGGCTGGCCGGGTCCTCGACGACCTGGCCGTCGACGCTGACGCCGCCGCCGGCGATATAGCGCTCCGCTTCGGCGCGCGAGCAGCCCAGTTGCGCCGCGACGCGCTTGGCCAGGCGGATGCCGTCTTCCTTCATGTCAGCCGCCATCAGGACCGCCAGTCGGCGAAGAAGGCCTGGAACACCTCGACGGTGCGGGTCACGTCGGCGGCGCACACGTCCAGGTGGGTCACCAGGCGGGTGCGCGGGCCGATCGAGGCGCGGATGTGCGCGCGGGCCAGGTGCTGGCGCAGCGGCTCGCAGGCGGCGGCCGGGACATCCATCCAGAAAATATTGGTCTGCGGGCTGCCGACCTTCAAGGCGGCGATCTGCGACAGGCCTTGTGCCAGCGCGGCGGCGTTGGCATGGTCCTCGGCCAGGCGCTCCACGTTGTGCTCGAGCGCATACTGCGCGGCCGCGGCCAGCACGCCGGCCTGGCGCATGCCGCCACCCAGCATCTTGCGCCAGCGCTTGCCCTGCTCGATGAAGGCCTTGGGTCCCAGCAGCACGGAGCCGACCGGCGCACCCAGGCCCTTCGACAGGCAGACCGAGACGGTATCGAAGCCTTGCACGGCTTCGCGCAGGCTGATGCCGTTCTTGACGGCGGCATTGCAGATGCGGGCGCCGTCGAGGTGGGTGGCCAGGCCTTTGCTGTGCGCGAGGCTGGTCGCCGCCTTGACGTAATCCTGCGGCAGCACGCGGCCGCCGATGGTGTTTTCCAGCGCCAGCAGGCGGGTACGCGCGAAGTGCATGTCGTCGGGCTTGATGTAGGCCTCGATGTCGCCCAGGGCGATCGAGCCGTCCGGCTGGTTGGCGATCGGCTGCGGTTGGATCGAACCCAGCACCGCGGCGCCGCCGCCTTCGTACTTGTAGGTGTGGGCTTCCTGGCCGACCAGGTACTCGTCGCCGCGGCCGCAGTGCGTCATCAGGGCGATCAAATTGGTCTGGGTGCCCGAGGGCGCGAACAGGCCGGCCTCGTAGCCGAACAGCTCGGCGGCATAGTCCTGCAGGCGGTTGACCGAGGGGTCGTCGCCGTACACGTCGTCGCCGACTTCCGCCGACGCCATCACGGCGCGCATCGCGTCGGAGGGTTGGGTGACGGTGTCGCTGCGCAGGTCGATCCAGTGCTGCTTGCTCATATTCGCTCTCAGTCTGCTGTGACAGGGGTATAGAAACGCCCCTTCATCTCAGTGAGGCCAAGTTCGGCCATCACTTCCTGAAGGCGCTCAGACGGCCGGCGGCGCGGCAGGTTCTTGTAGGTCGCGACGATGAGTTCGTTCTTCATCGAGTGCTCCCAGCCCACCAGCTCGGTGACGGTCACCTGGTAGCCGTGCGCTTCCAGCTGCAGGCAGCGCAGCACGTTGGTGACCTGGCTGCCGAATTCGCGGGTGTGGATCGGGTGGCGCCAGATTTCGGTCAGCGCGTTGCGGCCCAGGTCCTTGCCCTTGTTCTTGCGCAGGACGGTCGCGACTTCGGCCTGGCAGCAGGGCACCAGCACCATGTGCTTCGCCTTTTTCTTGAGGGCGAAGTCGATGGCGTCGTCGGTGGCCGTGTTGCAGGCGTGCAGTGCGGTGACGATGTCGATGGTCGGCGGCAGCTTGTCGGAGCTTGTCGACTCCGCCACCGACAGCGGCAGGAAGGACATGCCCGTGAAGCCCAGGCGCGCGGCCAGCTCGGTCGACTTCTGGACCAGCTCTTCGCGCGTCTCGATGCCATAGATGTGCGCGCCGTCGTCCAGGCCCTTGAAGAACAGGTCGTACAGGATGAAGCCGAGGTAGGACTTGCCGGCGCCGTGGTCGACCAGGGTCACGCCCGGCTTCTGCTCGCGCACGTCCTGCAGCAGCGGCTCGATGAAGTTGTACAGGTGGTAGACCTGCTTCAGCTTGCGGCGGCTGTCCTGGTTCAGCTTGCCGTCGCGCGTGAGGATGTGCAGTTCCTTCAGCAGCTCGATCGACTGGCCGGGGCGGACCTCGGGTGGGAGTTCCGGCGCTGCCGTTGGTTTGGGGGTGTGCTTAGCGTGCTTCATCGATCCATGCTGCCTGAATGGCTTCCAGTACCCGTTCGCCGCCGCGGCTGCGGTCGTCGCTGAAGCCGTCGAGCTCGACGACCCAGTTGTGCAGGTCGACGAAGCGCACGGTGGCGGGGTCGACGTCCGGGTACTTCTCGTAGAGGGTCTCGGCGATCGCCGAGACGTCGGTCCACTTCATGGCAGGCTCCTGCTCAGTGGTTTTTCTCTGCTGCGTGGTTGATGGTGTACTTCGGGATCTCGACGACCAGGTCTTCGTCGGCGACGATCGCCTGGCAGGACAGGCGCGAGTTCGGCTCCAGGCCCCAGGCCTTGTCGAGCATGTCTTCTTCTTTTTCTTCCTGCTCGTTCAGCGAGTCGAAGCCTTCGCGCACGATCACGTGGCAGGTGGTGCAGGCGCAGACGCGGTCGCAGGCGTGTTCGATCTCGATGTCGTTTTCCAGCAGGACGTCGCAGATCGACTTGCCGGCCGGGGATTCCAGCACGGCGCCGTCAGGGCAGAAGACCGGATGAGGGAGGATGACGATTTGTGGCACTGATTACCTCGATGGTTGTTTTCGTTGTGTGGGCGGGAGACCCGCCCACACAACGTATAGATAAGGCTTAGACCTCGTCCAGCGACTTGCCCGCCAGGACCTTGCGCACGCTCTTGTCCATCCGGCGTGCCGCGAATTCTTCCGTACCCTTGGCCAGCGCCTGCACCGCCGCGTGCAGGGCATCCTGGCGTTGCCCTGCTTCCAGCGAGGTGTCGTTCGAGCGGTGGATCGCATCGCGCACGCCGTGCACCAGTTTCGCCACATCATCCTGCTCGGCGTCGCTCAGCAGCTCCGTATCGGCATCCAGCGCCGACTGGGTCGCCAGCAGGATGCGCTCGGCCTCGACCTGCTCTTCGCGCAGGGCGCGCATCTGCATGTCGCCCTGGGCCGAACTATAGGAATCCTGCAGCATGCGCGCCACCTCGTCGTCGCCCAGGCCGTAGGACGGCTTGACGGTGATCGAGGCTTCGACGCCGGAGCGGGTCTCGCGTGCCGACACCGACAGCAGGCCATCGGCGTCGACCTGGTAGGTCACGCGGATGCGCGCCGCGCCGGCCGCCATCGGCGGAATGCCGCGCAGCTCGAAGCGCGCCAGCGAACGGCAGTCCGACACCAGTTCGCGCTCGCCCTGCACCACGTGCACCGCCAGCGCGGTCTGGCCATCCTTGAAGGTGGTGAATTCCTGCGCGCGGGCGCACGGGATGGTGGAATTGCGCGGGATGATCTTCTCGACCAGGCCGCCCATGGTCTCGATGCCGAGCGACAGCGGGGTCACGTCCAGCAGCAGCCAGTCGTCGCCTTCGGCGCGGTTACCGGCCAGCAGGTTGGCCTGGATGGCGGCGCCCAGCGCCACCACCTTGTCCGGGTCGATGTTCGCGTGCGGGATGGTGTGGAAGAACTCGGACACGGCGCGGCGCACGTGCGGCATGCGGGTGGCGCCGCCGACCATCACGACGCCGTCGACGTCCTCGACGCTCACGTCGGCGTCGCGCATCGCCTTGCGGATCGCATTCATGGTCTTGCCGACCAGGTGCTTGGTGATCTCGGCGAAGGTGTGCGCCTTGATGGTCACCTGCACGATCTCGCCCGACCTCAGGATCGCTTCGACGGTGGTTTCTTCATTGGTCGACAGCAGTTCCTTGGCCTGGCGCGCCTTGACCATCAGGGTCGCCGTGTCCTGCTCGGACAGCGGCGCCAGCTTGGCCTGCTCGGTGATCCAGCAGAACAGGCGGTGGTCGAAGTCGTCGCCGCCCAGGGCCGAATCGCCGCCGGTGGACAGGACTTCGAACACGCCCTTGGAAAGCTTGAGGATCGAGATGTCGAAGGTCCCGCCGCCGAGGTCGTAGACCGCGTAGACGCCTTCCTTGCCGTGGTCGAGGCCATAGGCGATGGCGGCGGCGGTCGGCTCGGACAGCAGGCGCAGCACGTTGATGCCGGCCAGCTGGGCCGCATCCTTGGTGGCCTGGCGCTGGGCGTCGTCGAAATAGGCCGGCACCGTGATGACCGCGCCGACCAGGTCGTCGCCGAGCGCGTCTTCGGCGCGCTGGCGCAGCGTCGCCAGGATCTGGGCCGAGGTCTCGACCGGGCTCTTTACGCCGGCGACCGTGTTGATCTGGACCATGCCGGGAGCGTCGACGAAGTCGTAGGGCAGGTTCTCGGCGTGGGCGATGTCCTTCAGGCCGCGGCCCATGAAGCGCTTGACCGACACCACCGTGTTCTTCGGGTCGGTGGTCTGGTGCGCCTGGGCCTTGTAGCCGATGTTGGCATTGCCGTTGGGGAGGTAGCGCACGACCGATGGCAGCAGCGGACGGCCGTCCTCGTCGCTCAGCACTTCCGGGCTGCCGCTGCGGACGGTGGCAACCAGCGAGTTGGTGGTGCCCAGGTCGATGCCGACCGCCAGGCGGTGCTGGTGCGGGGCGGTGGACATGCCGGGTTCGGCGATTTGGAGTAGTGCCATTGTCGTGTTACCTGCTTGTTTTTATGTGCTGCGTTTTCTGTGCTGCCAAGTGGCCGGGGTCGTTTGTGCCATCGACACAAACGACCCCGGCCCCATGCGATATCCACTACGCGTCGAGTGCTTCGAACGCGTACTGTACCTCTTCACCGAACTTATCGAGGAACATCATGGCGCGCACGCCCTGCGCGGCGCCCTGATAATCGCCGGCGTCGAGCTGCTTGCCGACCTGCTCCAGCATGCCCTTGCGTTCACGGCGCACCTGCGCGTCGAGATCGTCCAGCGCAGCCGCATCCTTCGCCGCGCGCGCATCGTCGAGCGCTTCGCGCCATTCCATCTGCTGCATCAGGAAGCTTGCGGGCATCGCGGTATTCGACTCGGTCTGCAGGTCGACGCCATTGATCTCGCAGAGGTACTGCGCCCGCTTCTGCGGATTGCGCAGGGTCTGGTAGGCCTCGTTGGCGCGCGTCGCCCACTGCATCGCCACGCGCTTCTCGGCGTCGGTCGCGCTCACGAAGCGGTCCGGGTGCACGCGGCCCTGGATCTCGCGGTAGGCCGCGTCCAGCGCGTCGCCGTCGACCGCGAAGGTGGCCGGCAGCTGGAACAGCTCGAAGTGGGTCTGCTTCATGCGTTAGATACGGAAGCTTTCGCCGCAGCCGCAGTTGTCCTTGACGTTCGGGTTGTTGAAGCGGAAGCCCTCGTTCAGGCCTTCGCGGGCGAAGTCCAGCTCAGTACCGTCGATGTAGGGCAGGCTTTTCGGGTCGACGAAGACCTTCACGCCATGCGATTCGAAGACATTGTCTTCGTTCGAGGCTTCGTCGACGTACTCGAGCTTGTAGGCCAGGCCGGAGCAGCCGGTCGTGCGCACACCGAAGCGCAAGCCGATGCCCTTGCCCCGGCGTTCGAGGTAACGGTTGACGTGCTTCGCGGCTTTTTCAGTCAGGGTGATTGCCATTACGCTTGCTCCAATCTAGCTTACTCGTTACGCCTTCGCGGCGTGCTTGCTCTTGTAATCGGCCACGGCGGCCTTGATCGCGTCTTCCGCCAGGATCGAGCAGTGGATCTTCACCGGCGGCAGCGCCAGTTCTTCCGCGATCTGGGTGTTCTTGATCGACAGCGCCTCGTCCAGCGACTTGCCCTTGACCCATTCGGTCACGAGCGAGCTCGATGCGATGGCCGAACCGCAGCCATAGGTCTTGAACTTCGCGTCTTCGATCAGGCCTTGCTCGTTGACCTTGATCTGCAGCTTCATCACGTCGCCGCAGGCCGGTGCGCCGACCATGCCGGTGCCCACCGCATCATCGCCCTTGTCGAAGGCGCCGACGTTGCGCGGGTTTTCGTAGTGGTCCAGTACTTTGTCCGAATATGCCATGGTGATACTCCTTGAAATTCTGTAATTAGTGGGCTGCCCATTGGATGGAATTGAGATCAATCCCTTCCTTGAACATGTCCCACAGCGGCGACAGTTCGCGCAGTTTGCCGACCTTCGACTTCAGCAGCTCGACGGCAAAGTCGATGTCCTGCTCGGTCGTGAAGCGGCCGATGGTGAAGCGGATCGAGCTGTGCGCCAGCTCGTCGCTGCGGCCCAGGGCGCGCAGCACGTAGGATGGTTCCAGCGAGGCCGAGGTGCAGGCCGAACCGGACGACACGGCGATGTCCTTGATCGCCATGATCAGCGACTCGCCCTCGACGTAGTTGAACGAGACGTTCAGGTTGTGCGGCACGCGCTGGTCCATGTCGCCGTTGATGTAGACCTCTTCGATCTCCAGCAGGCCCTTGGCCAGGCGGTCGCGCAGCGCCTTCACGCGTTCCAGCTCGCTGTTCATCTCTTCCTTGGCGATGCGGAAGGCTTCGCCCATGCCGACGATCTGGTGGGTCGGCAGCGTGCCCGAACGCAGGCCGCGCTCATGGCCGCCGCCGTGCATCTGCGCTTCCAGGCGCACGCGCGGCTTGCGGCGCACGTACAGGGCGCCGACGCCCTTCGGACCATAAGTCTTGTGCGCGGTGAAGGTCATCAGGTCGCACTTGGTCTTTTCCAGGTTGATCTCGACCTTGCCGGTGGCTTGCGCCGCGTCGCAATGGAAGATGATGCCCTTCGAGCGGCACAGTTCGCCGATCTCGTCGATCGGCTGGATGACGCCGATCTCGTTATTCACCAGCATGACCGAGACCAGGATGGTGTCCGGACGGATCGCGGCTTCCAGCTGGGCCAGCGTGATCAGGCCGTTGTCCTGCGGCTCGAGGTAGGTCGCCTCGAAGCCCTGGCGCTCCAGTTCGCGCACGGTGTCCAGCACCGCCTTGTGCTCGGTCTTGACGGTGATGATGTGCTTGCCCTTGGTCTTGTAGAACTGGGCGGCGCCCTTCAGGGCCAGGTTGTTCGATTCGGTCGCGCCCGAGGTCCAGATGATTTCGCGCGGATCGGCGCCGACCAGGGCCGCCACGTTGGCGCGCGCTTCCTCGACCGCCGCTTCCGCGCTCCAGCCGTACATGTGGCTGCGCGATGCCGGATTACCGAACTGCTCGCGCAGGTAGGGAATCATCTTGTCGGCGACGCGCGGATCGATCGGCGTGGTCGCCGAGTAATCCATGTAGATCGGGAAATGCGGCGCAGTCACGAAGCTCTGCTCGATTTTTTTGTCCAAGGGCGCGTTCATCAGTTCACTCCGGTTTCAATATTGGCGGCTGCGGGGGTGCGGTGCACCACCACGACGTTCTGTTCTTTCTGCTTCTGCTGGTCGACCAGGTCTTGCAGCGAGACCGAATCGAGGTAGTCGACCATCTTGGCGTTCAGCGTGGTCCACAGCTCGTGGGTCATGCAACGGGTGCCGGAAGCAGCGTCGGCGCCGTGACAATTTTCTTTACCGCCACACTGGGTGGCATCGAGCGGCTCGTCGACCGCGATGATGATGTCGGCCACCGTCACCTTGTCGGCAGGACGGGCCAGGCTGTAGCCGCCGCCGGGACCGCGGATCGACTCGACGATCTCGTGGCGGCGCAGCTTGCCGAACAGTTGTTCCAGGTAGGACAGCGAAATGGCCTGGCGCTGGCTGATGCCCGACAGCGTGACCGGACCATTACCCTGACGCAGGGCGAGGTCGATCATCGCGGTAACAGCAAAACGGCCTTTGGTGGTCAGACGCATCACAACCCCGGTTAATGTAAAATCTTGCTCTAAATAAGTATTGCCTCTTTTCAACCCCTCGGTGCAGCGCAACAATCAATTCTGTCGAGTGCTGCTGTCTGGATAAGCCGATTAGTTGATCGATTTAGTCAAGTATAGCAAATCCTGACTGGCTTGTCTTGGAGGCCCCCAAAACCGCATGGTGCCCGCGCCTCCAGGCAACCTTATCGCAGTCGCAACAATTCCATCGGCCCGAACAGCTCCTGCATCCCCCTGTGCTGGATGAACGAGAGGTTGTAGGGATGCTCGGCATGGATCTGCGGCAGCCGCCCCGCCTCCGGCAATTTCTTTAACTGCTCGGCAATCTTTCCCCACAGCACCAGCGTCGGCGGTTGCGGCTGGTTCGCCAGCGCCGCCAGCACCGTCTGCAGGAAAGGCAGCCAGGCACGGGCGTCAATAGCGGGCGGCACGTGCTTGCGGAACACCAGCGCCGCATTCAGCAGCAGGAAGCCGTGGCCGAGCAGATTGTCCTGCAGCTGGGCCAGGGTCTGGATCGAACCATTCGTGCGGGCTGCCTGTGCGACCGGCACCATGGCGCTGCCGCCGGTGTCCTCCGCTTGCAGCTGACCGTTTGCCACCAGCAGCATCTTCATGAAGTTGCGCAGCGAGGTGGCTCGGTTGACCGGCTTCGACAGTCCGGTCTCCGACCACAGCGCGCCCACCGCCCCGTCCATGAAACACACCCCGGTCGCGCTCTCGGCGCGCGGGTAAGGCCCCTCCCCCACCAGCACGTGCTTCACCTTGTCCAGCGGCTGGGAAAAGGCGGCGAAGATGCGGCCTTCGGTGGGCAGGTAGTCGTCGACGGCCAGCGCCGGCAGGTAGGCGGGATCGGCAGCGGCGACCGCCTGCAGGCCGGCTTCGAGGACCGGGCGCCAGGAGGCGTCGGCGCGGCCGAGGGCGGCGATGAGGGGGGCTGGAATCGGGTGCTTGGACATGGCGATTAGCATTCGTGGGGAGGCGGGATTGTAGCGCAGCCAGACTGCATTCCCACCGTCAATCTAGCGTCCGCTTTTGGCAATTCAAGGCATGATTTTCCCACTGCCCGATCCCGGGCCAATCACCAACAAGCAGGAGGAAGCATGCAAACGATTCGTGAAGTGATGACGCCCGACGTCCAAACGATCTCTCCGAAGGAAACCGTGCAGCGCGCGGCCCAGATGATGGATGACCTGAACGTCGGCGCGATCCCCGTGTGCGACGGCGAGCGCCTGGTGGGCATGATCACCGACCGCGACATCACCGTGCGTTCGGTGGCCGCCGGGCAGTCGCCGGACCAGTGCTTCGTCGGCGACGTGATGAGCACCGATGTGCGCACCTGCTACAGCAACCAGGATGTCGGCGAAGTGCTGGACAAGATGGGCGACGTGCAGATCCGCCGGGTGCCGGTGATCGACGAGCAGTCGAAGCAGCTGGTGGGCATCGTGTCGCTGGGGGATATCGCGACCAAGTCGCAGGGGTCGGCCGACCAGGCACTGGATGAGATTTCGTCGCCGTCGGAGCCGGACCGGTCAGAGACGCGGCATTGAAAGGATGGGCTCAGGGTAGGCGGCCCAGCCGCCCACCGCTTCAATTACTCCGCGTCCAGCTGCTGACTCGGATGCGCCGCCTTAAACGCCGGCAAATCCACACACAAGTCATTGATGCGCGCGATGGTCGGATACGCCGTCACGTCGATATCGAAGCGCTTCGCATTGAACACCTGCGGCACCAGGAAGCAGTCGGCGATGGTCGGCGTGTCGCCGTGGCAGAAGCTGCCGGTGCCCGGGTTGCGCGCCAGGTGGGCTTCCAGCGAGCGCATGCCTTCGATGACCCAGTGGCGGTACCAGTCGGTCTTGGCTTCTTCCGGCTGCCCCAGGTGCTTCACCAGGTACTTCAGCACGCGCAGGTTGCAGATCGGGTGGATGTCGCAGGCGATGATCTGCGCCAGCTCGCGCACGCGCGCCCGTCCGACCGCATCCCTGGGCAGCAGCGGCACCATCGGGTGCACCTCTTCGAGGTACTCGATGATCGCCATCGACTGGCTCAGGACGATGGCATCGTCCTCCAGGGCCGGCACCAGGCCGCTCGGATTGACTTCCAGGTAGGGGTCCAGCAGGTGCTGGCCGCCGTCGCGCAGCAGGTGCACCGGCACCGCCTCGTAGTCCAGCCCTTTCAGGTTCAGGGCAATGCGCACCCGGTATGCGGCCGAGCTGCGGAAATAGGTGTAGAGCTTCATGCCTGCCTCCTGTGATAGCGTGCGACCTCCTGGTCGATCGCGCCGAAGATGCTGGCGCCGTCCTTGTCGACCATTTCGATGCGCACGGTGTCACCATACGCCAGGTAGGGCGTCGCCGGCTTGCCCTGTTCAATCGTCTCGTACATGCGCACCTCGGCCAGGCAGCAATAGCCGACACCACCGTTGGCGATGCTCGAGCCATGCAGGCTGCCCTGCTTGTTCGACACCGTGCCCGAGCCGATGATGCTGCCCGCGCCCAGTTCACGCGTCTTGGCCGCATGCGCCACCAGCTGGGCGAAGCTGAAGGTCATGTCCTCGCCCGCATTCGGACGGCCGAAGGGCTGGTCGTTGAGGGTCACCAGCAGCGGCAGGTGCAGCTTGGAATCCACCCAGGCCTCGCCCAACTCATCCGGCGTCACCGCCACCGGCGCAAAGGCGCTGGCCGGCTTGGACTGGTAGAAGCCGAAACCCTTGGCCAGCTCGTTCGGGATCAGGTTGCGCAGCGAGACGTCGTTGACCAGCATCACCAGGCGGATCGCCGCGGCCGCCTCTTCGCTAGAGGCCCCCATCGGCACGTCGCCGGTCACCACCGCCACCTCGGCTTCCAGGTCCACGCCCCACGCTTCCGACAGCACCGCGATCGGGTCGCAGGGGCCGACGAAGGAGTCGGAGCCGCCCTGGTACATCAGCGGGTCTGAATAGAAAGATTCCGGCACCTCGGCATTGCGCGCCTTGCGCACCAGCTCGACGTGGTTGATGTAGGCCGAACCGTCGCACCACTGGTAGGCGCGCGGCAGCGGCGAGTGGCATTCTTCCTCGATGAAGGACTCGGCCTTGTCGGCGGTGCCGGCGTTCAGGCGCTCGTACACCTTCTTCAGCTGCGGCGCCACTTCTTCCCAGTTGTCCAGCGCGCACTGCAGGGTGCGGGCGATCTTGGGGACGGCCTGGCAAGTGACCAGGTCGCGGCTGACGACGACCAGCGTGCCGTCGCGGCCGCCGGTCTTGAGGGTGGCGAGTTTCATGGGGTTCCCTTTGCAAAATAATGACTCTTCGCCATTAGAGAGCAAAACCTACTATCATTCAAACAGTATTTTTCGCCCGATTTATTAGATAAGCTTATGAATCCAACTTTGCGCCAGATGCGCGCGTTCGTGGCCCTGGCCAAGACGGGTAACTTTACGCTCGCCGCCCAAAGCATGCATGTGACGCAATCCGCGCTCTCGGGTTTGATCAAGGAGCTCGAACAGACCCTGGGCGCCAAGGTCGTCGACCGCAGCACCCGCCGCGCCCTGCTCACCGACATCGGGCGCGAGCTCTACCCGCTGTTCAGCCAGATGATCGACGATCTCGACGGCGCCCTGGCCAACGTCGCCGACCACACCCAGCTAAAAAAAGGCATCGTGCGCATCGCCGCGCCCCAGTTGCTGTCCTGCACCCTGATGCCGCAGGCGATCGCAGCCTACCGCGCGCTCCACCCCGAGATCGAAGTGCGGCTGGGCGACACGGCGGTGGAAAGCGTGATCGCGCGGGTACTATCGGGCGAGGCCGACTTCGGCATCGGCCCGGAGCGCGAACCGGCCCCGCCGCTCGATGCGCAGCTGCTGTTCGAGATGCCCTTCGCGCTGGTCTTCCCCAAGGGTCACGAGCTGGAAGGACGGGAGCGCATCAGCTGGAAGGACGTCGCGCGCTATCCGCTGATCTCGCTGCGGGGCCAGTTCACCGAGCGCCTGCTCGACGACGTCCACGCCTCCCTGCGCGAGGTCCCGGTGAGGCCGGCCAACGAAGTCACCTTCATGACCACGGCCCTGGCCATGGCCGCCACCGGGCTCGGGGTGACGGTGTGCATGCCCTACGCGGCGCCGCTGGCCGCGCTGTACGGCCTCGTGATGCGCCCGCTGGAAGCGCCGGTCCTGAGCCGCCGCTTCTTCATCTATACGCGTCCGGGACGCTCGCTGTCGCCGGCGGCGGAAAGCCTCATCGGTTTCCTGGAACAGTTCGTCACGACAGCAAAGGACTAGCGGCCGCGCTACAATTCGCAGATGTCCCTGAACACCATCGAGATCAACCGCCTGATGGACCGCTTCGACAGCCACGCCAGCGTCTGGCTGTTCGGCTACGGCTCCCTGATCTTCAAGGCCGACTTCCCCTTCATCGAACGCCGTGCCGCCAGCATCCGGGGCTGGAGCCGCCGCTTCTGGCAGGGTTCGCACGACCACCGCGGCACCGAACAAGCCCCGGGGCGCGTCGTGACCCTGGTGCCGGACGCGGGCGTCACCTGCCACGGCATGGCCTACCTGGTCACGCCGGAAGAATTCGCCCACCTCGACCACCGCGAGAAAAACGGCTACCTGCGCCTGGCCACCGAGATCGCCTTCGAGGGCGGCGGCGCCGCCGAAGGCATCGTCTACATCGCGACCCACGAGAATGCGGCCTTCCTCGGTCCGGCCAGCGAGCGCGACATCGCCCGCCAGATCGCCACCGCGCGCGGTCCGAGCGGCCCGAACAGCGAATACCTGCTGGCGCTGGCCCGGGCCCTGCGCGAGCTCGGCAAGCATGACGAACACGTGCACGCAATCGAGCGCCACCTCGCCGAGCTCATCGCGCAAGCGGCGGCGCCGTCCAGCCCCGCGGATTGAGCGGGAGGCCCGCCACGCATCAGCACCGCGTGAGCGTCAGGTGCAGCGGCGCCCGCGGCCGCAGCGAGATGTTCTGCACCGCCTCCGGCGCGCCCTGCCCTTCCGGCACCGACAGCGTGTAGCGCTGCAGGATCATGGCGGCGATCACGGTCAGCTCGGCCAGCGCCAGGTGCTGGCCGAGACAGACGCGCGGCCCGGCCCCGAAAGGCAGGAAGGCGCCGCGCGGGATCGGCGGCGCACCCGGGGCGAAGCGCTCCGGCCGGAAGGCCTGCGGCTCGGGAAAACTGCGCGCATCCTCGTGCAGCAGGAAGATCGGCACCATGAACATGGTCCGCGCCGGCACCGTCCAGCCGTCCAGCACGATCTCGCGGGTCGAGCGCCGGCTCATCAGGATCGGCGCGGACGGGTACAGGCGCAGGGTTTCATTGAGCGTCTGCGCCAGGTAGCCGAGCGCGGGCAGGTCGGCCTCACCCGGCGCCCTGTCCCCCAGCACGGACCGTACTTCGCGCCGCGCGCTCTCCTGCGCCTCCGGATTGGCCGCCATGCACCAGGCCCACCACGCCAGCGTAGCGGCGGTGGTCTCGTGGCCCGCCAGGAAGGCGGTCATGCATTCGTCGCGCACCGCAGACAAGGGCCAGGCGGCCGGGTCGGCGCGGTGCAGCCGCAGCAGGCGGTCCAGCAGGTCGGACGGCCACTCCTCGACCGGCAGGGCGAGGCGCGCTTCCACGTGGCGCGCGATCAGGCCCTTCAGGGTGGCCAGCATCGCACGCTTGCGGCGCTTCCAGGGCATCCAGTCCGGCCAGCTGGCCGGCCAGTACATCTCGGCGTTGCCGATCACGAGCGCCTCGTGCACCGCCGCTTCGGCCGCGCGTGCGTCTTCCCCGATCTCGCTGGAAAACATCATGCGCATGATGACGTCCATGGTGAGCGCGGTCAGCGCGCTGTCGATCGGCTGGCTGGCGGATGCGGCCGTCCAGCCGTCGAGCGCGCGCGCGGTGGCCGCGGCGATGGTATCGACGAAGGCCTTCACCGGACGCGGCGCGAACTCCGGCTGCAGCGCCTGGCGTTTCGCACGCCAGGCGGCGCCTTCCGCGATCATCACGCTATGGCCCTGGGTCTGGGCGAAGATGCGCACACCGCGCTCCCAGCGCAGCAGCGCGTCATGGTGGTTCACCAGCAGCTCGCGCACCAGCGCCGGATCGCTCACGACCAGCTGGTGCTCGGGCCACATGCGCAGGTGCACCAGGTTGCCGTAGTCGCTGCGCCAGGCGCGCAGCGCGGCAGGCAGGCCGCGCGCCATGCGCGCAATCAGTCCCCATCCGGTCAGGCCGGACGGGGGGCCGGGCGGCCAGGCGCCGTCGGGGTGATTGGCCGGCGGCGTGGCGCCGCCCTGGAAGGGGCATTGGGGCGAGGTCGGGGTCGTCATGCCCTGCATTCTTCCCGGCTTCGCCGCTCGCGTCTTGAACCCAAACGACATCGACAGGCGTCCTGGTCTTGCCTATACTGCAAGACCATGGTCCCCGACAGCGCCGCTACCCTCCTGCCCACGTCAAGCTGCCCGCCGTTGCAGGCCCGCGCCCCGCGCGCCGCCGCGGCGGGCGGGCATCCGATCGACCGCCTGCTGCTGGCGCCGCCCGCGCTGCAGGGCGCGCTGCTGGCCCTGGTCAGCC
The DNA here is from genome assembly GCF_059685865.1 of Telluria sp. ZB4P36. Lineage (NCBI taxonomy): Bacteria > Pseudomonadati > Pseudomonadota > Betaproteobacteria > Burkholderiales > Oxalobacteraceae > Telluria > Telluria sp. ZB4P36. The sequence goes on from NZ_JCASIE010000001.1 coordinate 162,666, forward strand.
GCGACACCCGGCACCTGGTGCTGTCCGACCCGCAGCGGCTGTCGCACTTCCCCGCCTCGCCGCTCGTGACCCTGTCCTGGTTCCACGACCTGGACATGGGCCTGGTGGATCCCGACGCCGGCTGGCGCCCTTTCGGCGCGCGCATGATGATCTCGGGCAGCTTTTCCCGTCCGCTGGCGACCTGGTCCCCGACGAGCGGCCGCGGCTACATGGCCTGTTTCCCGCCCGATGCGGCCCAGGCCCTGTTCGGCCTCGACCTCGCCGCGGTGCAGGACCGCTTCGTGCCGGCGCACACGGTGCTCGCGCCGGACTGGCAGCCCTTCCTGTTCGCCCTGCTGGAAGCGCCCGACGACGCGGCGGCCCTGCGCGTGCTCGAAGAACATCTCGGGCGGCGCTGGCGCAGCGTGCAGGGGCGCCCGCTGGAGCGGTCCTCGCTGCGCGAGATGGGGCGGCACTGGGTGCAGCGGCTGGCCTGGAAGGCGCACGGCTGGCGCAGCACCCACAGCGCACGCCAGGTCGAGCGCCGCATCAAGTCCTTCAGCGGGCGCTCGCTGCGCGAATGGCAAAGCCTGACGCGCACCGAAGGCCTGTTCTTCGCCGCCCGCGACCGCTACGAGAACGGCCAGCCCTTCGACTGGGCCACGCTGGCGCTGGACGAGGGTTTCTCGGACCAGGCCCACCTGAGCCGCGTCACCCGCCAGGTCTGCGGATTTCCGCCGACCGAATTCGCCGACCGCTACATCGAGGACGAATCGTTCTGGATCTATCGTTTGTGGGTCTGACGGCAGGCCCGGACGTCGAGAAGCTTGCTAGAATCGCCAGGGATGCGGGCCGCGCAAGGCGGGCTGCCTGCAATACGCGTGCCTGCGGGCGCGCCATAACAGGAGAACGGGAATGTCCAGAAAAATGCTGACCATGTTGGGGTGTGCGCTGCTGTTCGCGATGGGGCCGGCCACCGCGCAAACCAAGGCCGCCGAGCCGGCGCCGCAGTACGATGCCGCACTGGCCAAGTCGCTCGGCGCCGACGAGCGCGGCATGCGCAGCTACGTGCTGGTCATCCTGAAGACCGGCCCGAAGAAAATCGAGGACAAGGCCGAGCGCGCGAAAATCTTCGAGGGGCACTTCGCCAACATGGGCCGCCTCGCCGCCGAGAAGAAGCTGGCCCTGGCCGGCCCGCTGGACGGCAAGGAAGGCCGCCGCGGCATCTTCGTGATGGCCACGCCCGACATCGAGGAAGCCAAGCGCCTCGTCGACACCGACCCGGTCATCATCAGCGGGCTGATGGAAGCCGAGTACCACAAGTTGTTCGCCTCGGCCGGGGTGATGATGGTGAACGAGGTGCACAACAAGATCCAGAAGAAGTAGGTCCCTCGCGCCGGCCGGGGCTAGGTCTTAAAACAGGTCCATCTGCCCCGCCGCCTTCCCGCCTCCTTTGACGGACGACGGTGCCGAAGCCGGCACCACCAGCGGCTTGCGGAACTGCGAACCATCGAGCCTGCCGAAGCGTCCGCGAATGTTGCCCATCCCGAGCCGGTCGACCGCCTTGGTAAAACGCTGGCGTATCAGGTCGGCCCACACGCCCTCCCCCTGCATGCGCTTGCCGAACTCGCTGTCGTAGTCCTTGCCGCCGCGCAGGTCGCGAATGCGGTTCATCACCCGCTGCGCCCGGCCGGGGAAATGGGCTTGCAGCCATTCCTGGAACAGCGGATTGACTTCCCAGGGCAGGCGCAGCACGGTGTAGTGCGCGCCGACGGCGCCGGCATCGTGGGCCGCTTCCAGGATGCGTTCGATCTCCGGCTCCGTGACGAAAGGAATGATGGGCGCCACGCTCACACTCACCGGGATGCCGGCCTCGGTCAGGGTGCGGATCGTACGCAACCGGCGTGCCGGCGCCGCCGCGCGCGGTTCCAGGGTGCGCGAAATGGCCGGGTCGAGCGTGGTCAGGGTAATGGCCGCGCAGGCCTGGCGCTGCTCGGCCATGGGCGCGATCAGGTCGATGTCGCGTTCGATCAGCGAGGATTTGGTGATCAGCCCGACCGGATGCCGGCATTCGCGCAGCACTTCCAGCACCTGGCGCGTCAGGCGCAGTTCGCGCTCGCAGGGTTGATAGGCGTCGGTGTTGACGCCGATGGCGATGTGCTCGGGCACGTAGCCGGGCTTGGCCAGCTCGCGCCGCAGCAGCTCGACTGCATTGACCTTGGCGAATAAACGGCTTTCGAAATCGAGCCCCGGCGACAGGCCGAGATAGCTGTGGGACGGCCGCGCGAAACAGTAGATGCAGCCATGCTCGCAGCCCCTGTAGGGATTCAACGAGACATTGAAGGGGATGTCGGGCGAGGTGTTGCGGGTGAGGATGCTCTTGGCGACTTCGTCGGTGACGACGGTCTTGATGCTGGCGGCCTCATCGTCATCGCGCTCCCAACCGTCGTCGAATTCTTCGCGGACATTGACTTCATACCGGCCCTGCACGTTCGACACCGCACCCCGCCCCTTATGCGGCGCGAGCGGACGCGGGCCGAGCATGGGCTGCTCGTCCACGGACTGGCGCTGGGTGGGTTTGCGATCGGGCACGGTGGCTCCATACTGTATATTTATACAGTATTGTACGCCGCTGTCCCGTAGGCTTCAAGTAGAGCACGCGGGTGAGCAGAGTGAAAAGTCACCACTGGATGAACAAGATTCTCACCGGATGATTAAAACGTCACTTGCTCTGATGAAAATTCCGCTCATACACTGTTCGCTTACGGACGTCCGCAATCGGCCAAAGTGGGGACATCTGAACTGTGGAAAACTGCGCATTTCTAAACGCCGTCGCTTGGTATTCTGATCCTTTATCAGGCTACTTGTCGGAATTTTCCCAGCTCGGGTTCATTTAATTCTTCAATCATGAAATCACCCAACGCCTGCCATTCCTACGCGGTCCTCTCCGTTGTAATGATGTTCACTGGCCATGCTTTAGCCCAGGCGCCGTCGAGCAAACCGCTCGGCCCAAAGCATTGGCCGACCACTGTGCAAGAGACCGTCAAGGACATCCTATCGACAATGTCCGACGCCGAAGTCGACCGCATTAAGGCGTTGGAAAAAACTGACTTGATCCGATATCACCACAGCTGGGGAGCGGGCATCCGCAACCACTACGGTCTCTGGCGCGGCAACACGAAGCTTCTCGAGTCGGCTTGTGGCAAGCCTTGCCATCCAGATGATGCGTCGGGCATCATCATGGCGGCTGTGTGGGACGAATTGCATAAATAAAACTAGCCGGTCCTATCGACAGCATGAACCCTGACGTGACGATTCTCCGACTGGCCCGCCCGATTGATTTGGTCGGACCGTCCGCTTAGGGTCGAGAGGCACATACGCTGAACGGCCGAAAACGGCCAACGTCGGACCTGATTCGCTAGACTTTAGAGGTGATGAGTGAACCCAATGAAAAGGTGGGGACTGAGATTTTTCATATTGCTCAGTATTTTATTTGCCAGTAACTTGTCAGCATCTGCACTTCCTCGATGTGATCGCGGAAGCAGCAAGCCTAACCTGGATGCTTGTGCATACGAGGACCTTGTCGCTGCAGAGAAAGAGATGGAGTCTACCTACTGGAGTATCGTTGAGAAGTATGCTGAGAGCGCGGTTTTCCTGGATAGGCTTGCTTCGGCTCAAAAATCGTGGATGACATTTCGCGAGGCTGACTGGAAGGCACAGTTTGCATGTGCCGAGTTCAACATCCGACTATGCTGGGGTGACAGCGCGTTTATAAATGCGAACGTTCGAAGAACCGAGCAGACGAAAGAACGAACCCGAAGTCTGCACGCTTTGCTAATGAATGGTCCGGGACGATAATTTGACGACTAGCCCATGATAGATTTGGTCCGCTATCGGCCAATTGCGGACATTTGTTCACGTGTAGTGGCTTTAAAGCAAGGACGTCTATGGATTTCAGTACTGCTAAAGAATTGATGGAAAAAATCATGTCCGCCAATGCAATACTTGTGGCCCTGTCTCATGACATCGATAAGCTGAGCGAACCAGAGCGAACCGATATTATGCGTGGCTTAGGTTCTACGATGTGGGAACTTCATGATCGACTCGTCAGACCAATTGGACTTCAGCACCCAAGTCTTGACCCGTTTTCGAAGCCTGAAGCGTGAAATGACAAGGTCTGCTCTGGGTCGAAAGCGGACACTAAGACTCGTGCCATTTAATAGCTCTGTTCGGTCACTATGTGATCGCTGGCGCAAAGATTTATCGGGCTGGTGGGAATTTTTCGACGTGGTCCGCTGATGTGCACATGTCGATTCAGGACATCGTGGTCACGTCGTGACGATTCTATTCATCCGCTACAGCGGGAATAAAGGCGGCTTGTTGCCGCACAAAGCCGTCAAAGGCGTCCAGCAGCGGCTTGAACGCCTCGCCCTCTCCTTCCAGCTGGGCCAGCGCGAGCGCGGCCGCTTCCAGCGAGGACAGCTGGTGCGGCGCATGCGCCTTGCGAATCCGGTAGTTCGACGGCGCGACCTCGCGCAGCGCCAGCCGCGGCAGGCCTTGCAGGGCCGGGTTCAGGTACAGCATCTTGCGGCTCTTGCGCCAGGTCGCGTCCAGCACCACCAGGCGCAGCCGCTCGGCGTCGATGGGCTCGAGGGCAGGCGGTGCCGGCAAGTTGGCGTCGCCCGGCGTGTCCGGATACAGCAGCACCGGCACACGCCCATCCGCATGCAGCAATGCGGACAGCTGGTCCGGATCGAAGCGCTCCCCCACCGCCAGCACGCTGCCTGCCACGCTCAGGTGCAGCAGGCGCGCGCTGTTCTTGGCGTTGTTCACCTCCAGCGGATGCTGCAGCACCAGCAGCGCCGCACGTGCCTCGACGCGCGTGATCCAGCGGCAAATGCAGGCCGACTGCGCACGCAGGCAGGTCGCGCAACTCGCGCGCTTCATGATGCCGGCGTCCAGCCGCCGCCCAGCGCGCGGTACAGGTCGACGTGGGCCGCCAGCAGGCTGGCGCGCAGCTGCAGCACCGTGTTCTCGGCGCTGAAAGCATTGCGCTGCGCGTCCAGCTCCTCGAGGTAGGAAGCATAGCCATTGCGGTAGCGGTTATGGGCCACCCGCAGCACCTCATTGGCGGCAAGGCGGCGCGCCTCGGCTTCCGTCAACTGGCGCCGCAGTCCGTCCATCGCGGCCAGCGCATTCTCGGTCTCGGCAAAGGCGCCGCGCACCACGTTCTCGTAGGCGAACACGGCGCGGTCGCGCGCCGTTCCCGCGATCTCGGCCTGGGCGCGCAGGCGGCCGGCGTCGAACAGCGGCGCCAGAACGCTGCCGCCGATGCTCCACAGCTCGACCGGGGAACGCAGCAGGCGCGCCACGCTGTTGCCCTCCACGCCGAGCGATGCCGTCAGCCGGATCGAGGGCAGCAGCTGGTCGCGCGCCGCCGCCAGGCTGGCGTCACTGGCGGCCACCGCGCGCTCGGCCTGTGCGATGTCCGGACGGCGCCGCAAGAGTTCGGACGGCAGGCCCGGGCCTGGCGCCGGCATGCGCAGCGCCGGCAGCGGCAGTCCGCGTGCCACCGGGCCGGGGCTCTCACCGACCAGCAAATTCAGGGCCTGTTCCTGCTGCGCGATCGCGCGTTCCAGCTGCGGCAGCACCCCGCGGGTAGCGTGCAGCTCGGCCTCGGCCTGCGACATCTCCAGGCGCGAGCTGTAGCCGACCTCGAACTGGTGGCGCGCCAGCGCGAACGAGCGCTCGCGCGAGGCCAGCGTCTCACGCGCCAGGTTCAGTTGGGCGTCCAGGCCGAGCAGATTCAGATACCCGGACGCCGTATTCGCCGCCACCGACAGCGCCGCCGCATCGAGCGCGGCTTCCTGCGACAGGGACTCGAAGCGCGCGGCCTGCGTGAGGCTGTCCAGGCGTCCAAACAGGTCGAGCTCATAGGCCGCCTGCACTGCACCGACGATCGAAGTCACCTCGACCGGCTGGCCGAGCGGGCCGATGGCGCGGGCGCGCGTCGGCGCAAACGAAAAATTCAAAGAAGGCTGCTGCGCGCTGCCTGCAACGCGCACGCGCGCCGCGTATTCCTGCAGGCGCGCACGGGCGATGCGCAGCTCGCCATTGCTGTCGAGCGCACGCCGCACCAGCGCGTCCAGCTGCGGATCGCCGAAGGCCTTCCACCACTCGCGCGCGACGGCAGCGTCGTGGGTGGACGCAGTGCGCCACGCGGGCGGTACCTGCAGGGTTGGCGCGGGCGCCGGCTGGGGCGTCATCGCGCAGCCGGCCAACAGCAGCGCTGCGAGACAGGCCGCCCTCATTGCGCATCCTTGCGTGCGGACGCCGTGTCGATCGTGGCCACCACCGACATGCCCGGCCGCAGGCGCCGGGCCAGCGGCTGGTCCGGGTCGATGCTGATCCGCACCGGGATGCGCTGGGCGATCTTGACGAAGTTACCGGTCGCGTTATCCGGCGTGATCACCGAGAACTCGGAGCCGGTAGCCGGCGCGATCCGCTCCACGTGGCCGCGCAGGCTGGCGTTGTTCAGCGCGTCCACCGTGAAGCGCACCGGCTGGCCCAGGCGCACGTCGGCCATCTGCGTTTCCTTCATGTTGGCGATGATCCAGAACTGCTCCGGCACCAGGGCCGTGAGCTGGGCGCCGGCGTTCACGAACGCGCCCTCGCGCACCGTCACCTGCCCCAGCTGGCCGTCGCGCGGCGCCAGGATGCGGGTGTTCGACAGCTCGATCTCGGCCAGCCGCACCTGCGCTTCGGCGTTCGCCACCGCGGCGTCGAGCGACGCGCGGCTCACGCCCACCGAACGCAGGTTCTGGCGTGCGATCTCGAGCGCCGCCCTGGCCTGATCGCGTGCCGCCACCGCCTGGGCGCGGGCGGCGCGCGCGGCATCGCGTTCGCGCGCCGACAGCGAGCCGTCGGCCGCCAGCTCCTCCACCCGGCGCAGGTCGGCCTCGGCGCGGCGCGCCTGAGCCTCGCTGGAAGCCAGCGTCGCCTGGTTCTGCGCGATCGTGGCCTGGGCGCTGCGATTGGTCTGCGCGTAGTTCTCGAGCGCGGCGCGGCGCGTGGCCAGTTCCGCACGCGCCTGCTCCAGCCGCTGGGTCGGGATGCGGTCGTCGATGCGCACCAGCAGTTCGCCCTTGCGCACCGTCTGGAAGTCCTGCACCGCCACCTCCACCACGTAGCCGCTCAGCTGCGGGCTGATGATGGTCACCTGCCCGCGCACCAGGGCGTTCTCGGTACTCTGCAGCGTGGTGCGGAAGGGCGGCAGCTTCCAGGCATACAGCACCACCAGCACGCCGGCCAGGGCGATGGCGCCGAAGGCGAGCGCGCTCAGCAGGATGCGGCGCGAACGTGGGCTGGCGGGAGACGTGGATGGTTCGGGCATATCAGTCGGTGACGGGTTCGGGTGGTGGCGACGCCCCGGGCGGCGGCGGCGCCGGCACGGCCTGGGGGACGGGGAAGAAATGCTGCCACACGGCGTGCAGGAAGATCCATGCTGCGCTGGCGGCGGCGAGTACGGACAGGACCAGGAAGACGTCGTTGTAGGCCAGGATGTTGGCCTCGCGCGTGGCGCTCGCGGCCAGCGAAGCGACGCCCTGGCGGATGCGCGCGGCCGGATCGGCCAGCAGCTGGCCGGCGGCGGCGGCGCCTTGCTGGATGCGGCCGGCCACCAGCGGATCGAGGCTGCTGAGGTGCTCGACGATGATGGAAGAGTGATATTTTTCGCGGAATACCTGGAAGCTGCCGACGATGGCGGAACCGAGCAGGCCGCCCAGGTTCTGCGTCAGGCCGAACAGCACCGAGAAGCTGATCAGGTTGGCCGGATTGGCGATCACGGTGCCGATCAGCGAGATCACCAGCGGTCCGAGGAAGAGCGTGCCGCCGAAGGCGAGCAGGCTCTGGCTCAGGTACATCTGTTCCGGGCGGGTCTGGTTGGTGGCGTGGGCGTCGAGCCAGGCGCCGAGCGCCATGATCAGGAGCGAGACGACCTGCGGCGCCATCAGGTGCTTGACGTTGACCGTCAGCGCCGAGACCACGATGCCGGCGATGGTCGCGCACAGCACGATGCCGTACAGGGTCTGCAGCTGGTCGTTATCCAGGCCCACCAGGCGCAGGAAGCCGACCGCGCCGACGCTCTGTTCGGACAGGACGATGCGCACCAGGACCATCGACAGCGCCAGGCGCAGGATGTTCGCGTTGGTGAACCAGCGCAAATTCAGCAGCGGGTTGGCGCGGTTGTGTTCGACGCACAGGGCCGCGGCCAGCAGGACGATCGCAGCGGCGAGCGCGGCGCCGATCCAGGGCGCTTCGAACCACCACAGCACGCGGCCGAAACTCAGCGCCGCGCACAGCAGCGCCATGCCGGGTGCGAACAGGACGAAGGTGACGAAGTCCATCGGCCGGAAGGCCTTGAGCCGGTCGCCCGGCGGCAGTTTCAGCAACAGCACCGCGCCGAGCGAGACCACGGCCAGGCCCAGCTCGAACATGTACAGGCCGCGCCATTCGGCGATCTGCAGCAGGTCGTTGGAAAAGATGTAGGCCAGCGGCAGCGCCAGCTGGGCGCAGCCCAGCGCCAGTGCCACGCCGCGCAGCCGCCATTCCTTCTTGAAGGCCTGCAGCACGTAATACAGGCCGAGCGGCGACACCGCCGCCGCCAGCATGCCGTGCGCGGCGCGCACCGCGATGGCCGAGCCGAGATCGTTGACGAACAGGTGGGCGAAGGTCACCAGCGCGTACAGCACCAGGAAGAACTCGGTGAACAGGCGCAGCCCGAACTGCTGGCGGAACTTCACCAGCAGCAGGTTCATGGAGGCATTCGCCATCACGTAGGCGGCCGGCAGCCAGGCGGTCCCGGTGGAATAGGCGCCGAGCGTGCCCTGCAGATTGACCAGGTTGACCGCGACCAGGGCATTGCCGAGGCCACCCGTGATGGTAATCAGGATGCCGACGAAGAGGTAGGCGAAACGCAGCGGGGTCGGATGGGCCGGCGTGGAGGGCGAGCCCGGAAGCATCGGCTTCTCATCGGGCGCCCACTCGCGCGGCGCGTACTTGCTCATCCGATCATTCTCCCTTTTCTTGCAAGCTTCGCATGATAACCGTTCACGAAAAACCGCGTCGGATGGCCACGAACACAACAATGGCGTAGTCACTTTGTCACGCCACGAAAATTTACTTCTGGAATTGCTATAACGAGTATTGCCCTGCCTTTTCTACATACCTAGAATCAATTTATGCCATGCGGAAATTGTTCCGTATTTTGTTTCACCCGGTACGTAGTCGAGACAGTCAACATGGTCCCACGCTTCACGCTCCGCAACCTGCTGGCCGCCGCCCTGGCCGCCGCCGCCATGATCCCCGGGATCGCCGTGCAGCAGGAGTTGCAACTTGATCACCGCATGAACGAACACATCGAGCAGGTGCCTGCCGGCCCGCAGGGCCGCGCCATGCTCGAAACGACCGTGTTCCAGCCGAACGGCCCGGGCCCCTTCCCGCTCATCATCATCAACCACGGCAAGGATCCGGGCCGCCCGAACCTGCAGCCGCGCGACCGCTTCTACCACATGGCCACCGCCTTCGTGAAACGCGGCTATGCGGTGATGGTTCCGATGCGCCAGGGTTTCGCGAATTCAACCGGCCGTTACCGCGACTACGGCTGCAACATGACCGCCAACGGCTACGCCCAGGCGGAAGACATCGCCGCCACCCTGGCCTATGCGCGCCGGCAGAACTGGGTCGACGCCAACCGCATCGTGGTCGCCGGCCAGTCCTACGGCGGCCTGGCGACCATCGCCCTCGGCACCCGGGAACAGCCGGGCGTGCGCGGCCTGATCAATTTTGCCGGCGGCCTGCGCGACGACAGCGACCGCTGCGCCTGGCGCTCTGCCCTGGTGTCGGCCTTCGCCGAGTACGGCGCCAAGGCCAAGCTGCCGACCCTGTGGATGTATGGCGAAAACGACTCGCTGTTCGGCCCCGAACTGGCCGGCCGCATGCACGCGGCCTTCGAACAGTCCGGCGGCCGCGGCCGCCTGGTCGGGTTCCCGGCCTTCAAGCGCGATTCGCACGGCATGCTCGCCAGCCGCGACGGCGAAAAAGTATGGCTGGACGACACCATGCGCTTCCTGGCCCAGATCGGCATGCCGACCAAGGTACTCCACGATGTGCCGGCGCCGCCGACCCCGGCGCGCACCGACTATGCGCAGGTGGATGACATCGAGGCCGTGCCCTTCCTGTCCGAGAACGGCCGCCGCGCCTACCAGGAATACCTGAGCAAGATGACCCCGCGCGCCTTCGCGGTGTCGCCGAGCGGCGCCTGGACCTGGGCCGAAGAAGGCGAAGACCCGGACGGCCGCGCGCTGGCCACCTGCACCGCCAAGAGCAAGGAGCCGTGCCGCCTGTACTCGGTGGACGACTACGTCGTGTGGAACGGCGACCTCGGCCAGGCAGAGAAGACCTCGGCCACGGCCTCGGTCACGCCGGCGCCGCAGCCGGTGGCGGATGCGGCCAACTCGACGCCGACGACCTCGATCGGTTCGAACAAGGCAACGAACTGACAGGGTGGGCGGCTCGACCGCCCACCTACGATCCGACACAGCGCAAACCGGGCCCCGTCCCTAACTCCGACAATGGCCCTGACGCCATCTCGGAGAATTGCATGTTTCGCATCATCCACGCCCTGCTCGCGCTGGCCGCGCTGTGCACCTGCGTGCCCACTCCCGCAGCCAACAACCATCCCGTCATCCTGGTCCACGGCTTCCTCGGCTTCGGGCCTGGCACCTTCGCGCACAGCGGCTTCAACTACTGGGGCGGCTATGGCGACATTGCCGCCCACATGCAGGTCTACCGCGGGCCGCGCACCGTGTTCGCGGCGGCGGTCGGCCCGGTCAATTCCAACTGGGACCGCGCCGCCGACCTGTACGCCCAGATCAAGGGCGGCTGCGTCGACTACGGCGCGGCCCACGTGCGCAAGGTCGGCCTGCCGGGCCAGCAGCAGAAACCCGCCGGCAAGTGCTGGGCCGCCGACCCGAAGAACAATCCGGACAACCATCCGCTCGCGCTGTATCCTTCCTGGGATGAGCGGCATCCGCTCCACTTCATCGGCCACAGCCAGGGCGGCACCACCATCCGCGCCCTGGTCGAGCTGCTCGAACACGGCTCCCCCGACGACGAAGGCGGTCACACCCTGTTCAAGGGCGGCAAGCTCGGCTGGGTGCGCAGCGTGACGACGATCTCGACGCCCCACAACGGCACCACCTTCGCCGACGCCGTGCTGAACGTGGCCCCGCCCCTGCAGACGCCGCTCGGCGAGCTCCTGAAACACCGCTGGGCCACCTGGGAGATGTCGCCGGACGGCGCGCGCGACTTCAACGCCTGGGCGCGCACCTCGCCGCACATCTACTGGTTCTCGGTGGGGACGGTGGCGACCGAAGCCGGCAGCTGGTGCTGCAACGGCACCGACCGCGTGATCGCGCCGGTGCAGACCACCTTCTACCAGTATCCGCGGCTCGACATGATCCCGGCCTTCAAGGGCACGGCGGGCGAATGGATCGTGCCGTCGGTGCTGCAGAACGGCCTGGGCGGCTATACCCAGCAGGGTGCGGGACGGGTGCACATCGACAGCGAGTGGTTCGCCAACGACGGGGTGGTGAATACCGCCAGCATGCGCGCGCCGGCGGGGCATGCGGTGCGGGACTACGACGGCAAGTCGGTAAAGGGGGCGTGGAACTTCCTGGGGAATTACCGGGGGTACGACCACTTCGATATCCTGAACTGGCCGAATCCGGGGCCCTCGGCGAATCCGCTGTACGAGCGGATCAGCGACATTATCTTTGACCTGTAGATGCCGCGCCTCGGTCCCCGCCATCGTGCGCTTGGGCTTTCCGGCACGATCCACCATGATGACTTGACGCAATAGCCAACAGTTAACTTAGCCGTATCGTGGCCGATGTTCATCCAACAATGGAGCGCGTCAGTCATGAGCACCAACTTGATAGAACAGCTCGCGGCCACGCTTGCGGAGTTCTCTGGCGCGACCAGGCTGTTCGAACTCAGGATCGGCGATCCGGGCCAGAACGCTGAATCGTTCACGCTGCTCGTCGAGGCTTACGCTGCCGAAGACGCCGTGCTGGACATTCCTGTGTGCGAGGTCATCGCGCTGTCCACGAACGCCTATCTGGAACCTGCATCGATGCTGGGCCAACAAGTGGCGCTGGAGGTCGCCCTGGCCGACGGCACCCGCGAGTGTGTCGGTGGTGAAATCAGTGCCGTGTCCGTGCTCGGCAGCGACGGTGGTCTGGCGCGCTACCGCATCCGCATCTCGCCGTGGATATGGCGGCTGGCACACGTGCGCAACAGCCGGGTCTGGCAGGACAAGTCGATCATGGAGATCGTCGATACAGTATTCGCGGCCCATACCCCCGGCGCACGCTGGCGCTGGAGCGCCGAGGCCACGACCTTGCTTGCTACCTTGCCGACGCGCAGCTACTGTTGTCAATACCGGGAGTCTGACCTGGACTTCGTGTGCCGGATGCTGGCCGAGGAGGGACTTGGCTGGCGCAATGAGCAGGCCGAAGACGGTCCCTGCCTGGTCTTGTTTGCCGACAGCACCCGCCGCGATGGTGTGCCGGATGACCGGAGCTGCCGTGATGGCGCAAGCGTCCGCTATCACGGGGCAAGTTCGGTCGAGCAGCACGATACAGTACAGGCGCTGGTCGCACACAGGCGCCTGCATGCCTCCCTCACCACCTTGCAAAGCAGCGACTACAAGGCCAAGCGGCTGGTCGGCGCCGCTTCCCCCGCCCTCACCCAGGCCAGCGGGCTGCCTGGGCTCGAATCCTACGATGTACCTGGGCAGTACGCTTTTACGGATGCCGTGCAGGCGCGGCGCCACGCCGATCTGCAAATGGAAGGCACAGAGGCACGCGGCCAGCTGTGGCAGGGCCACTCCACCGTCCGCACCCTGCGCGCCGGAACGCGGCTGACAGTAACCGACGCGCCATTGCAGCGGCTTGCGAAAGCAGCGCGATTCACGGTCGTGCATGTTACGAGCGTTGGCGTGAACAACATGCCGCCGCCGGCACAGCTCGCCCTGGCCGAACTCTTCGGCCCCATTCCCGAACTGCTGGAACAGAGCGCCCGGCTCAAACCGGATGATCTGGCGCCGGTCATCGAACAGGCGCGGCAAGCCGGCTACGCCAACCGCTTCGATGCGATCCCGGCCGAGCTCCCGTGGCGTCCGCTGCTGAACCATGACGACGACCGCATCAAGGCCAAGCCGACTGCGCATGGCGCGCAAACCGCGATCGTCATCGGCGCCGACGGGAGCGACCGACATGGCGTCGATGCACCATACTGCGACCGCCTGGGACGCATCCGCATCCGCTTTCACTGGCAGGATAGCGAGGAGGCAGGCGCCAACGCAAGCTGCTGGGTTCGGGTAGCGCAACGGCTTGCAGGCAGCGGCATGGGCAGCCAGTTCCTTCCCCGGATCGGACAGGAAGTGCTGGTGCAATTCCTGGAAAACGACATCGACCGCCCTGTGGTGGTCGGGGCTCTGTACAACGGCCGGGGCGAAGGCGGCATCGTGCCGACGCCCGGCGGCAGGCAGAACGCGGATGGCAACCCGCAGTGCTTCGCCCGGGCCCACGACCATGCGTACTCGGGACAAGGCAACCTGGCCGGGGGTAACGGTCCGGTCTGGCACGGCGCTTCCGCTGCCCACGATGGCCATCGCAACGCGGCGGCGCAGTGGGGCATTCGTTCTGCCGGCATCGGCGGTGCCGGCTATAACCAGCTGCTGTTCGACGATACCGACGCACAAGGCCGCGTCCAGCTCAAGAGTACGCACATGGCAACAGCGCTGAACCTGGGACATTTGATTCACGCCACCGACAATTTCCGTGGAAGCTTTCGGGGCCGTGGCGCCGAACTGCGTTCCGACGCTTACGGAGCGGTGCAAGCCGGCGCGGGGCTGTTGGTGTCGAGCTACCAGATCATGCACAGTGCGTGCTCACGCGACCCTGCCGGTACTGATCAGGCAGGGATTACGTTAGTCCGCCAGGCAGTCGTCACGGCCGGCAGCCTGCACTCTGCGGCGACGGCGCATCTGACTGTGGGGCTGGCAGCCCACGCCGGCGCCGGCAAGGCGGAGGCCAGCCTGTTGAATGGAAAGGCTGCACCACTCGAGGCCCTGGCCCTTGCCGTGTCGTCGACTGCCGATGCCGGCAGCAGCCAGGTACCTCATCCGGAGGCACCCGTGATCGTGCTGTCCGCAAACGACGTCCTGGGTGTCGATGCAGGACAAAGCCTGCAACTGGCAATCGGCGAGATCACGAGCTTGATGAGCATGCAGGACACGCAGCTGGTCGGGAGCGCCGGACTGCGGGTGCAGACGAGCCAGGCCATCGGGGTGCTGGGCGGCTCGGTGAAACCCGGCGAAGGGAGTACCGGTTTGCAGATGGTCGCGGCCAAAGACGACATCGGCCTGCAGGCGCAGTCCGCTGCGCTCTTCATACAGGCCCGCGATGGGATCAATGTCATCAGTGCCAACGCGCATATCGATTGGGCGGCGGCACGGCGGATCGTCCTGTCGACTGCGGGCGGTGCGAACCTGACCATCGATGCCGGCAACATCAGCGTGCAATGCCCCGGCAAGCTCACTGTCCACGCAGGCAAGAAGAGCCTGGCGGACCCACAACAGCTGGGCTACCCGATGCCTGCGCTTCCCCGCAGCGTGTGCGTCGAATGCCTGAAACGCGCCCTTGCCGCAGGTGCGGCCTTTTCCATGGTGGAGTGACATGCTGACCGATCCCTACGCCGATAGCTGGTTCGACGCGCTGCAGCAGCGCTACCGGCAGCTTGCTCCCGGCCACCAGCTTCATTTGCTGGTCGATGGAGCGTTCGTTCCTGGCGTGCACCGACGCATTGCCGCCGACCGCAAGGCTTTGCTGTTCGACGGACTGCCCGGGAGCGGCCCGAGTACGCTGGATGTCTCGCCGTTTGTCCTGCCTTTCGATCCCGCTAGTCGGGACGTCAAGGCGGTACTGCGCAGATGCCAGGGGTGGCCCATGGTGAGCGTGATCGAAACGCCTGAACCGTGGCCGGAGCTGGCAGCACGGCTGGCGGCGTGGTGCATCATCGAAGCCGACGGCCAACGCTTCAATTTTCGTTTCGCCGATACCCGGCGCGTTCCGGCAATCCTGAAGACGCTGGGCATGGAGCAGCGCAGGCAATTCACCGGTCCGGCTGAGAGCTGGAGTTACATCGCGCGCGATGGCAGCTGGCGGACGCTGGCGCTCGACGGAACCGGCAGGAAGATTGCAACCGTTCCCCAACTCGACGATGTGCAGTTCGGGATGCTGGTCGACGATGGCCGTGTCGATGAAATCTTGGCGCGGCTCTCCACCGAGCCCGATCGTGTTACGTATCGCCCGTCGCACGCACACGCACTGATTTCTTCTGCCATGACACCAGCCATCGACGCCGGCCTCGGTGACGCCGAGCTGGTCGACTGGTGCGTCTGGTTATGGGTGCACCGTGGACAGGATGCGGCGCCGGATATCGCGAGATTGTTTGAAGTGTGGAAGACACAGACCTTTTCCGAAGGAGCCCTTGATGCTGCTGAAACATAAGATCCTTACAGGTATTGGCGTCGTATGCGCTCTCGGTCTGGCCGCCCTGTCGCAATACCGGGGCTCGCGTGCAAATGTCAGCTTGCATGGCGTGAACTACAGCGACCGTGAATTCAGCTATTTGGTGGAAGATCCCGAGGATCCGACACAACCCCTCGGTGGCGAACACATCGCGCCATTCGCAGGCGGCGGCACCACCTGTTGCGCCGTGCTTCCCTGGACATGGAAACCCGGTACAAAGGTTCGTCTTACGACATTTCACTGGCTGGAGAAGCGCCCCGACGGGAGCCTGCCTCGAGTCACGGAAGAACATGAAGTCGAGGTGCCCGAATATGCCGAGGCTGGAGAATTGTGGGTCATCCGGGACGTCAATGGAAAGATCAGCGTCGTTTCCAGCAACGTTCAGCCGGACCATGCAAATTGGCCTGGCAAGATCAAAGGCTGGCCAATTCCTTCTCTCGAGTACCAACGCGAGAGGTGGGAACTCTACCGAAAAGAAGAGGCGTACGGCGTCGAGCTGTACGAATCGTTTTTGAAAGAGCTTAAAGAAGATCCGGAGGGCCATGCCAAGGAATCTTGGAAAACTCACAAAGAATACAGCTCTTCGGAAGTATCGGGATTTACAGGCCCGTCAGACCCGCGATATATGCAGTACCTCACGAAGAGGTATTCGGAAGGACTAGTTCGCAGCAGGGACAGACTTGAAGAAATCATGAAGGCCAAACCATGAGCGCATTTCTTTCTCCCACGGCTGGGCTGGAGTTCGAAAAGCCGTCGCTATCTGAACTGTTATTTGCAGGGTCGAATAACGAGGTGATCAAGAATTATGTTGCTCGGGAAACCGCCTCGATTTGCTCACCAAAATCGTCATGCGACACCAATCTGTTTTTCGGCTTCTTCTTCGACGGCACAGGCAACAATTACGTCGCTGCCGAGAAAACAAACGACTACTCGAACATCGCACGCCTGTATGACTGCTTCCCCGGAATGAGCGTTCCCGGCGTGCTCCCCAAGTCGACCGACTGGCAATACAAGCCGGAGCAGTACAAGCATTTCTTCAGGGTCTACGTCCCCGGCCCCGGCACCAGGTTCCCGCAAGCCAAGGACACCGGCGCCGGCCTCGACAAACTGGCCGGCGGCGGCACAGGCCGCTGGGGCGAGCGCCGCATCATCTGGGCGCTGGTCCAGGCCATCAACAATGTCCACCGCTTCTTCCTGCATTCCCCGCTGATCCTGCAGCCCGAAATAGATAAGCTATTCACGACGCTCTCGCTCACCAAGCGCACCCGCTGGGCGGTCGAAGGGCGGCAGGGCGACGATGCAGACATCGTCGGTTCCGCTACCGGGACGCTGGCGAAGTTTCTGTTGAATGGAATGCTGACCCGGCTGCACCAGGCGGTTGCACCACACTGGCGCGACAAGCGTACCGGCAAGCCGGCGAAGATCAATCCGGGCATCGTGAAGACAATCTACATCTCCATTTTCGGCTTCTCGCGTGGTGCGACACAGGCGCGCGCCTTCGCGAACTGGCTCCAGACCCTATGCAGGCTCGATGCGCAGCTCTGCGGCGCGAAACGGATGTCGCTCGGTGGCTTCCCGGTCGAATTCGATTTCCTCGGCATTTTCGACACGGTCGCGTCCGTCGGCGTCGGCAATACGGTTGCGAGCGAGAACGGACACGGCTCCTGGGCGGACGCAGAGGACAGCCTGCGCGTTCCCGCAGGACTGAAGTGCCTTCACCTGGTGGCCGCGCACGAACTCCGGCGCAGCTTTCCCCTTGACTCGATCTCGGTGAACGGCGCCATTCCCGCCGGGTGCAAGGAAGTCGTGGTTCCGGGAGTGCATTCCGATATCGGTGGCGGTTACTGCCCGCGCGAACAAGGTCGGGGAAGCGATCGCAATGGCGACGACATGCTGTCGAGGATCCCGCTCATCATGATGTACAAGGAAGCCCGGCTGAACGGTGTCCCGCTAAAACTCGAGTTTTCGACGCCGGCTACCCAGGCCAGATTCGCAGTCAGGAAAGAAACGATCCACGCCTTCAATGCCTACCTCGACACCTGCAAGGAAAAGCAAGGTCCCTTGCACCGTATCGTGCGCGAGCATATCCGCAAGCAGATCGAGTGGCGTGTCCATCGCAAGGTATCGGGGCAAGCGCCACTGCAAAACAGCCGCAGTTTTTTGCAAGCGGCCACGTATTACCAGAACGACCTGCACAGTGCAGCGCTGCAGTTCGATGAAGAAATCAAGGCATTCCTATCGTGGCTGCAGTCGAAAGGCGCGCACTTCCGACCAGCTCCACAACACCCCGGCTTCGGCGACCAGCACTACTCGGAGTGGGAAGAAATTGCCACCTTCTGGCACGCGCTTGCACATCCGTGCGAAGCGACCCTCGACCTGTTCGACAACTACGTCCATGACTCACGGGCTTCATTCAAGCTCACCGGACCAGATACCGAAGAGAAAATGCATGAATATCTGCGTCGCTGTGGCAAGGAGCGTGAGAAGGCGCTGACCGTCATCAGCAAGGCGGATCACAGGTCACGCCTGACGCTTGAAGAACATCGCGCTGCAGAAGAGTATGCGAAGACAAACAAGATTCCACGCTTCCGCGTCGGTGGTCATGAACCATGGGACGGCTCGTTCGGCATCATGTCGAGGGCTGGTTACCTGAGATACAGGAAAATCTACGCCGGAAGCGACACGTCCTTGATTTCTTGAACGATGACGCTTCCGGAGACAATGGTTTCCAATACGCTCAATTCACGCTGCGCAGCCCCCGCGCCAGGTCCGACAGGCGATACGGCTTGCTCACGAACGTGAAGTCGCCCAGCCGGTACTGGTCCAGCTTGAGCGCCGGCTGCGGATAGCCCGAGGCCAGCATCACCTTGATGTTCGGGTAGTTCTCGCGCGTGTACTCGGCCAGCTCGATGCCGTTCACACCGTTCGGCATAACGATGTCGGTGAACAGGATGTCGACGTCGCGGGTGGCCAGCACGCCCATGGCTTCCTGGCCGCTGGCCGCGGTGGTGACGTCGTAGCCCATGCTCATGAACAGCGCCGAGGCCACGTCCAGCAGGTCCGGCTCGTCCTCGACGATCAGCACCGTCTCGGAATCGCCGTGCGCCAGTTCGCGGTCTTCCGACGTCACCGCCGGCAGGTAGATCGCGATCGTGGTGCCCTCCCCCTCCGTGCTCTGGATGACCACCTCGCCGCCCGACTGCTTGATGAAGCCGTACACCTGCGACAGGCCCAGGCCCGTGCCCTTGCCGGTCTCCTTGGTCGTATAGAATGGTTCGAAGGCGCGCTGCACCGTCTCGGGCGTCATGCCGGTGCCGGTGTCGGTCACCGAGACGCACACGTAGGGTCCCGGCGCCAGCCCGGCCACCTCCCCCTCCTGCAGCATGAGCTGGGCAGTGTCCAGCACCAGCCGGCCGCCCTCGGGCATGGCGTCGCGCGCGTTCACGACCAGGTTGAGCAGCGCCGATTCGAAGCGGGCGCCGTCCACCACCGCGCTGCCGGCCTGCGGGTCGAGGTTGAACTCGAACTCGATGCCGGTATGCCCGGCGCGGCGCAGCACCGATTCAAAGCCCGAGATCAGGCGGTTGATGCTGCGCGTCTCCGGCTGCAGCGGCTGCTGGCGTGCGAAGGCGAGCAGCTGCTGGGTGAGCGTGGCGCCGCGGTCGATCGCGCGCCGCATGCTGTCGAGCGTCTTGGCGTCGCCGCTGCCCTGGCGGCTCATGCCCAGCACCTCGAGGCCGCTGGCCAGCACCGACAACAGGTTGTTGAAGTCGTGCGCGACGCCGCCGGTGAGCTGGCCGATCGATTCCATCTTCTGTGACTGGAACAGGGCCAGCTGCGCCTGCTCGAGCGCTTCCTCGGTGCGCTTCTTCTCGGTGAGGTCGCGTGTGATCTTGGCAAAGCCTAGCAGCTTGCCCTCGTCGTCATGGACCGCGTCGATGATGACGTGGGCCCAGAAGCGGGTGCCGTCCTTGCGCTGGCGCCAGCCTTCGGCCTCGTAGCGGCCCTCGCGCGCCGCTGTGGCGAGCGCCCGCTGCGGCATGCCGTTGGCGCGGTCTTCCTCGGTATAGAAGCGCGAGAAGTGGTCGCCGACGATCTCGTCGTAGGAATAGCCCTTGATGCGCTCCGCGCCCACGTTCCAGTTCGTCACCACGCCTTCGGGCGACAGCATGTAGATCGCGTAATCGGTGACGCCCTGCACCAGCAGGCGGAAGCGCTGTTCGCTCTCGCGCAGCGCATCCTCGGCCTGCTTGCGCTGGGTGACGTCGCGGGTGATCTTGGCATAGCCCAGCAGGTTGTGGTGCTCGTCGTAGATCGGGTCGATCACCACGTGGGCCCAGAAGCGGGTGCCGTCCTTGCGCACGCGCCAGCCTTCGGCCTCGTATTTGCCATGCTCGAGGGCGTGCGCCAGCGCGCGCGCCGGCAGCCCGTCCTCCTGGTCTTCCGGCGTGTAGAAACGCGAGAAATGCTCGCGCAGGATCTCGTGCGGCCGGTAGCCCTTGAAGCGCTGGGCGCCGGCATTCCAGCTGGCGATGTGGCCGGACGGGTCCAGCATGTAGATGGCGTAGTCGCTGATACCGGCGATCAGGTACTGAAACCGTTGTTCGTCGGTCAACGGGGGCTTGGCAGGGTGTTGCGTGTTCATGGGCCGGGCGCTTCCGTATCAGGTGCGGCAAATATCCTATCATACCGATACTCAGCAATAGCGGCCACGCACTTGACTCGCTATTGACTTGTCTATACAACAAGTCTCGGTCACGTGCGTTTGATCTGCCGGATTTGACGCTACAATATCGAATTGTATCTTCCGCAGGCTTCTTGTTTGCAATGACCCAGGCTCCTACCGCCACTCTCGACCTCAGCCGCTGTGCGGACGAACCGATCCGCACCCCGGGCAGCATCCAGCCGCATGGCTTCATGCTGACGCTGTCGTCCGGGCCGGGGCTGAGTCTGCCCGTGCTGCAGGCCAGCGCCAACCTCGAACGCTGGACCGGCGTCCCGGCCCGGGACGCGCTCGGCCGTCCGCTGGCGCAGGTGGTGGGCGAGGACGCGGCCGCGCGCATCGCCGCCGAGCTCGAGGCCAGCCAGGTGGCGTCGCGTCCCGCGTATATCGGCACGATCACGGCCAGTAACGGCGCCCACTTCGACGTCCTGGTCCATGCCTGGGACAGCCTGCTGATCCTCGAGTTCGAAGCGGTGGAGCGCCGCCGCGCCGCCGACTTCCGCAACCTGTACCCGCTGATCGGCGACTTCCTGCTCAACGTGAACCAGCCGGCCTCGATCCCGGACATGTCCGAGCTGGCCGCGCGCCACGTGCGCGAAGTCACCGGCTACGGCCGCGTGCTGGTCTACCAGTTCGACAGCGACGGCCATGGCCGGGTGCTGGCCGAATCGAAGGAAGACGGCTACGAGTCCTATCTCGGCCAGCACTTCCCGGCCGGCGACGTGCCGGCCCAGGCGCGCGCGCTGTACGCGCTGTCGCCGATCCGCGTGATCCAGGACGCCAACTACGAGCCGGCGCCGCTGCTGCCCGAGCTGAATCCGGTGACCGGCCAGCGCAACGATCTGTCCTTCGCGGCGCTGCGCAGCGTCTCGCCGGTGCACCTGCAATACATGCGCAACATGGGCACGCTGGCCTCGATGTCGGTGTCGATCATCGTCAAGGGCAAGCTGTGGGGCCTGATCTCCTGCCATAATGCGGCGCCCCGCCCGGTCTCGGTCGAGAAGCGCACCGCCTGCGAGCAGCTGGCCCAGATCCTGGCGCTGTGCATCGGATCGCGCGAGGATTCCGGCGAACTGCAGTTCCGCCTCGAGGTGCGCCGCATCATGGTCGAGATGCTGGGGCACCTGACCAAGGGCGCCGATTTCATCGAGAACATGAGCGGCGTGTTCCCCGAGCTGCTGCGCTTCGCGCGCGCGGGCGGGGTCGCCGTCGTGGTGGACGAGCGCGTGCTGACCTACGGCGACACGCCGGACGAGCCGCAGATCCGCGCCCTGGCCGACTGGCTGTCGCTGCAGGGGAATACCGAAGTATTCCACACCGACCACCTGAAGGACATCTATCCCGCCGGCGTGGACATGGTGCGCAATGCCAGCGGCCTGCTGGCCCTGCCCATCTCGCGCATCCACCAGCACTACCTGCTGTGGTTCCGCCCGGAGGTGGTGCAGACCATCGAATGGGCCGGCAACCCCCACGGCAAGCAGGCCGCGCCCGGCGATCCCGCGCAGCTGACCCCGCGCCTGAGCTTCCAGGCCTGGCGCGAGACCATCCACGGCCACAGCCTGCCCTGGCACGGCGCCGAGATCGAGCTGACCGAGGAATTCCGCACCGCGCTGCTGGGGATCGCGCTGGAGCGCGCCGAACAGATGGCCGAACTGGCCGAGGAACTGGGGCGCGCCAACAAGGAGCTCGAAGCCTTCTCGTACTCGGTCTCGCACGACCTGCGCGCGCCCTTGCGCCATATCGTGGGATTCTCCGACCTGCTGATCGAGTCGGCCGGCGCCGAAGACCTGGAGCGGCGCCAGCGCTTCCTGAAGAACATCAAGGAGTCGGCCCGCCTTGCCGGCAAGCTGGTCGACGACCTGCTGTCGTTCTCGCAGATGGGCCGCGCCGCGCTGCGCCCGACCCGGGTCGACATGAACGACCTGGTGGCGGCCTGCATCGACAAGCTCGGCACCGAGATGCAGGGCCGTAACGTCGACTGGCACATCGAGCCGCTGCCCATGGTCCGCGCCGACCCGGCCTTCCTGCACCTGGCGGTGTTCAACCTGCTGTCGAACGCGGTGAAGTTCACCGCCCAGCGCGACCCGGCGGTCATCACCATCACGTCCGAGGAAGACGCCGATTTCACGGTATTCCACGTGGCCGACAACGGCGCCGGCTTCAACATGGAGTACGTGCACAAGCTGTTCGGCGTCTTCCAGCGCCTGCACCGCCTGGAAGATTTCCAGGGCACCGGCATCGGCCTGGCCAACGTGCGCCGCATCATCGAGCGCCACAACGGCCGCGCCTGGGCCCACTCCGTACAGGGAGAAGGCGCGACCTTCTCCTTCAGTATTCCGAAACACCCACCTCACTGAGGCAACGCAATGCTCAAGCCCATCCTCCTGGTCGAAGACAACCCGCATGATCTCGAACTGACGCTGATCGCCTTGTCGAAGAGCCAGCTGGCCAACGAGGTCGTCATCGTGCGCGACGGCGCCGAGGCGCTCGACTATCTGCACCGGCGCGGCGAATTCGCCGAACGCACGGTCGGCAACCCGGCCGTCATCCTGCTCGACCTGAAGCTGCCCAAGGTGGACGGGCTCGAAGTGCTGAAGGAAATCCGCGAGACCGACGGGCTCAGGAGCGTCCCGGTGGTGATGCTGACCTCGTCGAAGGAAGAGCAGGACGTGGTGCGCAGTTATTCACTGGGCGTCAACGCCTACGTTGTCAAGCCGGTGGACTTTGCCGAATTCCTGAAAGCGATCGCCGACCTGGGGGTGTTCTGGGCGGTCCTGAACGAACCGCCGCCGGGTTCGCGCCGCTACGTCAAGCCCAAGTGATTCTGCTGGCCCGGCTGCCTGCCTGAGGCGGCCACCTGGCCGCCATGCTGCCCGCGCCTTGCCCGGCGCAGCAGGTGGCGGATGCGCGCGCTGAGCGCTTCCGGGTGGTAGGGCTTCTGCAGCAGGTGCACCGAGGCGTCCAGCTTGCCCTCGTGCGACAGCACGCCTTCCGCATAACCCGAGGTATACAGCACCTGCGTGTCCGGACGGCGGCGGCGCACGATCTCCCCGAGCTGCAGGCTGCTGACCGGACCCGGCATGATCACGTCGGTGAACACCAGGTCGATGTGACGGCCGCTGTCGATGATCTTCACTGCGCTTTCCGCATCTTCCGCCTCCAGCACCTGGTAGCCCAGCGCCGACAGGATGCCGCAGGTCGAGTCGCGCACTTCCGGCTCGTCCTCGACCACCAGGATCGTCTCCAGGCCGCCGGCCAGCGGCGCGCTGGCCACCTGCTCGACCGCCACCGGCGCGGCGTCGCTGCGCGGCAGGTAGATGCGCACGCTGGTTCCCTGCCCCGGTGCGCTGCGCAGCACGATCTCGCCGCCCGACTGCTTCACGAAGCCATAGGCCATCGACAGGCCCAGACCCGTGCCCTGCCCGGTCGGCTTGGTGGTGAAAAAGGGCTCGAAGGCGCGCAGCAGGACTTCCTGCGGCATGCCCTGGCCGGTATCGAGCACCTCGATCATGATGAAATTCCCCTGCGGGACCTCGGACGGCAGTTCCGGGCCCGGGCCGACATTGCTGGCGCGGATTGTCAGGGTGCCGCTGCCGGCCATGGCGTCGCGCGCATTGATGGCCAGGTTCAGCAGCACGTTGTTGAGCTGGCTCGGATCGACCATGGTGCTGCCCAGGCCCGGCTCGATCTCGGTGACGATGCGCGCGTTCGGTCCCAGCACGCGGCGCATCATGTCGTCCATGTCGCGCAGCAGGTGGCCGGGATCGACCACCACCGACTGCAGCGGCTGGCGCCGTGCGAAGGCCAGCAGGTGGGCCGCCAGCCTGGCGCCGCGCTCGACCCCGCCCAGGGCCATGTCGACACGGTTCTGCGCGCTGTCGTTCAGGTTGCCCACCAGCTTGAGCAACTGCAGGTTGCCGCCGATGATCTGCAGGACATTGTTGAAGTCGTGCGCCACGCCCCCGGTGAGCTGGCCGATCGCTTCCATCTTCTGCGCCTGGTGCAGGGCCGACTGGCTGGCGGCGAGCTGCTCCTGGCTCACGCGCAGCGAGGCAAAGGCGGCGTCGCGCTGGCGCCGCGCGACGCAGGCGCCGCTGTGGTAGCGCACGCGCGCCACCAGCTCGCGCGCATCGGGCCACTTGACCAGGTAGTCGTTGGCGCCGACGGCGAAGGCGCGCGCCTTGATCTCGGGGTCGTCTTCGGAAGACAGGACGATGACGGGAAGGTCTTCGGTGTCGGGATGGGCGCGCAGGCGCGCGGTGACTTCGAAGCCGTCCAGGTCGGGCATGCGCAGGTCGACCAGCACCACCGTGGCGCGGACCTCGCGCGCCACCTCGACCGCACGCGCCGGACTCGACTCGTAGCAGAGGGTATGACCGCTGCAGTCCCGCAGTCCATGCGCGATGATGTCCTGGGCAAAAGGCTCATCGTCGATGAGGAGAATGGAGCATTCGGGACGATCGTCAATCATTGCGGCGGGCTCGGAGACAAGTCACGAACTTGCAAAAAGGGTAAGCAATAATTCTACTACATTATGGAAACGACGAGCACAACTGACAGATTTGATGGGTGTGCGCCTTGCAAGCGGCATGTGCCACCGCCATATCGGAGGCATGCCCAAGCGCCGCGCCGAACCGATGACCGAGGCTCCCCTACCTGACGCATGCTGCCCGCTGTGCGGCCGCATGCTCGGGACGGTCAATATCGACCGCCATCACCTGATTCCCAGGACCTTCAAGGGCAAGGAGCAGTTCCCGATCCACAAGATCTGCCACCGCAAGATCCACTCCGCGTTCACCGAGCGCGAGCTGCTGCAGACCTATCACAGCTGGGAAGCGCTGCGCGGGCACGAAGACATCCGCAGTTTCATCGATTGGGTGGCGAAGAAGCCGTCCGGCTTCTATACGCGCACCTATACCTCGAACAAGAAGAAGTACCGCTGATCAGGCACGATCCGCGCGATCAATATATAATTTCATATATTGAATAGGATCGGAAAATCACATGACTCTCTCCGCACCAGGGCACCTGGCCAGGCTGGAGGCCGCCGCGGGCGATGCCACCCGGCTGCTCAAGGCCTTGTCGAACCGCGACCGGCTCCTGCTGCTGTGCCAGATGACCCAGGAAGCGCTGTCGGTCGGCATGCTCGAAGCCCGCACCGGCATCCGCCAGCCGACCCTGTCGCAACAGCTCACCGTGCTGCGCGAAGAAGGCCTGGTCGCCACCCGGCGCGCCGGCAAGCAGGTCTTCTACCGGATCAGCAGCCCCGCAGCCCTCGCCGTACTGCAACTCCTGTACACCCTCTACTGTCCAAGCGACCAGGAAGCGCGCGATGAACATTGACATGGCCAACTTCACACCCTGGAGCTCGCTCGCGGGCGGCCTGCTGATCGGCACGGGCATTGCGATCTTCGCGCTGCTGGCCGGGCGCATCGCCGGCATCAGCGGCATCGTCGGCGGCCTGCTGCGCCCGGAGCGCGGCGACACCGGCTGGCGCCTCGCCTTCCTCGCGGGCCTGGTCGGCGCGCCGTTTGGGTTCGCGCTGTTCATGCCGCTGCCGGCGATCCGGGTCGATGCCGGGATGCCGGTGCTGCTGCTGGCCGGCCTGCTGGTCGGCGTGGGCACCCGCTACGGATCCGGCTGCACGAGCGGCCATGGCATCTGCGGCATGTCGCGCCGCTCGCCGCGATCGATCGCCGCCACCGCGGCTTTCATGGCCGCCGGCTTTCTGACCGTCTGGCTGCTGCGCCATGTCCTGGGGGCCGCATGACCCTCCTCTACGCCCTCCTCGCCGGCTTCGTGTTCGGCATCGGCCTGCTGCTGTCCGGACTCGCCGACCCGGGCAAGGTGCTCGCCTTCCTCGATCTGGCCGGCAACTGGGATCCGTCGCTGCTGTTCGTGATGGGCGGCGCGCTACTGGTCGCGGCGCCCGCCTTCGCCTGGCTTGCACGGCGCGGACGCACGCTCGACGGCGGTCCCCTGCACCTGCCGGCGAAGGGGCGCCCCGACCGCCGCCTCGTGCTCGGCAGCCTGGCGTTCGGCGCCGGCTGGGGCCTGGCCGGCTATTGTCCCGGTCCGGCGCTGGTGTCGCTGGCATGGGGCGGGCCCGAGCCGCTGCTGTTCACGGGCGCGATGGTGGCCGGCATGGCTTTATTCGAGGTGATTGAAATGCGGCGCTGAGCGCGCTTTTCCTTGACAAGGCAGGGCGTAGCGGATTTCATCACAGGCACTCAATGAAAGACTGCCCATGGATTTCGACGAATTCCTGCGCCACGATGCCACTTCCCTCGCCGCCCTCGTTGCCAATGGTGAGGTGAGTCCACACGAACTGCTCGATATTGCGCTGGCACGCCAGGTGCAGGTCCATGGCCGCGTCAACGCGGTGGTGCGGCTGATGGAAGAGCAAGCGCGGCGCCAGTTGCAGGGTCCCTTGCGCGGCCCCTTCGCCGGCGTGCCTTTCCTGCTCAAGGACACCCTGCAGGACTATGCCGGCCTGCCGACCACCAATGCCAGCCGCGCCATGCGCGGCCACGTGCCCAGGGAGCACGCCGCCGTGGTGCGGCGCTACCTGGACGCCGGCCTGGTCGTCTTCGGCAAGACCAACCTGCCGGAATTCGCGCTCAAGGGCGTGACCGATCCGGAGCTGTTCGGCCGCACCAACAATCCCTGGAACCTGGCGCACACGCCGGGCGGCTCGAGCGGCGGCGCGGCGGCGGCCGTCGCCAGCGGCATCGTGCCGATGGCGGCCGGGAACGATGGCGGCGGCTCGATCCGCATCCCGGCCGCGTGCTGCGGCCTGTTCGGGCTGCGGCCCTCGCGCGGGCGCGTGTCTGCCGGTCCGGACGTGGGCGAAGTCTGGTTCGGCGCGTCCAGCGAAGGCGTGCTGTCGCGCAGCGTGCGCGATGCCGCGCTGGCGCTCGACGTGCTGCAGGGCGCCGAGCCGGGCGATCCCTTCATCATCGCGCCACCCGCCGCCCCGTACGCGGAGCTGATGCGGCGCGCTCCTGGCCGGCTGCTGATCGGCTTCACGAGCGCTTCGCCGATCGGCACCGAGGTGCATCCGGAAGCGGTGGCGGCGGTGCGCCACGCGGCGGAGCTGCTGCGCGGGCTGGGCCACGAGGTCGAAGAAGCCGCGCCCGAGATCGACGGCGCCCTGCTCGCGACCAGCTACCTGCACGTCTACTTCGGACAGGTGCCATCCCTGGTGGCGCGCATGAAGGCGCTTGGCGCCAGCGGCGGCGAGCCGGAGCTGATGACGCGCCTGCTGGTCACGCTGGGCAGCGCGATCGGGGCGCCGGCCCTGACGACCCAGCTGGCGCAGTGGAATACCTTCGCACGGGCGCTGGGACGCTTCCACCAGCGCTACGACATGCTGCTCACGCCCACGCTGGCCCATCCGCCGGTAAAACACGGCACCGGCGACCTGCCGGCGGCACAGCAGACGCTGCTGGGCTTCCTGCAGCGCACCGGCATGCTCGGCCTGCTGGCACGGCTCGGACTGCTCGACAGCACGGTGGAGCAGATTGCGCGGGACAATTTGCGCTATGTGCCGTTCACCCAGCTGTCGAACCTGACGGGGACGCCGTCGATGTCCGTGCCGCTGCACTGGACGGCGGACGGGCTGCCGCTGGGGGTGCAGTTCGTGGCGCCGTTCGGGAGGGAGGACGTGCTGCTGCAGCTGGCGCATCAGCTGGAGGGGGCGCAGCCGTGGTTTGAGCGGTTGCCGGAGATGACCCGTGAAAGGGTGCAGGCTGCCGAAGTCGCCCCTGCCTGATCGTCCCGCAAATGTAACCAACGTCGTCCCGGCCCGCGCCGGGACGACGGTGTAGAGACGGTGGCGACTCATGCACCAGCGCCGCATTCCAGCGCCGGAAAACAAAAAGGGCTGCACTTGCGTGCAGCCCTTCGTATTCTGGCTCCCCGACCTGGACTCGAACCAGGGACCTGCGGATTAACAGTCCGTCGCTCTACCGACTGAGCTATCAGGGAAAAGAGGCCGCATTATAGCGGCCCGATTCGGATTTGACCAGTGCTTCGCGAAAACAGGCCGCCGGCGGCAGGCCGCAAGCGCCTTTGCTATAGTCGCGGCTTCCCCATCGATTCCGGCCAGACCCATGACGACCCCACGCCTCTTCGGCACGCCCCTCTCCCCTTCCGCCACCAAAGTGATGCTGCTCGGCTCCGGTGAACTCGGCAAGGAAGTGATCATCGCCCTGCAGCGCCTGGGCGTGGAAACCATCGCGGTGGACCGCTATCCGAACGCGCCCGGCCACCAGGTCGCGCACCGCGCGCACGTGATCGACATGACCGACGGCGCGGCCCTGTCCGCCCTGATCGCCCTGGAAAAGCCCGACCTGGTGGTGCCGGAAATCGAAGCCATCGCCACCGAGACCCTGGTCGCCCTCGAGGAAGCCGGCAGGATCACCTGCATCCCGACCGCGCGCGCCGCGCTGCTGACCATGAACCGCGAAGGCATCCGCCGCCTCGCCGCCGAGGAACTCGGCCTGCCGACCTCGCCCTACCGCTTCGCCAGCAGCCTGGAAGAACTGGAACAGGCTTGCGCGGCGGTCGGCTTCCCCTGCGTGGTCAAGCCGGTGATGTCCTCGTCCGGCAAGGGCCAGTCGAAGCTCGACAGCGCGGCGGACGTGGCCAAGGCCTGGGAATCTGCGGCCAGCGGCAGCCGCGTCGACGCCGGCCGCGTGATCGCCGAAGGCTTCATCGACTTCGACTACGAAATCACCCTGCTCACGGTGCGCTCGATCGGCGCCGACGGCCAGGTCGAGACCAGCTTCTGCGCGCCGATCGGCCACAAGCAGGTGCAGGGCGACTACGTGGAATCCTGGCAGCCGCACCCGATGAGCCCCGCCGCGCTGGCGAGCGCGCGCGACATCGCGGCCAAGGTGACGGCGGACCTGGGCGGTTGCGGCGTGTTCGGCGTCGAGCTGTTCGTCAAGGGCGACATGGTGTGGTTCTCGGAAGTCAGCCCGCGCCCGCACGACACCGGCATGGTGACCATGGCCAGCCAGGTGCAGAGCGAGTTCGAGCTGCATGCGAAAGCCGTGCTGGGCCTGCCGGTCGACGTGGCGCTGCGCGCGCCCGGCGCCTCGGCCGTCATCTATGGCCAGCACGAGGCCGCGGGCATCGCCTTCGAAGGCGTGGCCGACGCCCTGCGCGTGCCGGGTGTCGATCTGCGGCTGTTCGGCAAGCCCGAATCCTTCGCGCGGCGCCGCATGGGCGTGGCGCTGGCGACGGCGGATAACGTCGAAACGGCCCGCCTGCGTGCCCTGGAAGCGGCCTCGCGCGTCAAGCCGGTGATCCGCTGATGCGCAGCGCGCCGCTGTAAGGAAGCCTGCCCAAGCGCAGGCTTTGACAGAAGTTCTATAGTGAATGATAATCGTTCTCATTATCATTTTCATTAGAACCGTCTTCCCATGCCCACGCCCGTCACAGCTTCGCGCCCCCTCCTCAGCCTGCTGGTCCTGTCGACCCTCGGTCCCCTCGCCTTCGCGCAGGACACCGCCCAGGTGCTCGTCAGCGCCCCCGGCTACCGCACCACCGGCACCAAGTCCGCGCTCAAGCCGCTCGAGTCGCCGATGAGCTATGAGGTCTACGGCAACGAGCTGCTGGAAGCGCGCCAGGTCGACAGCGTCAACGAAGCACTGCGCTACGTGCCGGGCGTGACGCCGGAGAGCCGCCCGACCGTCACCATCTTCGACCAGTACACGATCCGCGGCTTCGAAAGCTACCGCAACTACTACGACGGCCTGCCGCTGCAGTACAACGGCCTGTGGAACCTGGTGCCGCAGGTCGACGCCTTCGCCACCGACAGCGTCGAAGTCCTGAAGGGCCCGACCTCGGTGCTGTACGGTTCGGCGCCGCCGGGCGGCATGGTCAACCAGGTCGCCAAACAGCCGCGCTCGAAACAGGAAACCGTGCTGCGCGCCCGCATCGGCACCGATGCGCTGCGCGAGCTGGCGCTCGACAGCACCGGCCCGCTGTCGAAGGATGTCGACTACCGCATCGTGGCCCTGGCGCGCGAACGCGACGGCCAGCAGCTGACGACCCAGGAAGAGCGCCGCCTCCTCAACCCCTCGCTCACCTGGCGCATCGGCCCGTCCACGCGCCTGAACCTCAACCTGTACTACCAGGACGATCCGGCCCTGATCCCGTCCACGCCGCTGCCGGCGCTGGGCACGCTGCAGGCCGCGCCCTACGGCTTCCTGTCCTCCAGCGCCTTTGCCGGCGACGCCGGCTGGTCGGGCATGCAGCGCGAAGTGACGATGGCCGGCTGGAAGTTCGAGCACGCCTTCAACGATCGCCTCAGCTTCCTGCAGAACGTCCGCCATACCAAGGCGAGCGGCTTGCAGCGCAATACCTACAACAACGGCCTGCTGGCCGACAGGCGCACCCTGACCCGTTCCGCCTATTTCACGGACGAGGACATGAACGGCTGGGTGGCCGACAACCAGCTGGCCTTCCGGCTGAACACGGGCGCCTTCACGCACCGCATCCTGGCCGGCGTCGACTACCAGCGCCTGCGTTCCAATGTCGGCTACGGCGACACCCTCGGCACCGATACGCCCTCGATCGACCTCGGCGCGCCGAAGCACCGCCTGTTCGACGTCTCCACGCTTCCCTTCGATTTCTATACCGAGCGGCATGCGATCCGCCAGTCGCAGCTCGGCTTCTACCTGCAGGACGAAGTGAAGCTCGGCGCCCTGACCGTGATCGGCGGCGTGCGCCGCGACCGCTACCGCAGCGAAGACCTCAATGCGTCCAGCTATGCCGGCTTCCCTTCGGACAGCACGACCTCGATCGCCCAGCGCAAGACCAGCGGCCGCCTGGCGGCGATCTACCAGCTCGGCAACGGCCTGGCGCCCTACCTGAACTACTCGACCTCGTTCGAGCCGACGGCGGGCGTCGATTCCGTCACCGGCCAGGCCTTCAAGCCGACCACGGCGAAACAGCTCGAAGGCGGCGTCAAATACAAGTCGCTAGATGCCCGTACCCAGCTGACGGTGGCGCTGTTCGATATCCGCAAGCGCAACGTGGTCGTGAACACGCCGAGCTTCAACCAGTACACCCAGAACGGCGAAGTGCGCAGCAGGGGCGCGGAGCTGTCGTGGAGCCAGGCCCTGACCGAGCGCCTCGATTTCACGTTCGGCCTGACGAAGCTCGACATGGAAGTGACGGAGAACCCGCTCGATCCTGCGCTGGAAGGCAAGACGCCGGTGTGGGTGGCCGACAGGCAGGCCTCGCTGTGGCTGAACTATGCGCCGCTGGACACGCTCGACCTGAGTGCAGGCCTGCGTTACGTGGGCGAGAGCCAGATGGATGCGGCGAATGCCGGCACCGTGCCCTCCTATACCGTGTTCGACGCCGCCGCGATGTACAGGCTGAACAAGACCTGGCGCCTCGGGCTCACCGCCAGCAACCTGGGCGACAAGCGCTACGTCGGCGCCTGCCACAGCGCGCGGAACTGCTGGATGGGCGCCGCGCGCAGCGTCGAACTGAGCCTGCATGCGGCATTCTGAGGAGCGGTCGATGAGCTTCCGCGCCTGGTATGCGGTCCATAAATGGACCAGCCTGGTCAGCACCCTGTTCCTGCTGATGCTGTGCGTGACCGGCCTGCCCCTGATCTTCTCGCACGAGATCGCCCATCTGACCGGCGCCAGCGTGGAGCCGCCGGCGCTGGCGCCCGGCCACACGGGCCAGGCCAGCATCGACCGCATCGTCGCCGACGCCCAGGCGCGCCGCCCGCAAGACGTCCCGCAGTTCCTGGTGGCCGAAGCCGACGAGCCGGAACTGCTTCACGTGCGCATGGCCGACAAGATCGACTCGGAAGGCCTGACGGCCTTCTATACCTACGACGCGCGCAGCGGCGCTTTCCTCAGCGAGTACCCGCTGGGCCAGGGTTTCATGGACCTGATGCTGCGCCTGCACACCGACATGTACCTGGGCCTCGGCGGCACCCTGTTCCTCGGCTTCACCGGGCTGCTGCTGGGCGCCTCGATCGTGTCGGGCATCTGCGTGTACGGGCCCTACATGAAGAAGCTGCGCTTCGGGACCGTGCGGCGCGCGCGCGCTACCCGGCTCAAGTGGCTCGACCAGCACAACCTGCTGGGCATGGTGACCCTGGTCTGGCTGCTGGTGGTGGGCCTGACCGGCACCATCAATGCGCTGAACCGGCCGATCTTCGCCGCCTGGCAGGCGACCGAACTGGCAGCGCTGGCCGCGCCCTATCGCAAGCAGCCTGCCGTCACCGGGCCGCTGTCGGCCGATGCGGCGCTGCGGGCCGCGCGCCGGGCGCATCCGGACAAGTCGCTGAGCTTCATGGCCTATCCGGGCAACGGCTTCGCCACGCCGCAGCACTTCGTCGCCTTCATGAACGGGAATACGCCCCTGACCTCGAAGCTGCTGTCGATCGCGGTGATCGACGCGCGTACGGCGCAGGTGGTGGCCAGCGGCGAGATGCCCTGGTACGTGTCGACCCTGATGCTGTCGCAGCCGCTGCACTTCGGGGATTACGGCGGAATGGCGCTCAAGCTGCTGTGGGCGCTGCTGGACGTGCTCAGCATCGTCGTGCTGTGGAGCGGGCTGGTGCTGTGGTGGCAGCGCAGGAAGGTGACGGCCGAGCAGAAGCTGGCGTCGCTGCAGGGCGTTATCCAAGCAACGGTATCCGTTCCGCCAGCACATCCGCGACTGCCCTGACGGACGGCAGCTGCCCACGCCGGTGCGGTATCAGCAAGGTGGTCGTCACCTGTCCCGCCGTCCATTCGGGCAGTACCCGCAGCAGCCTGCCGGCCTGCAGGGCCGCGCCGCACAGCTTGCGCGGCAGGCAGGCGATGCCCATGCCGCCGGCGGCCGCAGCCAGCAGAATGCTCGACTCGTTGGCCGACAGGCGGCCGCGCGGCAACACCTCGACCACCTCGGCTAGCTCACCATCGCGCTGCAGGCGCCAGGGCGGCGCCTGCGGATGAACGAGCAATCCCTCATGCCCCGCCAGCTCGGCCGGCGCCGCAGGCGTGCCGCGGGCGGCCAGATAGTGCGGCGCCGCCACCAGGTACACGGGATCCACGCACACGGTGCGCTGGATCAGGCCTGAATCCGGCAGCGGCGCGAAGTGATCGCGCACGGCGATATCGATGCCTTCCTGGATGATGTCGACGAAGCGGTCGGCTGCCTGGACGGCCACGTGCAGCTTGGGATACCTGCGCGCCAGTTCCAGCAAGGGCTGCGCCAGCGCGGTCTGCGCCGTGGGAATCGAGGCCGTGATGCGCACGATGCCGCTCGGCTCGGCCAGGCGCCGGCGCACTGCGTTCTCGGCCGCCTCCGCCTCGATCAGCATCGCGACCGCGTGCCGGTGAAACTCCCGCCCCAGGTCGGTCACCGTGAAGCGGCGCGACGAACGCTGGATCAGCCGCACGCCCAGCTCCGCCTCGAGCGCCGTGATGCGCTTGGACAGCGTGGATTTCGGCGTTCCCGTGACGCGCGCGGCAGGGGCGAAGCCGCCATGGTCGATGACCTGGGTGAAGAAATATACGTCATTCAGATTCAGCATCATCGTCTCCGTGTGTGGACGCTGATTCTACTTTAGACCGTCTATCGCTCCATCGTCCACGAATTTATAGTTCGTGTACTTTCACTCAGGAGATCAACATGGAACAGGTTCTTTTCTACGGCGTACCGAGCGGCTGCTCGCTGGCATCGGTCATCGCGCTCGAATGGCTGGGACAGCCTTACAAGCTGTGCCGCATCGAGATGCTCGAGCACCCCTGGCCGGCCACCTTTGCGCGCGCCAACCCACGGATGAAAACCCCGGCGCTGATGCTGGCGCCGAAGGTAAGCTTGACCGAAAGCTTCGCGATCCTCCAGCAC
Organism: Telluria sp. ZB4P36; assembly: GCF_059685865.1. Lineage (NCBI taxonomy): Bacteria > Pseudomonadati > Pseudomonadota > Betaproteobacteria > Burkholderiales > Oxalobacteraceae > Telluria > Telluria sp. ZB4P36. The sequence goes on from NZ_JCASIE010000001.1 coordinate 196,902, forward strand.
ATCGGTTCGCGCGGCATCGACGCGGGCCTGGGCTTCCGCCAAGGCACGCTGGAATTCGATCGCCTGGCCGAAACCTTGTCTTACCTGACCACCGACTTTTTCGCGTCCTTCGGGCCACTGTGGAAACTGTACGAAACCCGGGGCTTGCCGGAAGACCTGCGCCAGCGCATGCGCGCCGAGGCAGTGACACAGGTGAACGTGGAACTCGGCCACGTCGAGCGCATGCTGGCCGACCGCGCATGGCTGCTGGGAGGCGCCACCCCGACGGTTGCCGATGCCTATCTGTTCGCAGTCGGCCGCTGGGCGGCGTATCACGAGGTGGGTGACCTGGCACGCAGCTACCCGGCCGTCTTCGCCCACGCCGAGCGCATGAGGGAGCTGCCGGCCGTGCGTTTCGCGCTGGGAATCGAGGCGAACGAAGCGGTGCAAGGAGGCAGCGGGTTCCGCGGCCACGTGAGCCTGGCCACGCTGCAGGAATCAGGCGTTCTTTGACACCCTGAAATGAAAACAGCCCTGCGATTTCTCGCAGGGCTGCATATATTCTGGCTCCCCGACCTGGACTCGAACCAGGGACCTGCGGATTAACAGTCCGTCGCTCTACCGACTGAGCTATCAGGGATTAGAGGCCGTATTATAGCAGCGCTTTTCGATTCCGCGAAGTCCTGCGCTATCGAAAGGCAAGATTTCCTACACCTGGACCCGCTTGACCAGCTTCGCGAGTTCGTCCAGCACCAGCCGCGGCTCGGACATCTGCGGGAAGTGCGCGCTGCGCGGCGCGATCACCCGCTCGCCCAGCGGCGACAGGCGCGCGAGCAGCAGCTGGTTGCGCTCGCGTTCGCGCTGCGCCTCGCTTGACACCATCCAGCGCGGCAGGCGCTTGCCGCCCGACAGCACGGTGACCGGAATCGGCGGGAACGGCGGCGCCTCGCCGATTTCCTCGACCGTCTCGGCCTCGTTGCTGATCTCGTCATTCGGATCCGGCGGCGAGACACGGTCCAGCAGGCCGGCCACGGCGCGCTGCAGGCGCGAACGGTAGCGCTTCATGTTGCGCACGTCATCCGGCGCGGTCGCCTCCAGGAACAGCACGCCGCAGGTTTCGTCGGGATACACGCGGGCGAACAGGTTGGCGTGCAGGCCGCCGAAGGAGTGCCCCACCAGCAGGAATGGCGGCTTGGCGCCGATCTCGCGCAGCAGCGCGCGCAGCTGCAGGACGACGGTGGTGCCCATCTGCGGCTCGCGCGGACGCCCGCTGCCGCCGACGCCGGGCCGGTCATAGCTCATCACCGCGCCCAGGGTCTCGATCTCGGGAAACAGCTTGAACCAGCCTTCGAGGGTGGCGCCGGCGCCTCCCAGCATGACGATGGTCGGGCTGCCCTTCCCCGACAAGGAAAACCGGAACACCTGTCCGCCGACGGCGAGCCTCTTGCTCGATGGTAGATGTTTCACTGTTCGTCCTGAAGAGTTTGCTGCCGCCAGCGTACCGCGTGTGTATGCCTCCTTGCAACCAAAAGTGTTGTTTGACGCACCAACAAAAAAGGCCACATCTCACGATGTGGCCTTCTGCAATTCTGGCTCCCCGACCTGGACTCGAACCAGGGACCTGCGGATTAACAGTCCGTCGCTCTACCGACTGAGCTATCAGGGAATTGATGACAGCATTATATGTTTGCGGTGACAGCGTGTCAAATTCACGTCATGTCGCGCAGCCATCTTTGCTGCTCTTCGGAAACAACTCTCGTCAGTTCCGAAGAGCCGCGATTTTAAAGAACTTTCGCAACGGCGTCAACGACGCGGTCGATGTTGGTCGAGTTCAGGGCAGCAACGCAGATACGGCCGGTGTCGACCGCGTAGATCGACTGCTCGCGCAGCTTGCCGACCTGCTCTTTCGTCAAGCCCGAGTACGAGAACATGCCGACCTGCTCGCGCACGAATTCGAAATCGTGGCCCGGCGCTTTTTCCTTGAGCTTCGCGACCATCACGTTGCGCATTTCGCGGATGCGCACGCGCATGCCGGCCAGTTCTTCTTCCCACAGCTGGCGCAGCTCCGGGGTCGCCAGCACGGTGGCGACCACCTTGCCGCCATGGGTCGGCGGATTCGAGTAGTTGGTGCGGATCACCCGCTTGAGCTGCGAGAGCACGCGTGCGGTTTCTTCGGCACTGGTGCCGACGATCGACAGTGCGCCGACGCGCTCGCCGTACAGCGAGAAGGACTTCGAGAACGAGTTCGACACCAGCAGCGGGATGCCGGTCTCGGCGAAGCGGCGCACCACGGCGCCGTCTTCGGCGATGCCGTCACCGAAGCCCTGGTAGGCCATGTCGAGGAATGGCACCAGGCCGCCCGCGACGACGGCCTCGATCACGTGGCCCCATTGGTCCTGGGTCAGGTCGGCGCCGGTCGGGTTGTGGCAGCAGGCGTGCAGCACCACGATGGACTTGGCCGGCATGGCCTTCAGGGAGGCCAGCATGCCGTCGAAATTCACGCCGTGGGTGGCCGGGTCGTAATAGGTGTAGTTGTTGACGGCGAAGCCGGCGCTCTCGAACAGGGCGCGGTGGTTTTCCCAGCTCGGGTCGCTGATGTAGACCTCGGAATTCGGCGAGAAACGCTTGAGGAAGTCGGCGCCCAGCTTGAGCGCGCCGGTGCCGCCCAGGGCCTGCGCGGTGATCGCACGCTTCTCTTGAATTACGGCGCTGTCGGCCCCAAATACCAGCTCTTGCACGGCCTTGTCATACGCAGCCAGCCCTTCGATGGGCAGGTAGGTACGCGGCGCCGGCTGCTCCATCAGCTTCGCTTCCGCCTTCTGCACGCACTGCAGCAAAGGCACCTTGCCATTATCGTCATAGTAGACGCCCACTCCCAGGTTAATCTTGCCTGAATTGGTGTCGGCGTTGAACGCTTCGGTAATGCCCAGGATCGGGTCGCGGGGCGCCATGTCGATGGCGCCGAAGAGGCTGGCGGAGGCTGTGGAAGTCATCGTGATAAACTGAGTTTTGTCGGTGGGTTCGCAGCGGTTTCATGGAACGACACTGCTTGTATAGTCATGCTGCAGTGCCGCAAGCGGATTCCCATTCTAGCAAAGGTCTGAAAGTATGGCAGATTTATCCATCGCAAATGCCCCGGAGCCGACCGTCATCACCTATCCCGGATCGCCCTTCAAGCTGCACCAGCCCTTTCCTCCGGCCGGTGACCAGCCGACCGCGATCGCCGGCCTGATCGAAGGCATCAATGACGGCCTGATGTACCAGACCCTGCTCGGCGTGACGGGTTCCGGTAAAACCTACACGATGGCGAACGTGATCGCGCAGGCGGGCCGTCCGGCCATCGTGTTCGCACCGAACAAGACGCTGGCGGCCCAGCTGTACGCGGAGTTCCGCGAATTCTTCCCGCAGAACGCGGTCGAGTATTTCGTCTCCTACTACGATTACTACCAGCCGGAAGCCTACGTGCCGCAGCGCGACCTGTTCATCGAAAAGGACTCGTCGATCAACGAGCACATCGAGCAGATGCGCCTGTCGTGCACCAAGTCGCTGATGGAGCGGCGCGACGTGGTCATCGTCGCCACCGTGTCGGCCATCTACGGTATCGGTAATCCGAACGAATACCACAAGATGGTCCTGACCCTGCGCCATAAAGACAAAGTGGCGCAGCGCGACATCATCGCGCGCCTGATCCAGATGCAGTACACGCGCAACGAGATGGACTTCTCGCGCGGCTCCTTCCGCGTGCGCGGCGACACCATCGACATCTTCCCGGCGGAGCACGCCGAACTCGCGATCCGCGTCGAGATGTTCGACGACGAGATCGAATCGCTGCAGCTGTTCGACCCGCTCACGGGCCGCGTGCGCCAGAAGATCCCGCGCTTCACGGTCTACCCGGGCTCGCACTACGTCACGGCCCGCTCGACCGTCCTGCGCGCGGTGGAATCGATCAAGGCCGAGCTGCGCGACCGCCTCGAATACTTCCGCACCGAGAACAAGCTGATCGAGGAACAGCGCCTCGAGCAGCGCACCCGCTTCGACCTCGAGATGCTGGCCGAGATCGGTTTTACCAAGGGCATCGAGAACTACTCGCGCCACCTGTCCGGCTCGATGCCGGGCGAACCGCCGCCGACCCTGATCGACTACCTGCCCAAGGACGCGCTGATGTTCATGGACGAGTCGCACGTGATGATCGGCCAGCTCAATGCGATGTACAACGGCGACCGCTCGCGCAAGGTGAACCTGGTCGACTACGGTTTCCGCCTGCCCTCGGCGCTGGACAACCGGCCGCTGAAGTTCCAGGAGTTCGAAGGCAAGATGCGCCAGACGATTTTCGTGTCCGCCACGCCGGCCGACTACGAAAAGGAAAAGGCCGACAACGTGGTCGAGCAGGTGGTGCGTCCCACCGGCCTGGTCGACCCGCTGGTCATCGTCAAGCCGGCGCGCTCGCAGGTGGAAGACCTGATGAGCGAGATCACCGACCGCATCGCCAAGGACGAGCGCGTGCTGGTGACCACGCTGACCAAGCGCATGGCCGAGCAGCTGACCGAATACCTGAGCGACCACGGCATCAAGGTGCGCTACCTGCACAGCGATATCGAGACGGTGGAGCGTGTCGAAATCCTGCGCGACCTGCGCCTCGGTACCTTCGACGTGGTGGTCGGCATCAACCTGCTGCGCGAGGGCCTCGACTTGCCGGAAGTGTCACTGGTGGCGGTGCTGGACGCGGACAAGGAAGGCTTCCTGCGTTCCGAGCGTTCGCTGATCCAGACCATCGGCCGCGCGGCGCGCAACCTGAACGGCGTGGCGATCCTCTATGCCGACCAGATGACCGATTCGATGAAGCGCGCGATCGACGAGACCGAGCGCCGCCGCGCCAAGCAGATCGCGTTCAACGAAGCGAACGGCATCACGCCGAAGGGCGTGAACAAGAAGATCAAGGACATGATCGACGGCGTGTACAGCAACGCCGCCCAGAAGGCCATGGCCGAGGGCATCCAGGAAGACGCCGCGACGGCCAAGGTCGAGTCGATGAGCGAGAAGCAGATCAGCAAGGAGATCAAGCGCCTCGAGAAGCTCATGGTGGACCACGCCAAGAACCTCGAGTTCGAGAAGGCGGCACAGGTGCGGGATCAGTTGCATGTGCTCAAGCAGCAGGCCTTCGGGGCGCCGGGGACGGACAACGTGGTGTCGATCCTGGGCAAGTAAGCCCGGCAAGCCTTGGAAGTCGTTCCCGCTGTTCAGGGAACGGTTTTTTTCGCCTCAGTCTTTCTTCGCGGCGCCACGTCCACGCCCAGCCCGGGATCGTCGGGCAGGTCGACCGCCACCAGCACCAGCCCCGGTTCGTCGCCCTCGGCATGGACGAACTTCTCGAGCACCGCCAGCTCCACCGTCATGGCCGAATACAGGGCCGCGCAGCCCTCTTCATGCCAATGTCCGCCGCTCTTGCGCGCGCCCTCGCAGCTGCGGTCGAGGGCCACGTCTTCTTCCGCGATTCTCCAGGTTCTCATGCGAGCTTGTCTCCAGTTGTCCCGGGTCCAGCATACACCGGCACCGGGCGCGGGAGCAGCGCTGCCCTCACAGCGTCTTGACGAACTCTCGGATACCGCCCAGCAGCATCTCGACCGACATGGCGGTCAGGATCAGGCCCATCAGGCGCTCGAAGGCGGTCATGACCTGCGGGCCGAGCTTTTGCTGCAGGCGCTCGGCGCTGAGGAAGACCGCCAGCCACACCACGCCGACGGCGGCCAGCGCAGCCACGTGCACCATGGTCTCGGTCAGGCTTCCTGAGCTGAACAGGAGCACGGTGGCCAGGGCCGACGGGCCGGCCAGCGCGGGAATCGCCAGCGGCACGATGAAGGGCTCGCCGCCCTCGTTGCGGCCGAGTACGCCGTCAGGATGCGGGAAGATCATGCGGATCGCAATGATGAGGAGGATGACCGCGCCGCCGATGCGCAGTGCCACCGGCGACAGGTGCAGGGCCGCCAGGAAGTGCTGGCCGAAGAACATGAAAACGAGCAGCAGGAGGAAGGCGATCGCGCATTCGCGCACCACGATGCGGGCGCGGCGCTGGACCGGCACTTCCTTCAGGGCCGCGACGAACAAGGGGACATTCCCAAACGGGTCGGTGACGAGAATCAGGAGGATGAAGGTCTGGAAGAAGCTTTGGGTCATCGGTTTCTGATTGTTATTGTCGGCAACCGCCGCATCTTAACAGACTGCCATGAAATGGCGACCCCGGCTTTGTATCAGGGCTCCACGGAATGGGTGCGCTTGAGAGTGCGCAGCACGAAGGTGGAACGGCTGTGGCGGATGCCGGGAATCTTGTACAGGCGCTGGCGCAGGAAGCGCTCGTAGCCCTCGGTACCGGCCACCGCCACCTTGATCAGGTAGTCGTAGTCGCCGGTCAGCAGGCTGGCCTCCATCACCTCGGGCAGCTCCGCCAGCGCCTTGCCGAACTGTTCGAAGATCTCGTCGTCGTGGCGCTCGAGCGTGACCTCGATGATGACGGTGTCCGGCAGGCCCAGCGCGCGCTGGGAAAGGATCGCTGCGTATTCCTCGATGAAGCCGGTTTCTTCCAGGGCACGGACCCGGTTCCAGCAAGGGGTGGGCGACAGGTGCACGCTGTCGGCCAGTTTCTGGTTGCTGATGCGGCCGTCCCTGCGCAGGATGCGCAGGATCTTGCGATCGATCTCGTCGAGCTCGCCGTCTTTCATGAAGGTTCTCCTATGTTTTTCTTAAAACACAGAAGATTCTCCCACAGTTTGCACAAGATAGGAAAACTACAAAAGCACCTTCCAGGGCCGCGCCGCTACCATGGAATGACTTTATCGAGACCTTCCCGCGCCGCCCCGAACCTTCGCCACGACCGAAGCTGCATCGCGCGCCGCGGACGCTTCTTCACGAGAGAAGCCGCAACAAAGCAAAAGGGCAGGGAAGGCTCGCGCCTCCCCTGCCCGTTCGCTTGCCCTTTTCAGGGGCAACGGACTACTTCTCGAACTTCTTCATCCACGCCGACAGCTGGTGCGGACGCAGGCCGTCGTAGTCCTCGAACGGCTGGTGGATCCATGGGTTGTGCGGCAGGTCTTCCAGGTGGTAGTCCGGCTTGAAGGCCGAGGTACCTTTCACCCAGATGACGGCCGAACGCACTTCGCTGACGTCCGGGTAGTTGGTCTGCAGGTGCTCGCGCACCTTCTGCAGGGTCACGCCCGAATCGGCCAGGTCGTCGACCAGCAGGATGCGGCCGGCCAGCGGGCCCTTGGTCATCGTCATGTACTTGGCGATGTCCAGGTTGCCCTGCTTGGTGCCGGCTTCTTCGCGGTAGGAGCTGGTCGACAGGATCGCCAGCGGCACGTCGAAGATGCGCGAGATCACGTCGCCGGGACGCACGCCGCCACGCGCCAGGCACAGCACCATGTCGAACTTCCAGTTCGATTCATACACTTGCAGCGCGAGGCGCTCGACCAGGCGGTTGTACTCGTCCCAGGAAACCCAGAGGTCCTTGTCGGTCGATGCAGGGGTGTTCATTTCAGGCTATTCCTATTTTTTTATAGTTGGGTCTTATGCCGCGAAGGGGTGGCGCAGCACGATGGTTTCTTCGCGGTCCGGGCCGGTCGACACCATGTCGATCGGGATGCCGACCAGCTCTTCGATGCGCTTGATGTAGGCGCGGGCGTTGGCGGGCAGCTCTTCCAGCGACTTGGCGCCGACGGTGCTTTCGGTCCAGCCCGGCATCTCTTCGTAGACCGGCTGGCACAGCGCGGCTTCTTCGGCGCCGACCGGGAAGATGTCGACGTCGCGGCCGTCGATCCTGTAACCGGTGCAGAGTTTAAGGGATTCGATACCATCCAGCACGTCCAGCTTGGTCAGGCACATGCCCGACACGCCGTTGATCTGGACCGAGCGGCGCAGCAGCGCGGCGTCGAACCAGCCGCAGCGGCGCGCACGGCCGGTCACGGTGCCGAATTCGTGGCCCACGCGCGACAGGTGCTCGCCGACGCCCTGGTCGGTCGGCAGTTCGGCCGGGAACGGGCCCGAACCGACGCGGGTGGTGTAGGCCTTGGTGATGCCCATGATGTAGTGCAGCATGCCCGGGCCGACGCCGGCGCCGGCGGCGGCGTTACCCGCCACGCAGTTCGACGAGGTGACGAAGGGATAGGTGCCGTGGTCGACGTCGAGCAGCGAACCTTGCGCGCCTTCGAACAGCAGGCTGCCGCCGGCCTTGTGCGCGGCGTGCAGGAGCGAGGACACGTCGGCGACCATCGGACGCAGGCGTTCGACCTGTGCCATCGCGTCGTCGTAGGTCTGCTGGAAGTCGATCGCTTCGCCGCCCAGGTAGTTCACCAGCACGAAGTTGTGGTACTCGAGGTTCTCTTTCAGCTTCTCGGCGAAACGCTCCGGGTTGAGCATGTCGGCAATGCGGATCGCGCGGCGCGCCACCTTGTCTTCGTAGGCCGGGCCGATGCCCTTGCCGGTGGTGCCGATCTTGTTCTCGCCGCGCTTGGCTTCGCGTGCCTTGTCGATGGCGACGTGGTAAGGCAGGATGACCGGGCAGGCTTCCGAGATCTTCAGGCGCGACACGACTTCGACGCCGGCCGCGGCCAGCTTGTCGATCTCGCGCAGGACGTCCGGCACCGAGACCACGACGCCGTTGCCGATGTAGCAGGCCACGCCTTCGCGCATGATGCCCGAGGGGATCAGCTGCAGCGCGGTCTTCTGGCCCTTGATCACGAGCGTGTGGCCCGCGTTATGGCCGCCCTGGAAACGGACGACGCCGGCCGCATGGTCGGTCAGCCAGTCGACGATCTTACCCTTGCCTTCATCGCCCCACTGGGTGCCGATGACAACGACGTTCTTTGCCACGTTAGTATTTGACATCACTTAACCTAAGTTTTTGAGAATCCAATTTCCGTTTTCGAGGACGAGCACGCGGTCGCACTCGAACTCGTCCTGAACATTGTCGTGACCCGGCATGCTCTGGATCACGACTTCGCCTGCCTTGCGCAGGTCAGCGATTTTTTCCTTCAGCTCGGGGGCATTGCCCCATGGCGCGCGGATGGAATGCTTGCGCTCAGCTAGCGGCAGCAGCCGCGCCAGTTCGCGCAGGTCGAGCGAGAAGCCGGTCGCCGGGCGCGCGCGTCCGAAGGCCTCGCCCACATGGTCGTAGCGGCCGCCGCGCGCCACCGCGTTCGGCAGGCCCGGCACGTAGAGCGCGAACATGGCGCCGCTTTCGTACTGGTAGCCGCGCAGGTCGGCCAGGTCGATCGCCACTTCGGCGCGGCCGATGGCGCCCGCCGCCAGCGCGGCCAGTTCGGCCAGCGCGCGCGTCACGCCGGGCAGTGCCGGCAGCATTTCCTTGGCACGGCCCAGCACCTCGACGTCGCCGTAGAGCTGGGTCAGCGCCAGCAGGGCCTTGCGGGTCTCGGGCAGGTAATTGTGCGTGAACTCGTCCAGGCCCGGCGCATCTTTCGCGCGCAGCAGGCAGGTCAGCTGGGCTTCGTCGCGCTGCGCGGCCGGGTCCGCGGCCAGCAGGGCGCGCAGGATGCCGACGTGACACAGGTCGAGGCGGACGTCGGTGAAGCCGGCCAGCGCGACAGAGCCGAGCGCCAGTTCCTGGATCTCGGCGTCGGCTTCGAGGCCGGCATGGCCGTAGATCTCGGCGCCGATCTGGATCGGCTCGCGGGTGGCGTGCAGGCCCGAGGGACGGGTATGCAGCACGCTGCCGGCGTAGCACAGGCGGGTGACGCTTTCGCGGTTGAGCAGGTGGGCGTCGATGCGCGCCACCTGGGTGGTCATGTCGGCGCGCAGGCCGAGCAGGCGGCCGGAGATCTGGTCGACCACCTTGAAGGTGCGCAGTTCGGTGTCCTGCCCTGCCCCCGCCAGCAGCGACTCGACGTACTCGAGCAGCGGCGGCATCACCAGTTCGTAGCCGTACAGGCGGAAGGTGTCGAGCATCTTGCGGCGCAGATCTTCGATCTTGCGCGCCTCGGACGGCAAGACATCGGCGATATTCTCAGGCAAAAGCCAGTTCGGCATGGGCAGACAGCTAACGGGTTGTTTTTAAGAGCGATGCAAAGAGCACTGCGGAGCGCACACGCGTGCTGGCGCACGGTGCGAGCGCCGAATCGGTGATTTTACCCGAAAATGCCAAGGCGTAGGCGGGGGATGTTGGTTTGACAGGCCTGATGGCTTGTCAGAGTGCCATTGTGCAACGCTTGTATAGACTGAAAACTGCCGGGTAAACGTCACGTGGGCGGCAGAGCCGCCCACGTTATCAGACAATCCGGCTTACTTGCTGCCCGGCTGCTTGAAGTACTTGAAGAACTCCGAATTCGGATCCACCACCATCACGTCCCCACGGTTCTTGAAGGTCGCCCGGTAGGCTTCCAGCGAGCGGTAGAACCTGGCGAATTCCGGGTTCTTGCCAAACGCATCCGCATAGATCGCGGTTGCTTTCGCATCGCCGTCACCCTTGATCTTCTCGGCCTCGCGGAAGGCTTCGGCGATGATCACGGTGCGCTGGCGGTCGGCGTCGGCGCGGATCTGTTCGGATTCGGCGGCGCCGGTCGAACGCAGTTCGTTGGCCACGCGCACGCGCTCGGCCTTCATGCGTTCGTACACCGAGTTGTTGATCTGCTCGATGTAGTCGACGCGCTTCAGGCGCACGTCCACCACGCCGACACCGATCTCCTTGGCTTCGGCCACGACCTTTTCCTTCACCGCCTCCATCACGCGTCCACGCTCGCCCGAGATCACTTCGCGCACGGTGCGCTTGGTGATTTCGTCGTTCAGGGCCGCCTTGATGATCTGGGACAGGCGGTCGCGCGCACGGTTTTCATCGCCGTTGAAGCTGACGTAGTACAGGCGCGGATCGGTAATGCGCCATTTCATGAAGGCATCCACCAGGATGTTCTTCTTCTCGGCCGTGATGAAGCGGTCGGCGTCGGGCGTGTCGAGCGTCAGGATGCGCTTGTCCAGGTAGATCACGTTCTGGAAGGGCGGCGGCAGCTTGAAGTGCAGGCCCGGTTCGGTGATCACGTCACGCACCTGGCCCAGGGCGAACACGATGGCGAAGCGGCGCTGGTCCACCACGAACACGGTCGACGACAGCAGCATCAGGGCAATGAAGCCCGCCACAAATAAAGTTACGAGGCGGTTCATTAACGGCTCTCCCGATCACGTGAGGAATCGCGGCTCCGGCTGTCGCGCTGACGCACCGAATCCATGGCTTGCATGACGTCCGCCGGCGCCGACGATTGCGGCACCGGAACCTGCTGCGGACCGGAACGGCCGCCCACGGCTTCGTTGCCGGCGCCCTGCCCGATCAGTTTGTCCAGCGGCAGGTAGATCATCGGGTTGCCGGTGCGCGAATCGACCATCACCTTGCTGGTGCTGGAGAAGATCTGCTGCATCGTGTCGATGTACATGCGGTCGCGGGTCACGGCCGGCGCCTTCGCATAAGCGGCCACCACCTGGTCGAAGCGCGAGGCGTTACCGGTCGCATTCTCCACCACCATCGAGCGGTAGGCTTCGGCGTCCTGCTGGAGGCGGAAGGCCTGGCCGCGCGCCTGCGGGATCACCTGGTTGGCGTAGGCTTCGCCTTCATTCCTGGCGCGGGCGCGGTCCTGGCCGGCCTTGACGGCGTCGTCGAAGGCTTCCTGCACCTGCTCCGGCGGCTGCACCGCCTGCATGGTCACGTTGGTGACCAGGGCGCCGAGCGCATAGCGGTCGACGATCTTCTGCATCATCTGGTGCACGTCCACCGCGACCTTCTCGCGGCCTTCGTACAGCACGAAGTCCATCTTGTTGCGGCCGACCACTTCGCGGATCGCGGTCTCGGCGACCTGGCGCACGGTCTCGTCGTTCTCGCGGTTGTTGAACAGCCACTGGACCGGGTCCTTCAGCGTGTACTGGACCGCGAACTGGATGTCGATGATGTTTTCGTCATCGGTCAGCATCAGGGCTTCGGCCGGCTGCTTGTTGCGCACGTTGGCGCGGTAGCCAATCTCGGCGGTACGGATCTGCGAGACGTTGACGGTCTCGTGGGCCTGGATCGGATACGGCCAGCGCCAGTTGAAGCCGGCGCCGGTCTTGTGGCTGAGCTTGCCGAAGGTGGTGACGACGCCGACCTGGCCTTCCTGCACGATGAAGGCGCCGCTCGCCAGCCAGATCAGGCCGACGATCACCGCCACCACGCCGGCGGTGACGCTGGCGCCGCGCATGTCGCCGCGGCCGGACGGGCCGTTGCCGCCGTCGCCGCCGTTGTTGCGGCCGCCGAAGATGCGGTTGAGGCGGGCGTTGAAGTCGCGCCAGAGTTGATCGAGGTCGGGCGGGCCTTCACCCGGCCGGCGGCCCTCCTGGGCCTTGGGGTCACCCTGGGGTTTATGGCCCCAGCGTGGATCGTTGAGCGACAGTTTGATGCCGCAACGCTTGAGTAAAGAAACGAGCATAGGCTAGTGTGGCCCGAGATGGGTAGAGGTTGTTATATTGTTCTCTGCAGAACTGCCCAGGGAGCCGCCCACCGCCGGTTCGTCCCCGTCCCGCGCGTTGCCCGCGCGCGCCGCCTTGGCCGACTCGACGATGGCTTCGCGCAGCAGGTCCAGTCCAGCTCCGCTGTGGGCGCTGATGAAAACGCGGCTGATCTTATCATATTCATCACGCTCGACCCCGGGCTCGAGCCCGGCCGCATCGATCTTGTTCCAGACCAGGATCTGGGGCACGTGATCGGCGCCGATCTCGCGCAGCACCTCGTTGACCTGCTCGATCTGCTCCATGCGCACCGGCGAATTGCCGTCGACCACGTGCAGCAGCAGGTCGGCGTGGATGGTCTCTTCGAGCGTGGCGCGGAAGGCCGCCACCAGCTGGTGCGGCAGTTCGCGCACGAAGCCGACGGTATCGGAAATCACCACGCTGCCCACCTCGTCGCCGAGGTAGAGGCGGCGGCTGGTGGTGTCGAGGGTTGCGAACAGCTGGTTCGCAACATATACCCCGGCCTTGGTGAGCGTGTTGAACAGGGTCGACTTGCCGGCATTGGTATAACCGACGAGCGACACCGAGAACGTCTGGTTGCGTCCGCGCTGGCGGCGCTGGGTCTCGTGCTGCTTGCGCAGCTTGGTAAGACGGATGCGCAATTGCTTGACGCGCTCGCCGATCAGGCGGCGGTCGGTCTCGAGCTGGGTTTCGCCGGGACCGCGCAGGCCGATACCACCTTTCTGGCGCTCCAGGTGGGTCCAGCCGCGGATCAGGCGCGTGGCCAGGTGCTGCAACTGGGCCAGTTCCACCTGCAGCTTGCCCTCATGGCTCTGGGCGCGCTGGGCGAAGATGTCGAGGATCAGGCTGGTACGGTCGACCACGCGCACCTCGAGGCGGCGCTCCAGGTTGCGCTGCTGCGCCGGAGACAGGGCGTGGTTGAAGATGACGATGTCGATCCGCTCGGCCTTGCAGGCCACGGCGATCTCGTCGGCCTTGCCGCTGCCGACGAAATGGGCGGGATCGGGACTGCCGCGCTTGGCCGTGATCGTGGTGATCGGTTCGGCGCCGGCGGAGCGCGCAAGCAGGGACAGCTCTTCGAGGCTGGCGGTAAAGTCGCCAGCGCCGAAGTCGATGCCGACCAGCGCTGCGCGCATGGAGGTGTTGCCGGGGGCGTCAGCCATCGGCCTTACTCGGCTTCGGAGTCGAGGTTAAGGTTGACGGCGCGGGCCGGGACGACGGTGGAAATGGCATGCTTGTAGACCATCTGGGTCACGGTATTACGAAGCAGGACGACGTACTGGTCGAAGGATTCGATATGGCCTTGCAGCTTGATGCCGTTGACCAGGTAGATGGAGACGGGGACGTGCTCCTTGCGCAATGCGTTCAGGAATGGGTCTTGTAACAGTTGCCCTTTGTTGCTCATAACAGCTCCGTAATGTTGTTGTAGTTTAAAAGTTGTGGCGATTTGCCGATTTTCAAGTGCCTGGGCCACATTCCGCTATGGCGAATGAAAGCCCTGAGCTACTGTAACCTGTTTTGCCACTTTTTGTCGTCCTGCTACGGCTAATTCTGCTCCCTGGCAAATGGATTCTTCCCGGACTTGAATTCGATGCGTACCGGGGTACCCACGAGGTTGAAGATGTCGCGGAAATGCTTCTCCAGATAGCGCTTGTAGGGGTCGCTGACGGCTTCCAGCGCATTGCCGTGGATCACGATGATCGGCGGGTTCTGGCCGCCCTGGTGGGCGTAGCGCATCTTCGGACGGGTGCTGCCCTTGCGCTTCGGTTCCTGCTTCTCGATCGCTTCCTGCAGCGCGCGGGTCAGGCGCGGGGTCGACAGGTTGGCGGTGGCGGCGGCATAGGCCGAATCCACCGACTTCATCAGCTGGCCGATGCCGGTGCCCTTCAGCGCCGAGATGAAGTGGGTCTTCGCGAAGGACAGGAAGTCGAGCTTGCGGTCGAGGTCCATCTTGACCTGGTCGCGGTCGTCCGACTGCAGGCCGTCCCACTTGTTGACGGCCACCACCAGCGCCCTGCCCGACTCCAGGATGAAGCCGGCGATGTGCGCATCCTGCTCGGAAATATCCTGCTGGGCATCCAGCAGCAGGACGATCACGTTGGCATCCGAGATCGACTGCATGGTCTTCACGACCGAGAATTTCTCGATGGCCTCGAAGATCTTGCCGCGGCGGCGGATACCGGCGGTGTCGATCAGGGTGTATTTCTTGCCGTCGCGCTCGAAAGGCACTTCGATCGAGTCGCGGGTGGTGCCCGGCATGTCGAAGGCGATCACGCGCTGCTCGCCGACCAGGGTGTTGATCAGGGTCGACTTACCCACGTTCGGGCGGCCGACGATGGCAATCTTGATGCCGTGGTCGGGGTGTTCCGGCTCGTCTTCCTCGTCGGGACGGTTCTCGAGGGCGAAATCGAGGGCTTCGTTGACCAGGTCGTGCACGCCGTCGCCGTGGGCGGCGGAAATGACGTACGGGTCGCCCATGCCGAGTTCATAGAAATCGGCGGTGACCGAGGTGTACTTCATGCCCTCGGACTTGTTGACCACGAGCATGACCTTGCGGCCCGTCTTGCGCAGGTAATCGGTGATGGTCTTGTCGTGCGGGGTCAGGCCCTGGCGACCGTCGACGATGAACACGACGACGTCGGCTTCCGCCACCGCCTGGCGCGTCTGCAGCGCCATTTCGTGCATGATGCCCTCTTTGGCGACCGGTTCGAAACCGCCGGTGTCGATGACCAGGAACGGCCGTTCGCCGATCCGGCCTTCGCCATAGTGGCGGTCGCGGGTCAGGCCAGGGAGGTCGGCCACCAGCGCGTCCCGCGAGCGGGTCAGGCGGTTGAATAGGGTCGACTTCCCGACGTTCGGGCGACCAACGAGTGCAATTACCGGCTTCATTGTTTTATTCTATTCGACCGCGATGGCGGTCACAGTTCCATTTTGTGTTTGAAAGATCAGGTGCGAGCCAGCCACCTGCGGGGTGCCGATGATGGCGCTGCCATCGGTGGCGGCACGGGCGAGGAAAGCGCCGTCCTCGCGCGACAGGAAATGCACGTAGCCCTGGTAGTCGCCCACCGCCACCGCGCGGCCGAAGGAGACCGGGGTCGACAGGCGGCGGAAGGCCAGCTTGTCGTTTTTCCAGGCGTTCGAGCCGGTGTCGCGGTTATAGGCGAACAGCTCTCCCTTGTCGCTAGGGGCGAACACGAAGCGCTGGTCGACGGCGACGCCAACTTCCGACGACAGGTCGCGGGTCCACTTCACCGAACCTGCCGCCGCATCGAAGCAGGCGACCCGGCCCTGGTAGGAAACGGCGCAGACGTCGCCCTCGAACAGCACCGGCGCGCCGCCGATGTCGGTTACGCGCTCGAGTTCGGTGGCGCCGCGCGCCACGCCGACTTCCTGGTCCCAGCGCGGCGCGCCGGTGGCCAGGATGAAGGAGGACAGGCGGCCCGCCGGCTGGGCGATGATGACGTCGCTGCCATTGATCAGCATGCCCGGCGCAGTGCGCAGGGTCAGTGCCGGCGTCACGCGCTGTACGGTCCACTTGCGTTCGCCGGTCCTGGCGTCCAGGCCGACGATGCGGTTGTCGAGGCTGCGCGCGACGACGACGCCCTGGCCAACCACCGGCGAGGACAGGAGTTCGCTCGACAGCTGCGAGCTCCACAGCTTCTTGCCGTCCATGTCGAAGGCCAGCACGGTGCCCTTGGCGCCGCCGACCACGATCAGGTTGCCGTCGGTGCCGACGCCGCTCGAGAGTTCGCTGCCGGCCTTGGTGCGCCACAGCAGCTTGCCGGTGGCGGCTTCGACGCGCGCGATGTCGCCGTCGCCGCCGGCCACCACCACGGTGTTGCCTGCCAGCGCAGGCGAGAACACGTGCGGGCCGGCCTTGCCGATGTCGAGCTTCCATGCGGTACGCACGGCCATGGTGGCCTTCAGCTCGACCAGGGGCGCCGGCTGGTCGGTCTTGTCTTTCGAGGCGAAAGGATTGAGCGAGCTGAGTTTATTGACCATGCTGGATGGGCTCATGCTCGAGCAGCCCGTCACCAGGGCCAGTACACCAACACCAACAAGTTTGCTGCTAATACGCATATTCTTTAACCTTGTTCCTGGACTGTAGACTGTAGAGGACGCAAAGCCCGCGCACGCCTTTCGCAAGCGCGCGCGGGCCTGTCAATCAGGCATTACGCGGCGGCTGCGGGCGCTTTCGCGTCTTTCGCTTCCGTCGGCACGGTGCCGCCGATGGCTTCGAGCTTCAGCTGGACCAGCTGGCGGCCCGGGTTATCCTTGTGCATCGCCGCGAACGCGGCCACATAGGCCTGACGTGCTTCGGCAATCTTGTTCTGCGCCACCAGCACGTCGCCCTTGCGGTCCGACACCTCGGCCGAGAACTGCTCGGGGAACTTGTCGTTCAGCAGCTTGAGCGCGGCGTCGAAGGACTTCTCGTCCAGCAGCACGCCAGCCAGGCGCAGCTTCGCGATGGCCTTGTATTCGTCGTTGCCATTGTCCACCACCCATTGCAGCTGGGCCTTGGCGGCCTTCAGGTCATTCGCCTCGAAGGCGGTCTTGGCGGCGCCCAGGGCGGCCATCTGCGCGTAGGTCGTGCCCTCGTACTTCTTCTGGATGTCGCCGGCGATGCGCTGGGCCTTGGCATTGTCGCTCGCAGCGAGCGATGCCTGCAGCTCGTCATACAGCGCCGAGGCCTCGACGGCCTGGCTGCGCTTGTGCGAATTCCAGAAGTTGTAGGCGGCGTAGGAGCCGAGCGCGATGATCAGCACCGCATAGATGATGTTGCCGTAGCGGGCCCAGAAGGCCTTGAAGTTCGCTATCTGTTCCTGCTCTTCGAGGTCGTATGCCATTGTCTGCTCTGTTTTTCTAGTGGTGGATCGGTACTGTCAGCGCTTACGGACGGTGGTGATGTCCGTGCTCATTGCAATTTTCGTCGTCGCAGTCGTGCCCGCCGCCGCCGACGATCTGGTCGACCACGTAGTCGACCACTTCCTCGAAGGCGACCTTGGCCTGCTGCTGCTCGCCCGCTTCGCCACGCATGGCTTTCACGACAGCCTGGCCGGAGGCGATCTCGTCGTCGCCGATGATCACGGCAAACGAGGCGCCGCTGCCGTCGGCCTTCTTCATCTGGCTCTTGAAGCTGCCCGCCCCTGCCGGCGTTGCGCAATGTAACACAACATCCAGGCCGGCATCGCGGAGGCGCTCGCCCAGGATGAAGGCCTGCAGCTGGGCGTCCTCGCCCTGGTGCACCATGTACACGTCGCACTGGCTCGGCGCCTGGGTTTCGCCCAGGCCCTTCATCAGCTCGATGATGCGCTCGATGCCCATCGCGAAGCCGACCGCAGGCGTCGCCTTGCCGCCGAACTGCTCGATCAGCGGATCGTAGCGGCCGCCGGCGCAGATGGTGCCCTGCGAGCCCAGTTCGTCGGTGACCCACTCGAACACGGTGCGGTTGTAGTAGTCCAGGCCGCGCACCAGGCGCGGGTTGATGGTGTACTGGACCGCATTGCGGTCGAGGATGTTCTTCAGGCCGTTCAGGTGGGCCTGCGACTCTTCGCCCAGGTAGTCGAGCAGCTTGGGCGCGCCGTTGACCATCTCCTGCATGGCCGGGTTCTTGGTGTCCAGGATGCGCAGCGGGTTGCTGTGCAGGCGGCGCTTGGCCTCGGCGTCGAGGATGTCCTCGTGCTTTTCGAGATAGGCGATCAGGTCGGCGCGGTGGCGCAGGCGCTCGTCGGCATTGCCGATCGAGTTCAGCTCGAGGCGCACGTTCTGCAGGCCGAGGTCGTCCCACAGGCGGCGGCACAGCATGATCAGCTCGGCGTCGATGTCCGGACCCGAGAAGCCCACGGCTTCGGCGCCGAACTGGAAGAACTGGCGGTAGCGGCCGCGCTGCGGACGCTCGTGGCGGAACATCGGGCCCTTGTACCAGAGACGCTTGGGGCCGTCGTACACGAGGTTGTGCTCGATCACCGCGCGCACGGCGCCGGCGGTACCTTCCGGGCGCAGGGTCAGCTGGTCGCCGTTCATCGAGTCTTCGAAGGAGTACATCTCCTTCTCGACGATGTCGGTGACCGCGCCGATGGCGCGTGCAAACAGGCTGGTGTCCTCGACGATCGGCGTGACGATCTTCTGGTAGCCGTAGCTTTTGAGGATGGTTTCGGCGGTGTTCTCGAACAGCTCCCACATCGGTGCGTCTTGCGGGAGGATGTCGTTCATGCCTTTGACGGCGACGATTTTTTCTGGTTTGGACATAGTCTTATTCTGTAATAGCTTCGCGGCTGTAATTCTTTTTGACGTAATCCAGCACGATGGTCTTGAACTCATCCACGATGCGCTCGCCGCGCAGGGTGGCGAACTTCTGGCCGTCGACGAACACCGGCGCCGCCGGCGATTCACCCGTGCCCGGCAGGCTGATGCCGATGTTGGCGTGCTTCGATTCGCCCGGGCCGTTCACGATGCAGCCCATCACGGCCACGTTCATCGCTTCCACGCCCGGATAGGTCTTCTTCCATTCCGGCATCTGCTCGCGCAGGAAGGTCTGGATGTTGTCCGCCAGCTCCTGGAACACGGTGGACGTGGTACGGCCGCAGCCCGGGCAGGCGATCACCATCGGGGTGAACTTGCGCAAGCCCATGGTCTGCAGGATCTCCTGGCCGACCACGACCTCTTTCGTGCGGTCGCCGCCCGGTTCCGGGGTCAGCGAGATGCGGATGGTGTCCCCGATGCCTTCCTGCAGCAGCACCGACAGCGCGGCGGTCGAGGCGACGATGCCCTTGCTGCCCATGCCGGCTTCGGTCAGGCCCAGGTGCAGCGGGTAGTCGCAGCGGCGCGCCAGTTCGCGGTAGACCGCGATCAGGTCCTGCACGCCCGAGACCTTGCACGACAGGATGATCTTGTCGCGCGCCAGGCCGACTTCCTCGGCCCGCACGGCGTTCTCGATCGCCGAGGTGATCAGGGCTTCGTACATCACGGCCTGGGCGCTCCACGGATTCGCGCGCGAGGCGTTCTCGTCCATGATGCGGGCAAGCAGGGACTGGTCCAGCGAGCCCCAGTTGACGCCGATGCGCACCGGCTTGTCGTATTTGGCGGCGATCTCGATCATCTGGGCGAACTGGGTGTCGCGCTTGGCGCCCTGCCCCACGTTGCCCGGATTGATGCGGTACTTCGACAGCGCCTGTGCGCATTCCGGATAGTCGCGCAGCAGCAGGTGGCCGTTGTAGTGGAAGTCGCCGACCAGCGGGGTGTCGATCTCCATGCGGTCGAGCTGCTCGCGGATCGCCGGCACCGCGGCCGCCGCTGCCGGCGTGTCCACGGTAATGCGCACGATCTCGGAACCGGCGCGCGCCAGTTCCTTGACCTGGATCGCGGTGCCGATCACGTCGGCCGTGTCGGTATTCGTCATCGACTGCACCACGACCGGCGCGTCGCCGCCGACCCAGACCTTGCGCTCGCCATGCGAGACCAGCACTTTGCGGCTGGCGCGGCGCGCCAGCGGACCCGAGGGAATCGGTTCTCCGATGCAGGGTTCGTTCACCATCATGTTCCGTTCCATTGCTTACTTCAAAGACACTTGTGCGAATTTCTTGCCCGGCGCCTGCTCCAGGCTGACAGCCGAACCACGCAGGGTCGCCGTCACGGCGCCAGGATTACCGACGGTCAGGGTGACCGGTCCGGCGACGTCAACGGTTTCCGTCGAGCCGGCCTTGACCTCGCGCCAGATCAGCGGCTTGCCGCCGCCGGCCGGACGGACACCGATCCAGGCATCCTCACGCACGTTCAGCACCAGCGCGTTGCCACCGGCGCCTGCCGGCGCAGTTGCCGGCGCTGCCGGTACCGTGGTGACGGGCGCCGCCAGCGTCGCCGCCGCTGCCGGCGGCGTCGTGGTCGCCGGTGTGGCGCCTGGCGCGGCAGCTGGCGGAGTGGTTGCGGCCGGCGCCGCCGTTGCCGGTGCGGCGCCGCCCTCGGTTGCCGGCGCCGGTACCGAGATCAGCGGCACCGACGGGTTCAGCAGCGGATCCTGGGCGCTCGCTGCGGCGCCGTTCGGCGTGAGCGGCGCCACGGCGGGCGTCTCGAGCCCGGCGCCGGCATCGGCTTCCAGCGGACGGCTGCCCGGGATCAGGCCGAAGTGCCAGAGTGCGGCGCCGGCGGCGGCCAGGACCACGGCGCCGGCGATCAGGCCGACCGGCACCTTGTTGCGCTTGCCGCCGATCGGGAAGCGGCTCTGCGAGAACGACGTGGGACGCTGTTCGCGGCGCGGAACCGAAGCGGTCGCGCCGGCCAGGGCTTCCGGCGGCATGTTCATCTCGATCTTGGCCACCAGCGGGGCGGCGTCGATCTTCAGCAGCTTGGCGTAGGCGCGCACGAAGCCGCGCGTCACGGCCGGGCTCGGAAGCGAGGCATAGTCGCCCGCTTCCAGCGCTACCACCTGGCGCGGCGCCAGCTTCAGCTGGTCGGCCACCTGCTCCACGCTCCAGCCCATCGCTTCGCGCTGGGACTGCAGGGTCTTGCCGGGAAGGCCTGCATCGTTGCCCGGCGTCGCCGGCTGGTCTGCTTGCTCGTTCATTGTGCTGGTCTCACTCTAGATTCACTCATCAAATGCGCCGCGCTCGAACGCCGCGTACTCCGGCGAGCCGGGGAAGCGCCGCCGCAGCTGGGCTGCCAGGCTGGCTTCCTGGCTCCGGTCACCCAGCTTGCGCTGCACGCGCAGCGCCAGCCAGAGCGCGTCGGCCGAGAGGTTGTCGAGTTTCGACGTCTCGATCAGGCGATTGATGAAAAAACCGGCGCGCTGGTAGTCGCGCCGCTCGTAATAGGTCCGCGCAAGGCCGGCATTGGTGGCCTGCAGGTCGGGGTTGTAGCGCACGGCTTCGAGCAGGTAGCGCTCGGCGGCCAGGAAATTCTTGCTGCGGATGCTGCACAGGCCGGCGTTCACCAGCGCGCTCACCGGGGTCTGGTAGGCCCGGTTGCGCAGCGCCGTATCGAAGTAAGGCATGGCCTGGGCCGGCTTGTTCAGCGACTGGCACAGGAAGGAGCCGTAGTTGTTCGACAGGTCCGGGTTGCCCGGATTCAGGCGCAACGCGGTCTGGTAGTTCTCGTCGGCCAGCGGCAGATGGCCCATCGCGGTGTAGATCAGGGCGCGCAGGCCGTAGGCCTCGGCATTGCCCGGCTCGGCGGCGATCGCCTGCTTGACTTCGTCCAGCGCGATCTCGAGCTTGCCCTGCTGGTAATAGCCGACCGCCAGCTGCATGCGGATCGAGGCGCGCTTTTCCGCCGCCGTCTGGTCCGACGCGGTCTTCAGTTCGCCGCCGCCATTGCTGGCGCAGCCGGCCAGCAAGGCAAGGGCAAACAGGAGCGCGGCGCCGCCGGCTTTGCTACCCATCAGGAAGGGATCTCCACGATGCGCCCGAAGTCGGCGCCGAACTTCTTCTGGTACTCAGCCATCTTTTCCATGCGCTCGGCCACGCGGGTGCGGTCCTGCACCTCGCCGGCCAGCTGGCCGCAGGCGGCATCGATGTCGTCGCCGCGCGTCTTGCGCACGGTGGTGACGATGCCGGCATCCATCAGCACCTGGGCGAAGGCCTTGATGCGCGGGTTCTTCGAACGCGTCAGGCCCGATTCCGGGAAGGGGTTGAAGGGGATCAGGTTGAACTTGCAGTTCACGCCGACCACCGGATCGTTCACCAGGGCGATCAGTTCGCGCGCGTGCTCGTCGGAATCGTTGAAGCCGTCGAGCATGCAGTATTCGAAGGTGATGAAGTCGCGCGGGGCGAATTCCAGGTAGCGCTTGCACGCGGCCAGCAGTTCGCGCAGCGGGTACTTTTTGTTGAGCGGCACCAGGATGTCGCGCAGCGCGTCGTTCGACGCGTGCAGCGACACGGCCAGGGCCACCGGCACGTCCTGCGACAGCTTGTCGATGTTCGGGACCACGCCAGAGGTCGACAGGGTCACGCGGCGGCGCGACAGGCCGTAGGCGTTATCGTCGAGCATCAGCTTGAGCGCGGTCGCGGTCGGCTCGTAGTTGAGCAGCGGCTCGCCCATGCCCATCATGACCACATTGGTGATCTGGCGTTCGCCCTTCGGGCCCGGCTCGATGCCCTTGGTACGGCGCAGCTCGAACTCGGCCATCCACAGCTGGCCGATGATTTCGGCCACGGTGAGGTTGCGGTTGAAGCCCTGCTTGCCGGTCGAGCAGAAGCGGCAATTGACGGCGCAGCCGGCCTGCGTGGAGATGCACAGCGTGCCGCGGTTTTCTTCCGGGATGAACACGGTTTCCACGGCATTGCCATTGCCGACGTCGACCAGCCACTTGCGGGTGCCGTCGGACGAGGTATGGTCGCTGATGATGCCCGGCGCACGGATCTCGGCGCGGGTTTTCAGTTTTTCGCGCAGCGACTTGGCCAGGTCGGTCATCTCGTCGAAGTCGGCCGCACCGAACTGGTGGATCCAGCGCTGCAGCTGCTTGGCGCGGAACGGCTTCTCACCCAGCTCGGCACAATACGCGACGAGTTGCGCGGGATCGAAGTCCAGCAGGTTGGTGAGAGTCGTCATGATAAATCCTGTATCTTTCCAAATAACCCCGCTCGCGCCGGCCTTGGGCCGCGGGCGAGCGGTTCTTGATGCAATAAAACCGATTACTTCAGTTCTGGGAAGAAGTAAGCGATTTCAACTTTTGCAGCTTCGACAGCGTCCGAACCGTGCACGGCGTTGGCATCGATCGAATCGGCGAAATCGGCGCGGATGGTGCCCTTCTCTGCCTTCTTCGGATCGGTAGCGCCCATCAGGTCACGGTGCGCCAGGACGGCGTTCTCGCCTTCCAGGGCCTGGATCATGACCGGACCCGACACCATGAAGTTCACCAGGTCGTTGAAGAAGCCGCGCTCCTTGTGAGCAGCGTAGAAGCCTTCAGCCTGTTCGCGGGTCAGCTGGGTCATGCGGGCAGCAACGATCTTCAGGCCGGCGTTTTCGAAACGGGTGTAGATCTGGCCGATCACGTTTTTCGCGACTGCGTCAGGCTTGATGATGCTCAGGGTGCGTTCGATTGCCATGTAAAAACTCCAATAAAAAGAAAGGTTTAAATCGAGAACTTGATTAAAATTTGGACCTCAATCAACCTTTAATTTTACCATACATCCCTCATATAGCCGATATTGCGGCACTGGCAAGCAAAGTGGTAGAGTGGCAGAGCAAAATCGTCCTGGTTTCAGCCCTGCTTAAGGTTTGACTAAGCTTGGCCTTGTATGTTTTCAGTGACGCTCATCCACTAACCGGAGGCATAAATGTTCCCTAACTCGCAACCACGCAGCACGATCGACCTGACCAAAGCCGGTCGGGGCCAGGTCGCGCGTAACAACGTCCTGCGCAACACCTACTGGCTGCTTGCGCTGTCGATGATCCCGACCGTCCTCGGCGCCTTCATCGGCGTATCGATGGAACTGCCGATGCTCAGCGGCGGCATCGGCTTCATCATCTTCCTGGCTATCGCGTTCGGCTTCATGTTCGCGATCGAAAAGACCAAGCACTCGGCGGTCGGCGTAGCCGTGCTGCTCGGCTTCACCTTCTTCATGGGCCTGATGCTGACCCCGCTGCTGCGCCACACCCTGGGCTACAGCAACGGCGGCACCCTGATCATGACCGCCTTCGGCGGCACCGCCTGCGTGTTCGCGGTGATGGCCAGCATCGCCAGCACCACCAAGCGCGATTTCTCGGGCATGGGCAGCTGGCTGATGGCCGGCGTGATCGTGATCCTGCTGGCCGCGGTGGCCAACATCTTCCTGCAGATGTCGGCGCTGTCGATCGTGATCTCGATGCTGGCAATCGGCATCTTCTCGGCCTTCATCCTGTATGACGTGCAGCGCATTATCAACGGCGGCGAGACCAACTACATCTCGGCGACGCTGGCGATCTACCTGGACGTGTACAACATCTTCACCAGCCTGCTGCACCTGCTGGGCATTGCCGGCGGCGACCGCGACTAAGCGGACTCTGCTTGAATGAAAAAGCCGACCATCTGGTCGGCTTTTTCTTTGCTTGCGTAGCGCTCAAGCGACTTCAGCCGGCGCAACGGGCTTCTCACCCAGCTCGAACACCGCAATCGACTCCACGTGCGAGGTATGCGGGAACATATTGCACACACCCGCCTTCTTCAGCACATAACCCGCCTTGTGCACCAGGATGCCGGCGTCGCGCGCCAGCGTCGACGGGCTGCAGGACACGTACACGATCCGCTGCGGCATCAGTTCCTCATGGGTCTCGCGCAGGTCGGCCAGCGCCAGCGACAGCGCCATGGCGCCGTCGCGCGGCGGGTCGACCAGCATGCGGTCGAATTTGCCGAGCGCGACCAGGTCTTCCTTCGTCACTTCGAACAGGTTGCGGGTCGAGAACGAGGTCTTCGCCGCCAGCCCGTTGGCCTGCGCATTCTCCAGCGCACGCGTGGTCAGGGCCGTACTGCCCTCGATGCCGACCACTTCGCGCGCCTGGGTCGCCAGCGGCAGCGTGAAGTTGCCCAGGCCGCAGAACAGGTCGGCCACGCGCTCGCCCGGCTGCACCTCGAGCAGGCGCAGCGCCTTCGCCACCAGCACGCGGTTGATCTGGTGGTTCACCTGGGTGAAGTCGGTCGGCTTGAAGGGCATGCGGATGCCGAATTCCGGCAGCGTGTAGTACAGCTCCTTGCCCAGAGGGTAGTACGGATAGGCGGTGTCCGGGCCCTTCGGCTGCAGCCACCACTGGATGTTCCATTTGTCGGCGAAGGCTTTCGCCAGCACCTCGTCCGCAGCGCTCAGCGGCGCCATGATGCGCAGCACCAGCACCGTGACCTCTTCGCCGATCGCGACCTCGATCTGCGGCAGCTGGTTGTAGATCGACAGCTGGCCGATGAATTCGCGCAGCGGCACGATCAGCTGGGCGACGTGGTCGGGCAGGATCTCGCAATAGATGATGTCGGCCACGTAGGACGAGGCCCGCTCGTGGAAGCCGACCAGCACCCCGCCCTTCTTGGCCACATGGCGCACCGACAGGCGCGCGCGGTAGCGGTAGTCCCAGGTCGGACCGTACAGCGGGCGCATGATGTTCTCGGACTTGACCTTGCCGAGGTGCCAGAGGTTGTCCTCGAGGACGCGCTGCTTCATCGCGACCTGGGCCGAGGGCTCCAGGTGCTGCATCGAGCAGCCGCCGCAGTAGCCGAAGTGCTTGCATTTCGGCTCGACGCGCATCGACGAGGCGCGCTGCAGCGTGACCATACGGCCCGACTCCCAGTTCTTCTTCTTGCGCAGGGTTTCAAAGCTGACGCGCTCGCCCGGCAGCGCGCCTTCGACGAAGATCACCTTGCCCTGGCTGCCGTCTTCGTTCTCGAGGTGGCCGACGCCGCGCGCGTCCGCATCCAGGGATTTGATGTCGATGAAAATTTCTTGCATGGTGGCGGAAAATAGGAGTGGGCACAGGACTGGCTGTGCGGGGAGTTCGCAAATAAAAAATGGGCGTGTGCGCCCGGCGGGCATGATAGCAAGGAAATCGGGTGGGCGCTACAAGGGGCCGGCCGCCCAGCCTATAGCAGCGAATCGCGCACCACGCCGCGCGCCGCCATCGCCCGCTTGAGCTTGACCAGCGCCTCCTGCTGGATCTGGCGCACCCGCTCGCGCGTCACGCCCATCTCTTCGGCCAGGGTCTCCAGCGTGGCCGGATCGTCGTTGTCCAGCCCGAAACGCCGCGTCACCACCAGGCGCTGCTTGTCCGGCAGGCGCGCCAGCCAGTCGCGCACCAGGACCGTCATCTCGTGCTGCTCGGCGCGCACGTCGGGGCTGGCCTCGCCGTCGTCGGGCAGCATGTCCATCAGGGTGGAGGTAGGATCGTTGTCGAGCGGGGCGTCGAGCGAGGCAGCGTGTTCGGACAGGGCCAGGATGTCCTGCACCTCTTCCACCGGACGCCCCACCAGGCTGGCGATGTCCTCGCACGAGGCTTCCTTGCCGTCGTGCTTCTGGGCTTCGAGATGGTACTTGGCGCGCAGGACCTGGTTCAGCTCGCGCACCATGTGCACCGGCAGGCGCACGGTGCGCGCCTGGTTCATGATGGCGCGTTCGATGCTCTGGCGGATCCACCAGGTAGCGTAGGTGGAAAAGCGGAAACCGCGCTCGGGCTCGAACTTGTCGATCGCGCGCATCAGGCCGATGTTGCCTTCTTCGATCAGGTCGAGCAGCACGACGCCGCGGTTGATGTAGTGCTTGGCGATCGAGACGACCAGGCGCAGATTATGCTCGATCATCTTCTGGCGCGCCGCGAAGTCGCCGGCCTTGGCCAGCGTGGCGACCTGGACTTCCTCGCCCGCGCTCAGGAGCGGGCGGGTGCCGATCTGGTTGAGGTAGTGCTGGGTGGTGTCGGTGGCGAGCTCGGCCTGCAAGACCTTGCGCAGCTCGTCCACCGTCTCGACCAGGGTGTCGATTTGCGGGCCGCCCGGCAAGGCCTCCGCCGCGTCGACCGCGTCAGCCGCAAGCGCACCTTCGTGCTCCGGTTCGTCCGGAAACTCGTCTGTGTCCTGCGGGTCCAGCGAGTGCGGCGGCTGCGTCATACCATTTTTTCAAACCTCTAACGACCGGGCAGGAACCTCGACGGGTCGACTGGTTTGCCCTGTTGGCGTATCTCGAAATGCAATTTCACCGAGTCGGCGTCGGAATCGCCCATTTCCGCGATCATCTGGCCCTTGGCCACGTTGTCGCCTTCCTTGACGACGATCTTGCGGTTGTGCGCGTAAGCCGACAGCAGGCTGTTGTTGTGCTTGACGATGACGAGATTACCATAACCCCGGATACCACTGCCAGCGTACATCACCTTGCCGGCGCCTGCCGCCACCACCTGCTGGCCGGGACGGCCGGCGATGTCGATGCCCTTGTTGCGGCCTTCGTCGAAGGTGGCGACGATGCGGCCGTCGGCCGGCCACATCCAGCTCAGCCTGTCGTCGGCGTTCGCGGTCACGGTGCTGCCGGCGGCGATCGCCGGGGCCGGGGCCGCCGGCGCAGGCGCTGGCGCGGCCGGGCGGACCGGCTCGGTGCGTGCGGGCGCGCTCGGCTGGCTGGCGGCGACGTTGTCGTTGTAGGGCTGCTTGTCGGCGCGCGGTTCGGTCTTGCGCGGCGGCGTGGCCGGGGGCGGCACCGGCACCGGCTGGGTCTGCATGTTGGCGGTACGCTCGCCGCGTTCCGGCGCCGACACGCGCAGGGTCTGGCCGACCTTGATGTCGTCCGGGTCGCGCAGGTTGTTCCAGGCGACGATGTCGCGGTAGTTCTCGCCGTGGTCCAGCGCGATGCGCAGCAGGGTGTCGCCGCGGCGCACGGTGTACATGCCCTTCTCGTCCTGTTTCGGTTCTTCGACACGGGCGGCCGGAGCCGGACGCGCCTGCGACGCCGTCGGCGTCGCGGTGCGTTCGACGACCGGCGCCTGGCGCGTCAGGGAGTTACAGCCGGCCAGCAGGCCGAGGGCGAGGGTGAGCAGTGCTAATCGGGGTGCTTGGTTCATTGTCTTTCTGTTTTCTGTTCATGTTCTATGGCCGTGCCGGCAAGACCTGGCTCTTCAACGCGGGCGAGGCCGGCTGGGTTGACCCGGCAGTTCGGAACAGGCCGAGCCGACGCGGCGCGCCATGCGGCACGCCGCCGTGACACGCTAGATTGTGCCGGGACGCAGCGGCACGAAGTGGCATGCTTCCAGCGTTTCGCTGGCCCACTCGCTCTTGCCGATACGGGTGATACGTTGCAGGTGCTGGACCTGGGCGCCAACCGGTGCGACCAGGTGCGCGCCGATGGCCAGTTGTTCGAGCAGGGCTTGCGGTACTTCGAGTCCCGCGGCTGCGAGGATGATGCCGTCGAATGGTGCAACCTGCGGCAAGCCTAGCATACCATCGCCGTATTGCAAACGCAGGTTCGAAATCCTCAGCGGCCGCAGGTTGGTCTTGGCCAGCTCGTGCAGCGGCTTGATGCGTTCGATCGAGTAGACTTCGCGCGCGACGAAGGACAGTACCGCGGCCTGGTAGCCGCAGCCGGTGCCGATCTCGAGCACCCGGCCGAGCTTCTCTCCACCGCGCATTGCTTCACGCATTGCCTCGATCATGCGGGCCACGATGTAGGGCTGCGAAATCGTCTGGTTGTGCCCGATCGGCAGCGAGGCATCGATGTACGCCTGGGCCGACAGGGCCGGCTCGATGAACAGGTGGCGCGGCACCGCTTCCATCGCACCCAGCACGACGCCGTCCTTGACGCCCTGGCGCGCCACGCGCGCCACCATGGCGCGCCGCACCGCTTCCGACGCCATCAGGTCGGAACGCTGGGCGACCGGCG
Source organism: Telluria sp. ZB4P36 (assembly GCF_059685865.1). NCBI lineage: Bacteria > Pseudomonadati > Pseudomonadota > Betaproteobacteria > Burkholderiales > Oxalobacteraceae > Telluria > Telluria sp. ZB4P36. Next base: position 225,674 of record NZ_JCASIE010000001.1, read on the forward strand.
CCGCAGTCTGGTGCGCCTGCGCGTAGCCCGGCGGGCGCGGCGACGGCGCCAGGGCCGCGGGCGGCTGGGCGGCGCCCTTGTTCACCGCCGTGTGCGCGGCATTGCGGGTCGCGGTCTGCGGCGTGGCCACCGTCGCCGTGATGCCCGGCTTGCGCACCGCGCCGCCGGTCACCGACGACAGCGGCAGCGGAAAGGTGCTGCGCTTGTCGCTCATACGATCCCCCGCAGCAGTTCCAGCTGGGCCCGGTGGGTCAGGTCGATCTGCAGCGGCGTGATCGACACGCAGCCCTGCGCGGTGGCATGGAAATCGGTGCCCTCGCCCGCATCGCGGCAGGCGCCTGGCGCGCCGATCCAGAAGATCTCGCGGCCGCGCGGATCCTGCGCGCGGACGACCGGCTCGGCCTGGTGACGGCGCCCGAGGCGCGAGGGCGTCAGCGGGCCGATCTCGTCGTACGGCAGGTTCGGGATGTTCACGTTGAACAGGAAGGGCAGCTCGAGCTTGTCGAAACGGCGCTCGACGATCTCGCGCGCGACCCTGGCCGCGGCGTCGACGTGGGCCCAGCCCGGATTCACCTGCGAAAACGCGATCGCGGGGATGCCGAACAAATAGGCCTCGGTGGCGGCGGCGACAGTGCCCGAATACAGGGTGTCGTCGCCCATGTTCTGGCCATTGTTGATGCCGGAGACGACCAGGTCGGGCAGCGCATCGCCCATCGCGGTCAGGGCGATGTGGACGCAGTCGGTCGGCGTGCCATTGACAAAATGGAAGCCGTTAGCAGCCTTCTGGACCGACAGCGGACGGTCCAGCGTCAACGAATTCGACGCACCCGAGCGGTTGCTGTCGGGTGCGACCACCACGATGTCCGCGATCGCGGACAAGGCATCGGCCAGCGCGCTGATACCGGGCGCCAGGTAGCCGTCATCGTTACTGATAAGAATTCGCATGTTTGCGATTTTACCTGAAGCAACGCCTCCCTCGTTCGCCGCCGGCGCTATTTTTGTTGCCCGGTGGAGATTTTTTTAAGTCATAGAATTGTCACTCCGGCAAGCACATTGATCGCTAAGACAATGCCGGGGGGGGCCTTGCTCCCGCCCTGACCAGCGCCCCCTCCAGGGAGGAAACCAGGTCCTTGTTGAAGGCCAGTGCGGCGTCCTTGTCCCCGTCCTGCAGGTAGACTTGCTCGATCATCTCGGCCCCGCGCTTGCGTAGCGGAAGTGCCACACTCGGCCACTGCACCGAATGGCGCAGGCTGTCGGCCAGGGCGCGCGCTTCGCGCTTGCTGTCGCTGTCGATCAGAGCCTGCAATTGCGCGAGCTGGCGCTGCAGGCCGTCGAGGGCGGGATGCCCGTCGGGTTCGCCAGGCCCGTTCCCGTGTCGGATCCCGATACCGCGCACCGCCGCCATGTCGCCCTGGGCCGCGTAGATTCCGGCCAGGGCTGCGCGCGCCCGCAGCGTCGGCGGCGCCCAGGCGCCGTCATGGCGCTCGCGCGCGCGCATCACGCCTTCGAACAGCCGCCGGGCATTGCCGAGGTCGCCCATCTCGCCGAGCAGCCGGGCCAGCCGCTCGCCGCAGCGCAGGCTGTCTTCATGTTCGCTGCCCTGCAGCCGGCGGCGGCCGTCGAGCACGCGCTCGAACAGGATCCGTGCGCGGTCGTTCTCGTGCTGCCCGTCCAGGGTGAGGGCCAGCGCTTCGAGGCTGTCGAGCGTGGCCGGATGGGCATCGCCCCACAGGCGCTCGCAGGCGGCGACCACCTGTTCGTGCAGCGCCAGCGCCCGCTCGCCCTCGCCCAGCCGGCCGAGCACGGATGCCAGGGCGGAGCGTGCCGCCAGCGTCTCGGGATGGTCGGCGCCCACGCTGCGCGCGCAGGCCTGGGCCAGCAGCTCGTAGGCGGGGCGCGCGTCCTTCAGGCGGCCGCTGGCGAGCTGCAGGTCGGCCAGGGCCCGCAGGCCGGCGCGCACCGCGGCATGCTCGCCGCCATGCGCGGCGCGGCGCAGGTCCAGGCTTTCGCGCAGCAGCGCGCCGGCTTCATGGAAGCGCCCTTCTTCCTGGCATCGCACGCCCAGTTGCGCCAGCAGTCCGGCCAGGGCTGCGCGGTCCCGGTCTTGCGCGCGCGCCTCCGCGAGCCGCCTGCGCAGCCGGATCTCGTCCAGCGACTGCCACGGGAACCAGGCCCGCCCGAACCAGGACAGCAGGCAGGCGGCCGGCCGCGCCAGCGCCTGGCGCGCGCTGTCGGGACCGGGAATGGCCACCGCCTCGCACAGCGGCAGCTGGACTTCGTCGAACCAGCTGTCCAGGCGCAGCCAGCCGATGCCATAGGCGCCGCGCAGCAGCGCTTCGAGACGCGGCTGGTAGCCGGCCTGGCCCGGGGCAGGGTCGCCGCGCCGCCAGCGCTGGCCCGGATCGCTGCGCGCGCCGTCGGCGGCGCAAGCGACCGGATAGACCAGCAAGGGACGATGCTCGTCTTCATGCGTGCCGCGGTAGTCGATGGCGCGCTCCACCACCCCTTCGAGCCCCTCGAGGCTGCCGGGAGCCGGCGTAAACAGGCCCACCAGCCGGTCGGACAGCAGCGTGGTGCAGGCGCTGACCGCCGCCGAGCGGCCGGCGCTGCCGGCCACCAGTACGTGGCCGAAGTGCGCGGCCAGGCGCGCGCCCAGGCGGCGCAGCAGGGCCGGACAGGCATCGAACAGGGCGACCCAGTCGAGGCGCTCGGCGCGCTCGGCATAGCCGTCGTCGAAGCGGCCGGCGCGCATCAGGTAGAGCGGGCGGCGGCCATCGGCCAGGCGGATGTAGCGGCGCCAGTCGACGGCATCGAGGATGGCGTCTGCAATGTCTTCGGCGCCGTCGTCGCGGGCGATGCGGCGGCGCTGCAGCTCCTCGCGCAGCGCGCCCATGTAGTCCACCAGGCCCGGCGGCTCAGGCTCGGTGTCGCCCGGCGGATCGTCCAGGTAGTGGTGGAGCGAAGGCGATGCGAGGTCCCAGTCGATCATCAGCACCGGCGCCGCGGACGGAGCGCCGGCCAGCTGCAGCGCCATGGCGGCCAGCAGGCCGTTGCGGGCGGGACCGCCTTCGTAGGAATAAAAGGTGCTCACCTGGCCGGGGCTGTCCAGCGGTAGAAGCGGAGAGCGGTTCTGTTCCATGGAGCTCCTCATTATTTTTTTGGAAAAGTCAGGCTTGGCAGCGCGCGCCATTCTGGTGGGACATCGGGGAGCACGAATTGGTTGCAGTCGTGGCCGGGTGGCGTATGCTTTTTTTGGCACTGGTAGTGCGTGGCGATGCGCTCGACCATCTTGTCGATGTCGGGCAGGAAGTCGGGATTCGACTTGAGGTCGCTAGTCGCCATCGTGAAGTGCGAGAAGTCGACGTAGAAAGTGTTCTCGGTAATTTCGAGCGGCAGCGACTCGGGATGCCGCGTCATGATGACCGGAATGATCAGGCGGCTCGGCAAGCTGTACCAGGCTGAGCGCTCGCGCTCGAGCTCGCGCATGGCCGCGTACTCGCGGCGGGTGTAGGCATGCGCCTCGTACTTGGGCGTGTAGATCAGGATCATGCAGACGCTCTCGCACATGGCGCGTGCGATCTTGCGGTCGAGGTCGTCGCCGCCGCCCAGCTGTTCGGTGTCGATAAACAGTTCGTCTTCGTTGTCGAAGTGAGGTTCGAGATAGCAGCGCAGCGCGTCGGCCAGGGCGGTCTTGAACCGTTTCATCAGGTCGTGCCTGCCGTGTGCGTAGCTGAAGAAACTACCGTAACGGATCGCCATGCCTGCCCCCCATTCTCTTTGGAACCAGTGGTTCACTATTCGACTCTAGCGTTACCGACCCCGGCCATTTTGCGGGCGCACAAGTGCGCCGGCGGACTCGTCTGCATAGTCCGCGCATCGGCATCAGGCATAATTCCGCCCATTAAATAACACGCGATTGAAGATGAAGGAGAACAAATGAAAGCCGTGCGTTGCAAGGATTGGGGCCCGATCGACAGCCTCGTGATCGAGGACCTGCCCGGCCTGGTGCCGGGGGCCGGCGAAGTGCTGGTCGATGTGAAAGCGGCGGGCGTGAATTTTCCTGACGTGTTGACGGTGCAGGGCAAATACCAGGTGCGGCCCGCCCTGCCCTTCACGCCGGGGAACGAGTTCGCCGGCACGGTGCGCGCCGTGGGCGAAGGCGTCACAGCCTTCGCGCCGGGCCAGCCGGTGATCGGCTTCACCCGCACCGGCGCCTTCGCCGAGCAGGCCCTGGCCCCGGTGGAAGCCTTGATGCCGATACCGCCCGGCATGGACTTCGATACCGCCGCGGCGATCACGCTCACCTACGGCACCTCGCACCACGCCGTGGTCGACCGCGCCGCCCTGCAGCCGGGCGAGACCATGCTGGTGCTGGGCGCCGCCGGCGGCGTCGGGCTGGCCGCCATCGAGATCGGCAAGGCGCTCGGCGCGCGCGTGATCGCGGCGGCCTCGAGCGACGAGAAGCTGGCAATCTGCCGCGCGCACGGCGCCGATGCGGTGATCAATTACGAGAAGGAAGACTTGCGCGAGGCGATCAAGGCGGCGACCAACGGCCGTGGGCCAGACGTGGTCTACGACCCGGTCGGCGGCCCCTACAGCGAACCGGCGCTGCGCTCGATCGCCTGGCGCGGACGGCACCTGGTGGTGGGCTTCGCAGCGGGCGAGATCCCCAGGCTGCCGTGGAACCTGATGCTGCTGAAGGGCGCCTCGGTGATCGGCGTGTTCTGGGGGGATTTCGTGCGCAAGGAGCCGCAGGCCAACCAGGCGGCGATGCGGGAGATGCTGGCGTGGATGGCGGAAGGGAAGCTCAAGCCGCTGGTGTCGGCGCGGTACAGGCTGGAGGATACGGCGCAGGCATTGAAGGACATGGCGGCGCGCAAGGTCACCGGCAAAGTCGTCATCACGCCCTAGGTCAGGCGTTCAGATCCGCCGCATCCGCCATCGTCCCCGGCTTGAAGAACTCGATCACCTCGGTCTGCACCCGGGTGCGCTTGAACGGCGGCAGGCTTTGCCAGATGCGCCGTCCATACGGCTTGGTGATGATGCGCGGATCGCAGATCATCAGCACGCCGCGGTCGTCCACGTCGCGGATCAGGCGCCCTGCGCCCTGCTTCAGCGTGATGATCGCTTCCGGCAGCTGGTGGTGCATGAAGCCGTTCAGGCCCTGCTTTTCCATCACCTCGATGCGCGCGGCCAGCACCGGATCGTCCGGCGGGGCGAAGGGCAGCTTGTCGATGATGACCAGCGAGAGCGCGTCCCCGCGCACGTCCACGCCTTCCCAGAAGCTCTGGCTGCCCACCAGCACGGCGTTGCCGGCGTTGCGGAAGGAGTCGAGCAGTTCGGTGCGTCCGCGCTCCCCCTGCACCAACAGCGGGAAATCCAGCCCGTGCTCGGCGAACTCGGCGCGCAGGCGCTCGGCCACCTTGTTGACCGCGCGGATCGTCGTGCACAGGAAGAAGGTGCGTCCGCCGGCCGCTTCGATCACCGGCAGCGCGGTGTCGACGCACGCGTCGGTGAAGTGCATCGAGTTCGGTTCCGGCAGCCCGGTCGGCACGTACAGGATGCCCTGCTCGCCGTAGTTGAAGGGGCTGGGCCAGGTCATGGCCGGCTCGCCGGTGAGGCCCATCTGGTCGGAGAAGTGCTTGAAGTCGTTCTTCACCGCCAGCGTCGCCGAGGTGAAGATCCAGCTGCGCGGCGTGCCTTCGCGCTGGCCCGAGAAGATCGGGGCGATCGACAGCGGCGTCTTGTGCAGCTGCAGCGAGGAATTGAAGGCCTCGACCCACAGCACGGCGGCGTCGTCGCCCTCCACGAGCTTGCCCTTTTTGTTATCCGGCTTCCAGGCGTCGAAGGAGGCGCTGAGCTCGTGCGCGCGGACACGGCAGGCCTCGATCGTCTCGGCACGCGCGGAGTGTTCTTCCAGCACCGTGATCATGCCGGACAGCTCTTCCTTCAACTTCTCGAGCGCCGGGAAGAAAGCCGAGGTCGGCAAGATCTGCGGCAGCGACAGGCGGGTGCCGCCTTCCGGGAAGGTCAGGCGCAGGTCGCGCGCGGCCTTTTCGACCACGGTGACGACCTTGGCCCAGTCCGGGCCGCGCGCATGCGCCAGGCCTTCGGCCAGCACGTCGCGGCATAGTTCCAGCACCTGCGAGGTCGAGACCGACTGGCCGAAGAACAGGGTGGCCGTGTCCGGCAGCTGGTGCGCCTCGTCGAAGATGATGGTGTTGGCCGAGGGCAGCAGTTCGGCGACGCCGGTATCCTTCAGGGCCACGTCGGCGAAGAACAGGTGGTGGTTGACCACCACCACGTCGGCTTGTTGCGCTTCGCGGCGCGCCTTCATGACGAAGCAGTCCTGGTAGTACTGGCACTCGGCGCCCATGCAGCTGTCGCGGGTGGAGGTCACCAGATTCCAGACCGTGGCGGTTTCCGGCACCTTGGCCAGCTCGGCCTTGTCGCCCGAGTTGGTCATCTTGATGAAGCGCGAGATCTCGCGCAGGTGGCCAACGTCGTCGCGCGAGGTCAGGCGCCCGTTGTTCAGGGTGCGTTCCAGGTGGAAGTGGCAGACGTAGTTCGAGCGCCCCTTGAGCAAGGCCACCGACACCGGCGCGCGCAGCGCGGCGCGGATGGTCGGGATGTCGCGCAGGAACAGCTGGTCCTGCAGGTTCTTGGTCCCGGTCGAGATGATGGTCTTGCCGCCCCACAGCAGCGCGGGAACGAGGTAGGCGAAGGTCTTGCCGGTGCCGGTGCCGGCCTCGGCCATCAGTACCTTCTGGTCGGCGATCGCCGCGGCGATGGCCTTGGCCATCTCGGTCTGGGACTGGCGCGGCTTGTAGGTGCCGACATTGGGCGCGAGCGGGCCTCCGGCCCCGAACAGGCGGTCGAGTTCTTCGTCGTATTTGCCCGGCGGACGGGTGCTGGCCGGGAGGACGTCACCCTGCGGTGACGCGCCCGCCGGCTCGGCGGCGTTAACACCGGGAACAGGGAGATAATCGGTCAAAGTACTTGTTTCTAAAAAGCTTACGCCGGAATATCGGGCACCAGTTGCATCTTCAGCAGCGTAATATGATCCTTGAGCTGCAGCTTACGCTTTTTCAAACGGCGCAGCTGGAGCTGGTCGGCATGGCCGTCCGCGGCCAGCATCGAAATGACGGCATCGAGGTCGCGATGCTCCACGTCGAGTTCAATGATGCGGCGCTGGATGTCCTGGACGTCGGTCATGGTTGCTGTTCCAAACAGTTCTGTAGAAAGCGTTTGCGGGGCATGGTGCTGAAGACGGCGGCGGGCGCCTGATGGCGGCCGCTTGTGTTCGGCTTGCAACACCACGGCATCTCGGTGCATAGTTTAATCTACGCTGAGGTTGCCGCCAACAAAGATTGGCACAGGCGCTACGGAAATAAAGGTTTATGACAACATACAAGATCGAAGCCGGGACCGCCCAGCACATCGGGAACCGTCCCATGCAGAACGACCGCGTCGCTCTCTTGAGCGGCGCCCGCGCGCCCGGCTACGTGCTGGCGCTGCTGTCGGACGGCATCGCCGGGCCAGGTGGTGCGGACCAGGTGCTGCATACGGCGCGCCAGGTCTTCGACGAATTCAAACCGGGCGACCACCCCAGCCCGGAGCGGCTCGGCCAGCTGTTGCGCGACATCGTCACCGAAACCCACCTGGTCATCAAGATGAACGCCATGATGGGTGGGGCCAGCGAGCAGGCGGAGGCGCATGCAAGCTTCGTCGGGCTGGTCCTCAGTCCGCATGGCGAGGCCGTGTGGGGCCATGTGGGCGACTCCCGGCTCTACCACTTCAAGGACGGCAAGTGCCTGGCGCGCAGCAATGATGCGGCCTATGTGCAGCACCTCGTGTCCAGCGACCGCCTGCCCGAGGAAGCGGCGAAGAACCACCGCAAGTCGAAACTGCTGCTGAATGTGATGGGGAACAGCCGCAAGGAGCCCTTCGTGACCATCGGCAGCCATACCGGGCTGGCGCCGGGAGAGGTGTTCCTGCTGGCCTCGGATGGCTTGTGGCACTTCTTCACCGACGCCGAACTGGCGGCGGCGACCGCCAGGGCCACGCCGCGCCAGGCTTCGGAAATGCTGATCAACAAGGCCGGGGAACGGTCGCAGGGCAAGGGCGGCAACTGCTCGATGGCGATCGTGAAGCTGGTGAAGCCGGCGCAGGACGGCCTGGCGGGAAAACTGGGGCGGACCGTCTGAACGCACCCAAGGCTGCGTGAGCGCAGCCTTACCTGGTCGCCGCCGGCGCCGCCGCCTTCGCCTTCTCTTCCTCCGCCTTGCGCGCGGCCGCCTTCGCCTCGCGCTCCGCGACGCGCCGGGCGACCTCTTTCTGCTTCTGCTCCGACCTGCGCTTGCGCGCTTCGAACGCGCGCGCGTTCGCGGCCGCCTTCGCCGCCTCTTCCGGTGCGCGGGCGGCTTCTTCGGCGGCCTTGGCATTGCGGCGCGCCATGCGCGAGGCGGCCGGGGACGGTTTCGGCGGCGGCAGGGCCGTGGTGTCGCGCGGGGCCGGCGGCGGTTCGGCCGCCAGGCGGGCTTCCTCGGCCTTGTACTCGGCTTCCGCAGCGGCGATCTCGCGGTCGCGCTCCTCGACCTTCACGCGGCGCTTGAAGCGCTCGGCTTCGATTTCGATGTTGCGCTGGGCGTTCAGGGCCACGCGGCGGCGTTCCTTGGCGTCGTCCAGGCAGTGATTCACGAAGAACTTGTCGTAGCACACCGCTTCGCGCTCCGCATACCGCGCCTCGATGGCGGCGCGCTCGGCGGCGACCGCCGCCAGCCGGACATCGGCCTGCGCCACCGAGGTGGTCGGGTCGACCGTCGCCACCGCGGGACCCGGCTCGACGCTGGCGCAGGCCGACAAGGCGGCCGCAAGCACGGCCGCCGCAAAGATGCGCACTACTGGATGACTCGTCATGATGTCCTTTCGATCAGGCGATGGCGTCCGCCGCGCCGCGGCGCTCGGCGAGCATGTACTCGCGCGACTGCATTTCAATGATACGCGAGACGGTCCGGTGGAATTCGTTCGCCAGCATACCCTGGGTGTACAGCTCCTCAGGCTCGACCGCGGCCGACATGATCAGCTTGACCTTGTGGTCGTAGAACACGTCCACCAGCCAGGTGAAGCGGCGCGCTTCCGAGGACTGGCCGGCCGACATGGCGGGTATGCCCGACAAGATCACGGTGTGGAAGCGCGAGGCCAGCTCCAGGTAGTCGTTCTGCGAACGCGGCCCGCCGCACAGGGTGGCGAAGTCGAACCAGATCACGCCGCCGGCATGGCGCAGGGCGCGGATCTCGCGGTTTTCGATGTGGACGATCGGGCTCTCGTCGGCGGTGTCGGCCACCTTCGCGTAGGCCTCGCGCAGGGCGTGGTCGGACTTGGCGTCGAGCGGGGTGTAATAGGCCTCGACCTGCTCGAGCGCGCGCTTGCGGTAGTCGTTGCCGGCGTCGACGTTGAGGACATCCAATTTCTCCTGCAATAGTGCGATGGTCGGCAGCATGCGGTCGCGGTGCAGGCCGTCCGGGTACAAGGTGGACGGCTCGTAGTTCGAGGTCATCACGAAGCTCACGCCGTTGTCGAACAGGGCCTTGAGCAGGTTATACAGGATCATCGCGTCGGCGATGTCCGAGACGTGGAATTCGTCGAAGCAGATCAGGCGATACTTCCTGGCGATGCGCTTGGCGACTTCGTCGAGCGGATCCGCGACGCCTTTCAATTCATCCAGTTGGCCGTGCACGGCGCGCATGAATTCGTGGAAGTGCAGGCGCGTCTTGCGCACCACCGGCACCACCGAATAGAAGGAGTCCATCAGGAAGGACTTGCCGCGTCCCACCCCGCCCCACATGTAGACGCCCTTCGGCACATCCGGGCGGTTGATGAGGCGCTTGAAAGCGGACGACCGCTGGGCCTTGTACTGGACCCAGTCGTCGTACGCCTGCTGCAGGCGGTCGACCGCGGCCTGCTGGGCCGGATCGGACTTGAAGCCGCGCTCGGTCAGCGCGTGCTGGTAGTACTCTTGAACGTTCATGATGCGATGGGGGGGTTAACGTAGAGTGGGCGGCAGAGCCGCCCACTCTACAAAGGCGTGAAACGCCTAGGTACTTAGAAGTTCAGCGAACGCTTGTCCACCGCCAGCGCCGCTTCCTTCACGGCTTCCGACAGCGACGGGTGCGCGTGGCAGATGCGGGCGATGTCTTCCGACGAGGCCTTGAACTCCATCGCCACGACGGCTTCCGAGATCAGCTCCGAAGCGACCGGGCCGACGATGTGCACGCCCAGGATTTCGTCGGTGACTGCATCGGCCAGGAACTTGACCATGCCCGAGGTATCGCCCAGCGCGCGCGCACGGCCGTTGGCCATGAACGGGAAGGTGCCGGCCTTGTAGGACACGCCTTCGGCCTTGAGCTGCTGCTCGGTCTTGCCGACCCAGGCGATTTCCGGCGAGGTGTAGATGACCCAGGGGATGGTGTTGAAGTTGACGTGGCCGTGCTGGCCGGCGATGCGCTCGGCAACCGCGACGCCCTCTTCTTCCGCCTTGTGCGCCAGCATCGGGCCGCGCACCACGTCGCCCACCGCCCACACGCCCGGCAGGCTGGTGCGGCACTCGTCGTCCACGACCACGAAGCCGCGCTCGTCGAGCTGCAGGCCCACGGTTTCGATGCCGAGGCCGTTGGTGTTCGGCACCCGGCCGATCGAGATGATCAGGCGATCAAAAGTAGCGGCCTGCTCGGCGCCGGTCGAATCCGCGTATTCCACGGTGACGCTGTTGTCGCCCTTGGTGATCTTGCCGATCTTGCAGCCCAGGTTGATCTTCAGGCCCTGCTTGGTGAACAGCTTGTGCGCTTCCTTGGCGATCTGCTCGTCGACCGCGCCGAGGAAGGTCGGCAGACCTTCCAGCACGGTGACGTCGGCACCGACGCGGCGCCACACCGAACCCATTTCCAGGCCGATGACGCCGGCGCCGATGACGCCGAGCTTGCCAGGGACGGCGTCGATCGCCAGTGCACCGGCGTTCGACAGGATCAGCTTCTCGTCGAATTCCGCGCCCGGCAGCTGGCGTGCGTTCGAACCGGTCGCGACGACCACGTTCTTGGCGCTAATTGTGTCGGTGGTAGGACCGGTCACGTTGATGGTGTAGCCGCCTTCCGCCTTGCCGGCGAAGGCGCCGCGGCCATGGAAGAAAGTGACCTTGTTCTTCTTGAACAGGAACAGGATGCCGTCGTTGTTCTGCTTGACGATGGTGTCCTTGCGCTTGAGCATGGTCGGCAGGTCGAGCTCGAGGCCGCCGACCTTGATGCCGTGGTCGGCAAAGGCGTGGCCGGCGTGCTCGAAGTGTTCCGACGACTGCAGCAGGGCCTTCGACGGGATGCAGCCGACGTTGGTGCAGGTGCCGCCCGGGGCCGGCTTGCCGGCCGCGTTGCTCCACTCGTCGATGCAGGCGGTCTTGAAGCCCAGCTGCGCCGCACGGATGGCGGCGATGTAGCCGCCAGGACCGCCGCCGATCACGACGACGTCGAATTGTTTCTCGTTACTCATGAATAGCTTCCTTATTTATTCTTCTGGGACAAAGATCCACATCAGCAGATACACCACGGCGCCGAGGCCCGAGGTCACCACGGTCAGGAGCGCGAAGATCAGGCGCCAGACCCAGGCATCCATGCCGAAGGTGACGCCGAGGCCGGAACAGACGCCGGCCAGCCAGCGGTCGCCGCGCAAACGGCGCAGGCTGCGCAGTTTCGTCTCGAAGTCGCTGCCCTGCCGACCGAAGCCGCCGGCGCTGCCGGTGCCACCGCGGTCCTTCTCCAGGTTGACCCGCTCGCCCGCCAGGACCTTCGCCTTGGCCTGCTCGAACTCGGCATCGCTCAGCGCGCCGGCCTGGTGCAACTCGTGCAAACGTCGGATTTCATCGGAGATCATGGCAGTCCTCACTGGTTTTCGCGGGCATGCCCGCGCTGCTGTGTCAGCGGACATGCGCCCTGGGGCGGCATGTCCGCACTGCACTACGTGCTGCCGATTACAGGTCGAGCAGCAGGCGGGCCGGATCTTCCAGCGCGTCCTTCATGGCCACCAGGCCCAGCACGGCTTCGCGGCCGTCGATGATGCGGTGGTCGTAGGACATTGCCAGGTAATTCATCGGACGGATCACGATCTGGCCGTTTTCCACCACGGCGCGGTCCTTGGTCGCGTGCACGCCCAGGATTGCCGATTGCGGCGGGTTGATGATCGGGGTCGACAGCATCGAACCGAACACACCGCCGTTCGAGATCGAGAAGGTACCGCCCGACAGGTCTTCCAGTGTCAGCTTGCCGTCCTTGGCTTTCTGGCCGAATTCGCCGATCTTCTTCTCGATCTCGGCGATCGACATCTGGTCGGCGTTGCGCAGGATCGGCACCACCAGGCCGCGCGGCGAACCGACGGCGATACCGATGTCGAAGTAGCCGTGGTAGACGATGTCGTTACCGTCGACCGAGGCGTTCAGGATCGGGTATTTCTTCAGTGCGGCGACGGCGGCCTTGACGAAGAAGGACATGAAGCCCAGCTTGACGCCGTGCTCTTTCTCGAACTTGTCCTTGTACTTGTTGCGCAGTTCCATGACCGGCGCCATGTTCACCTCGTTGAAGGTGGTCAGGATGGCGTTGGTCTGCTGCGACTGCAGCAGGCGCTCGGCGATACGGGCGCGCAGGCGGCTCATCGGCACGCGCTCTTCCGGACGGTCGCCCAGGTTGGCGACCGGCGCGGCCACTTGCTGCAGGGCCGGCTTGGCGGCAGGAGCCGGTGCGGCTGCGGCGGCTGGCTTGTTGGCGACTGCGGCCAGGGCGTCGCCCTTGGTCACGCGGCCGTCGCGGCCGGTGCCGGTGGCATCCGCGGCGCTCATGTTGTTGTCAGCCAGGATCTTGGCGGCGGCCGGCATGGCGACGTCGCCCTTCGAGCCGGTGGTGGCTGCCGGCGGTGCGGCTTCGATCGGTGCGTTCGGGGCTGCCGACGGGACGGCCTTCACTGGGATCGGGCTGGTCTGTGCCGAGGCTTCGGTATCGATGATGGCGATGACTTCGCCGGCCACCACGGTCGCGCCGTCGGCCTTGAGCAGCTGGACGATCACGCCTTCGCTCGGGGCCGGCAGTTCCAGGACCACCTTGTCGGTCTCGATGTCGATCATGTTCTCGTCGCGCGAGACTTGCTCGCCGACTTTCTTGTGCCAGGACAGCAGGGTTGCTTCAGCGACCGATTCCGACAGGACGGGGACCTTGACTTCGATTTGTGCCATGTTGTTTGTAACTCCGTTTATGTATTCTGTGCAAAAACCCCGGACCGGAGTCCGGGGCAGTCTGTCCTGCTTACTTGGTCAGGATGAAACCCTTGAGTTTCGAGAACGCAGTTTCCAGCAATTCCTTCTGCTGCGCCACATGCTTGTCGGCGTAGCCGACAGCCGGGGACGCAGACGCCGCGCGGCCGGCATACGCCAGGCGCTGGCCATCTTCCATGCTTTCGAAGATGTTGTGCTGGATCTGGAACCACGGACCCTGGTTCTGCGGCTCGTCCTGCACCCACACCACTTCGGTCGCGTTCGGGAACTTCTTCAGTTCGGCCACGAACGACTTGTGCGGGAACGGATACATCTGTTCGATACGGATGATGGCGACGTCGTTGGCGCCACGGGTCTTGCGGGCGCTGGCCAGGTCGTAGTAGACCTTGCCCGAGCAGACCTGGACGCGCTTGACCTTGGCTGCGTCGATCTTCTCGTCCACTTCACCGATGACGGTCTGGAAACCGCCCTTGGCCAGGTCGGTCAGCGGCGAGCCGGCGTCCTTGTTACGCAGCAGCGACTTCGGCGTGAAGATCACCAGCGGCTTGCGGAACTGGCGCACCATCTGGCGGCGCAGCAGGTGGAAGATCTGGGCGGCCGTGGTCGGCTGCACCACTTGCATGTTGTTGTCGGCGCACAGCTGCAGGAAGCGCTCGATACGTGCCGACGAGTGCTCCGGACCCTGGCCTTCATAGCCATGCGGCAGCATCATGACCAGGCCCGATGCGCGGCCCCACTTCACTTCGCCCGAGGCGATGAACTGGTCGATGACGACCTGGGCGCCGTTGACGAAGTCGCCGAACTGGGCTTCCCAGATGGTCAGGGTGTTCGGTTCGGCGGTCGAGTAGCCGTACTCGAAGCCGAGCACCGCTTCTTCCGACAGCACCGAGTCGATCACGGTGAAATTGGCCTGGTTGTCCGAGACGTTGGCCAGCGGCAGGTAGATGCCCTGGTCCCAGCGCTCGCGGTTCTGGTCGTGCAGCACGGCGTGGCGGTGCACGAAGGTGCCGCGGCCGGCGTCCTGGCCCGACAGGCGGATCGCGTAGCCCGAGGCCAGCAGCGAGGCGAAGGCCAGGTGCTCGCCCATGCCCCAGTCGAGGTTCATCTCGCCGCGGCCCATGGTGGCGCGGTCGTTCAGGACTTTCTCGACCAGCGAGTGCGGCTTGAAGTTCTCCGGCACCTTGGTGATGCGTTCGGCCAGGCGCTTCAGCTCGGTCATCGGCACCGAGGTGTCACAGGCGTCGGTCCACTTCTTGTTCAGGAACGGCGCCCAGTCGACGGCGTACTTGTTCTTGAAGTTGGTCAGCACCGGGTCGACCGTGTGCTTGCCGGCGTCCATCGCGTTGCGGTACTCGGCAACCAGGGTGTCGCCGCCGTCCGCCGCGATCGTGCCCTGGGCAGCCAGCTTCTCCGCGTACAGCTTGCGGGTGCCCGGGTGCTTGGCGATCTTCTTGTACATCAGCGGCTGGGTCAGGGCCGGGGTGTCCTGCTCGTTGTGGCCCAGCTTGCGGTAGCAGACGATGTCCACGACCACGTCCTTGCCGAACTCGGTGCGGTAGTCCATCGCGATCTGCGAGGCCATCACGACCGCTTCCGGATCGTCGGCGTTCACGTGCAGCACCGGTGCTTCGATCATCTTGACGACGTCCGAGCAGTAGATGGTCGAACGGGCGTCGCGCGGGTCCGAGGTGGTGAAGCCGATCTGGTTGTTGATGACGATGTGGACGGTACCGCCGGTGCCGTAGCCGCGGGTCTGGGCCAGGTTCAGGGTTTCCATGACCACGCCCTGGCCGGCGAATGCGGCGTCGCCGTGCACCAGGATCGGCAGCACTTCCTTGCCCTTGCGGTCGCCGCGGCGTTCCATGCGCGCCTTGACCGAGCCTTCGACGACCGGATTCACGATTTCCAGGTGCGACGGGTTGAAGGCCAGCGACAGGTGGACCGGGCCGCCCGGGGTCGAGATATCGCTCGAGAAGCCCTGGTGGTATTTGACGTCGCCCGCAGGCAGGTCGTCGGCGTGCTTGCCCTCGAATTCTTCGAACAGGTCGGCCGGGCTCTTGCCCAGGGTGTTGACCAGCACGTTCAGGCGGCCGCGGTGGGCCATGCCGATGACGATTTCCTGCACGCCTTTTTCACCGGCGCGCTGGATGACTTCGTCGATCGAGGCGATGAAGGATTCGCCGCCTTCCAGCGAGAAGCGCTTGGCGCCGACGTACTT
Source organism: Telluria sp. ZB4P36 (assembly GCF_059685865.1). Classification (NCBI taxonomy): domain Bacteria; kingdom Pseudomonadati; phylum Pseudomonadota; class Betaproteobacteria; order Burkholderiales; family Oxalobacteraceae; genus Telluria; species Telluria sp. ZB4P36. Next base: position 241,198 of record NZ_JCASIE010000001.1, read on the forward strand.
GGTGTGGAGGTAGCGTTCCAGGCCTTCGGCCGCGGTCAGGCGCTCGAGGATGTGCTTTTTCTTTTCGGCATTGAAGACCGGGGTCGAGCGGATCGACTCCAGGCGTTCCTGCAGCCAGCGCTTTTCGGTCGGATCGCTGATGTACATGAACTCGGCGCCGATCGAACGGCAGTAGGTGTCGCGCAGCCAGTTCAGGATGTCGCGCAGGGGCGCGGTTTCCTTGCCGAAGTAGGTATTGCTGATGTTGAAGACGGTGTCGAGGTCCGCTTCGGTGAAGCCGTAGAAGGCCGGGTCGAGTTCCGGCAGCGGCGGACGTTCCTGGCGCTGCAGCGGGTCGAGGTTGGCCCAGCGCGAACCGAGGTAGCGGTAGGCGGCGATCAGCTGGGTGACGGCGACGCGCTTGCGGCCCATTTCCGGGTCGGTGCTGGCGCTGACGGTGCGGATCGGGCCCTGCTTCGCGCGTTCGGCGAACGAGGCGATGACCGACGAGTGCACCACGTCGGAGCGGTTGGAACCGTCCACGGCTGGCACGTGCTGCATCTGGTCGAAATAGGCGCGCCAGTTTTCCGGGACCGATCCCGGGTTGTTCAGGTACGCTTCGTATAACTCTTCCACGTAGGGCGCATTACCGCCGAACAGGTACGAGTTCGCATTCTGTTGCTGCATCATTCTTGCTCACCTTTCTTCGCGCTTCGCGAGTATGGGGCGGGTTAGTCTAACCTTCCGCGACACGGCCTGACCGGTTAGCGGATCGCACTTACTTCTCAAGTTGTGGGGGAAGGACGAAAATCTGGAACATCCGCATCAAATGCGATACATGCCTCAAAGCAAGTATTCTGCCTTTTAACGCACGATATTGTAACGCATGCGCTAGCGCAAAGCGGCCCCTGCGGCCAACAATTATTTATTTCTATTTGTAAAGGTGCATCAGGCGTTGACCACGTAAATGATAATCGTTATCATTTAAGGATGAGCTCAACTGGACCGACCACTTCCGCACCCTCCGTCACGGCATCCACCGCCCTGCCGGGTGCGCGCCGCGCCGTGTATTTGAAACAGCTGCACCAGTGGCACTGGATCAGTTCAGCGATCTGCCTGATGGCGATGTTGCTGTTCAGCTTTACCGGTTTTACCCTGAACCATGCGGCCCAGATCGAGGCCAAGCCGGAAGTGACGCGCCTGAAGGCGACGTTGCCGGAGCCGCTGCGCGCCCAGCTCGAACGATACGCCGCCAGTCACGCCGACGCCGAAGTGCCGCTGCCGAGCGAGATCGCGGACTGGGCCAACGCCTCCTTCCCGGTCGACGTGCGCGGCAAGCGCGCCGAGTGGAGCGAGGAAGACGCCTACATCGCCCTGCCCCGCCCCGGCGGCGACGCCTGGCTGCGCATCGCGGCGGATGGCGCGGCCGAATACGAGTCGACCTCGCGCGGCTGGATCTCCTGGCTGAACGACATGCACAAGGGCCGCAACACCGGCACTGTGTGGAGCTGGTTCATCGACATCTTCGCGATCGCCTGCGTGATTTTTTGCCTCACCGGCTTCCTGATCCTGAAATACCACGCGGCCAACCGGCCCTCGACCTGGCCGGTGATCGGCTTCGGCATCGTGCTGCCGGCCGTGCTCGCACTCCTGTTCGTGCATTGATTCATAAGCTTCTCTTCTAATCACTAGTCTATATATAAGGCGATCTAATGAAACTGTCCCACTCGCTCGCTCTGACCCTGCCGCTGGCCTCCGGCTGGGCCGTGGCCGCCGACCTGTCCGTGAAGTTCGAACTGCCGCAGCTGCAGGTCGCCGAATACCACAAGCCCTACGTCGCGATCTGGATCGAAAAGGGCGACGGGGCGGTCGCGTCCAACCTGGCCCTGCTGTACGACGTCAAGAAGAAGGACAAGGCCGGCGAGAAGTGGATCAAGGACCTGCGCACCTGGTGGCGCAAGGGCGGCAAGGACATCGCGCTGCCGGTGGACGGCCTGAGCGGCGCCACCAAGGCGGCCGGCAGCCACACCATGGACTTCAAGGGCGCGCTTGATAAGCTGCCGGCCGGCGAGTACAAGCTGGTGGTGGAAGCCGCGCGCGAAGCGGGCGGCCGCGAACTGGTGCGCGTGCCCTTCACGCTCCCCGCCAAGGGCAAGCTGGCGGCGAATGCCACCGGCAAGGAAGAACTCGGCGCCGTATCGATCGCAGTCAAATAAGACACCCGGAGACCACGATGAACCACCTCGTCAAGAAAGCCGTCCTGACCCTGGCCCTGGCCGGCGTTTCCTTCGCCGCCAGCGCCCACCGCGGCTGGATGCTGCCCAGCACCACCTTCGTCGAGAAGGAAGAAGCCTGGGTCACCATCGACGGCGCCATCTCGGAAGGCCTGTTCGAGTTCGACCATGTGCCCCTGCGCATGGAGCACGTCAGCGTGACCGATCCGGACGGCGCCACCCAGGCCGCCGCCGGCGCCGTGCTGGGCAAGCTGCGCAGCACGCTCGACCTGCGCCTGCCGAAGGACGGCACCTACCGCATCGCCATGGTCAGCAACAACGTCATGGGCAGCTACAAGCTGAACGGCGAAGTGAAACGCTTCCGCGGCACCGAACAGAGCGTGGCGAAAGAGATCCCGGCCGGCGCCCTTGACGTGCAGAAGTCGACCACCCACACCCGCATGGAAACCTTCGTCACGGCCAACAAGCTGTCCACCGGCGCCCTGAAGCCGGGCGGCGAAGGCCTGGAGCTGGTGCCGGTCACCCACCCGAACGACCTGCGTGCCGGCGAGACCGCGAAGTTCCGCTTCCAGCTCGACGGCAAGCCGCTCGCCAACTTCCCGTTCAGCCTGGTACCGGCCGGCGTCAAGTTCCGCGGCACCATCAACGAGATTCGCCTGAACACCGATGCCAAGGGCGAAGCCAGCTTCACCCTGCCGGCGCCGAACCGCTACTGGCTGAGCGCCAAGTACCCGGTCGAGCAGCCGAAGGGCCCGGGCGAGCCGGGTTCGCGCCGCTACGCCTACTCGGCCACCTTCGAGATCCTGCCGGAGTAAGCGGTGCGCGCCGTCCTGGTCCCGCTCGACATCGACCTGGCCCTGCCCCCTGGCGGCAGCGTGCTGCGCAAGGCCGCGGGCCGCTCGATGGGCACGACCTGGTCGGCGCAGATGCTGGTGCCGCCCGGGCTCGACGCCGACCTCGGGATGGTGCTGCAGCGCGAACTGAACGAGATCGTCGCGCAGATGAGCCACTGGGAAGAAGGCTCGCTGCTGACACGCTACAACCGCGCGCCGGGCGGCAGCTGGCATGCGCTGCCGCCGCAGTTCTTCGACGTGGCGGAGTTCGCGCTGCAGGTGCATGAAGACACGGCCGGCGCCTATGACGCGGCCGCCGGCGCCCTGGTCAAGCTGTGGGGCTTCGGATCGGATGGCCGTCACGACGGGGCCGGCTTCCGTGCGCCATCCGCCGCGGACGTGGCCGGCGTACTGGCGCGCCGCGCCGGCGCCACGCCGCAGCTCGACCGCGGCGGCCGGCGCCTGCTGCAGCCGGGCGGCGCCATCCTCGATTTTTCCTCGATCGCCAAGGGCTATGGCGTCGACCGCCTCGGCCTCTGCCTGGAGCGCCTCGGGGTGCGCCACTACCTGGTCGAAGTCGGCGGCGAACTGCGCGGCGCCGGCATGAAGCCGGACGGCGAGCCCTGGTGGGTCGAGATCGAAGGGGTGCCGGATGCGGTTTCCAGCGCGCAGACCGTGGTCGCCCTGCACGGCCTGGCGATCGCCACCTCGGGCGACTACCGCAGTTATTTCACGCACGGCCAGCGGCGCGCCTCGCACACGCTCGATCCGCGCAGCGGCCACCCGGTCGCCAATGGCGTCGCCTCGTGCACGGTGGTGGCGACCACCTGCATGGCCGCCGACGCGCTGTCCACCGCCTTGACCGTGATGGGCCTCGACGCCGGGCTCGCGTTCGCCGACGCGCGCGGCATCGCGGCGCGCTACCTGGTGCGGCGCGAGGGCGCGCTGGCCGAATATGCTTCCGCCGCCTGGCGCGAGCTGCTGCAATGATCACCATCGACCCGATGCGCCTGGGCGGCGCGCTCGCCCTCTCCAGCGGCTACCTCGCGATGTGCTTCGCGATCTGGCGCGCCCGCGCCGCGCGCAAGACGCCGCAGACGACGCATGCCGACTGGCTGGTGGTGTACGCCAGCCAGACCGGCAGCGCGGAATACCTGGCCGGCCGGACCGCCGCCACCCTGAGCACCGGCGGCCTGTCCGCGCGCGCCGTTTGCATGTCCGACCTGCCTCCGGGCGCACTGGCGCAGGCCGGCCGCATCCTGTTCATCGCCAGCACCTATGGCGAAGGCGACGCGCCCGATACCGCCGCCCGTTATGCGGGCGAGACCATGGACAGTGCGCCGGACCTGTCGCACCTGCATTACGCTGTGCTGGCGCTGGGCGACAGCAGCTACACGAATTACTGTGGCTTCGGCCGCGCGCTGGACGGCTGGCTCGCGGCGCACGGCGCCACCCCGCTGTTCGAACGCATCGACGTCGACCGCGGCCAGGCCTCCGCGCTGGCCGAATGGCAGCAGCACATCGGCCGCCTGGCCGGCACCGCCGACGCGCCCGACTGGGAAGCGCCAGGCTACGGCGACTGGCGCATCGCCAGCCGCGTGCTGGCGAATCCGGGCAGCGCCGGCGCCCCGCTCTACCGCATCGCACTGCTACCGCTCGAGGGCGCGCTGCCGGCCTGGGAGGCGGGCGACCTGGCGCAGCTCAGCGCGCCCGCCGATCCGGAGCATCCGCGCGAATACTCGATCGCCTCCCTGCCTGCCGAGGGCCGGCTGGAATTGATGGTGCGCCTGCAGCGGCGCCAGGACGGCAGCCTGGGGGCGGCCTCGGGCTGGCTGTGCGCAACGGCCCTTGATACCGACGTGATCAGGCTGCGCCTGCGCGCGCACCAGCGCTTCCGCCTGAACGGCAATGCCGCGCGTCCGCTCATCGCGATCGGCAACGGCAGCGGGCTGGCGGGCCTGCGGGCGCTGCTCAAGTCGCGCATCGACGCCGGCCATGGCGACAACTGGCTGCTGTTCGGCGAACGCAATGCGGCGCACGACTACCTGTGCCGCGAAGAGCTGCAGGGATGGCTGGCCGCGGGCAGCCTGGCCAGGCTCGATCTCGCCTTCTCGCGTGACCAGTCGACGCCGCGCTATGTGCAGCACCTGGTGCGCGAACACGCGCAGACGCTGCGCAGCTGGGTCGACAAGGGCGCGTCCATCTATGTGTGCGGCAGCCTGCAGGGCATGGCCGGCGGCGTGCACGAGGCCTTGCTGGAAGTGCTGGGTGCGGAGACGCTCGACGCGCTCACGGCCGCGGGGCGCTACCGCCGCGACGTCTATTAAGCAGAGTGGCCGGCGAGCCGGCCACCCTGTGGAGAACGAATGTCGCTTACTTCTTGTCGTTCTTGTGGCTCTGCGCTCCAGCCTTGGCGTGCTGCTCCGGCGTGCCGCCGCGGGTGCCGCCACCGTTTTGCTGGCTGCCGCCGCCACCGCCGCCGTGGCTCAACGAGCCCGCCTTGCGGGCCTCTTCCGAGGTGAACTCATGGGCATTACCGGATGCATGGGCCGCACGGCCGCCTTCCGAAGCGATTTCACGCTGCTTCTGCGGATCCATGGATGCGAAACCGCGGTTGCTGGTATCGCTCTGCTTGTTGCTGCCCTGGTTACCGCCCTTGTTGCCGCCTTGCTTATTCGACGCCATAGTTGCCTCCTGTTCATCGTTTAGCACCAGCCGGAAGTGGCTGAGACAGGACCATCCTAACGATGACACACTCATCGGACCACCCAAAATCGGCAGTGCCTTTGTAGGACTGCACCTTGCCCGGCCTGGCGTATCCTCCGTCAGACTTGGAGAAAGGAATGTGGTGTTTTTGCCAGCTCTAGAATAGGATGATCGTTCGTTATCGATTTCAGGAATGAATCGCCTCCACCCTGTAGTCCAACGCTGACTCGACATTGTGAGATTCTCCATCGGCCACCGGCTGTTCCTCTCGGTCTTGCTCGCCATCTTCGCGGTGGCGGCGAGCGCCGTTTACCTGCTGAGGCAAAACGTCCTGGCCAGCTTCGGCGACTACGCCGTCGGCATCGAACTCGACCGTCTGGACGAATTGTCCGGCGCCTTGTCCGCACGCTACCGGGCTCGGGGCGGCTGGCAATTCCTGCCCGCCGGCGACGAGCGGCGCGGCTGGATCGCGGCCGAGCTGGCCCGGCTGCAGGACCTGCGGCAGCGCCGCGCGGACGCGCCGCCGCCGGCACCCGCGCCTCCTGCCGGGCCGGTGGCGCCAGTCTCCCTTGCTCCACCGGCGCCGGTGGATGGGGCTGCACCGCCGGTCCCGCCTGCGCCCCCGGCACCGCCCGCGCCCCCGATGCTCCCCTTGCCGCCGCCGCGCCTCGATGCTCCGCGCGCCGACGGCGTCACCTATGACCTGCACCAGCGCGTCACCCTGCTGGACGCCGGCGGCGGCTACCTGGCCGGACGCATCCCCGGGGCGCTGCCGCTCGCGCGCCGCGCCATCGCGGTGGACGGCCGTACGGTCGGCTACCTCGGCGTGGCGCGCAGCCCGCGGCCCAGCGACGCGATGGCGCTCGCCTTCCTCGAGCAGCTGCGCGGCAGCCTGTGGCTGATCGTCGCCGCGGCGGTGGCGCTGAGCGCGCTCGCCGCAGTGCTGCTGGCGCGCCACTTCCGCCAGCCGATCCGGCAACTCGCCGCGGGCGCCGGCGCCCTGGCCGGCGGCCGCTACGTGGTTCGCCTGCCGGCCGCGCGCAGCGACGAACTGGGCGAGCTGGCACGCCATTTCAACGCGCTGGCCCAGCAGCTGGAAAGCGCCGAAGGCGCGCGCCGCCAGTGGGTGGCCGATACCTCGCACGAGCTGCGCACCCCGCTGGCCGTGCTGCGCGCCCAGCTCGAGGCGGTGCAGGACGGCGTGCGCAGCGCCACGCCCGACACCCTGGACGCCATGCTGCGCCAGGTACTGGCGCTGAACAAGCTGATCGACGAGCTGTATGCGCTGGCGCGCGCCGACGTCGGTGCGCTCGACTGCAAGCCCGTGCCGCTCGACCTGTGGGCCTTCGCCAATGCGCATGCGCAGGGCTTTGCCGCCCGCCTGCAGGCGGCCGGACTGGCGCTCGACACGGGCGCCGCGCCCGCACGCAGCCAGGTACTGGCCGACCCCGACCGCCTGCGCCAGGTGCTCGACAACCTGTTCGAGAACAGCCTGCGCTATACCGCGGCTGGCGGCCGCATCTGCCTCCACGCGCAAGACGAAGCGGCGCAGCTGCAGCTCCTCATCGACGACAGCGCGCCCGGCGTGCCCGACGAAGCACTAGGCCGCCTGGCCGAGCGCTTCTACCGCGTGGACGCCTCGCGCAGCCGCGCCCACGGCGGCGCCGGGCTGGGCCTGGCGCTGTGCCGGCGCCTGCTCGAAGCCCAGGGCGGCAGCCTCGCCTTCGCCCATTCGCCGCTGGGAGGCCTGCGTGTGATCCTGTCGCTGCCGCTGGCCGGAGACGCCGCATGAGCCAGGCCATCATGATCGTCGAGGACGAGCCGGAACTGGCCGCCCTGGTAGCCGACTACGCGCGCGCCGCCGGCTATGTTCCGCGGGTGTGCGGCGACGGCAGAGAGGCCCTGGCCGCGATCCGCGCCGAGCCGCCGGCGCTCATCGTGCTCGACCTGATGCTGCCCGGCCTCGACGGCCTGGCGCTGTGCCGCGCCCTGCGTGAGTTCAGCGATGTACCTGTGATCATGGTGACCGCGCGGGTCGAGGAAATCGACCGCCTGCTCGGCCTCGAAGCCGGCGCCGACGACTACCTGTGCAAGCCCTTCAGCCCGCGCGAACTGATGGCCCGCATCAAGGCCATCCTGCGCCGCGCGGGCGGCACCCAGCCCGCGCGCGTGCTCGCCATCGATGAAGCCGCGCGCCGCATCACGGTCCACGGACAGCCGCTCGACCTCACGCCCAGCGAATTCGCGATCCTGGCCGCGCTGGCGCGCCGTCCCGGCCAGGTGTTCTCGCGCGCCCAGCTGCTCGACGCCGCGCGCGCCGACAGCCTGGACGCCACCGACCGCGCCATCGACAGCCACATCAAGAACCTGCGGCGCAAGCTCGACGCCGCCGCGCCGGGCCTGGAAGCGATCCGCTCGATCTATGGGCTCGGCTACCGCTGCGACCTGTAAGCGCACTCCATCTTTTCTCCACATTTGACAGGCAGGATGTGTCCATGGCCCGCCGCACGGCGCGGGCCGCAGCCAAAGGAGACTGCCATGAACATCAAGAACACGACCCTGTGCCTCACCGCACTCGCCCTGCTGGCCAGCATCGCCGGCGGCGCCCAAGCCGAGGTGCGCGTCCACTACAAGTGCGAATCGACCGTGAAGGGCAAATGCCCGCCTCCCCCGGCCCCGCCCCAGCCGCCGGCGCCGCCGCGCGCCCCGGCCCCACCGCCGCCGCTCGCCTCGTACGACGGCTTCGCCCCGCCTGCGCCCCCGGCCCCGCCCGAGCTGCCCTCCCTCCCCGCACCGCCGGCGCCGCCGGAACCGCCGCCGCTCCCGGAGGTGCCGGCCGCGGCCCATGCGGCCTGCGCCGGCAAGGCCGTCGGTACCCGCATCACCCACGTGCTGCGCAAGGGCGAGACCATGACCGGGGTGTGCCTGCGCGAAGACGGCAAGAACGTGTTCGACCTGCGCGAGTACCGCATCGAGGACTGACGAGTACCCAGGCTCGACTTGGCGGTCTAGATCATTTATTCTAGACCCATGAGTACTCCAGATCTTCCCGCCAAGCCGACCCCGTCCGAACTGGAAATGCTGCGCCTGCTGTGGCAACTCGGCCCCGCGACGGCGCGCCAGGTGCACGAGGCGGCGGTCGAGACGCGGCCCGACATGGCCTATGCCAACGTGCTGCGCCTGCTGCAGGTGATGCACGCGAAAGGCCTGCTGACCCGTGACGAAAGCGCGCGCGCCCACGTGTACGCGCCGGCCCAGCCCCAGGACACCCACCAGTCCGGCCTCATCAAGGACCTCATCCACAAAGCCTTCTCCGGTTCCGGCAAGGAACTGGTACTGGCCGCCCTGCGTGGCCACGTCAGCAAGAAAGAGCGCGAGGAAATCCAGCAGATCCTGAACCGGAAGGATTGAGCATGCCGCAGCCACGTCCGGTCCCGCCGGTCCAGCCCGCGCTGGAAGACTGCTGCCGCAGCGGCTGCACGCTTACAATAGAGGCTTAAGCAAGCATCGAGCAGGAGCACGTTTTGCTACTCGGCCGCTGCCTTCCTTGAAGCGTCCCACGAGCTGTACTGCATGACCACCTCGTAACGGAAATCTCCAAAAACATAGCCAGCACGGCCACCCCGACCGCTCGCAAATGTTCCCGTAGAGAAGCTCCACGCGTCAGTAAGTCATCGTTACAGCCGCAGTCCTAGCAAAACACGGTCCCCGTTCGAAAACGCCACAAGCCCTTCGAAGTCTCAGTGTTAGGTTACACCATAACCCGACGACAGCGCGTCTCGAGCCCGGTGACGATGGTCTCTAGCCAACGTTCCAGAGCGAACGGCCAGCAACGACTTCCTCCACTCGTTAGCCCACCTTCAAGCAGAGTGCATTTGTCTGCTTGATTTGCAGGTCGGTGCTGAGATCGTAAAGCCTTCCGTTATGTTTGTGAGGATGTGGCGGCTCTCAGCGTGCTCGGCCTTGGGGCTACTTGGGCACCGCTCGCGTCTAGCAAGCTCCACACGCGCTCGTCCGATTTCCTGACTCGGTTAACGATCTCCTACACAGGACCCACGTTCAGAACGCGCGAGTGAGAGAAACTATCGTTCAAACAAGTAACTGCGAGCATTAGCGCCGGCGTGCAAAGACTATGAATTGAAGCTACACACGCGAATCGGCAATCAACTCATGAGCTTGTTCACCTGAGACCACACATCCAATGGGTGACTATGCCATGGAGCTGCGATTCAGATTTATGCACCTTGCCTAACTCCACACGCTCGAAAAAAGATCTCAGCAATTTCTACCTTTTGTCCTTAAAATTCCGCTTAAGACCGTTTCGTAACAAAATGCAAAACTAATCGAGTTTCGAGCGCGAAATATTCGATACCAAAATGAAATTGTAGCGGAAAAGCTGCAGCAGAACGAATTGAGAAAATTTATACCTGAAGTACTACTTATAAATTTGCCGGAATCGTGATAATGAAGAATTCCAACCTCTTTATTTTACTAATGGCTGTCTCAGTCATGCTCTTGTATATATGGCGGGACGATACAACTTTGGAGCCAAATTCACCCAATAAATTAACACCAGCGAATCAATTAACTTGGCTCAGCGCAGTGCCGGAATTTAATCCTCCTAAAGGTCCCGACAACGGCTGCAACGGTGATGTAGAGAAGAGAAAGATATCGGCATCTAGCATCTACTCGATCAAAAATAAAGAAGCTGACGTGGACGAGATGTACGAAGCTTACAACTCCAATCCGACTCCTCTAATCGAGATGGCTGAGAAAGGGAATGGTTCGGCCGCGATAGCTTTATACAAGATCATAGAATCTTGTTTTGCCCGCAAAAGGGAGTATGGAAATTCACAGAATCTTGTAACGGGCTATTCGAACTGCCCAGCGCTGCCAGCTTTCATAGTTGAAAATCGTATTAAAATCCTAGAGCGTGCCGCTGACAGAGGATCTATTCACGCAAAATATGTGTATGCATTGAACGCCCCGCTGGCCATTACAATTGCGCGAGAAAAAAACACGAACGAATCCATAGCTGAGTCAGAGAATATAACACGTCGCGCAGAACAATTTGGCAAAGATGCCGCTCAAGCAGGAATATACGAAGCATATGTTTTCATGAGCCGAGCTTATTATACCGGACTATTTGGCATACGAGATCCCTTGTTGGCATATGCCTACTTATTGCCGATTTCGGAATCTTCCGCGGACGAGGAAGCAGAAAGTTATGCTAGTCAGCTTAAGATGCAACTTGGCAAAGACGGTATTTCTAAAGCTGAAAGAATTGCATTTGGATGCGCCCAAAAATCGAATAAAACAAACCCGTTCTCGAGTTGAAATAGGCACCGCTTCGTAACCCGCTGAAAGGAGAAGTTCAGCTATCCGCTTTTAATCACTAGACATCGGAGATGACATGAGAAAAATTCTCGTTGTGGCACTTTGGTTGTTTTTGCAGTCAGGAGTGGCATATGCATGTGGTGAAATTACTCTGCCGGCGAGCACTCAGCCGGGTAAAGATTCAATGAGTAAAACCACGAGCATCAGCAAAACCAAAAAGGGCGATTATTCGACGCAATGTGACGATGCTCCCGTAACGATACAGACAGTCGTCGTCACAGGGCAGCTGCCGCCGGATAATAACGGGTATTATCCTGTGTGGACGACGAGCTATCCTATAGTCAGTATTGTTGGGGTGAGCGCAGGTGGCAGTCTACCGTATTTTTATGACGATGGATCGAGGGGCGTTGGTGAGGTGTCGAATGGAAGGCAACCTGGCTGTTTAGCTGAGCAACTATATGTAGAATCGATTCAGGCAATTGTTAGCACGTCTGGAGAGCCAGTTGGGACAGCAATTATGTGGCACTTCAATGATCCAGCATTTAGCGACGGCAACTGGGTGAAATATGCTATTACTTCAAACATTGCGGCAACGACCGACCCAAGGACGAACATCAAAATACGAAAGCAGATGCACGTTCACTATATGTTCAATAGGATAACGAAGCAGTCGACTCAGTATAAACTCAAGAGTTCATATGAGTCTGGCTGTCACGGAGTGCGGGTGAACTAAAGGCTAGGATGATCGTAGCTGGGATTATAAATGGCGCCGGGCTGAGCTTTCGCTCGGTGCCTTACACCTGGAAGAATTTATATGTATGGATTGAGCCTTGAGCAGGTCAGTTATGACGATGGATTATGCCGATTCCAAGTTACCGTGCAGATGGAGAACTTGAAGCACGCGATATCGCTTTATTTGACGCATGAGTCACTGAAGGTAATAACAGAGACCTTAAAGAACTTTGGCCCATTTAACCTCCGGAATGAAGTCAGTTTTGATATAGGTTCATTTGAGTGCTCAACTGTAGGCGGTGCAGTCAGATGCGTATTCAAGATGGATTCTAACGCTAAGGTACAGATGTCTATTTCTACCCGCAGTCACATCTTCATATTTGACGAGAAAGAAACCTTCGCTGAGGCCAAGTTTTACATGTACACCGAAGCAGTTTTGGTAGACAACTTTATTAATGATCTTCAATCCCTTTGTCTCAGCTCAATTGGATCAGCAAGTTTGGAAGCATGGTCCGCTTAGTAGTGCATACTCAATCGGCCGAAGCAACACATTAATGAAATCGTTGCGCGGGTGTTTCGTAATTGAGAGTCTTCCTCGACCGCTCATTTATCAGCCTGGCTACCTCGTCTAGATTCTCCTGCGAGTATGTCGAGAGGTCCAGCCCTCTTGAAAAATTCTACCGGAGCGACCCGTTGGTATTTTCGTTTGATCCGCGTTGCCATGGTTGAGGAGGATCGCAGAAGTACATTTGGATCCAAAATAACGCGCTTGTGGTCAGCCATTTCCTTTCCGCTGTCCCACATCAGTGATTTATACAGCTTCGGCGGCAGTTTCCGCCATTCATCATAGTGTATCGACAACCGATGCGTGTCATTGCCAGCGGTTTTCACGAGCATGACGTAGTGATTTACCTATCCATTGCCTCTTCGTCCAGTTTCCGGCAAAGCTGTACTCATTATTCAGCTTTATTGTGGACTTAATAAATAGAATAATTCCCAAAAATGTAACGCAAAAGGCACATGGCTGCCTATTGGATGAACGACAGCTCCTCGCCGGAGCTGACCTTGTAGTCGAACTGGCGCTTGGTTGCCTCGGTAATTCTTTTTCAAGCGAAATCGGATTTTCTTCTGGAGCAGTAAGTTCAGACTGCAAACCAAGAAAGCATCCGAGCGCAAATCGGCCTCCTAACCCTAAAGTAAGCGTCTCTTGCGCATTCGAGCTCTACGAAGAAGCGCCCGAGCGCTACGAACGCGAACTCGCGACCTGGGAAGGCGCCAGCAAGACGACACCGCCGTCCGCCTCCTGAGCAGCGCCGCCGCGCACGCTTGAAAATCACCAGCTTGTCATTTTGATTAGAATGGACCCATCGGTTTGTTCACGGAGGGGATATGTTCGACATGAATCTTCCCTGGTGGGAATTTGTTGTACGCGGGCTGGCCGTCTACATCCAGCTGCTGATCATGGTGCGCCTGTCCGGCCACCGGACGGTGGGCCAGTTCACGCCCTTCGACCTGCTGGTCGTCATGCTGCTGTCCGAAGCGGTATCGAATTCGCTGAACGGCGGCGACGAGTCCCTGGTCGGCGGCCTGATCGCGGCGGCAACCCTGGTCGCCATCAACTCCCTGGTCGCCTTCAGCAGTTCGCGCAGCGCCGGCTTCGAAAAGCTGGTGGACGGCAGCGCCGTGCTGATCGGCCGCGACGGCCAGTTCTTCGACAAGGTCGTGCGCAAGTGCCGCCTGTCCGAGAGCGACCTCGATGAGGCCCTGCGCACCCACGATTGCCCGCGCGCGGAAATGAAATGCGCCTTCCTGGAGGCCGACAGCGAGATCAGCATCCTGCGCAATCCGCAGTAATGCGCCGGTGCTTTCTTTCGCGCCTGTGCCCAAGGTACTTTTATCCCCCGTACCGTGTGGGCGGCGTGACAATTGATGCGCTACTTTTTTCAGCAGTACACCCGCCGGGTGTGCTGTAAGGGACTCTTTCCTAGTCAGGAGGACTGCCATGAAGAAAGTACTGACCGCGCTTGCGCTGGCCGCGTCGACACTGGCGCTCGCACCGGCAGCCCAGGGTGCCGACATCTACCGCGCCGTCTCCAGCGGCCCGGCCGAGTCGCCGCCCAACGGCTCGCCCGGATCGAGCGTCGCCACCTTCGAGATCGACGGGTCGATCCTGCGGGCCGAAGTGCCGTTCCGCGACCTCGTCGCCGGGACCACCGTGGCCCACATCCACTGCTGCACGACCGAAGCCTTCACCGGCGTCGCGCCGCCCGCGATTTCGCTGGTGGATTTCCCGCTGATGGTCACGGCCGGCGAGTACACCCACAGCTTCGACCTGGGTGAGGCCGCGGTCTGGGAGCCGGCCTTCCTGGCCTCGTTCGGCGGCACCACGGCAGCGGCTACTGCCGCGCTGGTCGATGCGATGAACGGCAACCAGGCCTACCTCAACATCCACACGAGCGCCTACCCGAATGGCGAAGTGCGCGGCTTCGTGGTGGCGGCGCCGATTCCGGAGCCGGCGACCTGGGGGATGCTGGGTGTCGGCCTGGCAGGACTGGCGGTGATGGCGCGCCGCCGGCCCAGCCCGGCAGTGTAAGGGCCGCCTGAGCTATCCCGGCACTAGCCTTCCTGCGTCATTTTCCGGCTCGTATGGTGTGGGCTGCGGCGTTCGCCTGTGTTACTTTTTTCCAGCGCACCCGGGCGGGTTCGCTGCTTTGGTTTCTTTCCTATTCAGGAGGTATGCCATGAAAAAAGTACTCTCGGCGCTCGCGCTCACCCTGTCCGCCATGACGGTGGCCCCGGCGAGCCTGGCGCAGGATCTCTACCGGGCCGTGGCCAGCGGGCCGAGCGAGGCGACACCCAATCCTTCACCGGGCTACAGCATTTCCACGTTTGAAATCGACGGAACGATCCTGACCGCCAACATCCCGTTCAGCGACCTGACCACCCCCACGGTGAGCGCCCACCTCCACTGCTGCACCACCGACTCGCTCACCGGCACGGCGGGCGTCGCCATTCCCCTGTTCGGCTTCCCGCTCGGGACCACGTCGGGCAGCTACAGCCAGACCTTCGACCTGGCCGATCCCGCCATCTACGACGCCGCCTTCCTCACGGCCTTCGGAGGCACCGCGGCGAGCGCCAGCGCAGCCATGCTCGATGCCCTCGCCGACAACCAGGTTTACCTGAACATCCATACGGCGCAGTATCCGGGCGGCGAGATTCGCGGCTTCCTGGTCTCGGCCATCCCGGAACCGCAATCCTGGGCCATGCTCGGTGCGGGCCTCATCGGTGTCGGTGTCATGGCGCGCCGCCGTCGGCCCCGTCCTGAATAAGTCCCGCACCACGCTGCGCCAGCAACTGGCGCCAGGCCGGTATCGCCGCGCGCCAGAAGGCGTCGAGCGATGCCGGCCGTTCCAGGCCCAGGCCGAGGAAGCGCGCCGACTGCAGCAGCGCATCCACCGCGGCCGCTTCGTCTCCCGGCGCCACCGCCAGCGCGCCGGTCTGCTTCGACAGCTTCTCGCCATTCTCGTTGCGCACCACCGGCACGTGCAGGTAGCGCGGCGTCGGCACGCCGAGCACACGCTGCAGGAAGATCTGGCGCGGCGTGGAATCGATCAGGTCGGCCCCACGCACCACGTCGGTGACGCCCTGCTCGGCGTCGTCCACCACCACCGCCAGCTGGTAGGCCCAGAAACCGTCGGCGCGCTTCAGCACGAAGTCGCCCGACTCGGCGCCAAGGCGCTGCGTGAGCTCGCCGGCGAAGCGGTCGGTAAAACCGATGAGGTCGTAGCCCGGCTCCGGCACGCGCAGGCGCAAGCTGCGCATGCTGCGCCCCTCGGCCAGGCCGTAGCGGCAGGTGCCGGGATAGATTGCGGCGCCGTCGGGCGCGAAGCCGAGGCGCGAGTCGGCGATCTCGCGCCGGTTGCAGCCGCAGGGATAGGTGTGCAGGGCGATGCGTTCGGCGGCCGCCTGGTAAAGATCCTTGCGCCGGCTCTGCCAGACGACTTCGCCGTCGGGATGCATGCCGAGCGTGTCCAGCAGCGCCAGGATGCCCTCGGCCGCACCGGCCACGC
This sequence comes from Telluria sp. ZB4P36, assembly GCF_059685865.1. Lineage (NCBI taxonomy): Bacteria > Pseudomonadati > Pseudomonadota > Betaproteobacteria > Burkholderiales > Oxalobacteraceae > Telluria > Telluria sp. ZB4P36. The sequence goes on from NZ_JCASIE010000001.1 coordinate 257,089, forward strand.
TGCGGCCCTCGTCGATGTCCTCGATGCGCACCAGCCAGGTGCCGTGGTGGGCGCGGGCGTCGAGGTAGCTGGCCAGGGCGGCGACCAGCGAGCCCGCATGCAGCGGGCCGGTCGGAGACGGCGCGAAGCGGCCGACGTAGGGAGGAACCACTACTTCTGTCCGGCGATCAGCTTGGTCACCTGCCCCGCCACCTCGTTCGGCACCGCCATCGAGAGCTGGTAGTGCACGATCTCGAAGCCCTTGGCGGTCTTGCGGATTACGCCGCTGGCCATGCAGGGTCCCATGTTCGGCGTGTCGAGCAACTCGTCGAACCAGATCAGCGCGCCGTCGGGTGTGGAATAAACGTTGCGGCGCGTGGCCTTGAAGCTCCAGGCCGACTTGCGCTCGAACTGCTTTTTCGCCCAGGCCTTGAACTCGTCGCGCTTCCACAGCTCGGTACGGTCGGTGCCGATGTAGACGCCGTCCGCTGCGATCTTGTCGAAATAGGCCAGGCGCGCGTTGGCGGCGTCGTCGTGCCACTCGTCGACGAAGGCGTTCACCTGCCTGGTCAGGACGGGGTCGGTGGCCGCGTGGGCGGCGCCGAGAAGACCCAGGGAAAAGAAGGCGGCGGCGAGGAAGCGTTTCATGGTCTCTTTCGGTGAAGTGGGCAAACGCGCTAACGATAATCCAAAGGTGCGCGTTTGCCAACGCCGCCCTAGCGGTGGTACTGGCCGTCGCGTTCCGGCTGGTACTCGATGCCGCGCACGCTGAGCTCGAACAGCGCGCCGTCCGGGCGCTCCCAGCTGATGCTGTCGCCGACCTTCAGGCCCAGCAATGCGGTGCCGACCGGGGTCAGGATCGACAGCTGCTCGGGGTCGCCGTTCATGTCCTTCGGATAGGTCAGCGTCATTGTCACTTCCTGCTCCGAATCGTCGAAGCAGAAGCGCACGCGCGAATTCATGGTGACGACGTCGGGCGGCATCTCCCAGGGTTCGGCGAGGCCGGCGCGGCCCAGTTCATCGAGCAGCGCGTCGCGCGCATTGGCCTGGCCGGCCGGAAGCGAATCCAGCATGCGGTCGAGGCGGTCCATGTCCAGCCATGAGACGAGGATGGAAGGTTTCATTGTTCACTCCTGATGGTGCCCGCAGCCTGCGGGCGGAATTCGAGACAGCCGCTGTTCAGGTTTGCAACGAACGGCCGGTGGTCGGGATCGGGGCGGCTCGGGAGGACGAATCGGGGCGTGCAGCGGTCCTCACCGAGCCCGGACGAGCCAGGCGAGGTTGCGGGACGACTGCTGCACCGCTCGCGATACGGCGGCGCAGTCACGCTCGACGGACGCGGCGAAGCCTCTGCCTTGCTGGCAGGCGCTGGAGCGCGGCGATGTGAAGCGTGGTGGGTTCATGGGGATACGGGAAAAGCCAAGGGCCAGTATAGCCCTTGTGGAGAATCCGTCAACCTCGCGCGCCTCGATCCAGGCCAGTACAGACCGCGAACGGCAGCAGGAAGGGATACAGGCCCCACACCGCGCGGCCGTCGATGCGCACGCACAGCGCCGCATACAGCGGCGGCAGCGCCATCAGCACCAGCAGGCCGGCGAAGGGCCGCAGCGCGGCCGGCGCGGCGCGCCAGCCCAGCAGCGCCAGCGGCACGGCCAGGCATGCGCTGCCCAGGATGGTGACCAGCGAGCGCAGGTCCTGCAGCGCGTGCAGCAGCTGCGCCAGGCTAGGCACCCAGGCGTAGGCCGGCAGGCCGCCGACCAGCCACCAGCGCACCGCCACGATCCACGCCCCCGCCGCCGCCAGCGCGGCGAGGCCGGGCAAGACGGCGATGCGGCGCATCGCGAGCAGCCATACCAGCAGCAGGATGTTCTCTTCGCGCACGGCGGTGCCGAGCAGGCCCGCGAGCGCGGCCAGCCAGGGCTGCCCGCACAGCACCGCCAGCACGAAGGCGGCGCGCGCGCAGACCGAGCCCGGATCGACCAGCAGGTAGGGCGCATACCAGAAGGTGGGCAGCGAGACGATCATCATCAGGCCGGCGGCGATGGCACGCCTGTTCCCGAGCCCGGCGCGCAGCACGGCGGCCGACATCAGGCATGCGCCGGCCGTGACCAGCACCCAATTGAGCATGGCGAAGCCGTTGCGCAGGTCGCCCGGAATGACGGCGGCCAGCGCCGGCACCAGCAGGCGGTAAGGGAAAGGGGCAACCAGGCTCCCGGCCGGCAACTCGCCGCGCAGCCAGCGCGCCGTGTCGTAATAGGCTTGCGAGTCGGCGATCGTGCCGCCCCAGCGCCAAACCATCATCAGGAAGGACAGCAGCGTGAAGGCCGCGGCAAGCTGGAGCCAGTCGATACGGCGCTCGGCCCCAAGGGTGGGACTGAAGGGTGGTGCTGACAGCATCGGTTCTGCTACTCCGGCTTTTTCCGGGGCCAGAACACGGCGCCGCAGCCGCAGGCGATGCCGACGAACAGGGCACGGCCCCAGTCCGGTTCCTGAGCGCTGCTGATGAAACCCGTGTAGATCAGCGTGCCTGTGGCGGCACCGGCTGCGGTGAAGAAGAATTGCTTCATGAATCAGAGTGAAACGCGTCGATGCGGCGCAGGATAGCAGAAGCGCCCACCAATAAATACACGCATTTTCACTTTGACGGAATTGGGTGCCGCAGGCCAGGCGGCAAAGCCACCCGGCCTGCGACATCACACCGACAGCGGCATCTTCCTGATCAGCTTGTCGAGCGTGATCGGATACTCGCGCACGCGCACGCCGGTCGCGTTGTACACGGCGTTGGCGATGGCCGCGGCCACCCCGCAGATGCCCAGCTCCGCGATGCCCTTGGCCTTCATGGGAGAGGACATCGGGTCGGTTTCGTCCAGGAAGATGACTTCCTGGTGAGGAATGTCGGCATGCACCGGCACCTCGTAGGTCGCGAGGTCGTGGTTGACGAAATAACCGAGCCGCTTGTCCACCGCCAGCTCCTCCATCAGGGCCGCGCCGGCGCCCATCGTCATCGCGCCGATCACCTGGCTGCGCGCCGTCTTCGGATTCAGGATGCGCCCGGCCGCGCACACCGCCAGCATGCGCCGGATGCGCACCTCGCAGGTCACGGCATCCACGCCCACTTCCACGAAGTGCGCGCCGAAGGTCGATTGCTGGAAGCGCTTGTTGATGTCGCCGTACTCGATCAGGTCCTCGCCCACCAGCTCACGCTCGCCGACCGCCTGCCCCAGCGGCATGCTGCGCTCGCCCGCGCGGATCAGGCCATCGGCGAAGATGGCGCGTTCCGGCTCGAAGCCGGCCTGGCGCGCCACCGCCTCGCGCAGCTTCATGCAGGCGGCGTACACGCCGGCGCACGAGTTGTTGCCGCCCCACTGCCCGCCCGAGCCGCACGAAGCCGGGAAGCTTGAATCGCCCAGGCGCACCCTCACCTTCTCGAGCGGCACGCCCATCATCTCGCTGGCCGTCTGGGCCAGGATGGTGTAGCTGCCGGTGCCGATGTCGGTCATGTCGGTTTCCACCGTCAGGATGCCGCGCCGGTCCAGGCGCACGCGCGCGGCCGACTTGGTGAGCAGGTTGTCGCGGAAGGCCGAGGCCATGCCCATGCCGACCAGCCAGCGGCCCTCGCGCACGGTGCCGGGTTTGGCCCCCCTGCGCTCCCAGCCGAAGCGCTGCGCTCCGGTCTGCAGGCACTGGATGAACTGGCGCTTGGAAAACGGCGGATGCGGATCGTGCTTCTCTTTCTCCGGCTTCTTCGACTGCGGATCGGCCGAATCGGGTTTTTCCGGATTGTCCGGCACCACCTGGGTGTCGTTCAGGATGCGGAACTGGACCGGATCCATGCCGAGCTTTTCGGCCATCTCGTCCATCGCGATCTCGAGCGCCGCCATGCCCGGCGCCTCACCCGGCGCGCGCATCGCGTTCGCTTCCGGCAGGTCCATCTCGGCCACCCGGTTGGATGTCATGCGGTGCTCGCCGGCATACAGGGAGCGGGTCTGGGTGGCGGCGTTTTCCGGCGAGCCTTCCTTCAGGTTGCCGGACCAGCTTTCGTGGCCGATCGCCGTGATCCTGCCTTCGCGCGTGGCGCCGATGCGGATGCGCTGCATGGTGGCCGAGCGGTGGGTGGTGTTGTTCGGGATCAGCGCGCGCTGCAGCGGCACCCGCACCGGACGGCGCGCCGCCCGTGCGCCCAGCGCCGCCAGCACCACGTCGGCACGCAGGAACAGCTTGGAACCGAAGCCGCCGCCGATATAGGGCGACAGCACGCGCACCTTGTCCTTCGGAATGCCCAGGGTCTTGGCAAGGTCGCCCCTGGCCCAGGCGATCATCTGGTTCGACGTCCAGACCGTGAGCTGGTCGCCGTCCCAGGCCGCGACGCTGGCATGCGGCTCCATCATGGAATGCGATTCGTGGGCGGTGTGGTATTCGGCATCGAGCTTGACGGGGCTCGATGCGAAGGCGCCGGTGAAGTTGCCGACCTTGGTCTCGGCCGCCTCCTTCTTGGGCGCGACGGCCTTGTTCTTCACCGCGTGCAGGTCGAAGCTGCCCTTGTCGCGCTCGTACTTGATGCGTACCAGCGAGGCCGCGTCGCGCGCCTGCTCGAAGGTCTCGGCCACCACCAGGGCCACGGCCTGGTGGTAGTGCTCGACGCGCGGCCCGCCCAGCAGCAGCGCGGTGTTGAAGTTGCCCTTGGCGAGCTTGCCGGCATTCTGGGCGGTGACGATGGCGATCACACCCGGCGCGGCCCTGGCCGCCGCCAGGTCCATCGAGACGATGCGCCCGGTCGGAATGGCGGAGCCGATCACGTAGCCGTGGGCCTGGTTGGGCACCACGTCGTGGCGGTCCATGGCGTAGGGCGCGGTGCCGGTGGTCTTGAGCGGGCCGTCGATGCGGTCGATCGGCTGGCCCACGACCTTGAGCTGGTCGATCGGGTTGGTGGTGGCTGGTTCGTTGAATTTCATGGCGAGCCCTTTGCTTAAGCTTTAGCGTCCGCGATAACCGCGGCCAGCGTGCGCTCGACGAGCGGCACCTTGAATGCGTTGTCCTCGGTGGTGCGCGCGCCTTGCAGCAGCGCGCCGGCGAAGGCCTGGGCCCCGCGCGCGAAGGCGGCTTCGGCCGCCTCGACGCGCCAGGGCTTGTGGGCGACGCCGCCCAGGGCCACGCGCCCGCTGCCGTCGCGCTGCACGATGGCGGCCACCGACACGATCGCGAAGGCATAGGAAGCGCGGTCGCGCACCTTGCGGTAGCTCTGCACGCCGCCCACGGGCGGCGGCAGGATCACCGCGGTGATCAGCTCACCGGGTTTGAGGGTATGGTCGATGTGCGGGGTGTTGCCCGGCAGCCGGTGGAAATCGGCGATCGGGATCACGCGCGTGGCGCCGCCCGGGGCCACGGTCTCGACCTGGGCGTCGAGCACGCGCATGGCCACCGCCATGTCGCTCGGGTGGGTCGCGATGCAGGCATCGCTCTGGCCGACGATGGCGTGCAGGCGGGTGAAGCCGCCGATGGCGCTGCAGCCGCTGCCCGGCTTGCGCTTGTTGCAGGGCACGTTGGTGTCGTAGAAGTAGGGACAGCGGGTGCGCTGCAGCAGGTTGCCGGCGGTGGTGGCCTGGTTGCGCAGCTGGCCCGAGGCGCCGGCCACCAGGGCGCGCGTGAGCACGCCGTAGTCGCGTCGCACGCGCAGGTCCGCCGCCAGGTCCGAGTTGCGCACCAGGGCGCCGATGCGCAGGCCGCCGTTGGGCGCCGGCTCGATGCGGTCGAGCGCGAGGTCGTTGACGTCGATGAGGTGGGACGGGGTTTCGATCTGGAGCTTCATCAGGTCCAGCAGGTTGGTGCCGCCCGCGACGAAGCGCGCGTTCGGGTGGCGCGCGGCGGCGTCCGCGGCTTCCTGCGGTGTCTTGGCCCGTTCGTAGGTGAAGGCTTTCATCGCTTCACCCCCGCGATGCCGGCAACCTCGGCAATTGCCTCCTGGATGTTCGAATAGGCGCCGCAGCGGCACAGGTTGCCGCTCATGCGCTCGCGGAACTCCATCTCGCCGGCCTGCGGCGGCGCGTTCAGGTCGGCCGTCACGTGGCTTGGGGCGCCGGAGCGGATCTCTTCCAGCATGCCCACGGCAGAACAGATCTGCCCCGGGGTACAAAAGCCGCACTGGTAGCCGTCGTGCTTGATGAAGGCGCGCTGCAGCGGGTGCAGGTTGGTCGGGGTGCCGAGGCCTTCGATGGTGGTGACCTCATGGCCTTCCTGCATCACCGCCAGGGTCAGGCAGGAGGTCACGCGGCGGCCGTCGACCAGCACCGTGCAGGCGCCGCACTGGCCCTGGTCGCAGCCCTTCTTGCTGCCGGTGAGGTGCAGGCGGTCGCGCAGCGCGTCGAGCAGCGTGGTGCGCGGGTCGACCACCAGCTGGTGTTCGATGCCGTTGACCTTGAGCCGGATGTTCATGGTGGCCGGTGTCGTGGAGGCGGCCGGCCGGGCGGCTGGAGCAGCTTCGGCGCTGGGCGCCATCTGGGAAGCCACGGCGACGCCGCCGACGGCGACGGTCGACGCCTTGAGCAGCTGGCGCCGGTTGGGATCGAAGTCGGGCATCGTTGTTCCTTTCTTGAACAATGGCAATATGTGACCGGTGGCGCAGGTATCCCATCGGGATGGAAGCCAAGAACATAGCCCTTTTTAGGTTTTCGAGGCGTGCAGTTCGCCTGCGTGGCAAACCCAGGGATTGTAGGTGCGTGGAGGGGCCGCACTGCATGTGAAAAATGCAAGGGCTTATGAATGGGAGTCATGAATCAGGGCACCTGATTCATGGGAAGGCTGGCGCCGGCTAGGGCTTCTTCTTGGGCCTGGGCAAGGGCATCAGGGCCGCGGTTTCCTCGATCAGGCGGCGCAGCGCCTCCGGATCGTCGAGCAGTTCGTCGGCGATGGGGTAATCCTTGGCCTCGGGGTAAGGCGGGCCTTTCGGCAGGTCAGGCGCGAGCGTCTCGACCGCCCGCGAGGGTTTGATGAACAGGCTGTTGTCGCAGGCGAAGGCGACCACCTTGCCGTCCAGGTACAGGGCGTATTCGCCGAACAGCTTCTTGTGCGTCAGCCGGCTGCCCAGCCCGGCCACCTCGGTCACGTAGTCCACGAAGCTTCGTTCGGTTGCCATGCGCTGTCCTTGTCGTTTATCCGGCCCACATAATAATGCAAGCCTTCATGCGGGCTTAAGCATTTGGCACATGGTTCAGCTACAGTCGGCTGCTCATCAACTCTGCCCTATGCCAATGAAAGCCAGGTTCCTGACGATCCTCGTGCCCTTGGCGGCCGGCCCGGCGCTCTTCGTTCATGCGGATGCCCCGCCCGCGCCGTTCGCCGCTCCCCTTGAACAGCCTGCGCCGCGCAGCTTCAGTGCGCGCCCGAGCGACGAGGCGATCAAGGCGGCAGTCCGCGCCACGCTGGACGAGATGCCGGCCGCCCCCCTGCCGGCCAGCGGCACCGCGCTCAGCGGCGGGCCCTACCGCGAGTTTGCGCGCAAGTTCTCGGACGCGGAAAAGCCGCACTGCATGGGGCCGAACGCGCTCAAGCACCAGCCGGCCGGCTTCAGTACCAAGAACTGGAACTTCGGTTTCGGCGGTCTGGCTGCACTGCCCTTCTGGGGCGCCGCCATCATGCGCGGCAAGTGCAGCTGGAACCGCTGAGCAAGCTCAGAGCAGCTCGATCCCGAAGCGTTTCACAGACAGCGCGAACAGCCAGAAGCACAGCACCGTGATCAGGGTGCAGGCGCCCAGGGTCCACCAGAAGCCGAGCCGCGGCAGCAGCCACGGGAAAGCCAGGAACATGGGCAGGGTCGGCAGCACGTACCAGAAGGTGTACCAGGCGTGGTTGGCAACCCGCGCCGCCGGCTGGTTCTCGATGTGCAGCCAGACCAGGGTCAGGATGGTGATCAGGGGCAGGGCCGCGATGAAGCCGCCGATGCGGTCGCTGCGCTTGGCGGCCTCGGAGACGAGGACCACCACGGCCGCCGTCAGCAGGTACTTGGTGATGATCCACTTCATCGGCTTACTTGACCGAGAAGCGTACGCTGACGGTCTTCTTGTCCGCGAAGGTCACCGCCGCCACGGCCTTGCTGCCCTTTTCAAGCTTGGCCTCCCCCTTCACGACCAGGGTATTGTCGCCGCCGGATTCGAGCGGCAGCTGGGTCTTCTGCGTGCCCTTCAGCACGGTCAGGGTGCCGGTCGCGCCCCCGGTCTGCTTGTTCCGGCCGTGGTCGTCCACATAAATGGTGGCGCTGCCGTCCCTGGCCACCAGCTCGAAGGACAGGTCGCCCGCCGCCTGCACGATGCCGCCGTGCTTCGGCTTGGCGCCGTGTGCGAGGGCCTGGCCCGACAGGATGACGCCGGCCGCGAGTGCTGCGACTGAAAAGATCTTCTTCATGGTTCTACTCCTGACAATATCGGTTAATAAGTATCGCTGCTTTTTTCCGCCAGCAGCCGTTCCAGCGGACGCCGCCCCAGCTTCCAGAAGATGAGGGGCGTGAGCAGCGAATCGAGCAAGGTGGAACTGATCAGGCCTCCGAAGATGACGACGGCCACCGGATGCAGGATCTCCTTGCCCGGCGCATCCGCCGCCAGCAGCAGCGGCGTGAGCGCGAAGGCCGCGACCAGCGCCGTCATCAGCACCGGCGTCAGGCGCTCGATCGAGCCGCGCACGATCATCGGCCAGCCAAAGGTTTCGCCCTCGAACTTGCAGAGGTTGATGTAGTGACTGACCTTGAGGATGCCGTTGCGGGTCGCGATGCCGGCCAGCGTGATGAAGCCGACCATCGAGGCGACCGACAGCGACACGCCCGCGATCCACATCGCGATGACGCTGCCGACCAGCGCGAACGGGATATTCCCCATGATGACCAGCGCCAGGGTCGAGGACCGGTAGCGCGAATACAGCACCAGGAAGATCAGCAGCAGCGAAGCCAGCGACAGGCCGGCGATCAGCCGCTGCGACTGTTCCTGCGCCTGGAACTGGCCCTCGATGCTCACGAAGTAGCCGCCTGGCAGCTGGGTTGCCGCGACGGCCTTGCGTACGTCCTCGATGATGTTCGACATGTTGGAACCGTCGGTGTTCGCATACACGACGATGCGGCGGCGTCCGTTCTCGCGGCCGATCTGGTTCGGGCCGTCGCCCTCTTCCACGGTGGCGACGCTCGAGAGCGGGATCGGCCCCGCCGGCGTGTTGAGCATCACGCGGCCCAGGTCCTGCGGCGAGCGGTCGGCATCGGCCAGGCGCAGCACCAGGTCGAAGCGGCGCGCGCCGTCGATCACCTGGGTCACGCGGCTGCCTTCCGACAGCGCCTGTAAGGCCTGCAGCACGTCGCCTGCAGCCAGCCCGTGCTGGGCCGCCTTGCGGTAGTCGATGCGCACCTTGACCTGCGGGATCAGGACCTGGCGCTCGACCGAGAGGTCGACCAGGCCGTGCCCGCCCGCCAGACGCCCTTGCAGCCCGTCGGCCAGGCCACGCAGGGTATCGAGATCGTCGCCATAGATCTTCACGGCGATCTGTGCGCGCACGCCGGACAGCAGGTGGTCGAGGCGGTGCGAGATCGGCTGGCCGATCGCCACCGATGCCGGGATGCTCGACAACTGGTTGCGGATGCTCGCCATGACTTCTTCGCGGCTGCGTTCGGACGGCTTCAGGTCGACGTCGATCTCGGACGAGTGCACGCCCTCGGCATGCTCGTCCAGCTCGGCGCGGCCGGTGCGGCGCCCGACCTTGCTCACTTCAGGCACTTGCGCAATCAGGGTCTCGGCCAGCGCCCCCATGCGGTTGGCCTCCGCCAGCGAGGTCCCGGGCGTGAAGCTCATGCCCATCACCAGCGAACCTTCGTTGAAGGCCGGCAGGAAGGCGCGCGGGAAGAAGGGCACCGAAGCCGCGGCAGCCAGTACCAGGATCAATGCGCCGGCCAGCACCGGGCGGATGCGCGGCAGCGACCACGCCAGCGCGGCCGTATCCCATTGCTTCAGGCGGCGCACGATCGGGCTGTCGCCGCGGTGCAGGCGCTTCATCTTCGGCAGCAGGTAGTAGGCCAGCACCGGCGTGACCGTCATCGACACCAGCATCGAAGCCAGGATCGAGGCGATGTAGGCGATGCCCAGCGGCGCGAACAGGCGGCCCTCGATGCCCGGCAGGGCGAACAGCGGAATGAACACCAGCACCACGATCACGGTGGCGTAGACGATCCCGGAGCGCACCTCGACCGAGGCATGCCAGATCGTTTCCAGCACCGACGGTCCGTTTTCGCCGCGCTCCTTCAGCCGGCGCATGATGTTCTCGACGTCGACCACCGCATCGTCGACCAGCTCGCCGATCGCGATCGCCAGGCCGCCCAGGGTCATGACGTTGATCGACTGGCCCAGCAGGTGGAAAGCGAGCGCCGTCACCGCCAGCGACAGCGGGATCGCCACCAGCGAAATCAGGGTGGTGCGGGCGCTGAGCAGGAAGGCGAACAGCACGATCGCCACCAGGATGGCGCCATCGCGCAGCGCCTCGACCACGTTGCCGATCGAGGCGTCGATGAAGTTCGCCTGGCGGAACAGCACCACCGGCTGCGAAATGCCGGCCGGGAGGCCCTGCTTGAGCTCCGCCAGCGCGGCCTCGATGTCGTGCGTCAGGCGCACGGTGTCGCCGGCGGGCTGCTTCTGCACGCTGACGATCACCGCCGGCTTGCCGTTCATGCCGGCGTCGCCGCGCTTGAAGGCCGGCGCGTAGGCCACGCTCGCGACCTGCTCGAGCAGTACCGGCATGCCATTGCGGAAGGCCACGGCCAGGCCCTGCACGTCCTCGAGGCGGGTGGTTCGGCCCAGGTTGCGGATCAGGTACTCGCGGTTGTTCAGGTCGATGAAGCCGCCGCTGGTGTTGCCGGCGAAGCCGCGCAGCGCATTCGTGACCTGCTCCAGCGAGACCCCGAACTGCGCCATCCGCGCCGTATCGGGCTGCACGCGCAGCTGGCGCACTTCACCGCCGATCGGGATCACCTGCGACACGCCGGGGATCGACAGCAGGCGCGGACGCAGCACGAAGTCGGCGTACTCGCGCGCCTTCATCGGGTCGGTCCTGGCCACGTCGATCGGCAGCGCAATCAGCATGATCTCGCCCATGATCGAGGACACCGGTCCCATCATCGGTGAGATATTCCCGGGCAACTGCTCCTTGACCAGGGTGATCCGCTCGGACACGAGCTGGCGGTTGCGGTAGACGTCGGTGCCCCAGTCGAACTCCGCGTACACGATGGACAGGCCGACGCCCGACACCGAGCGCACCCGGGTCACGCCCGGCATGCCGTTGAGCGAGGTCTCGATCGGGAAGGACACCAGCTGCTCGACTTCCTCGGGCGCCATGCCGCCGGCCTCGGTGAGCACGGTGACGACCGGCTTGTTCAGGTCGGGGAAGACGTCGACCGGGGTGCGCCAGGCGCTCAGGGCGCCATAGACCATCAGCAGCAGCGCCGCCGCCAGGACGAACAGGCGGTTGCGCAGGCTGAATCGGACGATTGTATTGAACATGGTCGCTTACCTGATCTGGTTGATCAGCGAGGTGCCGCTGACCACGACCCGGTTGTCGGCGCTGAGTCCGCGGGTGACGATCACGGTGCCCGCATCCAGCGCGGTCGCCTCTACCGGCAGCGCGATGAAGCGCTGGGCGCCGGACTTGATCCACACCACGGTTTCATTGGCCGGGTTGCGGGCCAGGGCCGCCGCCGGCAGGGCGATGCCCTTCACCGTCGTGTTCAGCTTGGCCAGCACGGTCACCGGCTGCCCGACCGCCAGGTCGAGGTTGGCGCCGCGCGCACGGAAATTCAGCGGCAGCGCGCCCTCGCGCAGGCTGCGCCCGCCGCCGAGCAAAGTGAGCTCGACGTCCGCCACCTCGGCCAGGCTCGCGCTGCTGATCTTGCGCGCGAGCGAAGCGTCGCTGGACAAGGCTTCGACCAGCATGCGTTGCGGATCGACGATCTCGAATAGCACCTCGCGTGATTCCACCATCTGCCCGTTCAGCACCGACGCGCTGGCGATGACGCCGCTGGCGGGAGCAACGATGTTTTCCACGCCGCCGATCGACTTCGCCACGGCGCTTTCCTGGCCGATGGTGGAAGCCAGTTCGGCCTGGGCCGCTTCGATTTCCTTGGCCGGCACCACGCCTTCCAGCGACTTGAGGCGCTGGACACGCTTGTCAAGCAAGCCGCGATTGGCGCGCAGTTCGGCCAGCTGGGCCGCCTGGTTGCCGCGTTCGATGGCGTCGCCGGTCGGACGCAGGCGCGCCAGCACCTGGCCCTTGACGACGCGCTCGCCGGCTACCGGCAAGCCCTTCGGGCCGGGCGCGATCTGGCCCGCGAACGGCGCCTGCACCCGGCCCCCGGCGTTCGGATCGATGGCCGCGCGGCCGTTGAGCAGCACCGTGCGCGCGAATTCTCCCTCTTTGACCATCAGCGTGCGCACGCCCATGCGGCGCTGCGCCAGCTTCGGCACGTTGACGCTGCCGTCCGGCAGGCGCGCCAGGCCGCTGGCGCTGCCCGCCGCTTTTTCATCGAGGTGCTCGCCGTTCGGGCCATGCGCGCCCGGGGAGGCCAGCAAGGAAGTCGTGAAGAGGCCGGCAAGGAGGCCGGCAAAGATGCGTTGTTTCATGTTCAGGCTTCCTTGCGTCGACGGATGCGGAGCACGACGACGAGCGCCGCGACCAGGACAAGTGCTGCAATGGCGGCGAACAGCCAGGGCCGCCAGGCCGGATGCGCGTGGCCATGGTCGTCCGCTTCGGCGCCGACCTGCAGCGTCCCTTCGAGCAGGTCGCTCTCTTCTCCCGCGACCAGGGTGAACAGCAGCGGATGCGCACCCGGCTTCGAAATGGCGGCCAGCAAAGCCGGATCGTCGACGGCGTAATCGCCCATATCGGCATGGAATTTCGCGGTCGCCTTCAGGTTCTTGTACTGGACTTCCAGCCTGCCGTTCAGGACCGGTTCATTGGTCTCGTAGCGGTCGATCATGATCGACAGTTCGCCGCCGGAGAGCTGGCCCACCAGTTCGAAGGCTTCGGTGAAGGTTTCCAGGCGCGGAACGACGGCGCCTGGGGCCGCCGCCGGGGCGTCGACGTGTTCGCCGTTCGGCCCGTGGGCGCCGGGGCCGGCGAATGCCGCCGACATGGCGAGCATGGCGGCGGCGAAGAAGTTCAGGTATTTCATGGAAGGATTCCTAGTGCTTGATTGAGTTGCGCATGGGCGTGCCCGATGGCGACTTTTTGTTGGGCCACGGCGACGTCGGCCTCGTGGGTCAGCGCGCGCGAGCGCAGCAGCTCGGCCAGGCCCCGCTCGCCCTGGCGGAAGGCCTTCTCGAACAGCGCGGTGTGCTCGTGCAGGGCCTTGGCGCGGGCGATCGCGTCGTCCAGCGCGCCCCTGGCATTTGCCAGCCGCGCGCGTGCCACCGCGAGCTCGGCGCCGCTTGCCGCCTGCGCCTCGGCCGCTTCGGCGGCCGCGGTCGCGATCACGGTCCGGGCCTGGGCTTCGACGCCGCGGTTGCGCGCGGCGCTGCCGAAGGGGATCTGCAGGGCGACGCCGACGCTGCGCGCCGGCTCGCGCCAGCTGCGCTCTTCCTCGCGGCGCACCGACAGGGCGATGCTTGGCGGCGCCGCGCGGCTGGCTTCCGCCAGGCGCAGGGCGGCGCGGGCGCGCTGCTCGGAGGCCTGCGCCGCGGCCAGGCGCAGATCGGACGGCGCATCGCGCTCCTGCAGGGGCTCCGGTTCCAGCGCGGGCAGTTCCGGCAAGCCGGTCGCTACCTGGAAGCGGGCCAGGGCCTCGGTGGCGGCGGTGCGGGCCTTCCCGACGTCGATGCGCGCGGCCAGCACCTCCTGCTCGGCGAGCAGCCCGTCGCTGCGCGCCAGGTCGCCCGCCTTGACGCGGCGCTGTACCTCGTCGGCCAGGCCTTCGAGGTGGCGCAGGTGATCCTGCTTCTCTTCCAGCGTGACCTGGGCGGCGGCGGCTTCCCACATCCGGTTGCGTACCAGGCCGGCCACGGCCAGGCGGGTCTCGGCAAGCTGGGCGGCGGCTTCCTCGCTACTGCGTGCGGCCAGCGCTTCGCGGGCCGACTTCTGGCCCGGGAGCCAGAACGAGGACGAGACCGAGATCTCGGATTCGCGCCCCTCGCGTTCGGACCCACCCTCGTCCCTGCGCTGGGACAGGCCAAGCGAAGGAGCGGACGCGAGCCAGGAGCCGGCGCTGGCGCGGCCGGCGGCGGCCTCGTCCTGGCGCGCTTCGATCGTGCGCGCGGCAGGCGCGCGCTGCCAGGCGCTGTCGACGGCGTGTTTGAGTGTGACTGGCGGTGCGGCCTGGGCCCAGCATGGCAGGGCGAAGGCGGCACCGGCAAGGTAAAAGGACAGGCGGCTGGTGCGCATGTGTTCTCCATCGGATGATCATGAATCACCGGGAGAGGCGCACGGGCGCGACGATGTCGCGCTTCAGCCGTCGATCAAGCGTCGATCAGGCGTGCGGCATTCCCCCGGCAGCGTGGCCGAGGGCGTGGCGAGGAGGTTTTCGTGGTCCGTCCAGGAAGGGTTCGGGTGCCGCCCGCGCAACGAAGGGCGCCGGCTCCGACACCTGCTGTTCCGGCGGAACCGTCAGCGAGGGAAGGCTGCAGCTGATGGGCTGCGCGCAGGAATGTTCGTGGACGTGGGCGAAGGATTCGTCGGATTCGTCGTAGTGCACCGAACCGTCTTCTGCGTGGTGATGGTGGTGGACGCCCTCTTCGTGCACGAGTTCATGCGCCAGCGATTCGCCTCCATAGGCCTGCGGCAGGCCGCCCTGCATGGCGAAACCATACAGGGGAACGCACAGCAGCAGGAGAAGGTAGATAAAGCGGCGCACGAGGGAATCCCGAAGAGTGCGCCGATTATAGCAGCGTACCGCCCTTAGAAGGCTGCGCGCACGCCGACCGTGAGGTTCCGTCCCGGCAGCGGCGCGATGTCCTTCAGCACCGAGGTCGAGATCCGGATGTCCTCGTCGAGCAGGTTCTTGCCGATGATAAACCAGGTCAGGTCCACGTTCTGGAAGCGCTGGGTGTACGACAGGTTGGCGTCGAGCTGGGTGTAGGCCGGGGTCGGCGTCGATTCGAAGGAGGCCAGGCGCTCCTGCTTGAACGCGCGCAGCACCGAGACGCCGCCGCGCAGCGGCCCCTGGCGGTAGCCGGCTTCGAGGCCGATCCGCTTGGCCGGCTGCAGCGGCAGGCTGCCCGCATCGTCCAGCGAACCGCGCGACAGGTCGCCGAAGGCGCGCAGCGCCAGGCCCTGGGTGTGCGGGTGCTGGTTGTAGCTGATCTCGGCCTCCATGCCGCGGATCGTCGCATTCGCCTGGCGGAAGATGCGCTCGCGCAGTTCGTCGCCCGGATTGCCTTCGTCGTCGAGCAGGGTGTCGTTGACCTCGCCATAGATGAAGTCGCGCACGCGGTTCTGGAACAGGTTGGCCTGCCAGCGCACCAGTCCCTCGACCTTGCGGAACGAGAGCTCGATGTTACGCGAGGTCTCCTTCTTGAAATTCGGATTGCCGATGTCGAAGGTCAGGGTCGATTCGTGCGGCCCGCCCGAGTACAGTTCGTCCGCGGCCGGCGCGCGCTGCGCCACCGAGGCGGTGAGGCCCACCGTGTAGTCCCTGGCGAGCGGCCACACCGCGCCCGCCGAGTAGGACAGCAGGTCGAAGCTGCGGCGGCGGGCGCCTTCCGGTTCGCGTTTCACCGATTCCACCCGCACGCCCGCGTTGACGCGCGTCTTGCCGAACTGGCGCTGCTCGACCAGGAAGGCGGCATGGGTATCCGATACCGTCACCGGCACCGTCGCCGATTCGCCGCTGTCCGCGCTCAGGCCGGAAAAGCGGGTGTGCTCGGTCTGGACGCCGAAGCTGCCTTCCCAGCCCGCCAGCGGCTTGTGGGCCATTTCCAGGCGCGTTTCCGTCGAGCGGTTGGCGAACACGGTCTCCGGGCCGCCTTCGGCATTCAGTTCGACGTGGCCGTAGTCGGTATGGCCGGCCTTGAAGCGCAGCTTCTCGAAGCCCGGCAGCGGTGCATCCAGCTGGCCGTCGATGTCGTAGCGGGTCTGGTCGAGGTCGATCTTTGCGCCCTCGCCGCCCGGGATGCCATAACGTTTCTTGAGCGAGCTGACCGAGGCGCCGAGGTGGCCGCGCTCGCCGATGTACGAGGCGCCCGCGCCCAGGGTGTGCTGGCGGAGCTCCGAGTTGGCGAGCGTGTCGCCATCGGGAGAACCCGGGATGTGGTAAGCGCCGGCGTCGCGCCCGCTGCCGTCGACGTGCAGGGCGACCTTGCCGGCCGCGGCATCGCCCGAAAACGAGACGGCGCGGCCGTGGTCGACGTTGCTGTAGCGGGTCTCGACCACGCCGGTGGGCTTCTCATGAAGCTCGGTCGGGATGCGCTCGTTGACGACGTTGACCAGGCCGCCGATCGCCCCCGAGCCGTACAGCAGCGCCGCCGGCCCGCGCAGGATTTCGATCTGGCGCGCGGTGGCGGCTTCGCCGGTGACGGCGTGGTCGTTCGACAGGCCGGACAGGTCGGACACCGACATGCCGTTTTCCAGCACCTTGACGCGGTTGCCTTCCAGGCCGCGGATGATCGGACGCGATGCGCCGGCGCCGAAGGCCGAGGCGGACACGCCGAGTTCATTCGACAGGGTGTCGCCCAGCGAGCTGCCGAGTTTCGTGCGCAGTTCGTCGCCGGCCAGCACCTTGGCCGGCGTGAGGATCTGGTCGCCTTCGGCGGCATTGAAGGGGGTAGCGGTGACGACGACGGTCGCGACCGGCTGGCTGGTGGTCTGGGCAAACGAGAACGGTGCGAGGGCGGCCAGGACCGCGCTCGCCAGGATAGTACGCTGGACGTGCATGATGAATTCCTTGAAACGAAAACTGAAAGGACGCGCGTGCACAGGCAATGCCGGCGCACAGCGGTCAGGAAAGTCAGGACATCAGGCGACGGGGGGAGCGCGGGAAGAGAAATACGGCGTGAACGGCGCATGCCAGGACTCGAATGCAGCCCACTGGGCCAGCACGCGGCCGGCCGGCAAGACCGCCGTGGTGCAGGCCGGGGTGTGCAGTGCCGGCGATACCGTGGCGGCATCGTAGGCCAGGCAGGAGTGCGGCACGGCCTTCGTGTCGGCCGGCGACGAGGCGTGTTTGCCGGAGTCCCCTGCCATGGCCACGTGCTGCGATGCGTGCGCGATCCGGTGCGCCAGGCCCTGCCAGTGCGCGCAGACCATCGCCAACGTCAGCATCATGACGATGACGAAGCGGGCGGACCGAATGCGTGGAAGGCTGGCGAACATCTGGTTTGACGAGGTGCCGGAACGTGGGCTGGTGCAGAAGGCAGCATTATAACGCTCCGGCTGGCACAATGGACAAGCAGGATCGCTTATGCTGAGTTGCGGTCGGCCGGGTGGTTGACGCCATCATTGGTCGGGACCTCGCCCAGGTCGAAAGGATTGACGCCCTCGAGGCAGCCCACGTTGTACCCGTACTGCTCCGGATTGGAGCGGCGCTGGTGGTGGGTGTAGATCCCGCATACCGAACAGAAGTAATGCTTCGCCGTTATGGTGTTGAACTGGTACAGCTTCAACACCTCGTGGCCTGTCACGATCCGGATGCCGGACAGCGGCACCGATGCCACGATGGCGCCCTTGCGGCGGCAGATCGAGCAGTCGCAGCGGCGCGGGTTCTCGATGCCGTTCGGCAGGCTCAGTTCGAGTTCGACCGCACCGCAGTGGCAGCTTGCGCGGTGCTTCGGCTGGATGAGGGTTGGCCCTACCTGCTTGATCATGTCGCCTCCTGTTCGGTTCATACAGAGAGTGTGCCGTCGATGCAGCTGACCGCATGGCCGCCGACCCGGATCGTCTCGTCCGAGATCGAGAGCCGCAGCACCCCGGCGCGCCCGACCATCTCACCTTGGGTGGCCAGCAGCTCGCTTCCGAAAGTCCCGAGCTGCCGGGTATGGAGCAGGTAGGCCGCCACGGCGCCGGTGCCGCTGCCGCAGACCGGATCTTCGTTGACGCCATGGGCCGGCGCGAAGGCGCGCACTTCGATGCCTGCCGTGCCGCCCGGGTCGTGCTCACCGAAGATGACGACGCCCGTATGCCTGCCCTTGATGTCCTGCGCCTTCATGCGCTGCAGGTCCGGTTCACAAGCCAGTACCGCCCGCGCGCTCGTCAACTGGGCAATCACCCAGCGTGCGCCGACATCGACCAGGTAGGGCACGACGTTCACTTCCAGGTCCGCGCCCAGGATCGATTCGAGTTGCGCGGCCTGGCCGGCGTCCAGGGCCGTCAAGTTTGGCGTGGGCAGCTCGAAGGAAATCCAGGGCGCACCCTGCCGTTCCTGCTCTACAGTCAGCTTGACCAGTCCGGCGGCGCATTGCTGCACCAGGACCCCCTCCTTTGCCCCAACGATGCCTGCTTCCAGCAGGGCATGCGCGGTGCCGATCGTCGGATGGCCGGCGAACGGCAGCTCGGCGCCGGGCGTGAAGATACGGACCTGGTAGTCCGCACCTGGCGCCGTCGGCGGCAGCACGAAGGTGGTTTCGGACAAATTGGTCCAGCTGGCGATCTGCTGCATCTGCCCAGCCGAGAGTCCGGCGGCATCCAGTACGACGGCGACCGGATTGCCCTTGAACGGGACGGTGGTGAAGACGTCGACGGTCTTGAGTGGCAGGCGTGGCATGCTGGTCTCCGGTGCGTGAAGAGAATGGCTGACCACTAGTGTACCGCTGCAAATAAAAAAGCGGACCGAAGTCCGCTTTCCTGACGACGCCGCGTAGTAATTAACGCTTGTCGATCGCCGGCACGTCGCGCACCGGCGAGCCCACGAACAGCTGGCGTGGACGGCCGATCTTCTGTTCCGGATCGGCGATCATTTCGTTCCACTGGGCGATCCAGCCGATGGTACGGGCCATCGCGAAGATACCGGTGAACAGCGAGACCGGGATGCCCAGGGCCGACTGCACGATGCCCGAGTAGAAGTCGACGTTCGGGTACAGCTTGCGCGAGACGAAGTATTCGTCTTCCAGCGCGATGCGTTCCAGTTCCATCGCCAGCTTGAACAGCGGGTCGTCCTGCAGGCCCAGTTCGTTCAGCACTTCGTGGCAGGTCTCGCGCATCAGCTTGGCGCGCGGGTCGAAGTTCTTGTACACGCGGTGACCGAAGCCCATCAGCTTCACGCCCGAGTTCTTGTCCTTGACCTTCTCGATGAAGGCCGGGATGTTCTCGACCGAGCCGATTTCCTTCAGCATGGTCAGTGCGGCTTCGTTGGCGCCGCCGTGCGCCGGGCCCCACAGGCAGGCGATGCCGGCAGCGATACAGGCGAACGGGTTGGCGCCCGACGAGCCGGCCAGGCGGACGGTCGAGGTCGATGCGTTCTGCTCGTGGTCGGCGTGCAGGATCAGGATGCGGTCCAGGGCGCGCACCAGCACGTCGTTGACCTTGTACTCTTCGCACGGGTTGGCGAACATCATGTGCATGAAGTTGGCGCTGTACGACAGGTCGTTGCGCGGGTACATGAACGGCTGGCCGATCGAGTACTTGTAGGCCATCGCGACCAGGGTCGGCAGCTTGGCGATCAGGCGGATCGCCGAGATCTCGCGCTGCTTGGCGTCGTTGATGTCGAGCGAGTCGTGGTAGAACGAAGCCAGGGCGCCGACGGTACCGACCAGCACCGACATCGGGTGCGCGTCACGACGGAAGCCACGGAAGAAGAACTGCATCTGCTCGTGGACCATGGTGTGCTTGGTCACGGTGTCGGTGAAGGTCGCCTTCTGCTGGGCGTTCGGCAGTTCGCCGTTCAGCAGCAGGTAGCAGGTTTCCAGGAAGTCGCAATTGACGGCCAGCTGCTCGATCGGGTAGCCGCGGTACAGCAGCTCGCCCTTGTCACCGTCGATGTAGGTGATGCTCGAGTTGCACGAGGCAGTCGACATGAAGCCGGGGTCGTAGGTGAACTTGCCGGTCTGGCCGTACAGCTTGCGGATGTCGATGACGTCCGGGCCGATGGTGCCCTTGTAGATCGGCATGTCGACCGACGGGCTGCCGTCGGAGAACGACAGGGTGGCTTTGGTATCAGAGATATTCATGGCACTTCCTTCTTGTGGGAGTGGATCTATAAACAAAAAACGAAACTGGCTGTAAGGCCCAGCTGAACTACGCCTGGCGCAGGCGCGCCAGCAGGGCGCGCACGTGCGGCTGGTCGACCTCGCCTTCAGGCTCGGTCCGGCCCAGCAGCAGGTCCATCAGCGGGTTGTCCGCCAGGTCGAGCAAGCGGGTCAGCGCATCGACTTCCTCGTCGCTCAATTCTTCTTCATGCGCATCCAGGAAGCGCGTGAGGATCAAATCGTTCTCGAGCAGTCCGCGGCGGGCGCGCCAGCGCAGGCGGGCACGGTTGGCGGGGTCGGATTGATGCGTTTTCACTAGAGTCCGTTGTTGGGTCAACATCATACTCCGTAGGCCGGGAATAGGCAGTACGGTACTTTTACTGTATTTGCGGAATCTTTACGGCCGGATGCCGCAAGTTGCGCGCACGGCGACACCGTGCGCGCCTTTGCATCACGCGTGAAACGGCGGAGCGCCTTAAATCGCGCGACGAACCAGCAGTTCCTTGATCTTGCCGATCGCCTTGTTCGGATTCAGGCCCTTCGGGCACACGTCCGTGCAATTCATGATCGAGTGGCAGCGGAACAGGCGGTACGGGTCTTCCAGGTTGTCCAGGCGCTCGTTGGTGGCTTCGTCGCGCGAATCGGCGATGAAGCGGTAGGCCTGCAGCAGGCCGGCCGGGCCGACGAACTTGTCCGGGTTCCACCAGAACGACGGGCACGAGGTCGAGCAGCAGGCGCACAGGATGCACTCGTACAGGCCGTCGAGCTCTTCGCGCTCTTCCGGCGACTGCAGGCGTTCCTTCTCCGGCTTGATCGAGTCGTTGATCAGGTAAGGCTTGATCGAGTGGTACTGCTTGAAGAAGTTGGTCATGTCCACGATCAGGTCGCGGACCACCGGCAGACCCGGCAGAGGACGCAGCACGATCGGCTGGGTCAGCTCATTCAGGTTGGTGGTGCAGGCCAGGCCGTTCTTGCCGTTGATGTTCATTGCGTCCGAACCGCACACGCCTTCACGGCAGGAGCGGCGCAGGGCCAGCGAATCATCGACGTCGGACTTGATGCGCTGCAGGGCGTCGAGCAGCATCTTGTCGGTGTCTTGCAGCTCGACGGTGACGTCTTGCATGTAAGGCTTCGCATCCTTGTCAGGATCGTAGCGGTAGATCTTCAGTTGGACGGTGCGTGCCATGTTTTTACCTGTCTTATCGGGCCGCGCCAGCCGGCGCGGCCCTTGGAAAAATTAGAAAGTACGGGCCTTCGGCTTGAAGGTGTCGACGGTCAGCGGCTTGGTGACCACAGCCTTGTACTCGAGACGGTTGCTATCCGAGAACCACAGGGTGTGCTTCATCCAGTTCTCGTCGTCGCGGTTCGGGTAGTCGCTGTGGGCGTGGGCGCCGCGCGATTCCGGACGTGCGGCGGCCGACACGATGGTCGCTTTCGCGGTTTCGATCAGGTTGTCGAGTTCCAGCGCTTCCACGCGGGCGGTGTTGAACACCTTCGACTTGTCCTTGAACGAGACGTGCTTGCGGCGCTCGTCGAGCTTCATGATTTCCTTGACGCCGGCATCCAGCAGTTCCTGGGTACGGAACACGCCGCAGTACTTCTGCATCGTGGCGCGGATGTCGTTGGCGACGCCCTGCACCTTCTCGCTGCCGGTCGAGGTCTCGAGGCGGTTCAGGCGATCCAGCGCGAAGTCGGCGGCGTCCTTCGGCATCGGCTTGTTGACCTTCTGCTTCAGGTTCGAGGCGACGACGTGGTTGCCGGCCGCGCGGCCGAACACCACCAGGTCGAGCAGCGAGTTGGTGCCGAGGCGGTTGGCGCCGTGGACCGAGACGCAGGCGCATTCGCCGATCGCGTACAGGCCGTTGACGATCTTCTGGCCGCCGGTACCGTCAGGAGCAACCACTTGGCCGTGGATGTTGGTCGGGATGCCGCCCATCTGGTAGTGGATGGTCGGGACGACCGGGATCGGTTCCTTGGTCGCGTCGACGTTGGCGAACTTGTGGCCGATTTCCAGGATCGACGGCAGGCGCTTCTTGATGGTGTCGGCGCCGATGTGACGCAGGTCCAGCAGCACGTGGTCCTTGTTCGGACCGCAGCCGCGGCCTTCCTTGATTTCCTGGTCCATCGAACGCGAGACGAAGTCGCGCGGCGCCAGGTCCTTCAGGGTCGGCGCGTAGCGCTCCATGAAGCGTTCGCCGTTCGAGTTGATCAGGATGCCGCCCTCGCCGCGCACGCCCTCGGTGATGAGAACGCCCGCGCCGGACACGCCGGTCGGGTGGAACTGCCAGAACTCCATGTCCTGCAGCGGCAGGCCGGCGCGTGCCGCCATGCCCATGCCGTCACCGGTGTTGATGAAGGCGTTGGTCGATGCGGCGAAGATGCGGCCTGCGCCGCCGGTGGCGAAGATGGTGGTCTTCGCTTCCAGGATCATGACGTCGCCGGTTTCCATTTCCAGGGCCATCACACCGACCACGTCGCCGTCGGCGTCGCGGATCAGGTCGAGGGCCATCCACTCGACGAAGAAGTGGGTGCGGGCACGCACGTTACGCTGGTACAGGGTGTGCAGCAACGCGTGGCCCGTACGGTCGGCCGCGGCGCAGGCGCGCTGGACCGGCTTTTCGCCGAAGTTGGCGGTGTGGCCGCCGAACGGACGCTGGTAGATGGTGCCGTCCGGGTTACGGTCGAAGGGCATGCCGAAGTGTTCCAGCTCGTACACGACCTTCGGTGCTTCGCGGCACATGAATTCGATCGCATCCTGGTCGCCCAGGTAATCGCCACCCTTGACGGTGTCGAACATGTGCCAGTACCAGTCGTCTTCGCTCATGTTGCCCAGCGAAGCACCGATGCCGCCCTGGGCAGCCACGGTGTGCGAACGGGTCGGGAACACTTTCGACAGCACCGCGACGTTCAGGCCGGCTTCAGCCAGCTGCAGCGATGCACGCATGCCGGAACCGCCGGCGCCAACGATGACCGCGTCAAAGCGGCGGGTAGGGATTGCAGTTTTGATAGCTGCCACGATTACACACTCCAGAGAATTTGCACGGTCCAGGCAGCGCAGGCGAGCAGCCAGAAGATCGTTGCCAGCATCAGGAACAGGCGCAGGCCTGCCGACTTCACATAGTCCATCCAGATGTCACGGATGCCGACCCAGGCGTGATAGAACAGGCCCAGGAAGGTCACCAGCGCGAACAGCTTGAACCACTGGCGCGAGAACAGCCCGGCCCAGCCTTCGTAGGTGAAATTCTGGCCGGTCAGGAAGGAGACCAGCAGGACGACGGTGAACACGGCCATCACGATGGCGGTGACGCGCTGCGCCAGCCAGTCCCTGACGCCGTAGTGGGCGCCGACGACGAGGCGGCGCGGTCCGATGTTATTCTTGTTTGCCATGATTAAAACACTCCGAACAGTTTCAGGCCAACCAGCGCGGTCAGCGCCAGGCTGATGACCAGCACCCAGCGTGCGGTCTTCTGGGCGGCATCCTTATCCAGGGCAAGGTGATTGTCCATGAACAGGTGGCGCACGCCGGCGACGAAGTGGTGCAGGTAAGCCCACGACAGACCCAGCAGGATGATCTTGGCAAACGGATTGCCAACGACGCCGCGGAAATGCTCGAACGAGATTTCCGACAGCAAGCTTTCCTGCAGCAGGTAGAGCAGGAATGGCAGGAACAGGAACAGACCGGCGCCGCTCACGCGGTGCAGGATCGACACGATGGCCGATGGCGGCATGCGATATTTACCCGTAATATCACCAATGCCAACGTTGCGGAACTCCGGCCGCCCTTTTTTTGCAGCTTCTCTCACGGCTTCGGACATGAAACACCTCCCTCTATGACGACAGTTTTTTAATGAACCCTTCATTTTCGCCGATTTTGTGGCGGGGCACCAAGCATCTGCATGCAGATATCCGGGGCATCCCTGCGGCGAACCGGGCAGTGTTCGTCGCTTACGCAAAACCAACTTATTTTAATCGCTTGGAGCGATCCCTGCTGTAGGGTGGCGGGTTCCCACCCATCTACATGTATCCCTTATGACAACTCGTTCTGATAATGGTGGCGCGCCGTCGAATAAATTCCGCGGCGCAGCTCGACCGGCTTGTCCCCGTAACTGAAGGACACCCGGTCCGCGCACAGCAGCGGCGTGCCTTCCGCCACCTTCAGGTGCTCGGCAGCCACCGCATCCGCCGCCACCGCGCGGATCTTCTCGGTCGCCCGGATCATGCGGGTGCCGAATTCCGACTCGAACAGCCCGTACATCGGCCCCTTGTACTCCACCAGGCGCTCGGCCGTCAGGCCCTTGAACAGCTGGCCCGGCAGCCACAGTTCCTCGAGGATGGTCGGCACGCCGTCGAAGGACTGCACGCGCTTGATGTAGACCACGGCGTCGCCCGACTTCAGCTCGAGCAGGCGCGCCACCTCCGACGTGGCGCGGATGCGCAGCACGGCAATGAAACGGTTGTCCGGATGGTGGGGAACGCCCTCGTCGGGCATCAATCGCAGGAAGCGGAAGTGGGCGCGCTCTTCGGCATGGGTGGCAACGAAGGTGCCCTTCCCTTGCCGGCGCACCACCAGGTGCTCGGCCGCCAGCTCGTCGATGGCCTTGCGCACCGTGCCCTGGCTGACCTTGAAGCGTCCGGCCAGCTCGACTTCGCTCGGCATCAGTTCACCCGGCTTCCACTCGCCCGACTGCAGACTTTGGGTGATCAGGGCCTTGATCTGCTGGTACAGCGGACGGAACGAAGGCGATGCGTCATTGCCTGGTGCATCGCTGCTGGTGGGCGAAAGGGGGTTCATAGACCGCGATTTCACCACAAAACCCCCATGCAAGTCCAGTATATGACCGCCAAGACATGTGTCTTATATAAGACATATGATATGAATTGACAGACTGAACAGTCGGGGCATAAACTCGCGGTCGGCTTGGACCTCCGTGCCTATCTCTCATACGCGCGCGATATCCAATTGACACGTGCTGCTTTTGGTATCATTGCAGTTTTCCCCAATTAGCAGCTTCGGCTCGACAGTTTTTTTCCCCACTTTGGAGATTCATCATGGCTAAAACCCCAATGCGCGTCGCCGTCACCGGCGCGGCCGGCCAGATCGGCTATTCCCTGCTGTTCCGCATCGCCAACGGCGACATGCTGGGCAAGGACCAGCCGGTCATCCTGCAGCTGCTCGAGATCGACAACGAGAAGGCGCAGAAAGCGCTCAAGGGCGTCATGATGGAAATCGACGACTGCGCCTTCCCGCTGCTGGCCGGCATGACGGCCCACAGCGATCCGATGACCGCCTTCAAGGATGCCGACGTGGCCCTGCTGGTCGGCGCCCGTCCGCGCGGCCCCGGCATGGAGCGCAAGGACCTGCTGGAAGCCAACGCCCAGATCTTCACCGTGCAGGGCAAGGCGCTGGACGCCGTCGCTTCGCGCAACGTCAAGGTCCTGGTGGTCGGCAACCCGGCCAACACCAATGCCTACATCGCCATGAAGTCGGCCCCGAACCTGCCGGCCAAGAACTTTACCGCCATGCTGCGCCTGGACCACAACCGCGCCCTGTCGCAAGTCGCCGCCAAGCTGAACAAGCCGGTCGGTTCGATCGAGAAGATGGCCGTGTGGGGCAACCACTCGCCGACCATGTACGCCGACTACCGCTTCGCCACCATCGACGGCCAGTCGGTCAAGGATGCGATCAACGACGACGTCTGGAACCGCGACACCTTCCTGCCGACCGTCGGCAAGCGCGGCGCCGCCATCATCGAAGCGCGCGGCGCCTCGTCGGCTGCTTCGGCCGCCAACGCAGCGATCGACCACGTGCGTGACTGGGTGCTGGGCACCAACGGCAAGTGGACCACCATGGGCATCCCCTCGGACGGTTCGTACGGCATCCCGGAAGGCACCATGTTCGGCTTCCCGGTGACCACCGAAAACGGCGAGTACACCATCGTCCAGGGCCTGGAGATCGACGCCTTCTCGCAGGAACGCATCAACCTGACGCTGAAAGAGCTCGAAGAAGAGAAAGCCGGCGTCGCTCATCTGCTGAACTGAGCTGCTGGCCTAAGCTTCATCCCGGCGCGGCCAGCGGGCCGCGCTAACCGCGCCATGCCGTGTTCGTTGCGGCATGGCCGACTCGCTTCAAGACATACCATGCATCCTTCCGAGGTTTTATTCCAGGGCAAACGCCAGCCGCTCCTGCTCCCCGCCTGCGACCACTATGCCGGCTCGGAGAAGCTGATGCGCAAATCGATGGCCCTGCAACAAGAGCTTGGGCCGGTCTTCGACATCACCTTCGACTGCGAGGACGGCGCCGCCGCCGGCAGCGAAGCCGCGCACGCCACCCTGGTGGCCGCGCTCGTGAATAGCGAAGACAACCGCTTCAACCGCATCGGCGTGCGCCTGCACGACAGCGGCAGCGAGCACTTCGCCAACGACGTCGCCACCATCGTCGGCAGCGCCGCCGAACGCCTGGCCTACGTGGTGCTGCCGAAAGTCGACAGCGTCGCCGAAGTCATCCGCGCCATCGACCTGATCAACCAGCACGCCGGCGCCGCCGGACGCGACGACCTGCCGGTGCACGTGCTGGTCGAGACCCACGGCGCCCTGCGCGCAGCCTACGACATCGCCGCCCTGCCCCAGGTCGAGTGCCTGTCCTTCGGCATCATGGACTTCGTCTCGGCCCACTACGGCGCGGTGCCGGCCAGCGCGATGCGCACCCCGGGCCAGTTCACGCATCCGCTGGTAGTGCGCGCCAAGCTCGAGATGGTCGCGGCCTGCCACGCGCACGGCAAGGTGGCCTCGCACAACGTCACCACCGACATCAAGGACAGCGCGGTGGTGGCCAACGACGCCCAGCGCGCCGGCGGCGAATTCGGCTTTACCCGCATGTGGAGCATCCACCCGGACCAGATCAAGCCGATCCTGAAGGCCTTCACGCCGCGCCTGTCGGAAGTGAACGAAGCCACCAACATCCTGACCGAGGCCATGAACGCCGGATGGGGACCGATCGCCCAACACGGCCGCTTGCACGACCGCGCAAGCTACCGATATTATTGGACCGTTCTGCAGCGCGCGAAGCTGGCCGGCCTTGCGCTGCCGGAAGCCGCTGCGGCGATCGTCAACCAAGCGGATTCCAACCCATGACCCTCCTCCCCCGATTCCTCACCGCCTGCGCCTTTGCGCTGGCGGCCGCCGGCATCTGCGCGCCGGTCCAGGCAGCACCCGAAAAACACCCGAAGGCCGAAGCGGTCCTGAAAGCCAAGGCCAAGCCGAAAGCGAAGTCCACGAAGGCTGCAGCCGCCGCTGCCGCTGCCGCAGTCGCCGCTCCGGCCTACGGCGCCGAGATCGTCGACGAGCCGGATATCACCGACACGATCGTCACCGAGTACGCTTGCGAATTTGGCAACAAGATCACGATCTACACGAACGAAAACGACGGCGCCCACATCGCCCTGCGCTGGAAGAAGCGCCTGCACCGCCTGAGCCGCGTCGGCACGACGACCGGCGCGCAGCGTTTCGAGAACCCGCACTGGGGCCTGATCTGGATCGGCATCCCGGCCAAGGGCATCCTGCTGGATTCGAAGCTGAACCGCCAGCTGGCCAATGAATGCAAGAACGCCGAACAGGCCGCGCCGATCGTTGCGGCACTGCCTGAGGAAAAGAAAAGCTGATCCGCGGCACACGCCCTGGATCGCCTAATTGTTTTGGTATTGCAATAACAATATCCCACTGAAGGAGAGATAATGTCTCACAACACCCTGAACACTCTGAAGGAATTCCCTGTTGCCGGCGGCACTGGCCAGTACTACTCGCTGCCAGCCCTGGGTGAAGCCCTCGGTGTGAACCTGTCGCGCCTGCCGGTGTCGATCCGTATCGTCCTCGAGTCCGTGCTGCGCAACTGCGACGGCAAGAAGGTCACCGAAGAACACATCAGGCAGCTCGCCAACTGGGGCGCGACCGCCGACCGCACCGACGAGATCCCCTTCGTCGTGGCCCGCGTGGTGCTGCAGGACTTCACCGGCGTGCCGCTGCTGGCCGACCTGGCCGCGATGCGCAACGTCGCCGCCAAGACCGGCGCCGATCCGAAGAAGATCGAGCCGCTGGTGCCGGTCGACCTGGTGGTCGACCACTCGGTCACCATCGACCACTTCCGCGAGCCGGGCGCGCTGGACCTGAACATGAAGCTGGAATTCCAGCGCAACAACGAGCGCTACCAGTTCATGAAGTGGGGCATGCAAGCCTTCGACACCTTCGGCGTCGTGCCGCCGGGCTTCGGCATCGTCCACCAGGTCAACCTGGAATACCTGGCCCGCGGCGTGATGCGCCAGGGCGAGGTGTACTACCCGGACACCCTGGTGGGCACCGACTCGCACACCACCATGATCAACGGCGTCGGCGTGGTCGGCTGGGGCGTGGGCGGCATCGAGGCGGAAGCCGGCATGCTGGGCCAGCCGGTCTACTTCCTGACCCCGGACGTCATCGGCGTCAACCTGACCGGCAAGCTGCGCGAAGGCTGCACCGCGACCGACCTGGTGCTGACCATCACCGAGATGCTGCGTAAAGAGAAAGTCGTGGGCAAGTTCGTCGAGTTCTTCGGCGCAGGCACCCGCTCGCTGTCGACCACCGACCGCGCCACCATCGCCAACATGGCCCCGGAATACGGCGCGACCATGGGCTTCTTCCCGGTGGACGAAGCGACCGTCGACTACTTCCGCGGCACCGGCCGTACCGAAGAAGAACTGGCCGCGTTCGAGAACTACTACAAGGCCCAGGGCATGTTCGGCGTGCCGCAGGCCGGCGAGATCGACTACACCCGCGTGCTGCACCTCGACCTCTCGAGCGTTACGCCTTCCTTGGCCGGCCCGAAGCGCCCGCAGGACCGTATCGAACTGGGCTCGGTGAAGAACACCTTCACCGACCTGTTCAGCAAGCCGACCACCCAGAACGGCTTCAACAAGTCGCCGGACGAGCTGCACAAGGTCTACGAGACCACCAACGGCGTGCGCGTGAAGAACGGCGACGTCCTGATCGCCGCGATCACCTCGTGCACCAACACCTCGAACCCGAGCGTGCTGCTGGCTGCCGGCCTCTTGGCCAAGAAGGCGGTCGAGCGCGGATTGAGCGTCGCCCCGCACATCAAGTCCTCGCTGGCCCCCGGCTCGCGCGTGGTCACCGAGTACCTGACCGCCGCCGGCCTGCTGCCTTACCTGGACAAGCTGGGCTTCGGCGTCACCGCCTACGGCTGCACCACCTGCATCGGCAACGCCGGCGACCTGACCCCGGAACTGAACGCCGCGATCACCGAGAACGACATCGTCGCGTCGGCCGTCCTGTCGGGCAACCGTAACTTCGAAGCGCGTATCCACCCGAACATCCGTTCGAACTTCCTCGCTTCGCCGCCGCTGGTCGTCGCCTACGCCATCGCCGGCAACATGACCAAGGACCTGATGAGCGAGCCGCTGGGCAAGGACCAGAACGGCGTCGACGTCTACCTGGGCGACGTCTGGCCGACTTCGCAGGAAGTGGGCGAACTGATGCGCTTCGCGATGAACTCGGAGGTCTTCCGCAAGAACTACGCCGACGTCAAGGGCAACCCGGGCGAACTGTGGGAGCGCGTGTCCTCGACCGAAGGTCAAGTGTACAACTGGCCTGAGTCGACCTACATCGCCGAGCCGCCGTTCTTCGCCGACTTCGAGATGACCCCGAAAGCCGCTGCAACCGGCATCCAGGGCGCGCGCGCACTGGGCGTGTTCGGCGATTCGATCACCACCGACCACATCTCGCCGGCAGGTTCGATCAAGGAAGACGGCCCGGCAGGCAAGTGGCTGAAGGACCATGGCGTCCTGAAGGCCGACTTCAACTCCTACGGCTCGCGCCGCGGCAACCACGAGATCATGATGCGCGGCACCTTCGCCAACGTGCGCATCAAGAACAAGATGATCCCGGCCAAGGCGGACGGTTCGGCAGTCGAAGGCGGCATCACCATCCACCAGCCGTCGGGCGAACAGCTGTCGATCTACGACGCGGCCATGAAGTACATCGCCGAAGGCACCCCGACCATGATCTTCGGCGGTGAAGAGTACGGCACCGGCTCGTCGCGCGACTGGGCCGCCAAGGGCACCCAGCTGCTGGGCGTGAAGGCCGTGATCTGCCGTTCCTTCGAGCGTATCCACCGCTCGAACCTGGTGGGCATGGGCGTGCTGCCGCTGCAGTTCATCGGCAACGACAGCGTCGAAAGCCTGGGCATCACCGGCAAGGAAACCTACGACCTGAAGGGCCTGGAAGGCGAGATCAAGCCGCAACAACTGGCGACCCTGGTGATCCACCGCGAAGGCGCCGAATCGCAGGAAGTGCAAGTGCTGCTGCGTATCGACACCCCGATCGAAGTCGACTACTACAAGCATGGCGGCATCCTGCCGTTCGTGCTGCGCCAGCTGCTGGCTGCGTAATGAAGTGAATACCCCTCGGCTCACCCGAGGGGCAACAAAAAGGGCTGGAACCTGCAAGGGTTCCAGCCCGTTTGTTTTCCGCGGGCAGATCGCTGTAAGTGAACGCGCTAGCGTCCTATCCCGATACCGATACCGATGCCGGAACCGCGCCCTCCACTGCCCCAGCCGCCGAAGATGGAGGTCGAGACCCCGCTGCGGCCGTCTTTCGCGGCCGATTGAAGAACACAGTCCCGCCAGGGATCCGAGTTTTGCGCATAGCCCAGCTTGGCGCACGCCGGGCCGTATTCGGCCATCATGCGCTCCATCTCGGCTTGTTGCTTCATTGCCCGCTCCTGTGGCGTCGCACACCCCAGCAAGCAGAGTGCGCTTGCTGCCATCAACATGAAAACGCGCATAGCTGTTCTCCTTAAGCAATAGATCAAGTGGCTACAAAGCTGGCAGCCCCTGGGGCGATCATACGCCTAAGTAGTTAACTGCAAAGCAAGCCGAGAATCGTATCGATTCGGTAGGGTTTGCTTGCGAATAAATAGGAACGCTCCTGAGCATCGTGTAGTTCAGGTGATACGTATCCTGACATCAATATGATCTTCATTGCTGGATACTCCTTTCGCACGGTGTCGGCCAGTTGCAGGCCACTCATGCCAGGCATCATGACGTCAGTTAAGACTGCATCGATTTCTTTGTCGTCCTGAAGTGCCTGTAGCGCTTCAGTTGCGGAATGAGCAACAAGGACCTGCAAGCCGTGCGATCTCAACAGGGCAGCCGCGAACTCTGCCCCGTCGACTTCGTCGTCGACGAGAAGAAGCTTGCGCGACAGCGCGCCTGGCACCTCCGACGGGAATTCGGATTGGTTCACGGGCCCATCAGAGTCGGTTGAGCCAGTCTGCATGATGGGCCTCACGATTGTGCGATCTGAACATGACGGATTTTCCAACGTCCCAGGACGGCATTCGAACCTAGTCGACGGCCCTTCTACGCCTTTCCTCGACCGAACGCAGTGGCGGCGGCCGCAGCACGGGAGGATCGCATCTGCCCTCGACAATCGCTTTCAGATCTCTCGCTGTAAAAGGTCGGTACAGGATTGCACTGACACCGTCGAGAGTGCCGTCGATCATTCCACTTTGGGGATCAGCCAGGAGGATGACTGCCGCGTCGGGCGAGCATCGCGCCAGTTCGCCGGTAAGGGAACGCCTGTCCTCCGGAATGCTTGTTGTCCAGGTGACGATCAAGTCGAACTGGATCATATGCGCAGCGTGCAAGGCCTTCTTCGGACTGAATACAGGCGTGATGAGATAGCCTAACGATGCCAGGACGGTCGAAGTATCGTTGCAGGTCTCCGAGCTACGTTCCAGAACCAATGCGTACTTCATGCCACTCTCCCAGGCACACCGTTTTTAGAAGATTTCGATTTCGCTGCAGAATATGCAGCATATTAAATGCAATTTTCGGAATTTCCTAGACACTTGGACTCTGTCGTAGATTGACTGTTGGTATCCGAGCAGAATTATCAAGAAAACAAGCGCTCTGTACGGCTGCGCACCGAGGAAATGCGTGCCGAGGCGGAAGATGGCTTATCGGGAAAGCAGACAGCAAGACCGGTCTGCCCCCTCATCCAGCGGAGGCCAACATGCTCTATACCATTGCAATCGTACTGCTCGTCCTGTGGCTGCTCGGCATGGTCACTTCGGTGGGCGGCGGACTGATCCACATTCTTCTCGTCATCGCCGCCGTCGTTATCCTGATTCGCCTGTTCACCGGCAGAAAAGTGCTCTGACAAAGCGCACCGTGAAATATAAGCCGGATCCTTCGGGATTCGGCTTTTTCACATCTCCGCCCACATCCGGAGCAGGTTGTGATAATGCCCCGTGATCCCCACGCTTGCCTCGCTCTCCCCATGCGCCGCCCGGATCTTCTGGATATTCGTATCCAGCTCGAACAGCATGCTGCGCTTCCCGTCGTCGCGCACCATGCTCTGGGTCCACAGGAAGGATGCCACCCGCTCCCCGCGCGTCACCGGCAGCACCTGGTGCACGCTCCCCGAGGGATACACGATCGCATCCCCGGCCGGCAGCTTCACCTCGTGGGTGCCGTAGGCATCGACCACGACCAGCTCGCCGCCGTCGTAATCCTCGGGATCGCTCAGGAACACCGTGGTCGACACGTCCGCCCGCACCGGCGGCAGGCCGCCGCGCTGGGCCCGCACCGCCCCGTCCACGTGCAGGCCGTAGTGCTCTCCCCCGCCATAGGCATTGAAGTAGGGCGCCAGGATCCGCAATGGCAGCACGCTCGAGAAGAACAGCGGATTGTTCATCAGCGCCGCACTCACCACCTGCCCCAGCTCCACCGCCAATGGCGAGCCTTCCTTGAGCTGGCGGTTGCGCTTGACCTGGGCGCCCTGCGCACCGACGCTCTCGCGCCCATCCACCCATTCCGGCGCCGCCTCCATGCGGGCACGGATGGTGACGACTTGCTCGCGCGTCAGCACGCCCGGGATGTGCAGCATCATGATTCAATCCTCCGACAAGAAAAAAGCCCTCCGGATCATATCAGGAGGGCGAATCCGGTCGCCCGGAGGGGGTGGTACGCGGTGATCAGAACTTGAGGTTGGCCATCAGGCTGGCCGAACGGCCTGCGCCCACGCCGGCATAGTGCGGCGACGAGACGCGGTCGAAGTACAGCTTGTCCGTCAGGTTCTGGATGTTCAGCTGGAAGGACACGCTCTGGTTCAGCGTGTAGCTCGCCATCGCGTCGAAGCGGGTGTACGAAGGCGAGTACTTGTTGTTGTTCACGTTGGCGAACTGGCGATCCACGAAGTTGGCGCCGCCGCCGATCGTGAAGGCCTTGTTGACGGCGTAGGTCGTCCACAGCGAGGCACTGTGCTTCGGCGTGGTCGGGAAGGCGTTGCCGTTGAACGGCGACGGCGTCCAGCGCGGCGCCGAGGCGGTGCCGGTGTTGACAAAGCCGTTGTCGGCGATGACGCCGTCCAGGTAGGTGTAGCCGCCGAACACGGTCCAGGCGTTGGTGATGCGGCCGGACAGGCCCAGCTCGACGCCCTTCATTTCCTTGCGGCCGACGTTCTGGGTCGTGCCGTCCGGTGCGGTGACGCGGGCATTGTCCATGTCGCTCTTGAAGACCGCGGCGCTGACCGACAGGCGGCCGCCCGGCAGCACTTCCCACTTGGTACCCAGCTCGAGGCTGCGGCTGCTCTGCGGCTGCAGGTTCTGGATCGCCACGGTCAGCGCGTCCAGGCCGTCGCCGCCGTCGTTGCCCGGCGGGGTCGCCGAGGTCGCCCACGACAGGTAGATGCTGCCGTTCGCCTTCGGCTTGTACACCAGGCCGGCCTGGTAGGTATCGAAGGTCGACGCGACGCGGGCGCGTACGGCCCCGGTGCTGCCGACCGCCGGGGTGAGCAGCGTGCTCGAGAAATCATCCCAGCGCGCGCCGATGTTCAGCAGCCATTGCGGGCTGAATTCGATGGTGTCGAAGCCGTACACGGCGCGGGTGCGGGTCTCGACCGTGGTCAGGGTCGGCGACTGGGCGCGGGTATAGACCCACGGATCGTTGGGGTTCGGGTTGACCAGGGTGGTGCAGTTGTACAGGGTGGCGGCACCCGCGGTCGGGCAGGTGAAGGTGCCGGTCAGCGGGTTGTTGGTGCCGGGGGTGAATACGAAGCTGCCGCGGTCGGTGTCCTCGCGCGAGAACTCGACGCCCACGTTGAAGCTGTGCTTGATGCCGGCCGTCGTCAGGTTTCCGGTCAGGCTGGTCGCGTTGGCCAGGGTCCTGGTGTCGACCACGCGGGTATTGGCGCGGCGCCAGACGGTGCCGTAGCGGACGGTGTTGCCCTTCGAGTCGTCCGGCTGCGTGTAGACGTAGTCCTGGCCGGTCTTGCCCCAGCGGGTCACGTTGCGCACCGCCAGATTGGCACTCAGTTCGTGGCGCAGGTCGACGGTGGCGACGTCGGTCTTGGTGTCGCGGAAATCGCGGTTCTTCAGGCCATAGAAGGCTTCGCGGTCGACGACGAAGGGCGTGCCGCCGCCGTTCTTCGCCATGTCGGTGCCGCTGGCGATCGGGTTGTTGAAGGGGATGCCGGTGTCCGGGATCTCGCTGCTCTCCAGGTGGTAGAAGCTCAGAGTCGCGCGGGTCGGGCCGTTCAGGCCGAAGGTCACGGTCGGCGCGATGCCCCAGCGCTCGCCGCCCACGACGTCGCGGCCGGCGATGTCGTTGTTGTGGACCATGGCGTTGAGACGGAAGGCGGTGTTGGCGCCGACGACGCGGTTGAGGTCGACGGTGCCGCGGGCATACTTGTCGGTGCCCAGGCCGGCCGTGGCGTTGCTGAAGTTGCTGTCCTTGGCCGTCTTGGTGACGATGTTGATGCCGCCGCCGGCCGAGGAACGGCCGCCGATTGCCGAATTCGGACCCTTGACCACTTCGACCTGCTCGATCGCGAAGATCTCGCGCGACTGCGAGCCGGAATCGCGCACGCCGTCGATGTAGGTGTCGGTCTGGGCGTTGTAGCCGCGGATGAACAGGTTGTCGCCTACCGGGTTGCCGCCTTCCGAAGCACCGATGGTGATGCCCGGCACGGTGCGCAGCGCGTCGGTCAGCGACACGGCGCCGGTCTGCGAGATGGTTTCCGAGGTCACGACGGTGACCGATTTCGGCGTGTCGAGCAGCGGTGCGGTGAACTTGTCCGAACTCGCCTTCACCGGACCCTGCACGGCGCGGTCGGCGCCGCCGGTCACGAGCACCTTGGGCAGCGGGGCGCCTTCAGCCAGTTCCGGGGCTTCCATCACGCCGTTCGCATGGGCCAGCGGCATGGCGAGCGTCGCCAGCACGGCAAGTGCCGGGGCCGACAGGCTCGGTGCAGAAGGACGGGGGTGTTTTTTGCTCTTGATGAAGCTGCTGCCTGCTTGCGGGGTGATCGTGGACATTTTCTTCTTAGGTAAAGGGACTCCAGCACCGTGGAATCGTGAATTTTAATGAGAACGATTCGCATTATGATTTCGATTGAGGTTTTTTGCAAGCGCCGTGCTTTCCTTGAATCACGAAGGCCCGTGTTCGTGGCATGTGGCCGAATCAACTACAATACCGAGGATATGGGTTTATCATGACCTTCACTATTATTTGCAAAGAGAGACCCCTAGCACCATGCGTCGTCCTTCCAAAGATTCAACCCCTAAACTCTCCGCCGAGAGCCAGCGTCTCGTCAGCATCGCGCAAGCCATCATGCAGGCCGCCAGCCGCGTCGAGGAACGGACCTGGGAGCGCCAACTGGACACGCAACTGCAGAAGCTGCTCAAGACCAACCACCAGGACAGCATCGACGCTGCGCTGAACGCCCTGTTCAAGGACGACCTCGCCTCGTACGACGTGCTGATGGATGCGGTCGAAGCCGTGAGCGAATCGGCCACCATGGTCGAGCAGCAGGACGGCGCCGAGCTCACCTGGCAGGCCCTGCTGGTGGCCGCGCCCGTGCTCGCCTGGACCCGCTTCAACATCGCTTCGGGCAATATCCCGGCCGACATGCTGAGCACCCTGCAAGCGCACTTCTCGGCCCACCTGCTGGCCGAAGGCACGCGCATCGCGATGGCGCCGACGCTGTACTCGATCGACCAGCTGCCACGCACCCATGCCGACACCTACGCGCTGACGCACAAGCTGGCCGCCGCCGCGCACAAGGGCGGCACGGTCAAGCCGGCGGCCCGCGTGGAAGAAACCGCACCCTTCCTGGCCGACACCCGCTACCTGCTGGTGGCGATCGTGGCGCCGCAGGGCGCGCCGATGTTCCGCTGGCAGGAGCCGCAGCACCACATCGGATTCGCCGAGGAGCGCAACCGCGCGCTGGAGCAGTGGCGTGCCCAGGGCACGGCCAACATCGCGCGCCTGCTGCCGGGCTGCGGAGTCGAGTTGCTGCTGCCGGAAGCCTATTACGTGGCCTGCCGCGAAGCCGATAAACTGATCCGCCCGATCTCGATCCGCGCCGCCGTGCACTACCTGACCCACACCCTGGGCGTGGAGCCATCGGACCTGCGCGCCGTCATCGCCGGCTTCGGCGAAGAATCGGCCGACATCCAGATCGACGAATACCGCGTCTCGTTCACGATGCGCCAGGACAGCGACGTCATGTACGGCATCGTGTGGCCGCTGTACGGCCAGGAAGACGAGAACGGCACGCCGATGGAAGGTCCCTTCGCCGTCGGCCCTGCCCCGCTGACCCCGATCAACGACATCGTCGCCCACCTGAACGAAGCCGGCGTCGCCCACATCAAGCGCATCAGCGAACGCTACGTCGCCGAATACTGCGACGACTGCGGCTCCCCGCTGTTCGCCGACCCGACGGGCGAGCTCGTGCATGCCGAGATGCCGGAAGATACGCCGGCGGGTAGCGAGCACTTCCACTGAAGGCGCAAGGCGGCAACGTGAAATTCGCGATGCTGCCGTACGCCGGCCACGTCGAGGCAGGTCCACAGCGTGAACGAGGATTTCGGCGTGTAGGCCAGGCTGTTCTCGCCGTTCGCGGTGGTCATCCGGCCGGCTTGCCGCATTGTTCGCCTCGTTCACATGGGCGGCCATCGGCAGCAGGACGGCAGCCAGGGCGCAAGCAAGCGACCGAGGTCGGCTGAAGAAAACCAGGGGGATGTCACCGGCAGCGCGCTGGCTGCCGGTAGGTGCTTCGTCAGCGCGGCAGGCTGGCGATGACCTTGGTGGCGAACTCGGCAGCGTTTCCGGCATGCCAGCGCCAGACGATCACCAGATCGTGGTCGGGCGACACGAGGATGGTGTTGCTGCCGGCGCCCAGCGCGGCGTAGGCGTTTGCGGGCAGGCCCGGCAGGTTCTTGCCCTTGGTGTTCAGCCACCAGAGGTAGCCGTAATCCGGACCGTGGGCGCTGGGCGTGAGCGCTTCCTTGATGTAGGACGGCGGCAGCACCTGCTTGCCCTGCCACGCCCCGCCGCGCAGCCACAGGTAGCCGAAGCGCGCCATGTCCCAGGAATTGATCCACATGCCCCCGCCCCAGCGCGTGCCGCCGCTGACGGACGGTACTTGCTTGCCGTTCAGTTCAACGTAGCTGTGATGGTAGGGAACCCACTTCCAGCTGTTCGAGGCGCCGATCGGGTCCATCACCTGCTGCTGGAACACGTCCGGCACGGCCTGGTCGAACACGCGCAGCAGCGACAGCGCGAAGCGGTTGATGCGCACGTCGTTGTATTCGTAGAAGCTGCCTGGGGCCTGCAAGGCGCGCGGCTTGCGCTCGCCCGCGCCGAAGGCTTCCTTGCCGATGAAGTCGGCATTCTTGCCCCACAGGCTGCCTTCCCACTCGGTTTCCTGCTGGAGATGCTGCTTCCAGGTGACCTGGGCATTGCGCGGCGTCGCATAGCCGCCGTCGCTCACGCGCTTGCCGACCGCTTCGTCGACCGCGATGCGGCCGTCGCGCACCGCCACGCCCGCCACGGTCGCCAGCATGCTCTTGGCCACCGAATAGGTCGGGTCGACGAACTGCGTGTCGCCGAACTCGGCCACCACATAGCCCTTGTAGATCACCAGGCCGTTGGTGCGCGCGCGCCTGGTGGGCATCGAGCCCAGGCGGCTGCCGAAGGTTGCTTCCTGGTCCGAGAAATCGACCGCGCGCGTGGTCTCGCGCGACTGTGCGAACTGCACGGCGGCGGCCAGGGCTGCCGGGTTCATGCCCAGTTCGGCGGGCGACTTGCGCGCCCATTCGCCGGCGGGCGGGAAATACGGGGCAGGTGCGGCCGCACTCGCGACGGCCGGCAGCAGCGCAGCCAGGCACAGTGCCAGCGCGTTGCGGCGTGAAACTTGAATCATTGATTTGTCCACTGGGAATATGGAAAACGGATCAGGCTGGAGTTGTAGTAGCGCTTGTCGCCCGTGACTTCCTGCCCGATCCAGTCGGGCTTGTCGAACACGGCATCTTCCGACGGCAGTTCGATCTCGGCCACCACCAGGCCGGCGTTCTCGCCCAGGAATTCATCGACTTCCCAGGTGAAGCCCGCATAGGCGATGCGGCGCCGGTATTTCTCGACCAGGGGACGCTCGCACAAGCGGTCGAGCATTTCCCGGGCTTCCTGCAGCGGAATCGGATACTCCCATTCGCCGCGGGTCGCCCCGACGCTCTTGCTCTTGATGGTGAGGACGCCGGCCTCGCCCTCGATGCGCACGCGTACGGTGCGCACCGGGTCGGAACACAGATAGCCCTGGCGCAGCAGCACGGGCTCGCCAAGCGCGCGCCAGCTGTCGCCGATGAGCAGGAACTTGCGCTCGATTTCGACGCCCATGGCTACTGCTCAGTCGAGCGACTGCAGGATCGGCTGCAGGATCGCCGCGCCCAGCGCCGCACTGCGCGCGCCGTTCCAGCCTGTGTGCGGGTCGGGCAGGTCGGCGTTGTCCTTGAACGGCATTTCCAGGGTCAGCGACAGGCATTTGAAGGTGTGGCCGATGTACTTCGAGGCCAGGGTCA
Source organism: Telluria sp. ZB4P36 (assembly GCF_059685865.1). NCBI lineage: Bacteria > Pseudomonadati > Pseudomonadota > Betaproteobacteria > Burkholderiales > Oxalobacteraceae > Telluria > Telluria sp. ZB4P36. The sequence goes on from NZ_JCASIE010000001.1 coordinate 296,098, forward strand.
GCAGTTCGTCGTTGTACTTGCTGGCCGCGTAGCCATGCACGTCCTGGAAGTCCGGACTGGCCGCCATGTACTGCTGCACGAAGGCGTTCTGGCGCGCCTGGCGCTCCGGGGTGAAGTCTTCCAGCATCTCGTTGCCTGCCACGAAGTTATACGGCAGCGCTTCGTCGCCATGGATGTCGAAGAACATGTCGACGCCGGTCTCGTGGATCTTGTTTTTCACGCACAGCACTTCCGGGCTGCGCTCCAGCGAAGGCGTCATCCATTCACGGTTGAGGTTGGCGCCGGCCGCGTTGGTGCGCAGGTTGCCGCGCACCGAGCCGTCCGGGTTCATGTTCGGCACAATGTAGAACACGGCGCGGGTGAGGAGCTTGCGCGCCACCGGATTGGCGTCGTCCAGCAGCGCATCCATCATGCCCTCGACGAACCACTCGGCCATGGTCTCGCCCGGGTGCTGGCGTGCGATCACCCAGATCTTCTTTTCCGCCTGCGGATTGCCGATCACGACCAGGTTCATGTCGCGGCCGTCGACCGTGGTGCCGATGTCGTGCACGCGCGCGATCGGGTTCTCGGCCACTTCGCCCAGCAGGCGCAGGTGGCGCTCCCAGGTGTAGGGCTCGAAATAGGCGTAGTAGATGCTGTCCAGTTCAGGCGTGTGATTGACCGTCATCACCTGGCCGTCGAAACTGGTCGGCACGCGGAACCAGTTCTCGGTGTCGTAGCTGGCCGCGACCTGGTAATCCTCGAAGCCTTTTGGGTAGGTGGCCTGGCCGGCGTTCAGGAAGCGGATCGTGCAGGCCTGGCCGCGCGCGCCCTGCAGGCGGAAATGGAACCACTGGTGGATGTCGGCCTGCGAATCCTTGCGCAGGTTCAGGTCGATCGCCTTGGGGCCGTCGGCACGGACGACCTCGATGGCGCCGGAGTCGAAGGTCTGGCTGATTTTGATGGGCATGGCGGAATCCTTGTGAAATGCTCCGAAATCGCGCTTACTGCGCGTCGAGGTCGATCAAGTCCTTGGTGTACATCGTCATGATCTGGCGCATCAGCTCCACGTTGCTGCGGTCCAGCACGACGGTCAGGTCTTCCTTCGCATTGGAGGCGAAGTTCATGCGCAGCTGGCCGCGCAGTTCCTTGCACTGCACGTACTCGGCGCGCGGGGTGTAGGGATTGTCCCAGTCCTGCTGGGTCACCGGCGGGCAAGGCGGCGGCGCCATGAGGTTCGGGTCCCGGTTGACCGGCAGGTGCTTGAGCAGCCAGAACACGATGGATGCCGGCACATAGATGCCCACGTCGCTGGCGCCCTTGCAGGCAAACTTGACCAGCAACAGGTTGCCGACGCGATCGCAGGACATGGCCATGCTCTTGACTTCACGAATAACCGCAGGTTTCACGACGATATTCCTAGGGAAAAGGTTGAAAAAGGCGCAGCGATTCTACCGCATCCCACCGCCGCGTTGGTTCAAAAAACAAAACGGGGAGCTTGCGCTCCCCGTGCTTGTCTGCTGGCTGGTGCCTGAAGGCAGGCACAGCCGAGACCTCCTTACTCCTTCGAGCCGCGGCCGCCCTGCGCGTTGCGGCCACCCTTGCTCGATGCGGCACGCGACGGGCCACCCGAGCCGGCGCTGGCCGACTGGCGGTTACCGTGGCTCATGCTGCCGGCACGGCGGGCTTCTTCCGAGGTGAACTCGTGAGCCGTACCTTTGGCGTGGGCAGCCTTGCCGCCCTGGCTGGCGATTTCACGCTGGCGGGCTGGATCCATCGAAGCGAAACCGCGGTTGCGGGTGCCGCTGCTCTGGCTGTTGCCGCCCTGATTGCTGCCCTGCTTGTTACCTTGATTACCTGAGGCCATGATGATCTTCTCCCTGTATGCATATAAACCGCCGCGTCCTGCGGCAGGCTGTTGCCAGTCAAATCGAAGCCCGATGAGTGACCGGCGAAATCATCTTAGGTAGCGCTGATGAATGCCGGTATAGGACGCTTTCAGATGACTTTGTAGGACTTCACGCGACAGAAAATGCACCAACGAAAGTGTACTTCCTGTCGACAACAAACGCCTCAGTATCCGTCCTACACAGGCCCCCTACGTCTTCCTATACTGTAATGAGGTGAGCGCGCGCATCATGAGAGGATCAGCCGCACACCGCAGCGACAGCGAAAGGAGTCGATATGGACGCGAACCAACGTAGCGAGGTCAATAACCAGACCAATAACGGCGCGAACGAGAAATGGACGCCGGGCGCCAAGGGCAATACCACCAGCGGCCCGATGGACCACACCTATCCGCAGGGACCGGGCCGGCAGGAAGTGGCCGCCGAGGACGGCAGCCGCGCCGATAATGAAAGCCCCCTGCCCCACCCTGTCCCGGCCGACTTGCCGGGCGGCTCGCTGCAGAGCCAGCAGACCGGCGGCTCGGGCCCGCAGCAGGGCATCACCGACAGCCACCAGCGCCAGATGGAGCAGCATTCGGGGGCCTGGGGCCTGCTGGAGCAGCCGGTCGGCCACCGCGACAAGCATTCCGGCACCGACGTGCGCACGCGTCCGACTGAAGTTCCGCCAGACATGTACCAGAAACAGGAAGGAACGCTACAGGACCCCAAGGGCAACCGGCAGAGCGCTGCCGGGACGCGCGAAGGCACCGGCATGGCGGTCGGCCCGCACCAGAGCCAGCAAGGGAGGAAGCCATGAACCGGCAACCGGACCAGAACCGCCAGGACAGCACCGACCGCCAGGGCTCGCAGACCGGGTCCGCGGGCAATGAAGGCAAGGCGGAACGGCACGAATCGAACGACGTGACCGGCGGCCTGCCGCGCAGCCCCGGGAACAGCGGCCCGCGCAGCGACAACCCGGGCTGGCTGCCGGCCCAGAGCGTGGACGCCGAAAAGAACCCGGTCCACGAATCGAATGACCTGGGTGGCGGCCTGCCGAAGAGCCCGGCAGGTGCGAACCGCCTGGCCGGCGACCGCAAGATGGACGACGATACGGGTTTCTCGCGCAAGTAGCGCCGACCGGATTCCCGGCTTCACGTGGGGGCCCTGCGGCCCCCCTTTGTTGTGGACGCCCGGCCGTCATGCGAGCCGAACCTTGATCCACCTCCAAGCTGCCTCCGCCTGACGGAACCCATCCGCTCCCGGCCGACTCCAACCGCACTCGACACGCTCCGTCGTCCGCACGTCGCGGTGGCGTTGAACGTGTGCGCACGCGGAGACGAATGATGTCAGCAAGGACGGATGACGCAAGGCTCGCGGTGTCGGTGGTGGTCCCGGCCTGCGGCCGCATGGACCTGCTCGACCGCTGCCTGGACGCACTGATGCGCCAGCAGTTCGACCCGCAACAGGTCGAAATCATCGTCGTCGACGATGAGCCCAACCACAACACCCTGCACCTGGTCGCCGGCTGGCGTACCCGCACGCTCGAGCGCGGGCCGCGCCTGTCCTACGTCGCCAACCCGGGGCCGGTCGGCCCGGCATCGAGCCGCAACCGCGGCTGGCGCGCCGCGCGTGCCCCCATCGTCGCCTTCACCACCGACGATGCGGTCCCCGAGCCGGACTGGCTGGCCGAAGGCCTCGCCGCCTTCGGCACCGATGCCGAAGTGGTATGCGGTCGCATCCGGACCCCGGTTCCGGCCCGGCCCACCGAATACCAGCGCAGCGCCCACGGGCACGAAGCGGCCGGCTTCACCAGCGCCAGCTGCTTCTTCCGCAAGCCGGTACTCGAGGGCCTCGACGGTTTCGACGAACGCTTCAGCGTGCCGCGCGCGAGCGACGCCGACATGTACTTCCGGCTGCTGGAACACGGCGCCGTCATCGTGCGCGCGCCGCGCGCGCTCGTGGTCCACCCGGTGCGGCCGGTGCCCTGGGGCGCGAGCCTGCTGCAGATCCGCCACGCGGTCTTCGACGCCCTGCTCTACAAGAAGCACCCGGCACTGTATCGCCAGAAGGTCGAGCCACGCCCGCGCTGGGACCACTATGCGATCGTCGGCGTGCTGCTGCTGGCGCTGGCAGGCCTGCTGGCCAGCCTGCCGGTGCTAGCCGGCCTGGGCTTCGCCGCCTGGCTGCTGCTCACCGGACGCCTGTGCGCACACCGCCTGCGCGGCGCCGCGCATACGCCGGCGCACGTGGCCGAGATGGTCGTCACCTCGGCGCTGCTGCCGCCGCTGGCCGTGTTCTGGCGCCTGGCCGGCGCGGTGCGCTACCGCGTCCGTTTCGCGTGAGACCGCCATGCGACATCCCCATGCCCTTACCGGCGATGCGCTCGACCAGGCCCCTCCAGATACCAGCACGGCAGGCGGCGATCACCGGGCCGCCGCACACGATGCACGCCGGCGCATCGCGATCATCAGCGAGCACGCCTCGCCCCTGGCTGTCTCCAGCGGTGACGGCTACGGCGGCCAGCACGTCTACGTGGCCCAGCTCGCGCGCGAGCTGGCGCGCGCCGGGCACCTGGTCGACGTGTTCACGCGCCGCGACGCGCCAGGGCAGCGCCCGCTGGTGGCATGGCGCGACGGCATCCGCGTCGTCCATGTGCCCGCGGGTCCGCCGCACCACGTGCCGAAGGAAGGGCTGCTGCCGCACGTCGACGCGTTCTCACGCCATGTCGCCCGCTTCACCCGGCGCCAGCCGGCGCCCTACGACATCGCGCACGCCAACTTCTTCATGTCCGGCATGGTCGCCCAACACCTGAACGCGACGCTCGGGCTCCCCTTCGTCATCACCTTCCATGCGCTCGGACGGGTACGCCGCCTCGCCCAGGGCAGCGCCGATACCTTCCCCATCGCCCGCATGCGCATCGAAGCCGCCCTGATGCGCGCGGCCGACCGCGTCATCGCAGCATGTCCGCAAGACCGTCACGACATGGAACGGCTCTACGGCGCGCCGCTGTCGCGCATCACGTCCGCGCCCTGCGGCTTCTCCCCCGACGAGTTCTGGCCGGTGCCGATGGATGAGGCGCGCGCCCGAACAGGGCTCGACGCCGGCCGCTTCGTCGTGCTCCAGGTCGGCCGGTTGGCCCCGCGCAAGGGCATCGACACCGTCATCCAGGGCCTTGCCATGCTGCGCCAGCGCCATGGCGTCGATGCCCAGTTGCTGGTGGTCGGCGGCGACGCAGCGGGCGATCAGGGCCTGGAACTGGCGCGCCTGCGCTGCCTTGCGGCCGACCTGGGCATTGCTGCCCACGTGCGTTTCGCCGGGCGCCAGGCGGGCGCCATGCTGCGCGACCACTACAGCGCCGCCGACGTCATCGTCTCCACGCCCTGGTATGAAGCATTCGGCATCACGCCCCTCGAGGCGATGGCCTGCGCGCGCCCCGTGATCGGCGCCGAAGTAGGCGGCATCAAGAGCACGGTCAGCGATGGCGTGACCGGTTTCCTGATTCCGTCACGCGATCCGGCGGCCCTGGCCGACCGGCTGGCGCGCCTGCATCGCCACCCCGAACTGGCGCGCGCGATGGGCGAAGCCGGACGCCGCCGCGCCTGCGAACACTACACCTGGCGCCATGTCGCCAATCAGCTGGCCGCCATTTACGAAGACGTCCTCGCCGCGCGCCATTCGGTGCCCGCGGCAGCCACTCGCCCATCCGGTCCCCCGACATGAAGGCGATCTTCCTCGACAAGGACGGCACCCTGGTCGACGACCTCCCCTACAACGTCGAACCGCGCCGCATCCGGCTGGTGAGCGGCGCCGGCGCCGCATTACGGCTGCTGGCGCGGCTCGACTACCGCTTCTTCGTCGTGACCAACCAGTCCGGCATCGCCCACGGCTGTTTCGGCGAAGAAGCGATGGGACCGGTGGCCGACCGCCTGGCCGACCTGCTGTTTCGCGAGAACCTGGCGCTGGACGGCTTCTACTATTGCCCGCACCACCCGCTCGGCACCGTCGGGGACTACGCCATGGCCTGCGCCTGCCGCAAGCCCTCGCCCGGCATGCTGCTGAAAGCCGCCAACGAACACGCCATCGACTTGCGCGAATCCTGGATGGTCGGCGACGTCCTGCACGACGTCGAAGCCGGCAACCGCGCCGGCTGCCGCACCCTCCTGATCGACAACGGCAACGAAACCGAATGGCGGCTCGGGCCACGCCGCGTTCCCACCCGCATGGCGCCTGACCTGTATGCGGCGGCGGTGCTGATCGCGGCCCAAGGGGAGACATGACGAATAAGCCGCACTCACGCGGGGCGTATCGGCATGTCCTTGCCGGCGCTGTATTGACGCTCGCAACCATGCGAAAGCGCAAAAAACTGAGCGCAAGCCTATAACAAAAGCTCAAGTATTCGGACGAGCTCTGATATAATTTCAGAGTTCGTCGGGGCGTAGCGCAGCCTGGTAGCGTACCTGCATGGGGTGCAGGGGGTCGGAGGTTCGAATCCTCTCGCCCCGACCAACAAATCAAGGAATGAGGCCAACCTGCGGTTGGCCTTTGTCGTTTCTGACTCCGGAAAATGGTCGAGAACCGCCAATCCCGGCATGAAGTCCAGAAGTGTTACGCCTTGCGCCGACGCCGGGCCGAAGCGAGGCCGAGAATTCATAACCGAGTGTCCAGCTACTGGACGACACCCGGGTATATTCACCTTGCAGATCCAGGCCGAGTACCGAAGCATTGGATGATGTACTCAGTCCACACAATGCAGCGCCGATTGCCGCCACAGTGATTCGGGCCAGAACAAGAGCGCGCGTAATCACTCTGAAATTCAAACAGTTAAGTTTACATTAGAAATCTACCAATACTTAACTGTCAATCTTACCGACAGGTTTGCCTTCGCCTTGGCTGGCCCCCGGAATCCGTTTACTTCCAATCGCCCCGCAAGGCCAGCACCTGCTCCTGCAGATACTCCGGCGATGCCGCGTCCGGCGCCACCGGCTGCCCCACCGCCAGCGCCAGCTTCGACCGGATTCCGCGCGCGAACGAACGCCCGAACACGTTCGACTTGTCGCGCGTGAACACGCTGCCCCACAGCCCGCGCAGCGCCATCGGGATCACCGGCACCTTGTTGCGCTCGACGATCTTGGCGATCCCGCCGCGGAACTCGTTGATCTCGCCGGTATGGGTCAGCTTCCCCTCCGGGAAAATGCAGACCAGCTCGCCCTCGTGCAGGGCCTGGGCGATGTCGACGAAGGCGCGTTCCATCATGAAGGGGTCTTCCTTGGCCGGTGCGATCGGAATCGCCTTGGCCGCGCGGAAGATCCAGCCCAGGAAGGGCGTCTTGAAGATGCGGTGGTCCATCACGAAGCGGATCGGGCGCGGGCTGGCGGCGCCGATCACCAGCGCGTCGACATAGCTCACATGGTTGCAGACCAGGACGGCGGCGCCCTGCTCCGGGATGCGATGGGCGTCGATGGTGCGCACGCGGTAGCCGGTGTGGATCAGCATCCAGGCCAGGAAGCGCATCAGGAATTCCGGCACCAGCGAGAAGATGTACACGGCCACGCAGGCATTCAGCAGCGCCGTCACCAGGAACATCTCGGGGATGGTAAAGCCCTGCCCCAGCAGCACGATCGCCAGGCCGGCCGCAGCCACCATGAACAGCGCGTTCAGGATGTTCATGCCGGCGATGGTGCGCGAGACGTGCTTGGGGTCGCAGCGGGTCTGGATCAGGGCGAACAGCGGCACGATGAACAGGCCGCCGAACACGCCGATCAGGACCAGGTCGAGCATGATGCGCCAGGCGCCCGGCAGCGCCAGCAAGGCAATCGCGTCCACGGTCGCCGTGTTGGTATAGGCCACGCTGGCGAAATACAGGTCGATGCCGAACACCGACAGGCCGATCGCACCGAAAGGCACCAGCCCGATCTCGACCTTGTGGCCCGACAGCTTTTCGCACAGCAGCGAACCGGCGCCGATGCCGAGCGAGAACACGGTCAGCAAGAGCATGATCACGCTGTGATCGCCATGCAGGTAATCCTTGGCGTACAGCGGGAACTGCGACAGCACCAGTGCGCCATAGAACCAGAACCAGGAATTGCCCAGCATCGACAGGAACACGGTGCGGTTCTGGCTCGAGAACTTCAGGTTGCGGATCGACTCAGCGAAGGGGTTGCGGCTGATCCTGAGTTCCGGCGCCGGAGCCGGCGACGGCGGAATGCGCCAGCTGGCCGCCAGCCCCAGCAGCGCGCACAGCAGCGTACCGCCGGCGACCAGTTCGATGCCCCAGGGTTTCACGCCGACCAGCAGCGTGCCCGCGACCTCGCCCAGCAAGATGCCCACGAAGGTACCCATTTCAATGACACCGTTGCCGCCCACCAGCTCTTCGGATTTCAAATGCTGCGGCAGGTAGGCATACTTCACCGGCCCGAACAGGGTCGAATGCAGGCCCATGCCGACCACGGCGGCCACCAGCACCCACAGCGTGTGGGTCAGCCAGCCGACGCAGGCCACCAGCATGATGGCGATTTCCAGGAGCTTGACGAACCTGGCCATGCGCGCCTTGTCGAACTTGTCGGCCACCTGGCCGGCGGTCGCCGAGAACAGCACGAAGGGCAGGATGAACAGGCCGGCGATCAGGTTGTTCAGCATGCCCGGGTTGGCGGTGGTCCAGTTCGCGGTGTCGAAGGTCAGCGCGACCAGCAGCGCGGTCTTGAACAGGTTGTCGTTGAAGGCGCCAAAGAACTGGGTCCAGAAGAAGGGGCCGAAGCGGCGCTGTGTCAGCAGGGAAAACTGGCTCGGTTGGCTCATGCGGTGTGCTCGGGTTGGCGTAAACAGGATTCGTAATCTACAGCAGGGATCGGGGCTATTACCCGCTTACATCATTGCGTCGCTGATACTAAACCCTAAAGTCTCGGCTGGCGATACCGGATGGGTAAAAAGCATAGACCGCCAAACGGTTCAAGCGGCGCGCCATGTCAACCGGCGGCATTGATAAACTTGATTGAAACGTCTCAAGCACTTGTACATACAGGCCTCTTGTGCAGCGCAGCGCAGGTAGAATCCCCGGATGACTTCTTCCGACTTCCTCCTCCGCTACGCCAGCGTGACGACCGCGCTGTTCGACCACATCGAACATGACATGCTGGCGCTTTCCTCCGCCTTCATCGACGACGATGACGCTCCGCCACCAAGCTGGCACGATGCCCCGCCCCGGCATGCGCACCAGCCGCTCGATATCCCGCTGAGTTGAGGCCAAAAAAAATGATTCGAATTCGCGGCAGAGGCCGCGGAATCCGAATCATGTTTTGCGCCCGGCAGGGCCTGGGCTTGCTCAGGCCAGCGTTTCGAGGCGGATGCGCGTCACCTTGCCGATCACCGCCGGCAGCGCCTCGATCTTCGCGATCGCCGCGTTGATATTCTTCTCGCGGGTCTGGTGGGTCAGCATGATGATGTCGAGGTTGACCTGGTTGCCCGGCTCCTTCTGCAGCACGGCGTCGATCGAGATGCCGGCGTCGGCCAGGATGCGGGTCAGGTCGGCCATCACGCCGAGCTGGTCCTTCACGTAGACGCGCAGGTAGTAGCTGGTGGTAATCTCGTCCATCGGCACGATGGCGACGTCGGTCATCTCGTTCGGCTGGAAGGCCAGGTGCGGCACGCGGCAGTAAGGGTCGACGGTGGCCAGGCGGGTCACGTCGACCAGGTCGGCGATCACGCTTGATGCGGTCGGTTCCGCCCCCGCACCCCTGCCATAATAAAGCGAGGCGCCGACCGCGTCGGCCTGCACCAGCACGGCGTTCATCGCGCCTTCGACGTTGGCGATCAGGCGCGCCGCCGGGATCAGGGTCGGGTGCACGCGCAGTTCGATGCCCTCGCCCGACTCGGTGCGGGTGCGGCGCGTGATGCCCAGCAGCTTGATGCGGTAGCCGAGCTGCTCGGCGTAGCGGATGTCGGTTGCCTGCAGCTGGCTGATGCCCTCGATATAGGCCTTGTCGAACTGCACCGGGATGCCGAAGGCGATCGCCGACATGATGGTGAGCTTGTGCGCCGCGTCCACACCTTCGATGTCGAAGGTCGGGTCGGCCTCGGCATAGCCCAGTTCCTGCGCCTGCTTCAGCACGGTGGCGAAGTCCAGGCCCTTCTCGCGCATTTCGGACAGGATGAAGTTGGTGGTGCCGTTGATGATGCCGGCCACCGATTCGATGCGGTTCGCGGTCAGGCCTTCGCGCAGCGCCTTGATGATCGGCACGCCGCCGGCGACAGCCGCCTCGAAGGCCACCATCACGCCCTTGCCCTGGGCCGCGGCGAAGATCTCGTTGCCGTGCAGCGCCAGCAGGGCCTTGTTGGCCGTCACCACGTGCTTGCCGTTGGCTATTGCTTGCAGTACTAGACTACGCGGCAGCTCGTAGCCGCCGATCAACTCGACGACGATGTCGATATCCGGATGGTTCACCACCGCGAACGGATCGCCGACCACTTCCACGCCCGGGCCGACGACGCTGCGCGCCTTGTCCAGGTTACGCGCCGCCACCATCGTAATCTCGATACCGCGGCCGGCGCGGCGGCGGATATCCTCCTGGTTGCGTTGAAGAACGTTGAAGGTGCCGGCACCGACGGTGCCGATGCCCAGGAGGCCTACTTTGATGGGTTTCATGATCTCGTATCTCGTTGATTTCCGACCTAAGCGGGCTCAGCGCGCGTGGCGCCGGCGGTAGCCGTCCAGGAAACGCGCAATGCGTCCGCAGGCATCCGTCAGGTCGTCGGAATTAGGCAGGAACACCAGCCGGAAATGGTCCGGGGCGATCCAGTTGAAGCCGGTGCCTTGCACCAGCAGCACTTTTTCCTCGGAGAGCAGTTCGCAAATGAACTGCTGGTCGTCCGCGATCGGGTACATCTTCGGGTCGAGGCGTGGGAACATGTACAACGCAGCTTTTGGCTTGACGCAGGACACGCCCGGAATATCGGTGAGCAGCTTGTGCGCGAGGTCGCGCTGTTTCAGGAGACGTCCGCCAGGGCCGACCAGGTCGGCGATGCTCTGGTAGCCGCCGAGCGCGGTCTGGATCGCGAACTGGCCCGGCGCGTTGGCGCACAGGCGCATCGAGGCCAACATGTTCAGGCCCTCGATATAGCCCCTGGCGTGGCGCTTCTCGCCCGACACCACCATCCAGCCGGCACGGTAGCCGCAGGAACGGTAGTTCTTCGACAGGCCGTTCAGGGTCAGGAACAGCACGTCGTCCGCCAGCGAGGCGATCGAGACGTGCTCCTCGCCGTCGTACAGGGTCTTGTCGTAGATCTCGTCGGCGTAAATGATCAGGCCGTGCTGGCGCGCCAGCTCGACGATCTCGAGCAGCACCTCGCGGTGGTACAGGGCGCCGGTCGGATTGTTCGGGTTGATGACGACGATTGCGCGCGTGTTCGGCGTGATCTTCTTGCGCATGTCCTCGATGTCCGGGAGCCAGCCGCTCTGCTCGTCGCACACATAATGCACCGGGTTGCCCCCCGCCAGGCTCACCGCCGCGGTCCAGAGGGGATAATCGGGCGCCGGCACGAGCACCTCGTCGCCGTTATTCAGCAGCCCCTGCATGGCCATGACGATCAGTTCCGATGCGCCATTGCCCAGGTAGATGTCATCGATGCCGACGCCCTCGATGTTCTTGCTCTGGGTGTAGTGCATCACCGCCTTGCGCGGTGCGAACATGCCCTTCGAGTCGGTATAGCCGGCCGCGCCGTGCATGTTGCGGATCATGTCGTGCACGATCTCGTCCGGCGGGTCGAAACCGAATACGGCCAGGTTGCCGATGTTCAGCTTGATGATCTTCTGGCCGTCGTCCTCCATCTGGCGGGCTTTTTCCAGTGCCGGGCCACGGATTTCGTAGCAAACGTCGTCCAGCTTGTTCGATTTCAGGATCGGTCGCAAAAGTATCCCCTGTTCTGTGACGCTATGTTGCAGTGCGAAAAATACCATTCTGCCGAAAGCCCGGGATTTAAGCAACCTCGCCTCTCCCGGTTACAATGGCTTTTTTGCCGGCCAATTCCTGCGATAACGATGAAGCTCCATTCCGACAACACCCAGCAATACCAGACCGTGACCGGCTATGACGCCAGCGGGGTCGAGATCAACGCCGAGCGTTTCGACTACAGCCTGACCGTCATGCCGGAAGTGCCGCCGCGTCCCTGGAAGGTCGCGCGCTTCGAAGACCTGACCGCCGCCCACTTCGAAGAGATCGCCAAGGATGCGCCCGACGTCGTGGTGCTCGGCACCGGCGAACGCCAGCGCTTCGTGCACCCGAAGCTGGTGGCCAGCCTCTCCAGCATGCACGTCGGTGTGGATTGCATGGACAGCCAGGCCGCCTGCCGCACCTATAACGTGCTGATGGGCGAAGGCCGCAAGGTCACGCTGGCCCTGATCATCGACGCCGCCCCGGGCGCCTGATTTCCGGCAACCGCCGCTCCTTCCGCGCCGCGGCGCGGTGGGTCCGGTTGCGTCCGGCACATTGCACAACAACGAGAACAAGCACGACATGAGTCCATCGGCCTTTGCCTTCATCATCACCGGCGTCATCCTGAACGCCGCCGCCCAGCTCCTGCTCAAGGCCGGCACCAATGCCCTCGGCGGCGCCATCCACCTTACCCGCGACAACTGGTTCCTCACCGGCCTCAAGGTCGCCTCCCAGTGGCCGATCGTGGTCGGCATGCTGTGCTACGGCATCTCGCTGGTGGTCTGGATCCTCGGCCTGTCGCGCACCGACGTCACCGTCGCCTACCCGATGCTCTCGCTCGGCTACGTCATCGGCGCCATCGGGGCCTGGATGTTCCTGGGAGAAGTCGTCTCGCCGCAGCGCATGCTGGCACTTGCCGTCATCGTGGTGGGCGTCGTGCTGCTGGCGCGGAGTTAAGCCGCCGCTAAGCACGGAAATATTTCAATTTGATATCTTGAAGAAATGAAAACCCGCGCCATCTTGCGGGATGATGCCCTGCGCATCCCGTACATACAGGACTAGCAAGGCGCGGCGCCGCCGATTATCATTCCGATATCCGCCGCCATGACACCAGGAGAGCCCCGTGGCCGAGAGCCCAACCGCCGCAACCGTCGACAATTTTTCCGCCCCCATGACCAGCGGCCAGACCTTCGAGCTGGCTGGCCGTCCGGCGAAGTACACCGTGCTGTACTTCTATCCCAAGGACAATACGCCGGGCTGCACCACCGAGAGCATCGCCTTCCGCGAAGCCTTTCCCGACTTCCAGGCCGCGAATACCGAGATCTACGGCATCAGCCGCGACTCCCTGCGCTCGCACGAAGGCTTCAAGGGCAAGCTGGGCCTGCCCTTCGAACTGATCTCCGATCCGGAAGAAACGGTGTGCAATCAGTTCGGTGTCATGAAGATGAAAAACATGTATGGCAAACAAGTGCGCGGCGTTGAGCGCAGTACGTTTATCATTGACGCTCAAGGCCGATTGGTGAAAGAATGGCGTGGCGTGAAAGTCAACGACCACGTGGCCGAAGTGCTGGAATTTCTGAAGAGCCAGCCCTGAGTAACGGATGGCTCCAGCAACCCAGTTCATTAACTTTGCTGGACATTGCCACCTATTTTGAGTCACAGAGTATCTCATCAGCATCATTCCTCCCGCTGCTGCCGGACCGGCATCCTCCGGCTGCAGCTCCTCAGCTGGCAACATCGTCAGCAAGCCCCCCAAGTAGCATCGTTTCCGTGCAGCGGCGCGCCCCGTGCTGCGCCTGCGCGTCCTATTAAGTCCTTTTTCGAATCGAGAACCTGATGCCACTGCCAAAAATGCCAACCAAGCCAGCAACCATGCTGCTGGCAAAAGATTATCCCAAGGCCGAACCGGGCAAGTCGCCCGTGCGCCCGGCATCCGCCAAGGCCGATGCCGACCTCGAAGAACTGATCAGCGGCCAGGCCGTCGCGACGCCGAAGGCGAACAAGGCGCGCAAGGCCAAGGCTGCCGCTCCGGCCGCCAATGACGCCGTCGCCGCCGGCCCGACCGGCACCGCGCCGGTGAATGTCGTCAGCGCCCCAAGCGTCGAAGCGGCTTCCGGTGAAGCCCCACTGGCCAAGGGCCCGTCGCGCAAGACCAAGGATGGCGCCGGCGCGCGCCTGCGAGAAACCGACGCCGACCAGCCGCATCCGGTCAAGCACAAGCCGGTCGAGGTCACCGTCAAGTCCTCCACCAGCCGCAAGGCCGACAAGGCCGGCGCCGGTAAGGTCTTCGTGCTCGACACCAACGTCCTGATGCACGACCCGACCTCGCTGTTCCGCTTCGAGGAACACGACGTCTACCTGCCGATGATGACGCTCGAGGAACTCGACAACCACAAGAAGGGCATGTCGGAAGTCGCGCGCAATGCCCGCCAGGTGGCGCGTACCCTCGACGCCCTGATCGCCAACGTCGACGACGACGCGATCGAGGCCGGCATCCCGCTGGCCAAGCTCGGCAACAAGGATGCCCGCGGCCGCCTGTTCTTCCAGACCAAGCTGGATTCCGCCCCCCTGCCGGAAGGCCTGCCTTCGGGCAAGGCGGACAACCAGATCCTGGGCGTCGTGCGCGCACTCGAGGATGCAATGGACGGCCGCGCCATCGTGCTGGTGTCGAAAGACATCAACATGCGCATCAAGGCGCGTGCCCTGGGCCTGCCGGCCGAGGATTATTTCAACGACCACGTGCTGGAAGACACCGACCTGCTGTATTCGGGCATCGTCCAGCTGCCGGACGATTTCTGGAACAAGCACGGCAAAGACATGGAGTCCTGGCAGGAAAACAAGAACGGCAACTCGGCCACCTATTACCGCGTGACCGGTCCGGTGATCCCGACCCTGCTGGTGAACCAGTTCGTGTTCATCGAGCCGCAGAACGGCGAAGCGCCCTTCTATGGCCAGGTAAAACAGATCAACGGCAAGACCGCCGTGTTCCAGACCCTGCGCGACTACAGCCACAACAAGAACAATGTGTGGGGCATCACGGCGCGCAACCGCGAGCAGAACTTCGCATTGAATCTCCTGATGAACCCGGAGTGCGATTTCGTCACCCTGCTCGGCCAGGCCGGTACCGGCAAGACCCTGCTGGCCCTGGCCGCGGGCCTGGCCCAGGTGCTGGAGACCAAGCAGTACAACGAGATCATCGTCACCCGCGTCACCGTGCCGGTGGGCGAGGACATCGGCTTCCTGCCGGGCACCGAGGAAGAAAAGATGTCGCCCTGGATGGGCGCCTTCGACGACAACCTCGAAGTGCTGATGAAGTCCGACAGCGACGGTGGCGACTGGGGCCGTGCGGCCACCCAGGACCTGATACGCTCGCGCATCAAGATCAAGTCGCTCAACTTCATGCGCGGCCGTACCTTCGTGAACAAGTTCCTCATCATCGACGAGGCGCAGAACCTGACGCCGAAGCAGATGAAGACCCTGGTCACGCGCGCCGGCCCCGGCACCAAGATCCTCTGCCTCGGCAACATCGCCCAGATCGACACGCCCTACCTGACCGAGGGCTCGAGCGGCCTGACCTACGTGGTCGACCGCTTCAAGGGCTGGAGCCACAGCGGCCACGTCACCCTGGCGCGCGGCGAACGCTCGCGCCTGGCCGACCACGCCAGCGACGTGCTCTAAGCCGTCCTTGTCCTCAACCGGAACGCCCGCCTGCCAAGGCGGGCGTTTTTATTTCCGCTCCTTATTCGTGTCGCATGATCTTCTTCCTGAAACTCTTGCTGGTACCTTCCCTCATCGCCCTCGTCACCCTGGCCGGCCGCCGCTGGGGGCCCCTGGTGGCCGGCTGGCTGTCCGCATTTCCCATCGTGGCGGGGCCGATCCTGCTGGTGATCGCCCTCGAACAGGGCAGCGACTTCGCTGCCGCGGCCGCGTCCAACACCCTGCTGGCGGTGCTGGCCATCCTGGTCTTCAGCATCGCCTATGCGCGCTGCGCCCACCTCGGCATGCCGCGCGCGATGAGCGCCGCCCTGCTCGCCTACGCGCTGGCGGTGCTCGTGCTGCAGGCCCTTGCGCTGCCGCTGTGGGCCGGTTTCGCCGTTGTGTTGCTGGCGCTGCCGGCGGCGCCGCGCCTGTTCGGGCCCGCCCCTGCCCAGGCGTCCATCGGCAAGCCGGCCGGCGACCTGCCCTGGCGCATGCTGGCCGGCGCGGTACTGGCGCTCGGCGTCACCTGTGCCGCGGCCAGCCTTGGCCCGCGCTTGAGCGGCCTGTTCGCGATGTTCCCCGTGATGAGCACCGTGCTGGTCGGCTTCTCGCACCGCGCCAGCGGTCCCGGCTTCGCGGTGGCGCTGCTGCGCGGCATGGTCAACGGCTATTACGCCTTCGCGGTGTTCTGCCTGGTGCTGTCGCTGCTGCTGCGCGTGCAGCCGCTCGGCACGGCCTTCCTGCTGGCCACCGGCGCCGCGCTGGCCGTGCAGCTGGGCGTGCGCTGGCTGCTGCAGGGGCTTAGAATAGTCGCGTTCAACCCAACCAGGAGGTCTTCCGATGCCGCACATGCTGTTGATCCATGAACCCGTCGGCCAGCGCGCCACCCGCAGCGAGCCCGAAGGCCGCGCCGTCTACGAGCGCATGCTGCGCTGGGGCGAAGACCTGCGCAGCCGCGGCCTGCTGCTGGGCGCCGAATCGCTGGCCTCGGCCGACAAGGCGGTGCGCGTCAGCGTCCCCGGCGGCGGCAAGGCGCGCATCGTCGACGGCCCGTTTGCCGAGGCCAAGGAGATGGTGGGCGGCTTCTTCCTGGTCGACGTCGACAGCCGCGAAGAGGCGATCGCGCTGGCGCAGCAGTGCCCGGCGGCCGAGTGGGCGACGGTCGAGGTCAGGGGGCTGGCGCCCTGCTTCGACCGGTAAAACCGGCGGCCCGAAAAAATCCGGGCCACGATGTCGAATCCCCGCCCTCCCGTTCGTCGTAGCAGATGAAGGCCAACCACACGCTTCCACCCTACGACAAGGAGACCACCATGCGTTTCATGATCATCGTCAAGGCCACGCCCGACACGGAAGCCGGCATCATGCCCGGCGAGCCGCTGTTCGCCGCCATGACGGCCTACCACCAGGAACTGGCTCGCGCCGGGGTCCTGCTCGACGCCAACGGCCTGCGCCCCAGCAGCGAGGGCTGGCGCATCCGCTACGACGAAGGCCGGCGCAGCAGTACCGACGGCCCCTTCGCCGAAACCAAGGAGCTGATCGCCGGCTACACCCTGATCCAGGTGCGGTCGCGCGACGAAGCGATGGAGTGGTCGCGCCGCTTCCCCAACCCGCACGGCGAGCACGCCAGGGCCGAGATCGAAGTGCGCCGGCTCTACGAAGCGGCCGACCTGCCGTTCTGAACCACCAGGAAGGAAGACGACCATGAAACAGCAAATCGCCATCACTCTCCCGGTCAGGGATCTCGAGCGCAGCAAGGCATTCTTCGCCGGACTCGGTTTCGCCTTCGACGCCCGCTTCAGCAGCCCGCAGGGCGCCGGGATGATCGTCTCCAGGGACATCACCGTGATGCTGGCCTCCGAAGACATCGCCCGGACCCTGTGCGCCAAGCCCTTGGCCGATCCGCGCACCAGCAGGATTGCGCTCCTGTGCCTGTTCTGCGACAGCCGCGCCGAGGTCGATGCCATGGCAGCCAAGGCACTGGCCCTGGGCGCCACCCTGCCGGAAGCCGTGGAGGACCACGGCTTCATGTACCAGCACGGCTTCGAAGACCTGGACGGCCACATGTGGGCACTGACCTACATCGAGAGCATGCCGGAGCAGCAGGCCGCTCCCGCCGAAGAAGCCACCGCTTAACCAAGGAAAGGACAGCACCATGAACAAGCAGATCTACGTGAACCTCCCGGTGAAAGACCTCGAACGCAGCAAGGCCTTCTTCGGCGCGCTCGGCTTCGGCTTCAATCCGCAGTTCAGCGACCAGAACGCGGCCTGCATGATCGTCAGCGACGACATCTATGTGATGCTGCTGACCGAGCCCTTCTTCCAGGGCTTTACCAACAAGCCGATCTCGGATGCGAAGAAGAGCACCGAAGTGCTGCTCTGCCTGTCCTGCGACAGCCGCGCCGCGGTCGACGACATGGCCGCCAAGGCCAAGGCCGCCGGCGGCAGCTGGCCGAACCAACCGAAAGACCACGGCTTCATGTACCAGCACGGCTTCGAAGACCTGGACGGCCACATGTGGGAGCTGGCCTATATGGAGGGCATGCCCGCGCAGGCGCCTGAAGACGCAGCAGCCGCGATCTGATGGACGCGCAGGTCGAACGCAGCATCGCCGCCGTCTGGCGCATCGAGTCGGCCAAGATCGTGGCCAGCATCGCGCGCATCGTGCGCGATGTCGGCCTGGCCGAGGAACTGGCCCAGGATGCGCTGGTGTCGGCCCTCGAGCACTGGCCGCGGCAAGGCATCCCCGACAAGCCGGGCGCCTGGCTGATGACCACGGCCAAGCATGCCGCGCTCGACCGGCTGCGCCGCGACCGCCTGCTCCAGCAGAAGCTCGAGCAGATCGGCCTCGACCTCGAAGCACAGGAGGCGCTCATCGTGCCAGACTTCGTCGACAGCCTCGACGCCGCGCGCAACGACGTGATTGGCGATGACCTGCTGCGCCTGATGTTCACCGCCTGCCATCCGGTACTGTCGCTGGACGCGCGCCTGGCGCTGACACTGAAACTACTGGGCGGCCTGTCCACCCAGGAGATCGCGCGCGCCTTCCTGGTGCCCGAAGCGACCATGGCCCAGCGCATCGTGCGCGCCAAGCGGACCCTGGGCGAGGCGCGCGTGCCCTTCGAACTGCCGCCGCCGAACGAACTGGGCGAGCGCCTCGGCGCGGTGCTGGAAGCCGTCTACCTGGTCTTCAACGAGGGCTATACCGCCACTGCCGGCGAAGACTGGATGCGCCCGGCCCTGGTCGAGGAAGCGCTGCGCCTGGGGCGCATGCTGGCCGAGCTGGCGCCGGGCGAGCCGGAAGCCCACGGCCTGGTCGCACTGATGGAACTGCAGGCTTCGCGCATGGGCGCGCGCCTCGATGCCGAAGGGCGTCCGGTGCTGCTGCTCGAGCAGGACCGCTCACGCTGGGACGGCGTGCTGCTGCGGCGCGGATTGGCCGCGCTGGGGCGCGCTGCCCGCCTGGGTCTGCCGCGCGGTCCCTACCTGCTGCAGGCCGAGATCGCGGCCTGCCATGCGCGCGCCAAGGTCGCCATGGACACCGACTGGCAAGCCATCGCGGCCTTGTATGCGGAACTGGCCCAGGTCCAGCCTTCACCGGTGGTCGAACTGAACCGCGCGGTGGCGGTCGGCATGGCCGAGGGTCCCGCCGCCGGCCTGGTGCTGGCCGATGCCCTGGCGCTGGACGGCAAGCTGGATGGCTACCACTGGCTGCCGAGCGTGCGCGCCGACCTGCTGGCCAAGCTGGGACGGGTGGAGGAAGCACGGCGCGAATTCGAGCGCGCCGCCGCCATGACCGCCAACAGCCGCGAGCGCGAACTGCTGCTCGAACGCGCCCGCGCCCAGCGTTCCTGACCTGATCAGCGGACGACGCAGTCGACAGCCGCACTCTCCTGGCTGCTGCCGTTGCCGGCGGCCGGTCCGCCCGAAGCGGTGTTGAAGGCCGGCGGCGGCAGGAACTGGATGTTCGGATTGCTCGGCACGATCAGCGGCGCCTGGTTCAGGTTCGGCACGTAGCCGAACTGGCCGGCCTGGAAGCCGAGCGAGCCGCCATTGTTGGTCACGATGATGGCGCCGTCGCTGACCGACAGGTGCAGGCCGGGCGGCAGCTTGCCCTGGGGCGCCGCGTCCGTCGACGACACATACTGCACGATGAAGGTGGTGCCGCGGATGCCGATGGTGGCGTTCGGCGTCTTCAGCGAGAACTTCTCCTTGTTGCGCTTGCCCATCAGGCCGGTGATCGAACGCAGGCCGCCCTTCACCAGGCTGTAGCTGGCGCTGTCGTTTTCCGGCTTGCCTTCGTCGAAGGCGAAGTTCTCTACCTTGAAGGTGGTCCCCGGGCGCAGCGTGATCTCGCTGTTGTCGATGAACTTGATCTGGGCGTAGGTGTTCTTCTCGGACACCAGGGTGTCGCCGCTCTCGATCTCGGACTTCAGGCCCAGCACCTTGACGCTGCCGTCGGCCTTCTTCGCCATCAGCGGACCGCTCAGGCGCGCCACCACCCCGGCCACCTGCGCGGCCCAGGCCGCGTTGCCGGTCACGCACAGCGCCGCGAACAGCAGCGCGCCCAGCACCCGCCGGGTCAACTTAGTTGCAGTACATTTTTGCAGCTGGTTTTTCATTCTTGACTCCAGTATTCGTGGCTGCCGCGGGGCCTGCCTGCTTCTCCGCCTGCTTCTCCGACTGCTCCGCCGGCGTGCCCTCGCCGCCGGTGCCGGCCGCGCTGCCGCTATCCTGCGTGCCGCCGGGGACCGGTGCGGGCGGAAGCTTCTCTTGCGCCGGGGTGCGAGAATTGATCAGGGTGACGGTGGTCTGCTGGACCGCCGCCACCGGCTGCTTCGATTCGCCGCCACCCTGCACCGGGGCCGGGTTGAACACGGCGCACTTCGGATCGGCCGGGTTCGTGCTGCAGAAGCTCGGCTGCGGCAGCAACACCTCGCAACCGCCCTGGTTCGGGTTCGCCGCGCACTGCGCCAGCGTCGGCAGCTGCACCGCGCATCCCTGCAGCGTCGGGCTGCCGATGCACTGCTGCAGGGTCGGCAGCACCGCATTGCAACCGGCCGCCGCCTTGTTCGCCACGCATTGCGCCAGCGTCGGCAGCTGCACCGAGCATCCTTGCAGCGTCGGGCTGACGACGCACTGCTGCAGGGTCGGCAGCACGGCATCGCAACCGGCGCTCGCCTTGTTCGTGACGCACTGCGCCAGCGTCGGCAGCTGCACCGAGCATCCTTGCAGCGTCGGGCTGACGACGCACTGCTGCAGGGTCGGCAGCACCGCATCGCAACCGGCCGTCGCCTTGTTCGTGACGCACTGCGCCAGCGTCGGCAGCTGCACCGAGCATCCTTGCAGCGTCGGGCTGACGATGCACTGCTGCAGGGTCGGCAGCACCACCTCGCAACCGGCCATGGCCTTGTTCGCGACGCACTGCGACACGGTCGGCAGGATGCCGTTGCAGGACGGGTCGTTGTTGTTGATCAGGCAGGCGTCAAAGGTCAGCTTGAGCACCTGGGCGCAGCCTTCGATGCCGGGCGTCGCCTTGCAGACCGCCAGGCCTGGCAGGCGCGCGGCGCAGCCTGCGCTGGTCGGGCTGGCCACGCAGGCCAGGAACTCGGCGCGGTCCAACACCGGCACGCAGCCGTACACGCCGGCATCGAGGCGGCAAGTCGCCAGCGGCGGCAGCACCTCGCCGCAAGCCGGCGCCGCCGGCGTCGCGATGCAGGCCGTGATGGCATTGTGTTCCTGGACCACCGGTGCACAGCCGTAGGTGCCCGGCGACTTCTCGCAGGTCTCGTACACCGGCAGCACGCCGAGGCAGGACGGCGCCTTCGGCGTGGCGATGCACTCCTTTACCAGCGACACGCCGCAACCCAGCTGGTCCGGATTCTCGCGGCAGCTCTGCGGCGGCGGCAGCACCCGGCCGCATTGCTCCGCTTCGGGGTTGGCGATACAGGCGCGCGTGGCCTGGTCGATCACGTTGCCGCAGCCTTGGGTATTCGGGTTGGCAAGGCAGGTGTCCAGCGGCGGGGGCAGGCCCGGGTCCTGCGGCGCATTGGTCTTCGTGACCGACAGCTTGCCGGGGGCGACGTCGACGCCGTTCGCCGGGATGACCGTGTCGCCGGCGGTGATCTGGACGCTGCCTGATGCCGACTTCACCTGACCGCCGGCGCCGATCGTGAGCAGGCCCTTATTGTCGGCCAACAGGGTGACGTTGCCGCTGACGGTACTGACCGTGCCGTTGATGGTGAGCGGGCTATGGGTGACCAGGCTGATGTCGCCGCTGCCGGTCCTGACGCCGCCCGCGACGGTCAGGCCGCCCGTGCTTTCGATCGAAACGGCGCCGCCGTTGACCGTGCCGTCCTGGGCCACGTTGCCGACGGAGAGCGCGCGGTCGTTCACGATATTGATCGGTGCGCTGCCGCTTCCGGTATTGATCGCTCTCAGGAGCACATTGGTGCTGGTGCGCATGGGACGCGTGGCTTCGCCGATGCCGCCGCCAGACTGCAGCGACAGCTCATTCGACCTGAGCGTTCCCTCACCCTTGATCGATGCCGCATTCACCTCGATGGCCACGGGTGCATCGACCGCCTCGGCGACCGTCAGAGCGCCGCCGGCGAGGATGACCTTGTCCTGCGAGGCCAGGCCGCCGCGTTTACCGACGCTGCCGACGCGCAGGTCGCCGGTCCAGCCAAACTGGAAACTGCCGCCAGTGGCGGCGCCTGCCAGGGTTCCCACTTCGTTATTGCCGCTCATGGTCACGCTGTTCGCTTCGACCAGCAGCGCGGGGGTCTTGACGATCGCACTTCCCTGGCTGATGTCGCCGTCGGTACGCAGCGTGGCGCGGCTGTTGGCAGTCAGGTTCGCCGTCAGCGTGATGCCGTTGCCGCCCGCGTCGAGGTCGATCTCGCCCGCGTTCAGGGCGCCGCCGATGGCGATGCGGCCAGCGCCGGCGACCCCGATCCTGCGCGCGGCATCGATCGAACCGCCGCTGCCGACCTTGAAGTCGTGACCCGGCGTATGCTGGGTGACCAGGAACTGGCTTGTCGCACCGGTCAGCAGGACCGGCGCTTTGATGTCGATGCCGCCGTTGGTATCGATGAGCAGGTTGCCGCCCAGGCTCAGCGCGTTATTGATCGTGACCTGGCCGGTATGGCCGCTGTTGCCGATGTTGATCCCGTAGGCGTTGAAGGCGCCGAGGCGAGCCGGATCCAGCGTCAGCGCATTGCCGTCCTGGTTGACGCTCACGACGATGTCGGTACTGTTGTTGAAGGTATTGAAGGAGACGACCGGCTTGACGCCGTCGACGCCGTCGATCATGCCGGCCAGCGTCATGCGCTCGGCCTTCAGGTCGATATAGTTGGCGCCGTACAGGGCGCTGCCGGCGTCCAGGCTCAGCTGGTTCCCTGCGCGCAGGTCGATGTCGCCGCCCGCCTTGGTGACGCTGCCCTGTTCGAGCACGATGTCGCGGCTGGCCTTGAGGACGATCCTGCCGTCCTGGCCGACCACCGCGCTGTTGGCGTTGACCACGCCGCGCTGGTTCACCAGGGCGCCGTAGATGCCGATGCGGCCGCCGTTCGCAACCACCTGGCCCAGGTTGATGGCCTGGTCGTTCGGCGCCGACACCACGACGGTCAGGTCGGGGTTGCCGGCATCGACCAGCTGGACGCTGCGGCCCGCCGCCAGCACCACCTCGCCGTTCGGCGCCGTGATGACGCCGGCGTTCTCGACGTTCGGGGCCACCAGGAAGACCTGGCCTCCTCCAGGGGTCGTGATCGTGCCTTCATTGCGCACGGCTCCGGCATTCGGACCGGCGGTGAAATTCTTTTTCCCGGCCAGGAAGTCGGCATCGCTCATGTTCAGCGTCGAGGCCACCAGGCCGCCCACGTCCACGCGTGCGCCCTGGCCGAACATCACACCGTTCGGGTTGATCAGGAAGACCTTGCCGTTCGACTGCAGCGCGCCGAGGATGCGGCTGGGGTCCTGGCCGACGATGCGGTTCAGGACCGCGCTGTCGCTGCTTTGCTGGATGAAGCGGGTGATCTCGCCCGCATTCACCGAGAAGCTCTGCCAGTTGATGATGGTCCCGGGCGTGTTCGTGATCGAGAACACGTTGCCGTCCTGGGAGAAGCTGGCCTGCCCCGCCACCACTTTCGGCAGCGTGGGGGCTGCCGCGGTGCTGGCGGCGCCGAAGCAGGCGGCGACGCACAGTGCCGCCCTGCTCAGTCGAATGAGTCCGTTCCTCATGATGTCTCCTAGTAGGCCAGGCCGACGCGCACGTGCAGCCTGTCCTTGCCGGCGCCGCTGAGTGCGCCCTCTTTCACAACCCTGCCGTAATCGGCCTGCACGTTGACCGCGCTGCCCACCGAGAAGCGCAGGCCGAGGCCGGCGCCGGCGATCGTGGTGCTGCGCAGTTCACCCGGCAGCGCCTTGTTGCGCTTGCCGTAGGCGCTGTCGTAGAAGCCCAGCAAACGGCATTGCCAGCCGCTGCGGCTGCACAGGTTCGGCGTATAGGCCTCGAGGTTCAGGCCCAGGCCCGAGTCAAGCGCCAGGGCGCGCTCGTCGAAGCCGCGCACGCTGGTCGAACCGCCGGCGCCGAACTGCTCGCCCGGCACCAGCGCGTTCGGCGAGTACTGGCCGTTGGCCAGCACGCGCGTCATCCAGCCCTCGCCGCCGAGCGCGCGGCTCCATGCGCCGGCCAGGCGCAGCACGCGGTAGCCGGCCTTGGCGCCGGCGCGCGCCACCGTGAAGTCTTCCTGCTTGCCGCGCGAACCGCCCGGAATGTTGTGCAGCAGGGTCGCCGCGAAGTTGGCTTCGCCATTGTCCAGCGCCACCCGGCCCTGGTAGCCGACGCTCAACGGACGCACCGTCACATCATTGCCGAAATCCTGGTCGAAGAACACGACGCTGTTCTTGTAGGCCTTCACTTCCAGGCCGAAGATGAAGCGGCCTTCGAGCTCGCGGCCCGCCACGCTGCGCTTGGCCGCCACCTTGGTGTAGCGGGCGCCGTAGACCGCGCCGCGGCCGCTGACGGCCAGGTCGAACACGCCTGCGGTCACCACGCCCGAGTCGACGTCCGAATAGCTGGCGTACAGGTCGAGCGCGGCGCCTTCTGCGTAGAGCGGCACGTGGTAGCCCAGGCCCCAGACCGCGACCTGCGAGGGTTCCTCGACCGTGGTCGTGTACTGCAGGCTGGCGACGTGGTCGCGGTCCCACAGGTTGGCATGCTGCAGCACCAGGCCGGCGTGGGTCTTGCCGGTCTCGCGGGTGCCGGTATTGTCGAAATTGGCCATGACGGTCCAGGGGCGCTCTTCGACGACGTCGATGCGCGCATCCACCGTCTCGTCCACGGCGCCGCTGCCGAGGCTCAGCTTGAGCTTCCTGGCCGGGTTCTCGTTGGCCAGCTTGAGGTTGGCGGACACCTGGGCCAGGTTGGGCGTCCGGCCCTCGCGCAGCGCCGGCAGGCTGCGGCGGATGTTGGCCTCGCTGAAGCGGCGGTTGCCGTCGATGCTGATCTTGCCGATCTTCGTCTGCAGGACGTTCAGGCGCACCACGCCGCCATTCAGCTCCTGCTCGGGCAGCTGCACCGTCACCACGTTGTAGCCGCGTGCCTGGTACAGCGCTTCGAGCGCTTCCAGGGCGCGCTGGACGTCGCCGAAGTCGCGTCCCTTGCCGGTAAAGGGCGTCACCGCAGCCTCGATCTCGGCGGCGGACAACAGGGTGTTGCCGGTCACGTCGAACCGGCTGATCTCGAAGCGGACGATCTCGTCCGGGGCGCTGCCGGACGCAGCTTCCTGCCCCCATGCCGCGCTGACGGCCATGGCGAGCATCGAACCTGCAAGCAGGCGCGCAAAGCGTTGTTTCATCGGATGTGTTTAATTAGTGTCGTTTTTATCAATGTTTCTGATAGTTGAACGGCCGGAGGGCGGCCCTGCTCGTGGAAGTGTAACGAGCTTTTTGTTGCAGTGGAGAAAAATTAAGATGGGAAAGGAAACTTCCCCCATGTAAAGGGGGAAACGCCGGGCCTCGCCGTTGTTGGAAGGTCACACCACGCTTATTTGGAGTCGAAGCTGGTCACACCACCCCATTCCCGGCCCGGCGGATGGACGCGGTAATGCCGGATGCGCTCCAGATAGAGGGCGTACAGGCCGCGCTCCGGATGGGCGCTTGCCAGTGCCCCGATCGCCTCCTGGGCGGCATCCCAGTCCTGTGCGCGCACCAGGGCCAGCGCCGCGTCCCACTGCGCCAGCTCGTCCAGGACCGCGGGCGCCAGCCCGGCCGGCTTGCCGAGCGGTTCGTGGATCGCGACCGGCTCGTTCTTGCCCTTCACCCGCACCAGGTCGAGTTCGCGGTAGACGAATTCCGGCGCCGCCAGGCGGGTCGCGGCGCCGACCGCGATGCCGACGCCGTAGACCTTGGTGATGCCCTCCAGGCGCGAGCCGAGGTTCACGGCGTCGCCCATCACGGTGTAGGCGCGGCGGATTTTCGATCCCATGTCGCCCACGTGCATGGGGCCCGTGTTCAGGCCGATGCCGATCTTCAGTTCGGGCCAGCCGCGCGCCAGGAAGTCGCGGTTCAGGCGTGCCGCGCTGTCCTGCATCAGCAGCGCGGTGGCGACCGCTCGGCTGGCGTGGTCGGGGAAGCTGACCGGCGCGCCCCAGAAGGCCATCACGGCGTCGCCGATGTACTTGTCGAGCGTGCCCTGGTGGCTGGAGCGGATGTCCTCGGACATCGCGGTGAGGTAGAGGTTGATGTACTCGCGCAGCTCCTTGGGGCTGAGGCCTTCGGAGATGGTGGTGAAGCCGCGCACGTCGACGAACATGACGGTGAGCTCGCGGCTCTCGCCATCCATGTTGTAGGCTTCCGGGTCTTCTGCCATCTGCGCCACCAGTTCCGGCGCCACGTATTCGCCGAAGCGCGAGACCAGCGCCCTGCCCTTGCGGAATTCGAAGAAGTAGCCCCAGGCGAGGTTCAGCACGAACAGGGCGGCGATCAGGAGCAGGCAGATGAAGACGTTCAGGACCGCATCCAGTTCGGCGTACATGTAATAGTTTGCCCCGGCCACGGCCACGAAAACGGCAGCCGCCACCAGCACCGACCAGGCAGGCGACAGCACCGCCAGCGCGACGGTCAGCACCAGTCCGACCATCGCAACCATGACGCTCTCGAGCGCCTGCGCATACCAGGGACGCGTCTTGAAGCGCCCGTCCAGCATCGACTTGATCAGGTTCGCATGGATCTCGACCCCGGGATACTGATTGTTCACCGGCGTTGCCCGCAAGTCCTGCAGGCCCGGCGCCGTCGTTCCGACAAGGACGATCGCCCCTTCGAGCACATCTTTCGACGCCTTTCCGCTCAATACGTCGGCTGCGGATACATACCGGAACGCACCGCCGTCCGGCCCTCCGGTGCCGCGGAACTGGACCGTCGCACTCAAGCCCTCGCCGACAGGAAAGCGCACGTTCCCGGCTTTGGAAAACAGCGCAACATGTTCCACGTCACTGGCGTCACGCTCGTTCGCGGACAGCGTGTCGACGGTCCTGTCGTAGAGCGGCCTGATGGACGTCGCCTGCATGACCGCGGCGACAGTTGCCAGCGATAGCGAAGGATAGTAGGCGTCGCCAATCTGGAACAGCAAGGGCGAGGACCGCACCAGGCCATCTGCATCGGGAATCGCGGTGAAGACGCCGGCCCCGGCGGCTGCCTGCTGCAGGCGCGCGATGTTCGCTTCGTAGCCTTTGGTACCGCGCGCCAGCAAGATGCGGCCGTTCAGGTCGTCTTCGGTGAACAGCGGTGGGGGCAACACCCCTTTTGCCTGGTCGTCCGCAAGATTAAAGCCGAGTACCACCGGCTGCCCTTGCAGGGCCTGTGCGAACAGGCCATCGTAGTCGAGCGCAGGCTTGAGCTGGCCCAGTTGGTGCTGCAGTCCAGGCACGTCTTTCAGTTCGCGCCCGGCAAGGCGCTCCAGCACCTCGTAGCCCGAACTCGTATCCGGCTCGGGAAACGATACGTCGAAGCCGACCGCGCCGACCTCGTAGTGGCCGGTCAGCTGATCGACGAGCCTGGCCATCACGTTGCGGCTCCAGGGAAAACGCCCGACCTCGTTCAGGCTCTTGCTGTCGATGTCGACGATGACGATGCCCGGATCGGGCTCGAAGGGTTCGAGCCGCATGCGCATGTCGGCAATGATGGTGTCCTGGCGCTCGATCGTGTGGCTGCCCCAGAAGTCGAGCGTGTAGGCCACGGCGATACAGGTCAGCAGCAGCCCGAGCGCCCAGCGCGCACCGTACCGGGAGATGGCCTGGCGAATGCGTTTCATGCGCTGCTATAGCTCAGGGCCGGTAGCCCGGAATCGCCGACTCGTCCACTTCGTCGATCTGGTGCGCGTCCATGTTCTTGTGCGCGAACTGCAGGTAGACGCGGTTGCGCACGAAAATGTCGAACAGGTCCGGGTCGATGTGGCCGTTGAGCGCGAACTTGCCGAGGATGTGCAGCGACTCGGACAGCTTCTTGCCCTTCTTGTAGGGGCGGTCGCAGGCGGTGAGCGCCTCGAAGATGTCGGCGATCGCCATGATGCGCGCCTGCACCGACATCTGGTCTTTCGTCAGGCCTTTCGGATAGCCCTTGCCGTCCATGCGCTCGTGGTGGCCGCCGGCATACTCCGGCACGTTCCTGAGGTGCTTCGGCCAGGGCAGCGACTCCAGCATGCGCACGGAGACGTCGATGTGGTTGTTGATGATCTTGCGCTCGTCGTCGGTCAGGGTGCCGAAGCGCACGGTCAGGTTGAGCAGCTCGTTCTCGCTGAGGAAGGCCTGCTCCTGGCCGTCGGGCCCGGTCCAGCGGTACTCGGCGATGCGGCGCACGCGCTCCTGGTCTTCCGGCGACATGCCCTCGCCGCCGACGTTGGCGCGGCGCAGGAAGTCGCGGTCGGCGCGAATACGCGCCAGTTCCGACTGCAGGCGGTCCTCGATCGCGGCGACGTTGGCGCCCGGCTCGATACGCGCGCGCAGCGCGCGGATCTCGGCATCGCGCAGCAGCACCTCGAAGCGCGTGTCGACCAGGTGGATGCGATCGAAGATGGTTTCCAGCTTGGTCGACTTGTCGACCACGTGCACCGGGGTGGTGATCTTGCCGCAGTCGTGCAGCAGGCCGGCCAGCCACAGCTCCTTGCGGTCGGCGTCGGTCATGCGGAAAGCGGCCAGCGGACCGTCGGCGGTCGCGTGCACCGCCTCGGCCAGCATCATGGTCAGCTCGGGCACGAACTGGCAATGGCGGCCGGTGTAGGGCGACTTCTCGTCGATGCCGATGTTGATCAGGTTGACCAGCGCTTCCAGCAGGTTTTCCAGCTGCTGGATCAGGAGCTGGTTGGTCAGCGCCACCGCCGCCTGCGCCGACAGCGCTTCGATGAATCGCTGGTCGGTCTGGGTGAAGGCGCGGATGGTGCCGGTCTCGGGATCCTTGGCGTTGACCAGCTGGAGCACGCCCACCAGCTCGCCCTCGTGGTCGGTCATCGGCACGGTCAGGAAGGATTGCGAGTGGTAGCCGAAGGCGGTGTCGAAGCTGCGCATGCCCGAGAAGTTGAACACGTCCGCTTTGTACACGTCCTCGATGTTCACCGACTGGTTGAAGTTGGCCGCATAGGCCGCCACCGAGGCCAGGTTCTTGTTGCCGTAGTTGTCGTAGAGCGGTACCGGCGCGATGTCGATCGGCTTGCCGCTCACGCCGCCCTGGTAGATGCCGAGGGTGTCGTTGATCGAGATGTGGAAGCACAGGCTCTTGCGGTCTTCGCTCGGGCGGTACAGGGTGCCGCCGTCGGCGTCGGTCATGTGCTTGGCCACGCGCAGGATGCGGTCGAGCAGTGCGCCGGTGTCGTGCGTATCCCCGAGCGCCACGCTGACTTCGGTGAGCTGGTGCAGGCGTTGCGCGATCTGGGTGGGGTTCAACTCTTGCATGATAAGTCAGCGTGGGAACACATGCATCGCGAGGAATATATGCATGCGGCAACACTTTTGCCAATTGGTAATTTCCTGAAAGTGTAGCTTCGTTACGACCTCATGTATATGGGAGGGTGGCAAGAGTGTTGAAAATCCGCACTTTTTGATCGCTTTGGGAAACAAAGCCGTTATCATTCCCCTTATTCCATAAAAGTAAAGCCAGTCTGGCTGGGAGTCCTGATGAAATTCCGCTTCTGGGGGGTGCGTGGTTCGATACCGTCCCCAGGTCCACGCACGGCGCGCTACGGCGGCAACACAACCTGCATCGAAGTGCGCAGCAACGACGGCACCCTGATCGTCCTCGACGGCGGAACCGGCCTGTTCCCGCTGGCTCAGCACCTGCTGGCGCAGCCTGCGCAGCCGCCGGTCCGGGCCAACATCTTCATCACCCACAGCCACTGGGACCACATCCACGGCCTGCCCTTCTTCACGCCGCTGTTCATCAAGGGCAGCCGCGTGCGCCTGCACGGCGCCCATGATCCGGTGACCGGCAACGGCATCGAACACGTGATGGCGGTGCAGCTCCAGAACAGCTATTTCCCGGTCAGCGAAACCCAGATGGGCGCCACCATCGAATACCGCACCCTGGATATCGGCAGGCCGATCGAGGTCGGCGACACGGTGGTGGACAACGTCCTGATGAACCATCCGGTCACCAACCTCGGCTACCGCATCAGCTGCGGCGGCCGCTCGCTGTTCTTCACCGGCGACCACGAGCCCTGGCACAACCCCTACCCGCCGGGCGATTCCGCCTTCGACGCCTTCGACGCCCACCTGGAGGAGCGCGAGCGCGCGATCGACGCCGCCATGCGCGGCGTGGACGCACTGATCGTCGACTGCTCCTACACCCGCGAGGAATACCCATCCAGGGCCGGCTGGGGCCACGGCACCTTCGATGCCGCCATCGAGATGGCGCTGCGGGTCGGTGCGCGCGCCCTGTACTGCACCCACCACGAACCGACCCGCGGCGACGACGAGCTCGAGGCCGCATTCGCCGCCGTGATGGCGCGCCACCGCGAGCGCCTGGGCAGCCTTGAAGTCCACCTGGCCTTCGAAGGCCTGGAAGTGGTGCTGCGATGAACCAGCCCGCTGTCGACCAGGACGACGCCGCCGGGCAGCTGGCCTTCTTCCAGAAGCTCCAGCGCATCACCAACCGGATCCATGCCACCGCCAGGGTCGAGGAGATCATGCTCGACCTCGGACTGGATTTCTGCGAGCTGCTCGACTGCGACCGCTTCACGCTGTACGCCGTCGCGCCGGACAAGGAGCACATCGTCTCCAAGGTCAAGACCGGCCTCACCACCTTCCGCGAGCTGCGCCTGTCGGTCGGCCCTTCCTCGATCGCCGGCTTCGTGGCAGCGTCGCGCCAGGCCGTGCAGATCGCCGACGTCTACGATGAGGCCGAGCTGCGCCGCCTGTCGCCCGAGCTGCATTTCCAGCGCGGGGTCGACCAGCGCACCGGCTACCGCACCCGCGAGATGCTGGTCGCACCGCTGCAGGACAAGGCCGGCGAACTGCTCGGCGTGGTCCAGTTCATCAACCATCGCTCCGGCGGCCCGTTCCCGCCGCGGGCGATGGAAGCGGTGCGCCAGTTGTGCGAGACCCTGTCGGTGGCGCTCGACCATCGCCTCGGCCCCCAGCGCGTGCGCGGCAAATACGATGCGCTGGTGCAGGAAGCGGTGCTCACCCAGGCCGAGCTGGAAGGGGCCGGCCGCCGCGCGCGCGAGCTGGACACCGACCTCGAAGAGGTGCTGGAAGGCGAGCTGCACGTACGCCGCGCCGCCATCGGAGGCGCGCTGGCCAGCTTCTTCAAGGTCCCCTACGAGCCCTTCCGCCCGGACCGCGTCAAGCCGGTGGACCTGCTGCGCAACCTGAAGGCGCAGTACGTCGAGGAGAACGGCTGGCTGCCGCTCGAGGACGGCCCGGGCGGGCTGGTGGTGATGGCGGTCGACCCCGAGCGCACCGCCGCCAGCCGCATCGTCGCCCAGCTGTTCCCGAAAGCGAAAGTGGCGTGGCGCGTCACCACGCGCGCCGAGTTCCTCCAGACCCGCGAGGCCTTCTTCGGCACCGGCGCGGCGTCCAGCGAGAGCGTGGGCGAGCTGCTGTCGGGACTCGAGGACGACCAGGACTACGAATCCTCGTCCGACGTCTCGGAAGCGGTCGAGAACGAACTGGTGCGCCTGCTGAACAAGGTCATCGTCGACGCCCACCGCCAGGGCGTGTCGGACATCCACATCGAACCGCAGCCGGGCAAGGGCAAGACCGGGATCCGCTTCCGCAAGGACGGCGTGCTGGTGCCCTACATCGAGATCCCGTCGAGCTACCGCAGCGCCCTGGTGGCGCGCATCAAGATCATGTGCGACCTCGACATCTCGGAGCGCCGCAAGCCGCAGGACGGCAAGATCCGCTTCCGCAAGTACGGCCCGCTCGACATCGAGCTGCGCGTGGCGACCATTCCCTCGGCCGGCGGGGTCGAGGACGTGGTGATGCGCATCCTGCAGGCGGGCGAGCCGATCCCGCTGGCGAAGCTCGGCCTGAGCGACTACAACCTCGCGCGCCTGCTGCCGGCGATCGAAAAACCCTACGGCCTGTTCTTCGTGTGCGGCCCCACCGGCTCGGGCAAGACCACCACCCTGCATTCAATCCTGCACCACCTGAACACGCCGGAGACCAAGATCTGGACCGCGGAAGACCCGGTCGAGATCACGCAGAAAGGGCTGCGCCAGGTGCAGGTCAACCGCAAGGCGGGCCTGGACTTCGCCAGCGTGATGCGTGCTTTCCTGCGCGCCGATCCGGACGTGATCATGGTCGGCGAGATGCGCGACAAGGAAACCGTCAGCACCGGCATCGAAGCCTCGCTCACCGGCCACCTGGTGTTCGCCACCCTGCACACCAACAGCGCGCCCGAATCGGTGGTGCGCCTGCTGGACATGGGCATGGACCCCTTCAACTTCGCCGACGCCCTGCTGGGCATCCTGGCGCAGCGCCTGGCGCGCCGCCTGTGCACCGGCTGCCGCCAGCCCTACCACCCGGACGGCGCCGAAGTCGATGCGCTGCTGGCGGAATACAGCGAAGACCTGCGCGGCACCGCCCCGTTCAAGGCCGATCCCGACGCGGCGCGCGAGCGCATCCTGGGCGGATGGCGCGCACGCCACGCCGATTCCGACGGCCGCTTCACCCTGTACCGCGCGGTCGGCTGCGACGACTGCAACAAGGGCTACCGCGGCCGCATCGGCCTGCACGAGCTGATGCTCGGCACCGACGCGGTCAAGCGCCTGCTGGTCGAGCACAGCCGGGTCTCGGCGCTGCTCGGCGCGGCGCTCGACGACGGCATGCTGACCCTGAAGATGGACGGGATCGAGAAGGTATTCGCCGGCCATACGGACATCAAGATGGTCCGGGCGGTCTGCATCAGGTAGCCGCCATGCGCCCTGGGTAATCGTGCGGCGGCAGCGCCAAAAGCCGCTGTTCCGGCCCGTGCAGCACTACAATCGGTCACACCCGACACGCACAAAGGAGCTGGAAGGTATGAAGAAGTTGATGATGGCCGCCGCGGCCTCCACCCTGCTGGGCGGCTGTGCCTACTACTACCCTTCCGGCGGCGACAGCCTGGCCCAGGAAGGCCCTTACGTCCCGACCGGCAGCAACATCCCGCGCAAGAAGGGCGACGGCACGGCCATGGTAAGTACCATGAGCGCGGTCGAACTCGAGAGCGCGCGCATGGATGCGGGCAAGGGGCCCGAACTGCCGCCAGGGCAGTAGGCACTGCCCTTGTCGCTTTCGCCGCTCAATCCTCGTCGCGGCCCTCGCCCTGCTCGACGAACACCGCCGTGGTACGGGCCGGCACCGTGAAGCTGCCGTTCGCTTCGGAATAGCTGGACGTCTTCACCACCGCGTCATCCGACTTGCGCTGCAGCTTGTGCAGCTTCAGCTTCAGGCCCTTCAGCTCGGGAATGGCGATACGCTTCGCCTCCTTGTCCACGTTGAACAGCACCACCACGCTGCGGTACTGCGCGTCCGGGTAGCGGCGCGGCGACTCGCCGTCGATGCGCATCACCACCAGGCCCGGCAGCTGGTCCGGTCCGGTGTTGTGGAAAGCCAGGCGTTCGATCACGTCCTGGGCCGTACGCAGGCGGAACAGGCTGCTGTCATTGCGGATCGCCAGGAACTCCTCGAATGCCGACCTGGCCGACAGGATGGCGCGGCTGTCGGGCTTGATCAGCGGATTTTCCAGCACCGGCGTCATCAGGCCCCAGTTGTCGCGGTTCTTGTCGGCCGAGGGCAGGCCCACGCCGAAGTTGTTCGACGCGTAGCTGTAGTCCAGGCGGTTGAACCAGTCGCCCGCGTTATAGCTGTCGCGGTCGAGCGACTTGGAGCGCAGCAGCTCCTGCCCCGCGTGGATGAAGGGGATGCCCTGCGACAGCAGCACGATGGCCGCGCCCAGGTTCTGCACCCGCACCCGGTCCGCCAGGCTGGTCGACTGCGGCAGGCGGAAGGCGTTGATGTCGAACAGGGTCTGGTTGTCGTGCTTCTCGACGTAGTTGATGGTCTCCGCCGGGCTGGCGGTGTAGCCGGCGCGCTGGCCGAAATAATCGATGTCGGCGTTGCTGCGCAGCGAACCGAAACGATCAAGGAAGCGGTAGTCGCGCAGGGTGCCGGACAGGCCCACGCGCACCAGGTCGGCCAGGCGCAGCGCATCGTCGCGCGACTGCTTCGCCAGGTGGTTCGGGTCGTACCACACGCCGTTGATGAAGCCCTGCTGGCTCACCAGGTTCTCGCCGCCGTCGCAGCAGCCGCCGCCGCGCACGGTGTCGCGCAGGCGGTCGTTGAAGGAGCCGATGCCGGTGCCGAACAGGTTGGCCTGGCGCGCCGTCACGAAGCGCGCGTCGTTGCCGACCGCGCCGAAGTTCCAGCCCTCGCCGTACAGGTAGATCTCGCGGCCGGCGGCGCGGTTGACGCGGGCCTGCAGCTCCTTCATCACGCTGAGCGGCGCGAAGGACATGATGTCGAAGCGGAAGCTGTCGACCTTGTACTCGCTGGCCCATAGCGCCACCGACTCGGTCATCAGCTTGGCCATCATGGTGTGCTCGGCGGCGGTGTCGGCGCAGCAGCTGTCGTTCAGGTTGGCGCCCTTGTCGTTCAGGCGGTAGTAATAGGTCGGCACGATCTTGTCGAGGGTCGACAAGGGTCCCTGCTGCGAGGCGCTGGTGTGGTTGTAGACCACGTCCATGGTCACCCGCAGGCCGGTTTCGTGCAGTGCCTGCACCATCGCACGGAATTCGCGCACGCGCGCGGCGCCGTCGTTGGCGTTCGAGGCATAGCTGCCTTCCGGCGCATTGTAGTGGACCGGGTCATAGCCCCAGTTGAAGCAGTCGCCGTCGCGCACCGCATCGATCGCGGCCTGCTGCTCGCTCGACGCCGGTCCCGCAGCCGGAATGACCGGGCTGGCGCAGCCGGCTTCGTTGACGCTGGCGATGTCAAACACCGGCAGCAGGTGCACGTGGGTGAGGCCGGCCTTTTCCAGCGACTTCAGGTGGCGCATGCCGCGCGACTCGCCTTCGGTGAAGGCCAGGTACTTGCCGCGGCGGGCCGCCGGCACCGTGTCGTCGCTCACGGAAAAATCGCGCACGTGCAGCTCGTACAGCGAGATGTCGGCCGGATGCGCGAGCTTCGGGATGCGGTGGCTGTCCCAGCCGCGCGGCTTGAGCGCCTCGCTGTCCAGATTTGCGATGAAGCTGCGCGCGCTGTTGGCGTTCAGGCTCACCGAGTAAGGGTCGGTCACGGTATTCGTCACCAGCGTGTTGTTCGCCCAGCGCGACAGCACCTTGACGGTGTAGGTGTAATAGGCGCGGTTGGTCCAGCCGGCGTCCGGCGCGGTATAGCTCCACACGCCGGTGGCGGCGTCGAAGCGCATCGGCAGCTGGCTGGCGGCGGGCGCATTCGCGTCCGGATAGATGTCGAGCGCCACCGATTTCGCGGTCGGGGCCCAGACCCGGAAGGTCGGCACCCCGGCGCCGTTGAAGCTGACGCCCAGCTGGGCGTTGGCCGCGCGCTCGCCGAAGACTTCGTCGAGCATGCCGGCGCTCTGCAGCGAGGTGACCTGCACCAGCTTGCCGGCGCCGTCGAACTGGGCGATGGCGAACTGCGCGCTGGCGAGCGCGGCCAGCTTCGCCGCATCCGCCGCGGACAGCGCCAGTCCGGTGGCTCCGGCCAGGTGCGGGAATTTCGCGCGCACGGCTTCCGGCAGCGGCGCCAGGCGCAAGTCCATGCTGCCGTCCGATCCGGTCACGCCGGCCGCGCCGGAACCGAGCCCGCCGTTGGCCGCGTAGTACAGCTTGTAGCTGCCCGCCGCCGGGACGCCCGGCCAGGCCAGGGTCTGCGCGCCCAGCCAGTGGGCGCCGGCCTGGGCCAGGTTGCCGTAGCTGAGCGCGGGCGGCGCCGTATAAATGCTGCAATCGCCCTCGAGCAGCCAGATCTCGTGGCCCTTGCTTGCGACGTCTGCGGGGAGTGGCGCGCCCTGGTCGGCGCCGCAGTTCTTGGTGCCGTTGCCGTCGGTGACAAGGAACCAGAGCGCGGTCTTGCCGGCGGCCAGCGGGATGTCGACGTAGCCGCCGAAGGCGTCAAGCCCGGTGAACATGAAGCGGTCGGTGATCCAGGCCGAGCTCGGATTGGCCGGGCCGTCCCAGGAATATACGCCCCACTGGGCGACGTCATTCTGGGTGCGGCGGAAGTGGATGCGGATGCTGCCCGGCGCGACCGCCGCGGCGGCCGTGGCGGCCGGCTGCTGGGCCAAGGCACTCGCCGCAGGCAGGCCGCCGCCGGCGACCGCGACCAGCAGGCCTCCGATACTCGCGAACGACCGTAGTCGTGAAGTCAAACTACTTCTATTGCGCATGTTGTCCCCTTTATCATTGTTTTAAACGCTCATTGCCCGGGATTCAACGCCCAGGGCGGCAGCAGTGGCGGGAGCCACTGTGTAATATTACTACCAGCGTTAGCAAAAATGTAAAGGAACAAGCACAAGTGTGGCGTCTGCGCTCAGGATGCCGGCCATGCCGCCCAGGCCTCGGCGGGCGCGCGGTACTTTTCGGCGGGCACCGGGCGCGAGAAGAAATAGCCCTGCCCTTCGTCGCAGCCCAGGGTCTGGAGCAGCTGCATCTGCTGGCGGCTTTCGATGCCCTCGGCCACCACCCGCATGCCCAGTGCGTGCGCCATCGCGATCATCGAGGCGATCAGGGTGTCGCCCTCCGGGTGTTCGATCCGCAGCACGAAGGCGCGGTCGATCTTGAGCACGTCGAAGCGCATTCGCTGCAGCTGGGACAGCGAGGAGTAGCCGGTGCCGAAATCGTCGATGCACAGCTTGATGCCAAGCGCGCGCAGCTGGCCGAACACGGCGGACTCGCCGATTCCTTCCTGCATCATCGACGATTCGGTCACCTCGATTTCCAGCAGCGAGGGGGCGATGCCATGGCGCGCGATCGCACTGCGGAACTGGGTCATGACGTCGGACTGGCTGAACTGGCGCGGCGAGATGTTGACCGAAACCGGCACCAGGGGCGTGCCGTCGCGTCCCCAGCGGGCCAGCTGGCGGCAGACGCTGTCGATCACCTGTTCGCCGAGCCGGACGATCAGGCCGGTCTCTTCGAGCAGCGGGATGAAGCGGTCCGGCCCGGTCAGCCCCTTGCCCGGGCGCTCCCAGCGCACCAGCGCCTCCATGCTCGAGGCGGTGCCGGTGACCAGGTCGACGCGCGGCTGGTAGTGCACCACGAACTGCTGCTCGTCGAGCGCCTGCCGCAATTCCACCTCGGTCTCGAGCCGGGTACGGATGGCCTCGAAGAAGCGCGACTGGAAGAAGCAGAAGTTGCCCTTCCCTTCGGTCTTGACCGCGTACATCGCGATGTCGGCATTCTTGAGCAGGGTCTGGGCATCGTCGCCATGCTCGGGGAACAGGCTGATGCCGATCGAGGCGCCGAGCACATGGGTGGCATGCTGCAGGTGGAAGCCGTCACGGAAGGCGGCGAGCACGCGGTGGGCGACGTGCTCGACGTCCTCGAGGCCGCCGACCTGCTCCAGCACCACCACGAATTCGTCGCCGCCCAGCCGCACCACATGGTCGCGCGGCCGCATCGCGAGCTTCAGGCGCTTGGCGACGGTGCGCAGCAGCTCGTCGCCGGCCGCATGGCCGAGGGCGTCGTTGACGGTCTTGAAGCCGTCCAGGTCGATGAACAGCACCGCCAGTCCCTGCCCTCCCGCGCGCGCCCGGGAGATCGCCTGCGGCAGGTATTGCTGGATCCAGTAGCGGTTCGGCAGACCGGTGAGCGCGTCCGTCGTGCTGCTGCGTTCGAGCTCGGTCAGGTGCGCCTTGGACTCGCTGATGTCGCGGATCGTCACCGCCAGGTCGGTGCCGGCGCGCACCGCCTTGTAGCGGATCCAGCGCGCCTTCAGGGGCTGGTCGGGCGCCGCCGCCACCGGCAGTTCGCGGTCGTAGATGCCGGTGTCGAGCGCCTGGCACAGCCGCTCGCAGGACTTGCGGAACAGCTCGCCCTGGTAGAACTCCGACAGGCGGTGCCCGATCAATTCCTCGGGACGCTTGCCGAACATGGCGGCCCCGTGCTGGTTACAGTCGACGATCGAGAAATCGCGCACCACGTCGTGCAGGTCGCGCAGGGGGCGGTTGATGAAGAAGCCCTCGCCCGCGTCCTCGGTCGCCAGGCGGTAGGTGGCGCGGATCGACTCGACCTGGAACTGGCGCCAGCGCAGCTGCACGTACAGACCGGTGGCTATCAGTGCGGCCAGCAGGAAGCCGGCGCTGCTCCGCCAGGCGCCGGCCAGCTGCGCATCGCGGTGCGCAAAGTAAGGCGCCATGGCCGTGATCTCGTCGACCGCGACGATGCCGACCAGGTCGAGGTCGGGAAAGCGCCGCCAGGCGGTCACGCGGGCGCGTCCGTCGGCAAACCATGCGCGGCCGTCGAGGCGGGCCACGCCTTGCGCCTGGTCGGCGGGCATCGGTGTCAGCAGGAAAGGTGTCTTGTATGAATGGACGCTGGCGCCGTCGCGGCTGGCAAGAATGGCGCCGCTGCCGCGCGTCACCGCCACGAAACCATGCTCGCGCAGGATGGGCTCGGCGTAGTGCTGGGTGAAAAACGCCGGCAAGACGGTGATCAGGACGATGCCGTCGAAGCGCTCCTCGGGCGACAGCAGCGGGCGCGACAAGGCCACCACTTCGCGGCCGGTCAGCTGGCCGTCGAGCGGGCCGCTCAGGTAGAGCCGGTCGCCATCGGCACGCTGCTGCTCGATGAAGTAGGGCTTGTCGCCGAAATACCTGCCCACCGCGAACGGGTGCGTGCTGGTCGTCACGATCCCCTGGCGGTCGATCAGGGCGACGGCAGACATATACTGCTGGGAAAAAATTCCGGATTCCATGGTGCCTGCCAGGCTGCTGCGGTAGCCGGATGTGACCCAGTTGTGGCGCAGCAGCAGCAGCAGGCGGTCGGTCTCGGCGATCGAGCGCCGGGTGCGGGTGACCAGGCTCTGCGCATAGGCGTCGGCCTGCTGTTCGATCTCGGCCACGCGCTCGCGGCGCTCGAGCTCGATGTCGCGCAAGACGTAGCCCCACCAGGCGGCCGCGGCGACCAGGGCGGCCGCCGGCCAGACGAGCAGCATCGACACCCGCCGGCGCAGGAAGGCCAGGAAGGGGCGTAGCGGGCCGAGCGCCCCGAGACCGTTCGAGGTTCCGGCCGGCATGGTCTTGTCGACACGCGGATTCATTGAGCCTCCGGTACGGCATGGACAGCGGCGGATTCAGTATAACCCGCGGGACGGCGCCGCCAGTCCGCTACGGGGGCAAAAAAAAGCCCGGCAATGCCGGGCTTCCAGAGAGCAGACGCTCTTACATGATGTGGGTGCCGATCCACCAGGCGATCGCGGCCATGAAGGCCGATGCCGGGATGGTGAAGATCCAGGCCCAGACGATGTTGCCGGCCACGCCCCAGCGCACCGCCGACATCTTCTGCGAGGCGCCCACGCCGACGATCGCGCCGGTGATGGTGTGGGTGGTCGAGACCGGGATGCCGAAGAAGCTGGCCATCAGCAGGGTCATGGCGCCGCCGGTCTCCGCGCAGAAGCCGCCCACGGGCTTGAGCTTGGTGATCTTCTGGCCCATGGTCTTGACGATGCGCCAGCCGCCGAACAGGGTGCCGAAGGCGATCGCGGCGTAGCACGAGATGATCACCCAGGCCGGAGGCAGCGCATCGTCCGGGCTGGTGACGCCGGCGGCGATCAGCAGCATCCAGATGATGCCCATGGTCTTCTGGGCGTCGTTGCCGCCGTGGCCGAGCGAGTAGCCGGCCGCCGAGGCCAGCTGCAGGCGGCGGAACCAGACGTCCACCTTGCGCGGCGTCGACTTCACGAAGATCCATGAGACCATCAGCATGATGGTCGAACCCAGGATGAAGCCCATCAGGGGCGCGACGACGATGAACACCACGGTCTTGATCAGGCCGGCGGAGATCAGCGCGCCGGTACCCGACTTGGCCACCGCGGCGCCCACCAGGCCGCCGATCAGCGCGTGCGAGGACGAGGACGGGATGCCGTAGTACCAGGTGATGATGTTCCAGGTGATTGCGCCGACCAGGGCCCCGAAGATGACGTAATGGTCCACCACGTGCGGATCGATGGTGCCCTTGCCGATGGTCTGGGCCACTTTCATGCTGACCACGAAGATCGCGATGAAGTTGAAGAAGGCCGCCATCGCCACCGCGTGGTGCGGCTTCAGCACGCCGGTCGACACCACGGTGGCGATCGAGTTCGCCGAATCGTGGAAGCCGTTCATGAAGTCGAACACCAGTGCCAGCAGCACCAGCATGCCCAGCACGTAAATGCTGATGTTAATAGTTTCCATGTTTATTCTTGTTGTGCGCGTGGCGCTGTTGTCCGTTACGCGTTCTCGACGATGATGCCTTCGACGATGTTCGCCACATCTTCGCAGCGGTCGGTGACGGTCTCGAGGATCTCGTAGATGGCCTTCATCTTGATCAGGTTGCGCACGTCCGGCTCGTCGCGGAACAGCTTGGACATGGCGGCGCGCATGACGTGGTCGGCGTCCGACTCGAAGCGGTCGATCTCTTCGCAGATGGCGACGATCTTCTGGGCGTTGCCCATGTCGTGCAGCAGGCCGACGGCTTCCTGGACCTTCTTGCAGGCCGACAGGCACAGCTCGGCCAGGCGCGCGGCTTCCGGGGTCACCGCGTGCAGGTCGTACAGCGAGACGGTCTGGGCCGCGTCTTCCATCATGTCGAGGATGTCGTCCATGCGGGTGATCAGCTTGTGGATGTCGTCACGGTCGAGCGGGGTGATGAAGGTCTTGTGCAGCAGGTCGACGCATTCGTAGGTGATCTTGTCCGCCTGCTTCTCGATGCTTTCCACGGCGTGGGTGCGGTTTTCCAGGTCGTCGAAGTTGGTCATCAGGCCAACCATCTCTTGCGCACCCTTCACGCACAGTGCGGCGTGCTGGTTGAACAGGTCAAAAAACTTGCCCTCCTGGGGCATCAGGCGTCCAAACATATTGTTCTCCGTTGTGAATCTCTGGGGACTTCGAAACCGCTGCCACGGCTGGCAGCGGCGTAAGGTGGTGAATCCGCGGCTTGTTGAAACTTAATCGCCCTGGTAGACGCTCAGGTTGCCGCTGTAGTTGCCGAACTTGGTATAGGAGCCGATCCAGGTAAGGCGAATCGCCCCGATCGGGCCGTTACGCTGCTTACCGATGATGATCTCGGCGGTTCCTTTATCGGGCGAGTCGGGATTGTAGACCTCGTCGCGATACAGGAAGATGATCACGTCCGCATCCTGTTCGATAGCGCCGGATTCGCGCAGGTCGGACATGACGGGGCGTTTGTTGGGGCGCTGTTCCAGCGAACGGTTCAGCTGGGACAGTGCGATGACGGGGCAATGCAGTTCCTTGGCCAGGCCCTTGAGCGAACGCGAGATCTCCGAGATCTCGGCCGCGCGGTTGTCGCCCGGCTGGCTGCCCTGCATCAGCTGCAGGTAGTCGACGATGATCAGGCCGAGCTTGCCGCACTGGCGCGCCAGGCGTCGTGCCCGTGCGCGCATCTCGATCGGGTTCAGCGCCGGGGTCTCGTCGATGTAGAGCTGGGCATCATTCATTTTCTGAATGGCGTGCGTCAGGCGCGGCCAGTCCTCGTCGTTGAGGCGGCCGGTACGCAGGCGGTGCTGGTCGAGCTGGCCGACCGAGCCGAGCATACGCATGGCCAGCTGGGCGCCGCCCATCTCCATCGAGAACACGGCCACCGGCAGGCCGGCTTCGATCGCGACGTTCTCGCCGATATTGACCGAAAACGCGGTCTTGCCCATCGACGGACGGCCGGCGACGATGACCAGGTCGCCCGGCTGCAGGCCCGAGGTCATGCGGTCGAGGTCGATGAAGCCGGTCGGCACGCCGGTGATCTCGCCCTGGTTCTCGCGCGAATACAGCTCGTCGATGCGTTCGACGACCTGGGTCAGCAGCGGCTGGATCGGGTTCCAGCCCTGCTGGCCGCGGGAACCGGTTTCGGCGATCGCGAAGATCTTCGACTCGGCTTCGTCGAGCATCTGCTTGACTTCCTTGCCCTGCGGGTTGAAGGCATTGCCCGAGATCTCGTCGGCGACGGTGATGAGCTTGCGCAGGATGCCGCGGTCGCGCACGATCTCGGCATAGCGGCGGATGTTGGCCGCCGACGGCGTGTTCTGCGCCATCGCGTTCAGGTACTGCAGGCCGCCCACTTCCTCGGCCT
The DNA here is from genome assembly GCF_059685865.1 of Telluria sp. ZB4P36. Lineage (NCBI taxonomy): Bacteria > Pseudomonadati > Pseudomonadota > Betaproteobacteria > Burkholderiales > Oxalobacteraceae > Telluria > Telluria sp. ZB4P36. Next base: position 338,358 of record NZ_JCASIE010000001.1, read on the forward strand.
TGCCGAGGTTGTTGCAGGCCTCGTAGACCGTGATCACGTCGGCCGGCTTGCCGGCGTTGATCAGGCGGACCATCTGTTCGAAGATGATGCGGTGGTCGTAGCGGTAGAAATCGTCCGCGTTCATGAAGTCGGCGATGCGGTCCCACGCGGCATTGTCGCGCAGGAGGCCGCCGATGACGGACTGCTCTGCTTCGATGGAATGCGGCGGGATGCGCAGGGAATCGACTTGCGGATCGGCTGGGGAATTCATGGCGGGCATTATACCTTTTCCGGTCACACGGCTGACATAATTGGCGAGAATTTCCGGCAATAAAAAAGCCGGGCGAACCCGGCTTTTTCATTTATACAACAACTGCTTACATCAAATTAAGCAGCTTCGCCGACGACGGCGATGGTGATTTCCGACACGACGTCGGTGTGCAGCGCGACGGCGACCGGGAATTCACCGGTGGTCTTCAGCGGGCCGGTCGGCAGGCGAACCTGCGACTTCTCGACCGGGAAGCCTTGCTTGCTCAGGGCTTCGGCGATGTCGAAGTTGGTGACCGAACCGAACAGACGGCCGTCCACGCCCGCCTTCTGGGCGATGGTGATGGTCATGCCGTTCAGCTTGTCGCCTTGTGCCTGGGCAGCGGCCAGCTTTTCGCCAGCTGCTTTTTCCAGTTCGGCGCGCTTGACTTCGAACTCGGCCACGGCGGCCTGGGTGGCGCGGCGCGCCATCTTTTGCGGGATCAGGAAGTTACGTGCGTAACCGTCCTTGACCTTGACGACGTCGCCCAGGTTGCCGACGTTAACAACTTTTTCCAAAAGGATAACTTGCATGTTCTTTTCTCCAGGATGTTCTGAACTGTACGACGCGAATTAAGCGTTGTGCAGGTCGGTGTACGGCAGCAGCGCGAGGTAGCGTGCGCGCTTGATGGCGGTGTCGACCTGGCGCTGGTAGTGCGCCTTGGTGCCGGTCAGACGTGCCGGCATGATCTTGCCGTTTTCCTGGACGAAGTCCTTCAGGGTGTCGACGTCTTTGTAATCGACCTGTTCCACGTTCGCAGCGGTGAAGCGGCAGAACTTCTTGCGCTTGAACAGCGGGTTTTGCTGTTTGCGCTTCTCTTTGAGCTTAGCTTTGTTTTTGTCGAACTTTTTACCGAATGCCATTTCGAGGCTCCTGTATCTAATCTAAATTGCGCTGCGTTATGCAGCACTGAAATCAATGATGTGAAACACCAAGGCTTTGCTGTTGCGGTTTTTCCTGGCCAGGAATCCTTCGAAGCGGTAGGCGGCACCGAGTTCGGCGCTTTCCAGCCTGCCTGAAATCTCGCCCGCGCCGAGCGCAGGGATTTCAAACGCGACCTGCCTTGCCACTCCGGCCTCTACCTGCTGCGAATCGTGCATCAGGATCGCGCCCACGATGGGGACGCCGGCCGGGGTATAACGCAGTACGTCACGCTCCGCGATGGTCGCGATGAGCTGGAACCGGTTCACTGCGCTCTATGAATTCCCGAGAAAAAACTCAGGCAGCTGCGGCCGGGGCAGCGGCAGGAGCTGCTGCTTCTGCGCGGTGGCTCTTGGCTGCGTCTTCGCGCTGGACCGACTTCATCATCGGCGACGGTGCGGTTTCGGCCTTCTTCATCTTGACGGTCAGGTGACGCAGGACGGCATCGTTGAACTTGAATGCGGTTTCCAGCTCGACCAGGGTCTCGTTGTCGCACTCGATGTTCAGGCAGATGTAGTGGGCTTTCGGCAGCTTCTGGATCTGGTAAGCCATCTGGCGACGGCCCCAGTCTTCCACGCGATGGATGTTACCGCCGCGGCTGGTCACCGTGGTCTTGTAACGCTCGATCATCGCCGGGACTTGCTCGCTCTGGTCCGGGTGGACGATAAAAACGATTTCATAATGACGCATGCAACACTCCTTAAGGACGTTTAAACAAATGCCCACCTCGGCGTCAAGACGAGTGTGGGAAGGGAAAGCCGGCTATCGTAACACGATCCCGGGCTCGAGGACAAGCGGAAGGGACCAAGTGCTGCAGTCCCGGCACCGCTATGCACATTGCATTAAATACAATAATGTGAATTTTCACCGGTCGATTGTTTCATATGGGGTGCTAGTATTTACTCGCCGGACAACGGTCCGAGCACATGAGTTACCTCAATAACGATCGGAGACAAGATGAAGTTGAAAAGGATTTATCTCGGCGTCGCCGCCATCCTCGTATCGGCGGCTGCCTACGCCTATCCTGGCTATACCACGACCCTGACCTATTATTCGGACGCGACCTACACGACTGAAGTGGGCACCCGCACCTTCACCTGCCAGGGCCGCTGGGTCCAGGTCGGCGAGCGCACCGACTTCGGCGTGGTCACCAACGAAGAAGCCTGCGGCTGGTAATCGCCCGGCCGGGGCCGCTGCTTGCAGCGACCCCGGCCCTGAGTTGAAAATCCAACGTCAACGAAGTTTTTCGAGAAAATTTCGGAATCCCCTTGCGTCTTGCGAAATACTGTATAAAAATACAGTCTGGTCATACAACTATCCAGCCGCACGACATGCTCAAGCTCACTGCAAGGCAAGAACAGATCCTCAACCTGATCAAGGAAGCGATCGAAAACACCGGCTTCCCGCCGACCCGCGCCGAAATCGCGGCCGAGCTGGGATTCAAGTCGGCCAATGCGGCCGAGGAACACCTGCAAGCCCTGGCGCGCAAGGGTGCGATCGAGATTTCGCCGGGCACCTCGCGCGGCATCCGCCTGGTCGGCGCCTCGGTCGAGCAGGTCCCCATGGTCCCGGCGGCCCTGATGATGTCGCTGCCGCTGGTCGGCCGCGTGGCCGCCGGTTCGCCGATCCTGGCCCAGGAACACGTCGAAGCCACCTATTCCGTCGATGCCGCCATGTTCTCGGCGCGCCCCGATTTCCTGCTGAAGGTCAAAGGCTGGTCGATGCGCGACGCCGGCATCTGCGACGGCGACTTCCTGGCGGTCAAGAAGATCGACAGCGCCAAAAACGGCCAGATCGTGGTGGCCCGCCTGGGCGAGGAAGTGACCGTCAAACGCTACCGCAAGACCGGCAACCTGGTCGAACTGCTGCCGGAAAACCCGGACTTCAAGGTGATCCAGGTGACGCCGGAAGACGAGTTCGCGCTGGAAGGCCTGGCCGTCGGCCTGATGCGCAGCTGGCACTGAGGCCTGCCATGAACGCTTCGGCGGCAAGCCGCCGAAGCGTTCAATCGCGTCTTATTGGATCTTCTTGTCCGCCCAGTGCGAATCCTTCTTGGCGGACTTCACCATCTTGTTGTGCTCCGCCACATAGGCCTCGGTTGCCGAGCGCCAAGCCGCGAAATCCGCCAACACCAGCTTCGAGCTGACTTTCGCTTCCTCGCTCAGGTTTTCCTGGAGCTGCTTCAGGTAGGCGGTCGACTGCTCCGTTTCTTCCTTGTTCATCAGCTTGGCGATATCCGCCGGGATACGCTGGGTCAGCGGCATGGCCGCGTTCAGGTTGGTCACGTATTTGTTGTAGCAGTCCTGCCATGACTGCACGGCCGCACCGATGCGGTCGATATCCGCGTTAACCTTCGACATCGCCGGAATGCGCGGCGTGGTGCAGCGGTATTCGCCCGATTTCAGGTCTTCGCCGTCATAGCCCTTGATCCAGTAATCGATTTCCTTGCGGCGCTTGACGCGCTGGTCCATCAGTTCCAGCGAGGCGACCGCGACCTTGTTGCCCTTGGCGGCAGCCTTCTTGAACAGCGCCTCGGCCTTGGCCTCGTCCACCTGCCCCGCTTCGCCGTACCAGTACATCTGGCCGAGGGCCTGTTGCGCCTCGGGATTGCCGGCATTCGCCAGCTTGGTATAGATCTTCAACGCACCCGCGTAATCCTTCTTCGCGAACAGGGCATTGGCGTCTTCCAGCTCGCCGGCAAAGGCGGCACCGCACAGCAGCAGGGATGCAAGGAACAGCTTGGTCTTCATGGGCAGGTGAGGAATAAGGAATAAGAAAGCCCATGATAGCGGTAATCGGCCGGCGTGCTCAACCGCTGAAACAAAACGGCAGCCCAAAGGCTGCCGGTGTCATTACGCGTCGAGCGCCTGGCGGAAGTCCGCCAGCAGGTCGTCGGTATCTTCGATGCCGACCGATACCCGGATCAGGGACTCGGCGATGCCCATGCTGGCGCGCCGCTCCGCCCCCATCTCGAAGAAGATCGTGTGCGCCACCGGGATCACCAGGGTACGGGTGTCGCCCAGGTTGCTGGCCGGGATGCCGAGCTTGAGGCGGTTCAGGTAGTCGAAGCAGTCGATGTCCTCGCGCAGCTCGAAACTCAACAGCGAGCCAGCCGCGCGGAACAGCTCCTTGGTGATGCCATGCTGCGGGTGCGAGGCCAGGCCCGGATAGTGAACGGCCGCCACGCGCGGATCGGCTTCCAGCATCTGCGCCAGCGCCAGCGCGTTGGCGCTGGTGCGTTCCATGCGCAAGGCCAGCGTCTCGGCGCCGACCGCGATATGGTGCGCCGCTTCCGGCCCGAGGGCAGCGCCGAAATCGCGCAAGGCCTTGGCGCGCAGCTGGGCCAGGCCCTGGTTGGCGGCCGGCTGCTTGCGGAAGTTCGCCGCGATGTTCGGGTAGGCGCTCCAGTCGAACAGGCCGGTATCGGTCAGGGCGCCGCCCAGCGCATTGCCGTGGCCGCCGATCGACTTGGTCAGCGAATTCACCACCAGGCCCGCGCCCACCGCCTTCGGGCGGAACAGGTAGGGCGTGGTCATGGTGTTGTCGACCACGTAGAGGATGCCGCGCTCGCGGCACAGCTGGCCGATGCGCGCCAGGTCGGCGACCTGGGTGCGCGGATTGGCGATGGTTTCGACGAAGACCATGCGCGTGTCCGGGGTCAAGGCCGCTTCGACATTGGCGACATCGGTCGCGTCGACGAAGTCCACCGCGACGCCCTGTCCCGCCACCGTCTGCCACAGGCTGTTGGTATTCCCGAACAGGAAGGAGGACGAGACGATATGGTCGCCCGCGCGCAGCAGCGCCTGGAACAGCGCGCCGATGGCGCCCATGCCGGTGGCGAAGCACAGGGTGCCGACGCCGTCTTCCATCTTGCTGATCTTGTCCTCGAGCGCGCTCACCGTCGGGTTGCCCTGGCGGCCGTAGCGGAAGCCCGGTTCCTTGCCCTGGAAGACCGCGGCCAGCTGGCGCGCATCGTTGTAGCCGAAGGCTACCGAGGTGTGCACCGGCTTGTGCAGCGAACCCTGCTCGACCGCCTTGCGGCGGTCGTTGTGCAGGATGGTGGTCGTGAAACCGTACTTCCGGTCGCTCATGGCTGGCCTTACTCCGCCGTCGCCGGGGTGTTGAGGTTCAGCTGGGTGCGCACCGGATCCTCGATCTGGTTCTGCTTCGGGTTATGGCGCGCGGTTTCCTGGCGGTCCAGGTATTCCGGGGTCACGTCGCCGGTCACGTAGACGCCGTCGAAGCAGGAAGCCTCGAAGTTCTTCAGGGCCGGGTTGACGTCCGAGATGGCGCGCTTGAGCGCATCCACGTCCTGGTAGACCAGGCGGTCGGCGGTGATCTCGGCGCAGACTTCCTCGACGGTGCGGCCATGGGCGATCAGCTCGTCGCGGGTCGGCATGTCGATGCCGTACACGTTCGGGTACAGCACCGGCGGCGCGGCCGAGGCGAAGAACACCTTGCGGGCGCCGGCGTCGCGCGCCATCTGCACGATCTCGCGGCTGGTGGTGCCGCGCACGATCGAGTCGTCGACCAGCAGCACGTTCTTGTCCTTGAACTCGGAGGCGATGGCGTTGAGCTTCTGGCGTACCGACTTCTTGCGCATCCCTTGCCCCGGCATGATGAAGGTGCGGCCGATGTAGCGGTTCTTGATGAAGCCTTCGCGGTACTCGACGCCGAGCTTCAGGGCCAGCTGGATCGCGGCCGGGCGCGAGGAATCGGGGATCGGCATGACCACGTCGATCTCGCCTTCCGGGATCTCCTGGCGGATCTTGTCGGCCAGGTATTCGCCCATGCGCAGGCGGGTCGCGTACACCGAGGCGCCGTCGATCACCGAATCCGGACGGGCCAGGTAGACGAATTCGAAGGCGCAGGGATTCAGCGACGGGTTCTCGGCGCACTGGCGCTCGTACAGCTTGCCGTCGTTGTCGATGAAGACCGCCTCGCCCGGCGCGATGTCGCGCACGAAGCGGAAGCCCAGGCCTTCCAGCGCCACCGATTCGCTCGCCACCAGGTATTCGGTGCCCTGCTCGGTTTCATTGATGCCGAGGCACAGCGGACGGATGCCGAAGGGATCGCGGAAGGCCAGCATGCCGTGGCCGGCGATTTGGGACACCACCGCATAGGCGCCGCGCACGCGGCGATGCACGGCGGACACCGCCTTGAACACCGCATCGGTGTCCAGATTGTAGCCGTCGGCCGCTTCCTGGATTTCGTGGGCCAGCACGTTCAGCAGCACTTCCGAATCGGAATCGGTGTTGATGTGGCGGCGGTCGTTGCGGAACAGCTCTTCCTTGAGCTCGGCCTGGTTGGTCAGGTTGCCGTTGTGGGCCAGGGTGATGCCGAACGGGGCGTTGACGTAGAAGGGTTGCGCCTCTTCCTCGCTCGACGAACCCGCGGTCGGGTAGCGGCAGTGGCCGATACCGGTATTGCCCTGCAGCGAGCGCATGTTGCGCGTGCGGAACACGTCGCGCACCAGGCCGTTGGCCTTGTACATCGAGAACATGCTGCTGTGATTGGTTGCAATGCCCGCAGCATCCTGTCCGCGATGCTGCAGCAGCAGCAAGGCATCATACAGAAGCTGGTTGACGGGATTGTTCGAGACGACGCCGACGATGCCACACATGGTGCGCTCCTAAAACTGGACTGCCTGATTACAAAAATTAAAACTTCACGTGCTGCGCAAGCGCAGCGGGAAGAAACGGTTTCACGGTGCGCGCCCCGGTTTCCGCCATGGGCGAGAGCAGCGCGTTTCTCCAGAAATCCTGTTGCGGAATGGACGTCATCCCACACAATATGACGGCGGCAAGCACGATTACAATGCCGCGCGCCAATCCAAACAATCCTCCCAGGCCGCGGTCCGCCAGGCTCAGGCCGGTGGCGGTGATCAGGGCGCCGATCGCCAGCGACAGCAGGCCCATCAGGATGCGCACGCCGAGGAACAGCACGATGAAGGCCAGGATGAGCCGGGCGCTCTCGCCCGGCAGCATATCCGGCAGCATCGGCGCCAGCTGGGCGCCGTAGGCGTTCGCCACCACGAAGGCCACGACCCAGCCCAGCAGCGACAGGATCTCCTTCACCAGGCCGCGCAGGGTGGAAATGATGACCGACGATACCAGTACGAACAACACCAGGTAATCGAAAATCGTCACGCCCGCGCAAGCCTCATCACAGCGGCACCAGGGTGCCCGACAGGCCCATGGCGATCAGCTTCGAGCGAATCTTCTCGCCCTCTTCCTTGGTGTACGGCCCCACGCGCACGCGGATCAGCTCACCCGACTTCTCGGTGAACGAGGACACGCCGGCCGCGCGCAGGCGGCCCTGCAGTTCGTCGACTTTCTGCTGGGTGGCCAGCGCCGCCACCTGCACCACGTATTTCTGCGACGGGCCGGCGGCCTGCACCACCGGCTTGCCCTGGAGGATGGCCAGCGCGCGCGCGGCCTCGTCCTGGGTCGGCTTGGCGGCCGGTTTTTCGCTCTTCTTGGCTTCGAGGTCGGCGACCTTCGGATGCAGCTCCGCTTCAGGCTTGCGCTTCGGTTCCGGCTTGGCGGGCTCCACCTTGGGCTCGAGCTTCGGCTCGACCTTCGGCGCGGCAGGCTCGGTGCGCGCGGTGTCGAGCGTGCGCAGCGGCGGTGGATCGGCCGGCGGGGTCGCGACCGTGGCCAGCGGCGCATCGGCCGGCTCGACGATTTCCTCGCCGCTGTCGACGGTGGCGGCGGCAGGCACCGGCAGCGCCGCAGCCTTGTCTTTCGACGGGATGTTGATGGCGATGTCGGCACCGAGCGGCTTGGGCTCGGAGTCGAGCAGCATCGGCAGGCCGACCGCGGCCGCGAGGGCCAGCGCAATGGCGCCTACCAGTCGGCGGCGCGCGCGCTTCTTTTCGGGGAGGATCGGGTCGGCGCCGGCGCGGCCGCGCCCGCGGCTTGCGCCCTCGCCGGCGTGGGAAGCGCGCTTGGTGCGGGCGCGTTCGCCGTAGGCGGCATCGTCATCCTTGACGAAGTGGCCGCTGTCCCGGACAGTGTCTTGCTTGTTTTTGCTACCGAACGAGAACAAGCCCATGCGTTTCAAGAGTCAGTGAAGAGAGGATTTACGGGCCGCCATCACGCCGGCGACCGTGAAGAACGAGCCAAAGACCACAATTCTATCATTCTCCCCTGCCCGGCTCACGGCGTTTGCATAGGCCTCGGCCGGCGTGGCGAAGCTGGTGACCGAAAAATCGTCCTCTTTTGCACCTGCGGGCCTGAGCGCCGCGAGCTTTTCCGCCACCTGTTCCGGCTGCGCCGAACGCGGCGTCGGCAGCGCGGTGACGCACCAGTGGTCGACGATGCCGCGCAGCGGCGCGATCACGGCCTCGATGTCCTTGTCTTCCATGATGCCGAACACCGCATAGGTAAAGCGGTGGAAGCCCATGTTGCCGAGGTTGTGCGCGAGGGCCGCGGCCGCATGCGGATTATGGGCCACGTCCAGCACCTGGGTGGGACGGCCAGGCAGCACCTGGAAGCGTCCCGGCAGCTCGACCATCGCCAGGCCGGCGCGCACCTCCTGCGCACCGCAGGGCAGCTGCATGCGCAGCACCTCGAGCGCGGCCAGCACGGCCGCGGCATTCAGCAGCTGGTTGGCGCCGCGCAGCGCCGGATAGGCAAGCGAATTGCGGCGCTGCGAGCGTCCGCCATAGCTCCACTGCTGCTGGTCGCCCTGGTAGTTGAAGTCGCGGCCCAGCAGCCACAGGTCGGCGCCGATGGCCTCGGCGTGATCGATCAGCGATCGCGGCGGCACCGGGTCGCTGCAGATCGCGGCCTTCCCCGGGCGGAAGATGCCCGCCTTCTCGAAGCCGATCTTCTCGCGCGTGTCGCCCAGGTAGCTGGCATGGTCGATGTCGACGCTGGTGACGATCGCCACGTCGGCGTCCAGGATGTTCACCGCATCCAGGCGTCCGCCCAGTCCGACCTCGAGGATCCAGACGTCGAGCTCCGCATGCTGGAAGATGTCCAGTGCGGCCAGCGTATCGAGTTCGAATGCGGACAGGCTCGTGGCCGCATCGTGCGCCGCGACCCGGCCGAACGCACGGTCGAGCTCAGCGTCCTCGGCGGGCGCGCCGTTGAGCCGGATGCGCTCGCGGAAGCTCAGGAAGTCCGGCGAGGTATAGCAGCCGACGCGGTAGCCGGCGCGCAACAGCACCGACTCGAGCATCGCGCAGGTCGATCCCTTGCCGTTGGTGCCGCCCACCGTGATGACCACCGGCGGCGCCGCGGCAATGTCGAGCGCGGCACGCGCCGCCTGCACCCGCTCCAGGCCCAGTTGAATAGGTTTTTCGCTCCACTGTGCGCGAATGTCTTGCCAGCTCATGATGATTCCGTCCTACCTGTTACGACGATTGAAGACCCAGCCAAGGGCGCGGCGCATGAAGCGCCGGCACGGCCCGGAGAAATGCAGCACTGCCCAGATGCCGAACGCGCCCAGTACGACGAATCCGAACACGATCCAAAAACCCGGTTCCAGCAGGACGTTCTTGGTTCCGCTGAACACGAAGGGGGGTACCGGCAGCGCGTTGAAGGCCACGCCGACGCTCAGGATAGTGAAAACGAACAGGATCCACTGGATGTTCGCGATCTGGGCGGATGCCAGGTAATTCTCTTGCAGGCTGATTGTTTTTTGAAATTCTTCCGAGACTTCCACCAGGTTGCTCAGCTGCTCCTGCAGCCGGAACGAGGTGTACATGCCGAAGAATACCGACAGGGTCGGCGATCCCGGCTCGGCACGGTTCTTGACGTTGGCGAAACGCAGCGCCGCCACGGTCTTCTTTCGCGTCAGGATCAGCTTGCGCGATTCCATGTCGCGCTCGCCCTCGAACGAGAGCTCGTTGAGCAGGCGTTCCGCGCGCTGGCATATGAGCCAGCAATAGAAGAGGTAGCACCCGACCGCCGCCAGCACGGCGTTCTCCGCCTGGGCCGTCACGGCTGTTGCGGGCTCGGCCGCCGGCGTACTCTGCCACTTTCCCTGAGGGAGCAGGTAGAAGCCGGGTATCGGCAACTGCCTGAAGCGCTCGGGCTGGAACATGCCGGTCAGCGCCGGCGCGCACAGTTCGAGGAAAGCGATGGCATCCTGGTAGTCCTTGGGTCGCCGGTTCAGCAAGAACGGCGTGCGGCCGGGCTCGAGCTCGGCCTCATCCACGTGCCCCAACACGATGCAGAATACGAGGTCGTCGCCTTCGACGCCGGACGCATCCGCACTGCCGCTGAAGCAGGCAAACAAATCTTCCACCCGCGTGGTCGCGTCCTCGCCTTCCATGGCGACGCGCATTGTCGCCGGCAAGCCGGGCGTGTCGAAGCGGAAGATATTATGACGCCCAAACAAATTGCTGATCAGACTGCGCATCACGCCGGTGAAACGCGATGACTTGAACAGCGGATCGTCGATGCCGCAGCGCCGCGCAGCCCGGCCTTCCAGGGTCGCGAGCAGTTCGAAACGCTCGCGTGGGCGCATCCCGGCGATACGGTCGAAGTTGCTGCCGGATTCCGTCACCACCCGCTCGCTGAAGCGGAAATTCAAGAATAAAATGCTTTTACGAATAGACATTCAATGACTTAATTCGCTGAGCTGCAAGGCACTACGGACCGAGCGCAGGAACACCTGCACACCGATCACGTAGACGCGTTCATGGCGCTCCAGCAGGTCCAGGAAGGCCGCGGTCGAGGCTTCGTCCATGCCGGTCACCGTATCGAAGCGGCCCGACCAGCTGCCCTCGATCACGGGAGCAGCGACGTGGCCGACCGGGCTGTCCGCGCCGAAGAAGAAAATAGTGCTCAAGCCGGCTGTGCGCAGGCGCCCGAGCAGACCGGGCAAGTCCTTGTCGGCCGTCATGCCGAGCACGACCGCACCCGGATCACACTGGGCGGAGCGGATGTAGTCGAGGTCGAGGCAATCGGCGCCGACGGCGCCGTCCAGGAATACGGTCTGCCCCTTGCGCAGGCGGGACGAATGGCGTGCATCGATCAGCTGACACGAAGGCAGCGCGCCCACCGCGGCCAGGGGCTTGGCCGGGAGTCCCAGCATGCGCACGGCGGCCAGCGCCAGCGCTTCCGCCGTCGCGACCCAGCCCGGCAAACCGCCGCGCGTCGCGGCTGGCGCCACCACCTGCACCGTGGGCGGCAGCGTCAGGCCCACGGCAAGGGCACAGTCGCGCACTTGCGGCGCGCACAGCACGGTGCGGCAGTGGCGCGCCAGGGACAGCTTGTCGGCACAGATCTCGCGCAAGCCCGGCCCCAGCTTGCCGGCGTGTTCCAGCAAGACGCTGCTCACGATGCCGACCGCGGCAGGAATCTGCCCGATCTCGTCGTAGTGCGCCCCGCGGCCGCCCTCGATGACGAAGGCCTCGACGCCCTGCTCGCGAAACCAGGCGAGGCCGACGAGCAGGAAGATCGCGGTGGGGGAATGGTAATAGCTGTCGCGCTGCCCGGGCGATGGCGTCTCCAGGCTTGCGCGCAGGCCTGCGAGGCAGGACAGGAAGGCGTCTTCCGGAATCGGCTTGCCGTCGAGCCGGATGCGGTCGAGGTGGCTCAGTTCCTCCGGCGTGAGGATCAGGCCGGTCTTTTTCCCCGCACGCTGCAGATGCTGCGCCGCGAGGCGGGCGCAGCTGCCCTTCCCTTTGCTGCCCGTGACGAGCACGGTCCTTTCCGGGTCAGGCAGAAGGCCGTGCTGCCGGGCGATGCCGGCGAAGATCTCTGGCTGGCGCACATCGCGGTCGAAGCGTCCGCGCTGCTTGTCGTGACCGGACGTGAAAAACGAAAATACGTAGTCCAGGCCGTCGGCGAGCGACCAGCCAGCCTTCGATGCGGCCATGTCAGGCCAGCGCGTCGGCGGCCTGGTTTTGCAGCAGCGCCAGCAGGCGGGCGATTTCTTCGCGCATCTTGCGGCGGTCGACGATCATGTCGACGGCGCCCTTCTGCACCAGGAACTCGGCGCGCTGGAAGCCTTCCGGCAGCTTCTCGCGCACGGTGTTCTCGATCACGCGCGGACCGGCGAAGCCGATCAGGGCCTTCGGTTCTGCGATGACGACGTCGCCCATGAAGGCGAACGACGCCGACACGCCGCCCATGGTCGGGTCGGTCAGCACGCTGATGAAGGGCAGCTTCTTTTCCGAGAGCTTGGTCAGCATCGCGGTGGTCTTGGCCATCTGCATCAGCGACAGCAGGCCTTCCTGCATGCGGGCGCCGCCGGTGGCGGTGATGCAGATGAAGGGCACCTTCTGCTCCAGCGCCACCTGGGCGCCCCGGGCGAAGCGTTCGCCGACGACCGAGCCCATCGAGCCGCCCATGAATTCGAACTCGAAGCAGGCCACCACGACCGGCAGGCTCATGATCGAGCCGCCCTGCACGATGAGCGCATCGGTTTCGCCGGTGGCATCCATGGCCTGCTTGAGGCGGTCAGGGTACTTCTTGCTGTCCTTGAACTTCAGGGTATCGACCGGCAGGGCTTCCTGGCCGATCTCATAGCGGCCGCCCTCGTCGAGCAGCGCATCGAGGCGCTCGCGGGCGCGGATGCGCATGTGGTGATCGCACTTCGGGCATACGTGCAGATTCGATTCCAGGTCGGCGCGGTACAGGACCGATTCGCACGACGGGCATTTGACCCACAGCCCTTCGGGCATGGTCTTGCGGTTGGCGGCATCGGAGCGCTGGATCCGTGGGGGCAGCAGTTTTTCTAGCCAACTCATCTTTTCTCCTTGCGGCAAGTCTTCGAAGTGGCGGTAGTGTAGCCGCAAGCGACCCGCTTGTCGAATCGTGTCACCCTGCCAATTATCATTCTTTCAACTTTGGGGTCAGAGTTGAATTGTTGGGCAATTCTCCAGAATTTCCTGCAATTCGACTCTGACCCTCATTGCCTCAAGTTACGTGTACTACACAGCAATTAGGGTCAGAGTCGAATTATCGGGAAACTGTTGGATGTATCCGAATAATTCGACTCTGACCCTACTTTTGAGTGATTGCTGGGCTTCAGGCGCTGATCGGGGCGTCCTCGACCTCCTTCGTGCTGTATTCGAGGCCACCGACAAACTGCGCGACCACGTTATAGAGCCAAGCAGCCAAGCCCGCCCCCAGGAAGGCCAGCACTCCATAGATGAGCGGCGCCAGCAACATCGCCAGCATTCCGGCAACGCCAGCGCCGAGCAGGCCAACCGCAGCCAGCACGACCACGATGGGGATCGACATCACCATGTACAAGACGGCCAGGACCTTCGCTGATTGAGTTACCGAGACATTTACGATCTGTATCTTCATGGGCAGTTTCCAAAAAATTCGTTATCGGGAGAACCGAATTCAATGTACCGCCATGCCCTACGTGGCGTGACGTGCTGCCACAAGTCAGCTCTTGCGTAATGGCAATAAGTTTGACGACCAGCCTCGCCCCCTCGAGAGGAATTGCCCCACAATTCGACTCTGACCCTCATTGTTGGCAGGGCGATCAATTGTTTCGTAATGAGGGTCAGAGTCGAATTACAGGAGATTCTTGAAAGTTTCTCGACAATTCGACTCTGACCCTACCGTTCAGGCGTCGAGGGCGCTGCGGATACCTGCGGTGAAGCTTCGTACCGCGTCCACGGCCTGCTCCTTCGGTACCGATTCCAGTTCCTGGATGATGCGGCTGCCGATCACCACTGCATCCGCCACTTCCGCCACCGCCCGCGCGGTAGCGCCGTCGCGGATGCCGAAACCGACGCCGATCGGCAGCTTGACGTGTTCGCGGATCGCGGCCACGCGGCGCGCCACATCAAGCGTGTCGATGGTGCCGGCGCCGGTCACGCCCTTCAGCGAGACGTAGTAGCTGAAGCCGCTGCCGTACTGGGCCACCTGCTGCACGCGCTTCGTGGTCGAGGTCGGCGCGAGCAGGAAGATCAGGTCGAGATCGTTGGCGCGCATGGCTTCCGCAAAGGCCGCGCACTCTTCCGGTGGATAGTCGACCACGATCGCGCCGTCGGCCCCGGCTTCTTTCGCGCAGCGGATGAAGTTGTCCGGGCCGATGCGTTCGATCGGGTTGGCGTAGCCCATCAGGACCACCGGCGTGCTGCTGTCCGTCTTGCGGAACTCGCGCACGAAATTGAAGACGTCCGGCAGGCCGATGTTGAACTTGAGCGCGCGCTCGCAGGCGCGCTGGATCACCGGGCCTTCGGCCATCGGGTCGGAAAACGGGACGCCCAGTTCCAGGACGTCGGCGCCGCCCTCCACCAGGGCGTGCATGAGGGGCACGGTCAGTTCGGGGCCGGGGTCGCCGGCGGTGATGAAGGTGACGAGGCCGGTCTTGTTCTGCGCCTTGAGCGCGGCAAAGGTCGATGCGATACGGGACATGCTGTACTTTCTATTCGAGGTTCACGGGAGGTGCGAAAGGGATGATCAGCTGAAATCCAGCCCCATCCTCTGCGCCACCGTGTGCATGTCCTTGTCCCCGCGGCCCGACAGGTTGACCAGGATGAGCTGGTCCTTCGGCAGCGTGCTCGCCAACTTCACCGCGTAGGCGATCGCGTGGGAGGATTCCAGCGCCGGGATGATTCCCTCGATGCGGCAGCAGTCGTGGAAGGCCGCCAGCGCTTCCTCGTCCGTGATCGACACGTACTCGGCGCGCTTGATGTCCTTCAGCCAGGCGTGTTCCGGCCCCACGCCCGGGTAATCCAGGCCGGCCGACACCGAATGCGTCTCGATGATCTGCCCGTTAGCATCCTGTAGCAGGTAAGTGCGGTTGCCGTGCAGGACGCCCGGGATGCCGGCGCTCAGGGACGCCGCATGCTTGCCCGTCTCGAGGCCCTCGCCCGCCGGCTCGACGCCGACCAGCTTGACGCCCGGCTCGTCGATGTAGGGGTAGAAGATGCCCATCGCGTTCGAGCCACCGCCGACGCAGGCCAGCACGTAGTCCGGCTGGCGGCCGGTCATGGCCGGCATCTGCACGCGGCATTCCTCGCCGATCACCGACTGGAAGTCGCGCACCATCATCGGATACGGGTGCGGACCGGCCACGGTGCCGATGATGTAGAAGGTGTTCTCGATGTTGGTGACCCAGTCGCGCATCGCTTCGTTGAGCGCGTCCTTCAGGGTCTTGGAGCCGGATTCCACCGGCACCACGGTCGCACCCAGCAGTTTCATGCGATAGACGTTCTGGGCCTGGCGCTTGACGTCTTCGCTGCCCATGTAGACCACGCATTCCATGCCGAAGCGCGCGCAGATGGTGGCCGTGGCCACGCCGTGCTGGCCGGCGCCGGTTTCGGCGATGATGCGCTTCTTGCCCATGCGGCGTGCCAGCAGGGCCTGGCCGATCACGTTATTGATCTTGTGCGCGCCGGTGTGGTTCAGGTCTTCGCGCTTGAAGAAGATCTGGGCGCCGCCGGTCTGCTCGGACCAGCGCTTGGCGTGGTAGACCGGCGAGGGACGGCCGACGAAGTGGGCCAGCTCGTAGCGGAATTCTTCGAGGAATTCGGGGTCGGTCGAATAGCGCGCATAGGCGTCGTTCAGCTCGGCCAGGGCGTGCGACAGGGTCTCGGCGACGAAGCTGCCGCCGTAGGGGCCGAAGTGCCCGCTCTGGTCGGGCAGCTGGTAATCCGGGGTTTGAAATAACGGGGTGTTCCCGCTAGGACGATCTTTCATGATGGTTCTCACTCGAAATGATGGCGTCGGCGGCCCGCACGGCGCCGACGAAGTCGGCAATCCTGCGGGCATCCTTGATGCCCTTCTGCGCTTCGACGCCACTGCTGACGTCGACCGCGAAAGGGCGAATACGTACGATCGCGTCAGTCGCGTTTTGTACGTTCAAGCCACCACTCAAAACGACCCGAGGCGCGAGCTCTTTTGGGACAAGAGACCAATCGAAAACCTTTCCTGCGCCGCCGTAGGCGTCCACCCAGGTGTCCAGCAGGAGGCCGGAGAACCAGGGACTGGCGGCGCGGTATGTGCGCTCATATTCTAGCAGTTCGTCAGGGCTTGTGTCCGGCCTGACGCGGAAGGCCCGCACGAAGGGACGCTGGACCGCCGCAGCCAGCTCCGCGCACTGCCCGGCCGTTTCGTCGCCGTGGAACTGGATCAGCGAGAGCGGCGCGTTGGCCGCCACCGCCTCGATCTCGTCCACCGTCGCGTTGACGAACAGCGCCACCGCGCTGACGTAGGGCGGCAGCGCCTTGCATAGCTCAGCAGCCTGCGCGGGTGTGACGTAGCGCGGGCTTTTTGCATAGAACACGAAGCCCAGCGCGTCGGCGCCGGACGAAACGGCCGCGCGCAGGTCTTCCGCGCGCGTGATGCCACAAATCTTGATACGGGTGCGTTGCATGTCGATCCTTACAGCAAAGGGAGGGGCGAGGCCGGCTCCTGCGGCAGTCCCCACTTGGGATCGTAATCGATTTTGGCCAGGTACAGGCCGTCCGGCATGAAGGTCGGCGCGGCGGCGTCGCGCGAGCGGCTTTCCAGCACCTCTTTCATCCAGCCCGGTTCGTTGCGGCCGGTGCCCACGTAGATGAGCGAGCCGACGATGTTGCGCACCATGTGGTGCAGAAAAGCGCTGGCGCGCACCGTGAACACGATCACGTCGCCGTAGCGCCGGATGCTCACCTCGTGCATCTGCTTGACCGGAGAATTGGCCTGGCAGCCGGAGGCGCGGAAGGCCGAGAAATCGTGCTCGCCGATCAGGTGCTGCCCGGCCTCCACCATGCGCTCGACGTCGAGCGGACGGAAGGTCCACCCTGCCCGCCCGGCCAGCAGCGCCGAAGGGTTGGGGTGGTTGTAGAGCACATAGTGATAGGTGCGCGAGCGCGCCGAGAAGCGCGCGTGAAACTCCAGGCCGTCGGCGTCGGGCTTGACCTCATGCGCCCAGCGCACCACGATCGACTCGGGCAGGAAGGCGTTCACGCCGCGCACCCAGCTCTGCATGGCGCGGTCGAGTTCCGTGTCGAAGTGGACCACCTGCTCGATGCCGTGCACGCCGGCGTCGGTGCGGCCGGCGCAGGTGGTTCCCAAAAACGTGCAGGCGAACTTCTCGAGGGCGATCTCGAGGCGGTCCTGGACCGTGTTGCGCGCCGGCTGCTTCTGGTAGCCGTTCCAGGCGGTGCCTACGTACTGGACACCAAGTGCGATGCGCCTCACGCGAGCAGGGAGCGCATCGCGCTGGCCTTGCTCACCTGTTCGCTGCTGCCACCCTTGATGACTTCGTCGAGCAACTCACGCGCACCTTCCTTGTCGCCGATTTCCTGGTAGGCGATTGCGAGATCGAGCTTGGTTTCCATTTCCATGTATTCGGGCGAGAGCGCGGCCGGCTCGATAGCCTCGCCGGCTTCCGGTAGGGCCGCATCGGCCAGCGCCGGCTGCTCGAACGGAGCCAGGTCGAGGTCGATGTCGGCCAGGTCGAAGGACGGCTCGACCGGCATGCCCGGGGTCGGCGCGGCCTGGTCGGCCGGCGTGATCGCCGGGACTTCCTCCAGCGCGAACGGGTCGTCTTCCGTGGCCGGCGGCATGTCGAAGGCGAACGCTTCTTCCGCCGGTGCGGCCGCGGCTGCCGGCGGCGCATCGAAGTCGAAAGGCTCGACCGCCGGCTGGGCCAGGGTCGGCGCGGCGGCGGGTTCGGCCGGGCTGCCGAAGTCCATGGTGTCGAGGTCGAACAGCGGATCGTCAGCGCCGAGCGCCGGCTTCGATGCCGGAGCACCGAGGATTGCGGGCACCTCTTCGTGGAACGGGGTCGCCTCGGCCACGGCTGCCGGCTGCACCGGGGTAGCCGGCAGGCCGAAGTCCATGGTGTCGAGGTCGAACAGCGGATCGTGTTCCGCGGCCGCAGGCGCAGGTGCAGCGGCCGGCGGCAGGTCGAATTCCGCGGCCAGGCCGGCCATGTCGACCGGCGACAGCGCCGGCGCCGGCGCTGCATCGTGGACCTCGGGCTGCGCGGCAGCTTCCGGTTCGCCGAAGCTCATGTCGAAGGCGAGATCGAAGGGCTCTTCCGAGGCCGGCGCCGGTGCGGCGGTGACGTCCGCAGGCGGCTCGGTGATGGGATCACCGAGCGGATCGAGCGCGAAATCGAGCTCGTGCACGGCGGTCTCGTCCTGCGCGGCGTCGGGGCCGGTCATGGCGATCGGCTCGCCGCTGGCGACCGGCTCGAAGCTCAGGCCGCCGAGGTCGAAATCGAGCGAGTTGTCATCGGTACGCTGCTCGGCCACCGGCATGGCGGTCACGTCCTGCTCGTCGTGATCCATCGCGGCATAGGCTGCGCCGGCCATGGCGCCTGCGCCGAGGGCTGCGGCCGGCGCGCCTGCGCCGCCGGAGCGGAAGGAAGCCTCCAGCTGCTGCGACAGCAGCGACTGCTGGTCGCGCTCCTGCTGGCTCGGGGCCGGTGCCACCGGCGCGGTGCCGCTGGCGCTGGCGTACAGCGGATTGGCCGGGTCGATGCTCAGGCCGAGCGCCGCGGCCTGGGTCCATTCGTCGCCATGGCCGCGCGTCAGGCCATACAGCTCGCCGGCCTGGGTTTCGAAGGCGCGCAGGTCCTTGCGCGCCGCGTAGATCTCGAGCAGCTTCAGGCGCACCGGGTGGCGCTCGGGATGGATACGCAGCGCTTCCTTCAGGATCTCTTCGGCCTGGGCGTCGCGGCCGTAGGCGATATAGACGTCGGCTTCGGCCACCGGATCGACTTCATTGGTGTCGAGCTGCGAGGCCGACGGTGCGAAGCTGGAATTGAACACGCTGTTGCTGGTATCGACGCTCTGGCCGCCCGCTTGCGCGAACAGCGAGTGCGCAGCCGTGCCCGGCACGCCCAGCACCGAGGGTTCGACGACCACGGTCTTGGGATCTTCCTTCTTTTGCTTCTTGCGGCGCTGCGAGATGCCCAGCGCGGCCAGCAGCAGGACGAGGGCGCCGCCCGCGACGATGTTGATGTTGTCCATCAGCGTGTCGGCGAGGCCCTTCTCTTCCGGCTGCGCCACCACCGGGGTCTTCGGCTTCGGCTTCGGCTGCGCGGCCGGCTTGGCCGGCGGGCTTGCCGGGACTGCCGCAGTGCCGGCGGCGGCCGTGTTCTGTACTTCGCTGCCGGAACGGCTCTTCACCGTCATCAGCTGTTCGAGCTCGTTGACGTTCTTTTCGAGTTCCTTGACGCGGGCCTGGGCCTGCGTCAGTTCGCGTTCGCGCGCGATGGCGTCTTCGGTGCTCGCGCTTGCGCCGCCCGCGCCGGCGGCGGCCTGGATGGCTTTCGACAGGCGCAACTGGTCCTGCGATTCGTTGGCGGCGGTCGGGCGTTCCTCGACCTTGGCGGTGATCTTGCCGGCCGCGCTCTGGCCGGCCTGCGGCGTGCGCTGCGGGGCGGCGTTGGCCACCTGGCCGGCCAGCTTGTTGCGGTAGGCGTTGAAGTCGGCCGCGTGCGCGACCACGACGCCGCGCGCCTCGGCGTCGCCGGTGCCGCGCAGGCTGTCCGAGTCCGGCACCGACAGGATCTGGCCCGACTTCAGGCGGTTCATGTTGTTGCCGATGAAGGCGTCCGGATTGGCGCGGTACAGCGCCACCAGCATCATGTCGAGCGAGATGTCGGCCGGCTTGAGCCTGGTCGCGATCTTGCCGAGGGTGTCGCCCGGGCGCACGCGGTAGCGCGACGGAGCGTCAGCGGCGGCCGGGGCGGCCGCACGCGGCGGCGCTTCACGGCGCGCCGCTTCCGCCTGCGGCTGGGCGGCCGGTTGCGGGGCTGCCGCGCGCGGCTGGGCGGCCGGCACTGCCGGCTGGGCCGCGGCCGGGCGGGCTTCCGCCGCCGCCTGGGCCGACTGGGTGCTGCGCAGTTCGGCCGGGTCGAGCAGGAAGGTGTATTCGCGCACCAGGCGGCCGTTGTTCCAGGACAGCTCGAGCAGCATGTCCACGAAGGGCTCGTTCAGCGGCTGGGTCGAGCTCACGCGGATGAACTGGCGGCCGGCGCGCTGCTCGACGTTGAAGCGCAGCGACAGCAGGGCCGGGTTGAATTCGATGTTGGCCGCGCGGAAGGCTTCCGCAGAGGCCAGTTTCACTGCCAGGCTGGAGGCATCCTCGCCGGCGGTCGTCGTCAGTTCGATCTCGGCGCGCAAGGGCTGGCCGAGTGCCGACAGCACCGTCAGTTTCCCGAGGCCGGCAGCGTGAGCGGCGGACGACAGGAGCACGGCGCTGGCCACGGCCGCGGTGACTGATTTCAGCGCAAATGCCATGAGCGGAGGACGTTGAGGAAGATGCATAGTTGGCAGTGAAAGAAGTTGGCCAGGGGAAAGACAATTCCCGGGAGTCTCAACATATCATCATGCTCTAGAGCATGCAAGCTTCCGGCGCACACTGGGCGCGCAGTTGGAGAGGATGTGTGGCCAGAATGACCGATGCGGAAGGAAATTGATAGCGTTTGATTACAGGCGCTTAGCAATTTTGCAGGAGGTGTGGCAAGCCTGCCAACATGCGCGGAATACGGGGCCGGCTACCGGCCGGCCCCGACTATGCTTACTTGTCCAGCACGATGCGCAGCATGCGGCGCAGCGGCTCGGCGGCGCCCCACAGTAGCTGGTCGCCGACGGTGAAGGCCGACAGGTAATCGCCACCCATGGCCAGCTTGCGCAGGCGGCCGACCGGGATGCCCAGGCCGCCGGTGACGGCTGCCGGCGACAGGTCGCGCATCGAGGCTTCGCGGGTGTTCGGCACCACTTTCACCCACTGGTTGTGCGAGGCGATGATGTCGCTGATCTCATCCAGCGGCACGTCCTTGGTCAGCTTGATGGTCAGCGCCTGCGAATGGCAGCGCATGGCGCCGATGCGCACGCACAGGCCGTCCACCGGAATCGCCTTGGTATTGAAGCCTTCGCCGCGGCCGAGGATCTTGTTGGTCTCGGCGCCGGCCTTCCACTCTTCCTTCGACTGGCCGTTGCCCAGGTCCTTGTCGATCCACGGGATCAGGTTGCCGGCCAGCGGCACGCCGAACTGCTTGGTTTCTTCGCTTGAGAAGCCATGCTGGGTGGCCAGCACGGTGCGGTCGATCTCGAGGATGGCCGAAGCCGGATCGTCCAGCAGCGGCTTGACGGCGCCGTTGATGGTGCCGAACTGGGTCAGCAGTTCGCGCATGTGCTGGGCGCCGCCGCCCGATGCCGCCTGGTAGGTCATGGAGGTCATCCACTCGACCAGGCCCTGCTCGAACAGGCCGCCCAGGCCGATGAGCATGCAGGACACGGTGCAGTTACCGCCGATGAAGTTCTTCACGCCGCGCGACATGGCGTTCTTGATGACTTCCTTGTTGACCGGATCCAGCACGATGACGGCGTCGTCGTTCATGCGCAGGGTCGATGCGGCGTCGATCCAGTAGCCGTTCCAGCCGCCGGCGCGCAGTTTCGGGAAGATCTCGGAAGTGTAGTCGCCGCCCTGGCAGGAGATGATGATCTCGCACTTCGACAGTTCGGCGATGTCGCTCGCGCTCTTCAGCGTGGTTTCGTTCTTCGCCATCTTCGGTGCGGCGCCGCCCGGGTTCGAGGTGGTGAAGAACACCGGCTCGATGTGGTCGAAATCGCCCTCTTCCTGCATGCGCTGCATCAGGACCGAGCCCACCATGCCGCGCCAACCTACCAGGCCTACCAGTTTCATTTTGCTTTCCTTGGAATGTAAATTATTGGAGCGCGGCCAGGACCGCATTGCCCATTTCTTCGGTACCCACCTTGCTGGTACCTGGTTCGTAAATGTCGGGGGTGCGCAGCCCTTGCGCCAGCACGCGCTTGACCGCGTTCTCGATGCGGTCGGCCTGCTCGGTGCGTCCGAAAGTAAAGCGCAGCATCATCGCGCTTGAGAGGATGGTCGCCAGCGGATTGGCCACGCCCTGGCCCGCGATGTCGGGTGCCGAGCCGTGCGAGGGCTCGTACAGGCCCTTGTTGTTCGCGTCGAGCGAGGCCGAGGGCAGCATGCCGATCGAGCCGGTCAGCATGGCGGCGGCGTCCGAGAGGATGTCGCCGAACATGTTGCCGGTGACGATGACGTCGAACTTCTTCGGCGCCCGCACCAGCTGCATGGCCGCGTTATCGACGTACATGTGCTCGAGCTCGACGTCCTGGTATTCCTTGTGCACCTCGGTGACGATGTCGCGCCAGAACTGGAAGGTTTCCAGCACATTCGCCTTGTCGACGCTGGTCACGCGGCGGTCGCGCTTGCGCGCGGCCTGGAAGGCCACGTGGGCGATGCGGCGGATCTCGCCTTCGGCATAGCGCATGGTGTCGAAGCCTTCGCGCTGGCCTGCAAACGGCCCGTCCGGGCATTCGCGCACGCCGCGCGGCTTGCCGAAATAGATGTCGCCGGTGAGTTCGCGGATGATCAGGATGTCCAGGCCCGACACGACCTCGGGTTTGAGCGTCGAGGCGCCGGCAAGTTCCGGATACAGGATGGCCGGACGCAGGTTGGCGAACAGGCCGAGCTCCTTGCGCAGGCCCAGGATGGCCTGCTCGGGACGCAGCGCGCGCTCCAGCGTGTCGTACTTGTAGTCGCCGACGGCGCCGAACAGCACCGCGTCGGCTTCCTTCGCCAGCTTCAGGGTGCCTTCCGGCAGCGGATGCCCGTGGGCCGCGTAGCCGGCGCCGCCGACCTGTGCGGTTTCCATCTCGAAGGGTTCACCCAGGGCGTTCAGGACCTTGACCGCCTGGTCCATGATCTCCGGGCCGATGCCGTCGCCCGGCAGGATTGCGATTTTCATGCGGTCTCTCTTGTTAAATCGTGTTTGCGAGCCAGGGCTGGGCCGCCAGGCGGCGCTGTTCGAAGGCGCGGATGTCCTCGGCGTGGCGCAGGGTCAGGCCGATGTCGTCCAGGCCGTTCAGCAGGCAGTACTTGCGGAAGTCGTCGATCGCGAAGCCGTAGCAGATGCTGCCGTCGGCGCTGCCGATGCGCTGCTTCTCGAGATCGACCACCAGCTTGAAGCCGGGCGTGCTTTCCACCGCCTTGAACAGGCCGTCCACCGCTTCTTCCTCCAACACAATCGGGAGTAGACCACTCTTGTAGCAGTTGTTGAAGAAGATGTCGGCGAAGCTCGGCGCCACGATGGCGCGGAAGCCGAACTGCTGCAGGGCCCAGGGTGCGTGCTCGCGTGAGGAGCCGCAGCCGAAGTTCTTGCGGGCCAGCAGGATCGAGGCACCCGCATAACGCGGCTGGTTCAGCACGAAGTCCGGGTTCACCGGACGGGTGCTGCAGTCCTGGCCCGGCTCGCCGTGGTCCAGGTAGCGCCACTCGTCGAATAGATTCGGGCCGAAGCCGGTGCGGCGGATCGATTTCAGGAACTGCTTCGGGATGATGGCGTCGGTGTCGACGTTGGCGCGGTCGAGCGGCGCCACCAGTCCTTCGTGTACGGTGAATTTATCCATGTCGCTCCGGCTCCTTGTTATTGAATTGTTATTTGCCGCCGGCGCCGGTGACGACCTGGCCGACCTTCTGCACATCGCGGCCGATGCCGGAGATGGTGTTGCAGCCTGCCAGGGTGAGAGCGACGAGCGAAGTGGCAACTACACGGGCGATGACTTTCTTCATGATGTTCCTGTTGTTACGGGTTAAAACGGAATTAACGCATCAGAGTGCGCGTACGTCGACAAAGTGGCCGGCGATGCCTGCCGCCGCCGCCATCGCGGGCGACACCAGGTGGGTGCGGCCGCCCTGCCCCTGGCGTCCCTCGAAGTTGCGGTTCGAAGTCGAGGCGCAGCGCTCGCCCGGTTCCAGGCGGTCGGCATTCATCGCCAGGCACATCGAGCAGCCCGGCTCGCGCCATTCGAAGCCGGCATCGACGAAGATGCGGTCGAGACCTTCGCGCTCGGCCTGTTCCTTGACCAGGCCCGAGCCCGGCACGACCATCGCCAGCTTGACGTTGGGCGCGCGCCGGCGGCCGCGCACGACCTCGGCGGCGGCGCGCAGGTCTTCGATGCGCGAGTTGGTGCAGGAGCCGATGAAGACCTTGTCGATCTGGATCTGGTCGATCGGGGTGTTCGGCGCCAGGTCCATGTAGGCCAGGGCCTTCTCGATGGCGCCGCGGCGCACCGCGTCGCTCTCGTCGCGCGGGTCCGGCACGCGGCCGTCGACCGAGGTCACCATCTCGGGCGAGGTGCCCCAGGTGACCTGCGGGCGGATTTCCGACGCATCGAGCGTGACGACGGTATCGAAGCTCGCGCCTTCGTCCGAATGCAGGGTGCGCCAGTAGGCGACGGCCTGTTCCCACTGCTCGCCCTTGGGCGAAAGCGGGCGGTTTTTCACGTAGTCGATGGTGGTGTCGTCCACCGCGACCATGCCGGCGCGCGCGCCCGCTTCGATCGCCATGTTACAGACCGTCATGCGGCCTTCCATCGACAGCGCGCGGATGGTCGAGCCGCCGAATTCGATGGCGTAGCCGGTGCCGCCGGCGGTGCCGATCTTGCCGATCACGGCCAGCACGATGTCCTTGGCGGTGACGCCCGGGGGCAGCTCGCCGTCGACCTGCACCAGCATCGACTTCGACTTCTTGGCCAGCAGGGTCTGGGTGGCCAGCACGTGCTCGACTTCCGAGGTGCCGATGCCGTGCGCCAGGCAGCCGAAGGCGCCGTGGGTCGAGGTGTGCGAGTCGCCGCAGACCACCGTCATGCCGGGCAGCGTGGCGCCCTGCTCCGGTCCGATCACATGGACGATGCCCTGGCGCTTGTCGTTCATGTTGAAGTAGGTGAGGCCGAAGCTCTTCGCGTTGGCGTCCAGGGTTTCGACCTGCAGGCGCGAGGTCGGGTCGGCGATGCCGTGGGCACGGTCGGTGGTCGGCACGTTGTGGTCGGCCACCGCCAGGTTGGCCGAGGTGCGCCACAGTCCGCGGCCGGCCTCGCGCAGGCCCTCGAAGGCTTGCGGGCTGGTGACTTCGTGCACCAGGTGGCGGTCGATGTAGAGGACTGTGGTGCCATCAGCGTCGGCACGCACGACATGGGAATCCCAGAGTTTGTCGTAGAGCGTTTTTTGCATGGTCTATCCGGTGAGCGCGGTACCCCTTATGCGGGGACGGTTTTTGATTATGCCATAATTGTGCACTGCCGCACCAAGCCGGGGCAACGCATTTTTCTGCCAATGAACGAAAATTAGAGCAAATGTTATTTGCATATACAACTTCAAATGCAAATAAAAAAAGCCTGAGCAGGCTTGCTCAGGCTTTTGTATGCGCTTTTGTCACAGAGCGGAAACAATCTCCGCTTTGCGCACTGCGGCAACTACTTACGCTGCCAGACGAACGTTCGAACGGCAGCCATCCATCAGGAAGGACAGGCCGACCACCAGCACCAGCTCGCCCTCGGCCGAACGCGCGGTACCGGTGATGCCTTCGACCGACAGCGCGGTCATCGGCTTGATCACCAGGTCGGCCGTGCCATCCACCGCTTCCACCGCAAGGATATAAGGCTGGGGGGCGTTGATGACGATGCCGACGCGTTCCGAGCAGGCTTCGTAGCCCAGCGCCAGCGCCAGCGAACGCACCGGCAGCGGGCGCCCCTGGTCCTTCAGCACCGGGGCGCCGCCGACGCACTGGAACTCTTCCGGCAGCTCGACCACGCGCTCGACGACGGCCATCGGCAGCGCCAGCGAGGCGCTCGAGGTCGACACCAGCATGGTCGGGACGATCGACAGTTCGATCGGCAGGCGGATCGCGAAGCGCGTGCCCGCGCCCAGCTGCGACTCGATGCGGATCGCGCCGCGGTTCTTCTCGACCGCGGTCTTGACCACGTCCATGCCCACCCCGCGGCCCGAGACCGAGGAAGCCACTTCCTTGGTCGAGAAGCCCGGCAGGAACACCAGCTGGTAGGCGTCGTCGTCGTTGGGGGCGCCGTTCTCGCCAATCAGGCCCTTGTCGATCGCCTTCTTGCGCAGCCTGACCGGGTCCATGCCCTTGCCGTCGTCCTGCAGCACGATCATGACGCTGTTCGCTTCCTGCCAGGCTTTCAGCAGGATGAAGGCCTTGGCCGGCTTGCCTGCCGCGACGCGCTCTTCGGGCGACTCGACACCGTGGTCGAGCGCATTGCGCAGCATGTGCACCAGCGGGTCGTACAGGCTGTCCACCACGACGCGGTCGACTTCGGTCTCGGCGCCTTCGATGGTCAGCTCGACGTCCTTGCCGAGGTCCTTGGCCAGCTCGCGCACCAGGCGCGGGAATTTCTGGAACAGGCGGCCCACCGGCTGCATGCGGGTCGCCAGCGTGGCGCGCTGCAGTTCGGCCGAGTAGCGCGAGGCGCGTTCCAGGGTCTCGGTGAGCGTCGCCATCAGTGCGGCGGCCGGACCCTCGAACTTGAACTGCTGCAGGCGCTCGAGCAGCACGGCGGCCTGGTTGGCGGCCTGCACCGACTCGCCCGCCACTTCGAGCAGCGCGTCCAGCTTGACCGCATCGATACGGATGCTTTCGTCCTTGGCCGGGGCCGCGGCGGCGCGCGCATCGGCGACCTTGTCGTTCGAACGGCGGTCGACGCCGTCCCAGCCCGAGGCCTTGGCGGCGGGCGCGCTGTCGGCGGCGGCAAGCGGCGCTGCAGCGGCAGGCGCCGCAGCGACGGCCGCTGCAGCCGATCCTGCCGCGATAGCAACGTTGGCCGGCACCACCGCGTTGTACATGGCGACCCAGTCGAGGCCATCGTCGCCGGCGGCCGGGGGCGGAGCGGCGGCGACCGGCGCAGCGCTCGGCGCCGCTGCAACGACTGCAGCAACCGGTGCGGCGGCCGGTGCGCTCGGCGTGCCCTTGCCTTCGATCGCATCCGTCAGGATGCGCTCGAGCGCTTCCGGCATCGAAGCCAGGCCTTCCGGCGGGGTGCCGTTGTTCAGGTCATTCAGCTGGTCGGCCACGAAGCCCGAGGCCTCGAGCGCCGCTTCGATCGCGAGCGGGGTCACCGGCGCGGCGCCGGTGCGCAGTGCGTCGAACAGGTTTTCGGTCAGGTGGCAGGCCGCGACCAGCGCGGGCAGGCCCATGAAGCCGGCGCCGCCCTTGATCGTGTGGAAGGAGCGGAACACCGCATTCAGCGTTTCCTTGTTGTCCGGATCGCGTTCGAGGCGCAGCAAATGTTCTTCAACATTCACCGCAAGGTCCATCGCCTCGACGACGAAGTCCTTGAGCATATCGTCCATTAGAATCCCAGATCGGCCAGAAGATCGTCAACGTTGTCCTGGTTCAGCGCCGTATCCGGCACCGACGGGCCCTGCATCAGCGGTTCAGCGACCGGCGGGGTTTCCTTCTTCGCCAGCTTTTCCTTCAGGTCGGCCGGCGCGTGGTCGCGCAGCAGCTGCGCCAGTTCCTGCTCGACGGTCTGGGTGATCTTCACCACCTTCTTGATCAGCTGGCCGGTGATGTCCTGGAAGTCCTGGGCCATCATGATCTCGAGCAGGCGCGCCTTCTCGGCTTCGGTCGCTTCGTTCACGCTGGCCGCGAACTGGCGCGAGTCGCCGGCCAGGGCCTTGAACTCGTCCAGGCTCAGCTTGCCCGAGAACAGGTCGCCCCAGCGGTTTTCCATGTCCTTGGCCTGCTTCGACAGCAGGTCCTGGGCCGGCATGCCGTCGTCCAGGGTGTTCAGCACCTTGTTGGCGGCCTGTTCGGTCAGGCTGGCGACGTATTCCAGGCGGTCCTGGGCGTCGACGATGGCCGACGAGGCCTCGGTCAGCGCCTTGTCGTAGCCCAGTTCGCGCAGCGAATCGTGCAGCAGGCGCACGATGCCGCCGAGGCGTTCGAACATGGCGTGCTCGCCGTCACCCGCCACGGCGTTCGCGGCCGGCACGGCAGCGGCCGCAGCCACCGGTGCGGCGACGGCGGCGATGGCCGGGGCACTCGATGCGGCCACCTGGTCGAACAGGGACTCGAGGTCGTCTTCGTCGGCCGCGGCGGCGGCAGGCGCGGGCGCCGGCTCGGCCACCGGTGCCGGGGCAGCGGGAGCGCTGGCGCGCTGGGCCGCCACTTCCTCGAATAGTGCGTCGAAATCGTCAGCGGCGTCGGTCATAATCCCTGCTTCTCCATGGTGTCTGTAAGTGCGCAATGAGCGTTGCAATTCGGTGTTTGCTGCATCCATCCGGGCGCGCATGGGCGCCATGCGGGATGGTTCAAGTCTGCATGGGAGTGTAGCAGCGTGGTTGCCGTAGGTAAATCTCGGAGATGGAGACGCAACAAAATGGACAGCGAAACTTAATTCCGCGACAATTAAATGCAGCGGTTCCTGAATATTTACACAAGGGAGGTGTTGTTTTTCGTAAGCGCATGGCCCCATCGGTGTACTGTTGCACTGAATTAAGGGGTTGAAGTTTGATCGAGCTCAACAGTTTGCGTTCTTGCAATCGCCGCCACGTCCCTGACGCCCCAGAATGGCGTGGCCATTGAGGGAGTCAACCATGTACCGCAAAATCCTGATCACCACCGACGGCTCGGCCGTGTCGCAGCATACGGCCTGCGCCGGCGTCAAATTCGCGCAACAGATGGGCGCCGAAGTACTGGCCCTGTTCGTCGCTCCCGACTACCAGTATCCCGTGTACGTGGAGATCATCCCGCCCTCCTACCCGAGCGAAGAAGAATACATCGCGCAGATGCGCCGCATGGGCGAGGAGTACATGGGCAAGATCATGCGTTCCTGCGCCGGCGCGGGCCTGAAGCATGCCTGCATGACCGCGTTTTCCGACACCGCGGCCCTCAAGATCGTCGACGTCGCCGAGCAGGAAGGCTGCGACCTGATCTTCATGGGCTCGCATGGCCGCAGCGGCTGGGGCCAGCTGCTGCTGGGCAGCGTGACCAACAAGGTGCTGTCGCACACGACCAAGCCGGTCCTGGTGCACCGCCTGATCAGCGAGCCGGCGCCGGTGTGAAGCGCCGGGCGGCTGGTGAGAAAGCACGACAAATGCCCTTGGCGTCCTGTGTTAGCCTGAAGCGCACATTGTCGCTTTCACCCTGAAGGATGGTTTTATGATTCGCATCGTAATTGCTGACGACCACACCATCATGCGCGAAGGACTCAAGCGCATCCTCGACGGTGCCTCGGATATCGAGATCGCCGGCGAAGCGACCAACGGCTTCGAAGTCCTGGCCCAGGTCCGCCAGGGCGGCTTCGACCTGCTGCTGCTCGACCTGTCGATGCCGGGCCGCAGCGGCGTCGACCTGATCCGCCAGGTGCGCAGCGAAGCGCCCAAGCTGGCAATCCTGATCCTGACCATGCACGAGGAAGAGCAGTATGCGGTGCGGGCGATCCGCGCCGGCGCCCAGGGCTATCTCACCAAGGAGAGCGCCGGCACCCAGCTGGTCGGCGCCATCCGCAAGGTGGCCTCGGGCCGTCCGTACATCAGCACCGAAGTCGCCGAACAGCTGGCCCTGAACATCATGGCGCCGAACGAACAGCTCTTGCACAAACAGCTGTCGGACCGCGAGTTCGAGGTGTTTTCGCTACTCGTTGGTGGGAAATCGATTACCGAGATCGCGAATAATCTGCACCTGTCGGTCAAGACGGTCAGCACCCACAAGACCCGCATCATGCAAAAGATGGGCATGAGTTCGCTGTCGGAAATGGTCCAGTACGCCGTTGCGCATCGACTACTGTCTCCGATGAAGGCCTAAGACGATTTAGACAGGCCACGCGCGATTTCGTGCCCACCGGCGCCCGCCCCCGGGCGCTTTGCCTTCCTCGCATCATCCCTTCTCCGATGGCGCCTGCCCGGCCCTTCCCTCTGTAGCACCCGCTTCTCGTCGGATTATTCCTACAGGGCGCCGACCCCTCCTACCGTCATATTCAGCCATCGCTGATATCCGTGCCGGACTCGTGTTGGCATACTGATTTCAGCGTTTCGACTTGCTTGCGATCCAAGTCCCAGCGTGAGCCAGCCTGCAGCGGGGTTCTCCTCCACAGCGCCGGTTGCCTGCTCCGCCCTGTGGTCGCCGCCTGAAACCCTGAGTCTTTCACCTGGAGATGAGCATGCAGTCCCAGCCAACATCAGAACAACGCAATGTCACCCAGCCGACCCTGCACTCCCCCATGGAAGCCGGCCGCCAGCGCCAGGGACGCCTCTGGTCCAACCTCAAGGAAGTCTGCGACCTGCTGCGCATCCCGGCCAGCGTCTCCGTGACCTCCGAAGAGCTGCTGTTCCAGCACGTCCAGTTCAAGACCGGGCAGCGCGTCCACACCATCGGCCAGGCTTTCGACACCCTGTACATCGTCAACTCCGGTTTCCTGAAAACCGTGCTCATCGACGAATTCGGCAACGAGCAGGTACTGAGCTTCCCGATGAAGGGCGACATGCTGGGCGTGGACGGCATCCATACCCGCCACTACGCCTCCGAAGCCGTGGCCCTGTCCGACTGCGACCTGATCCTGCTCCCCTTCAAGAAGCTGACCGCCCTCGGCCGCGTCCACGCCGAGCTCGAGAACATGATGTACGGCGTCATGAGCCGCGAACTGGTGCGCGAGCAGACCATGATCGGCATGCTCGGCGCCCTGTCGGCCGAGGCGCGCGTGGCCCGCTTCCTGGTCTCGCTGGCCGACCGCTTCGCCGCGATGGGTTACTCGAGCAAGCTGTTCAACCTGCGCATGACCCGCCACGAGATCGGCAGCTACCTCGGCCTGACCCTGGAAACGGTCAGCCGCACCCTGTCGGCTTTCAACGAGATCGGCCTGATCACCGTCGACCAGCGCACCATCGGCATCAAGGACGCCGAGGCGCTCAAGACCCTGCGCCGCCTGCCGCCCTCGCGCTCGCGCGCCAAGGCCGGCGCCAAGCAGAAGGCCGAGAGCGAACAGCCGGGCGACGACCAGGTCCTGGCCACGGCCTGAACCGACCGCTCGACGACAAAGGCCGGCCCCTGCGAAGGGACCGGCCTTTTCTATTGCTGATCACTCATCCCGCGACAGCACGCCCCTGTTCACCCGCACCCGGTCGCCCTGGCGGAAGCCCGGATCGTTGTCGAACTGCAGGGTCTGGGTCGCACCGCTGGTCGCGTAGCGCACCACCACCTCGTAACGCTGCTCCTTGTTCATATTGCGCTGGACCTGGCGGCCGGCAAGGCCGCCTGCCACCGCGCCGGCCACCGTGGCCGCGGTGCGGCCGCTGCCGCTGCCGACCTGGCTGCCGAGCAGGCCACCCACCACGGCGCCGCCGGCCGTGCCCAGGTAATCACCATTGCCCGAGACTTCGATCACGTTCACCGTCTCGACGGTCGCGCAATTGCTGCAGTAGCGCGCCTGGCGCGGCTCGCTCACGCGCGCGCCCGCCAGCAGCGGACGGCCCAGCACGCTGCTGGCATAGCGGCCATTGGCGCGGATGGTGGCGGTCACGCGGCTGTCCGGTGCGATCCGGTCGGCGGCGCGGATCGTGTACACCGCGTCGTATTCGCCCGGCCGCACTTCCGGCAGGAAGAACACGCCGCGTGCGCCGGCAACCGAGACCTCGACCCGGCCGCCCGGCGTGCCGAACACCGTGAAGCGCAGCTCGTTGCCCGGGCTCAGGTCGGGGCTGCCCTGCACGTTAAAACGCTCGATTGCCGGCGCGCCCGCCAGCTCGCCGCGGCGCTGGCCGCGCGCCGCATTCGGCTGCAGCAGCGATTCGCTCAGCAGGTTGGTCGCGACCTGGTTGCCCAGGCGCAGGTTGGCAGTGACGCCGCTTTCCGGGCGGATGCGGTCATGGGTGCCGATGGTATAGGTGCCGGTGTACTGGCCCGGCTCGACTTCGGTCAGGTTCAGGTTACGCGTGGCGCCGTCGATGCGCAGCGTCGCGATGCCGCCCGGGCTGCCGTACAGGTCGAAATGCAGTTCCACGCCCGGCGTCAGGCGGCGCACCTCTTCCACGTTGAATCCGTTGATGACCGGCCCGTAGGCGCGGTTGTTCTGGTATTGCTGGGCCTGGACGGTGGCGCTACCCGTCAGGACCGGTCCGAGCGCAATCAGCGCGGTGAACGCGGCTTGCAGCAGCTTGCGGAAAACCATGGCTTCTCCTCCCTTGTCGATGGCTTACGGGGTCACCTCTGTGTCTGACAAGACAGTACGCTCGAGCACAGCGAGGGTCGGTACGCTATCGTACGCAGTGGACCGCCTCGCCCGAGCTGACGTAGATGCGGTCGCCCGGTTCCGGTCGGATCGCATGGCCGCCGGTGAAGGCGCCGAAGGATGGGAGGATCATGCGGTCCCGGCCGACCACGAAGCACGGCAGGCGCAAGGCGTCGAAACGGGTCGCCAGCACATAGACCGGATGGATGTGGCCGGCCAGCGCATAAGCCGGGGACTCGAGGTCGGGATGGTGGCAGAAGGCGAAGGGCCCCAGCACATGCGGCTCGTCGACGAGGGCAATGCCGAGCGCCGCGGCCGGGTCGCCCGCATGGCGGTCGTGGTTGCCGCGCACCAGGGTGAGCAGCAAGTCGCGCCGCCGTTCGCGCCAGGCCAGCATGGCCGCCTGGGTGGCGCCGGCATGGGCCGCGCGCGCATGCAGGAAGTCGCCCAGGAAGACCACGTGGCGCGCCCCATGCGTATCGACCAGGGCATCGAGCCCGAGCAGGTTCTCGGTGGTGGTCCCGCGCGGCACCGGCACGCCCAGCGCGCGGAAGGCTGCGGCCTTGCCGAAGTGGATGTCGGCGATCACCAGCATCTTTTCATGCGGCCAGTACAGCGCCTTCTCGGGCAGCAGCAGGACGGTTTCACCTGCGACGCCGACTTCCACGCCGGCGCCGCTCATACCGCCGCCGCCTTTTCCAGTTCGCGCACCATGCGCGCGACGCGGTCGGACAGCTTCTCGGTGCTGACCTTCTCGCGGAAGCGCTCGACCATCAGCGCGAAGCCGAAGGGGGTGGCGCGCTTCACTTCGCGGAAGGCGACGCGGCGCCCGTGCAGCTCCTCCAGCGTCTCGCGCAGGCGGGTCAGTTCCAGCTCCTGCTCCAGCACTTCGCGCTGCGCCTGGGTCAGCAGCAGGTTGCCGGCATCGTGCTTGCGGAAGACCTCGAAGAACAGGGACGAGGATGCCTGCAGCTGGCGGTTCGATTTCGGCTGGCCCGGATAGCCCTGGAACACCAGGCCGGCGATGCGCGCCACCTCGCGGAAGCGCTGCTGCGACAACTGGGTCGCGTTCAGGCTGCCCAGCACGTCCTCGAGCAGGCAGTCGGTGCTGAACAGGTCCACGCCCGCCCCTGTGGCAGCCTCGAAGATGCGGGTCCAGTCGACCGCTTCAGGGCTCATCAGCTCGAAGCCGTAGTCGTTGATCGCGATCGAGAAGGTCGATGGCTGCATGCGCCCGATGCGGTAGGCGAACAGCGAGGCCAGTCCCATGTGCACCGAGCGCCCGGCAAAGGGATAGACGAACAGGTGCCAGCCTTCACGGCTCTTCATGCTTTCGAGGACCAGGGTCTCGCTGGTCGGCAGCGCCGACCAGCGGCACTGGATCTCGATCAGCGGACGGATGGACTCCATCTCGGGGCTGTCGTAGATGCCTTGTGAGGCCAGGCGCAGCTCTTCCAGCGCCGCATGCGCCAGCTCCGAGGACATCGGCATCTTGGCGCCGCTCCAGCGCGCGATCGCCCCGCGGTTGGTGTTGGCGCGCTTGACGAAGGCCGTCATCTCGTGGACCCGCACGAATTCGAGGATGCGCCCGCCGAACAGGAAGTGGTCGCCCGGCTTCATGCGCGAGATGAAGGATTCCTCGACGCTGCCGATCCGCCCCCCGCTCATGTACTTCACCGAGATGGTCGAGTCGGACACGATGGTGCCGATCCCCATCCGGTGGCGCCGGCCGATCGCCGTATCGGGCACGCGGTAGACGCCCTCCTCGTCCGGCAGCACGCGGCGGTACTCGGGATACACGGTCAGGCTCTGGCCGCCGCGCGCGACGAAGTCGAGCGCCCACTGCCATTCTTCCTCGTCCAGGTGGCGGTAGGACCAGGCGCGCTTCACTTCCTCGAACAATTCGCCCGAACGGAAGCCGCCGCCCAGCGCCACCGTGACCAGGTGCTGCACCAGCACGTCGAAGGGTTTGTTGGGCACGTAGCGGCCCTCGATGCGGCGCGCCGCCACCGCCTTCCTGGCGGCCGCCGCCTCCAGCAATTCCAGGCTGTTGGTCGGCACCAGGGTCACGCGCGACACCCGCCCCGGCGCATGGCCGCTGCGGCCGGCGCGCTGCAGCAGGCGCGCAATGCCCTTGGCGCTGCCCACCTGCAGCACGCGCTCGACCGGCAGAAAGTCGACGCCGAGGTCCAGGCTGGCGGTGCAGATCACCGCTTTCAGCGCGCCCTTCTTGAGGCCCATCTCGACCCACTCGCGCACCTCGCGGTCGAGCGAGCCGTGGTGCAGCGCGATCACGCCGGCCCAGTCGGGCCGTTCGTCGAGGATGTTCTGGTACCAGATCTCGGACTGCGCGCGGGTGTTGGTGAACACCAGCGTGGCCTCGTAGTGCTCGATCTCGCGGATCACCGGCCCGAGCATCTGCAGGCCCATGTGGCCGCCCCAGGGAAAGCGCGCGACGTTATCGGGAATCAGGCAGTCGACCACGATCTGCTTGCGCAGGTCGCCCTCGACCAGTACACCCTCGTCTCCGCCCAGCAGCACCTGGCGCGCGAGGTCGAGGTTGCCCATCGTGGCCGACACGCCCCAGATGACCAGCTCCGGGCGCCAGTGGCGCAGGCGCGCCAGCGCCAGCTGCACCTGCACGCCGCGCTTGCTGCCCATCAGCTCGTGCCACTCGTCGATGACGATCATGTCGAGGTGCTTGAACTGCTCCTGCGCGGCCGCGTGGCTGAGCAGCAGCGACAGGCTCTCGGGCGTGGTGACGAGGGCGCTGGGCCAGCTGCGCGACTGGCGCGCGCGCTCGGCCGAACCGGTGTCGCCGGTGCGCGCGCCGATGGTCCAGCCGGGCGCCAGTTCGGCTGCCGACTGCTCCAGCGCGCGCAGGGTGTCGGCCGCCAGCGCCCGCATGGGCGTGATCCACAGGACCCGCAGGCCGCCGGGTTTGCGTCCCTTGACGAGCGAGCCGCGCTGCAGGGCGGCGAACCAGACCGCGAAGGTCTTGCCGGCGCCCGTGTTCGCGTGCAGCAGGCCGGATTGCCCGGCCAATGCCGCCTTCCAGACATTGCGCTGGAAGGGAAAGGCGGTCCAGCCGCGCGCGGCGAACCAGGCCTTGACGGTGGCTGGCGTAGGCCCGCTCATGCAGGCGGCCGGACGCACATGCCGGCTGTTCGCTCGTGTTCGAAGGTCGTGTCCATGCTTGCTGGCTTTGGGTCTGGGCCGAGTCTAGCAGAGGCACTTGCCGGATGGCGCAGTGCTCGCCGGCCGACCTTCCGGGGCTTAGAGCTCCCCAGTTAGAAACTGTGCCCGCCCGCGGCCGAAGGACCAGTCGGCATCGGTATTCTCGATCAGCGACACGATCAGGTCGTCGGCAGAGAGACCGCAGTCCGCTTCCAGCTTCTCGACAAGAAGACGATAGAACGCGACTTTCTGGGATTCCGGGCGCGGCCTCGATATGACCGTCAGCAGCACCACGTCATTGGAGCGCGTGTAGCCAAGACCGGTATCTTCAAGAATGAGTTCACCCGGACGATGCTGTGTGACGCATTGATAGCGATCGCGCGAGGGAACCTCGAAAGCCTCGACCATTGCGTGGTGAGCGCTGTCGAGCAGTTGACGCAGCTGCGCATCGTTGCGCCCCGTGATCAGGTCGAATTTAAGTAAGGGCATACAGGAACTCCAGCGTAAAGAAATGAAAATCGTGCTCGACAGCGGCGTTCATGCCCGGATCTCGGCGATCTGGGCGACCAGATGCTGGAATGCAGGGACATCGAAACCGTCGCGCGCGAAAAGGTAGGTCACACAAGGGCCAAGTGACAAGGTCTTCAGGTCCACTGGCGCGCTGGTCAGCGCCAGCACACTTTGCGGCAACACCGTTACGCATGCGCCGGCAGCGACGCAGGCGATCATCGCATGGTAGGAACTCATCTCCTGGATCTTCCACTCCGTCGTGCCGGCGATCCCCAAGCGGGTATCTGCCAGGCTCCGGTAGGTACAGCCTTGCGGAAACGCAGCAAGCGAACGGGTCCGGATCTGCCTGGGGTTTCGGGCGTCCGACTCGCTGGCGGGCAACAGCAAGACAAGCTCTTCGGTCCACACCTGCGTGGCCTGGATACCGATTTCCTGCAGAGTCGTAGCGTCCATGGAGGGCGGGAGCGCTGCGAATGCACAGTCCAGTTTGCCTGTCCTCAGCTGTTCAATCAGCTGGCGGGATGGCCCCGTGCTGAGTTCCAGACGGGTATTCGGGTGGTGCCTGTGAAACTCCGCAAGGACGGTCGGCAGACGGCTTGCAGCCGTACTCTCCATGCTGCCGAGCCTGAGCACGCCGCCATCGCGGCCGCCAGTCACGACATGGCGCGCCTCCTCTTCCAGTGCCAGCAGGCGCTTTGCATAGTCGAGGAAGCGCTCGCCGGCTGTCGAGAGCGCAATGCGTTTTCCGGTGCGGACGAACAGGTCAGCGCCCACATCGGCTTCCAACTGTTGAATGCGTGTGGTGACATTCGACGGGACACGCCCGAGCCGCGCAGCGGCCTGCGTAATGCTCAGTTCTGCCGCAACAGCGCAAAAAATCTTCAAGGACTCTGAATCCATATCATTCCTCCGTTCAGAATGATAGTATCATCTTATTCTCTTAATGAGAACATACAGTGTCGATCATTCGCCGAAGGAGAAGCCATGCATTCGTCCCAGCACTTCCTTGCGCAATTTGGCATGCGCTACCCCATTATCCAGGCGCCGATGGCCGGTGTTGCCACACCTCGTCTTGCGGCCGAAGTGTCGAATACAGGAGCACTCGGATCACTTGGCGTGGGCGCGAGCACCGTTGCCCAGGCGCGCCAGATGATCGAAGAAACGCTTGCCATGACCAGCAAGCCGATTAACGTCAACCTGTTCTGCCATGCACCTGCGCGGCGCGATGCTGCCGGCGAAGCCGCCTGGCTGGCCCATCTCGCGCCCCTGTTCGCCGAGGCGGGAATCGCCTTGCCGCCGTCGCTTGAAGAAATCTACAAACCGTTTATCGACGACGAGGATGCGTTCCGGATGCTGCTTGAGCTGCGTCCAGCCGTGGTCAGTTTTCACTTTGGATTACCTTCGACAGAACGCATCGCCGCACTGCGGCAGGCGGGCATCCGGACCATGGCGACAGCGACCGATGTCCAGGAAGCCCGCCAGATCGAAGATGCGGGTGTCGATGCCATCGTGGCGCAAGGCATGGAGGCTGGTGGACACCGGGGGATGTTCGATCCTGACGCCATCGATGAACGGCTGAGCACAGCAGTCCTGGTACGGCAGCTTGTCAGACACTCGCGGCTGCCGGTCATTGCTGCGGGCGGCATCATGGATGGCGCAGGCGTCAGGGCGATGCTCGATCTTGGAGCGGCGGCTGCCCAGCTCGGTACCGCCTTCATCCTGTGTCCCGAGTCGGCCGCCAACGCCGCCTACCGCGCAAACCTGAAGAGTGAGCGTGCCGCCGTGACAAGGCTCACCGCCGCGCTTTCGGGGCGGCTGGCCCGGGGGATCGTGAATCGCCTCATTTCACACGGCGATGCAGCCGGCGCGCCACCGCCTGCCGCCTATCCGGTGGCGTATGACGCGGCCAAGCAACTTCATGCGGCTGCCGCAAAGGCGGGCAAGCATGAATTCGCTGCACATTGGGCAGGGCAAGGCGCTCCGCTCGCACGCGAACTGCCGGCCGCGGAACTGGTGCGTACGCTCGTCGACGAGCTGGATGCGGCACCTGACACGGGAAGCTGAACAATGTGTTCGCCCCTGCGTATTTCCCGCCCTGCCGAAAGCCTGGCGGAGCAGCTGATGCATGAGCTGCAGCGGCATCGATCCGGCGAGCGAGGAATTGCGGATGTAACGCGTTCGTTCATCGAGGCGATTGAGCACGCCGTGAACGCTCCCAAAGAGGACCGTAGAAAAATCGCCGCTTCGGTGTTTCGTTTTGATGTGCTGCTTCTGGACAGGCTCGACGAATTTCAACGGCAAGCCGACCACCGGGACGGATCCCTGGCCATCGGACAGCCTGCGTCGGTCGATGATGGACGAGCTGTACGGGCGCTGCTGCCTGAAGTCATTCGGCAAATTGCCAGGATAGAAGCTGGACAGTGTGTTGCTGTGCTGTCATTTCACTAAGGAGGTAGCTGGCGTCCGTATCCGCTTGTAAATAGTTCCGACGAAGGTAAGGAAAGTTTTTCCCGGCCGCGTGACGAATGGGTGTATGGTGGGCTTTTGCAAGGGGCAGACCAGCATGGCCTGGACGGCGGATCGTGACATGAGTGAACGGCAGAGGCGCACAGACGTCGAGACGGCAAAAGTGGTGACGCGCGGGGTGAACATCCTGATGGTGCGCGACCGCTCGGTGGCGCGGCATTACATGGAATACATGCATGTCCCGCCGGAGGTCATCGCGCGCGTGCTCGACCAGCCCGGCTTGCGGCGCACGCCCAGCGCCGAACTGCAGATGTCGGAAGCGATCGTTCCCTTCCCGCGCCGGCCGGTGGACGATTAGGCGACAGCAAAGAGGCGCAGCGATGATGAGCAAGGATGGGGCGCAAGCCCGCCCACTGGACGCACCCCAGCTTCGCATCTTGCTGAGCTTGTCTCGCGAGCTGTTCCAGACCGACGACACCGCCAGTTCGCTGGCCCTGGCTGGACGGACCCTGGCCGAGATGCTGCGGCCCGATGCGGCCCTGCTCATCCTGCGCAACAGCCGCCTGATCATGACCGGTTTCGACCGCGCCGGCAACGCGCAGGAGGCGGACGAGGCCCATCCCCTGTACGCGGCCGGCATCGCCCAGCTGTCCACCCTCGAGAACCCCAGTGAGCGAACCGGCGCGCCACCCGCCGCGCGCACGCTGGCGCTGGCGGTGCCCCTGCATGACGCGCTGGCCTCGCTCACCGTCGCCTGGGACCACGACCAGCACCCCGCCGCGCAGGACGCCTGCCGGCGGGCCGGGCAGACCATCCTCGAGCTGACCGCGGCGGCGCTGGGCAAGATCGAAACCCGCAGCGTGCTCGAACACCGGATCGCGCAGCAGCATGCGCTGCTCGCCAGCTCGGCCGCTGCCCACGCCGCCGAACTCGCGCGGCGCGACCAGACGGCCACCGAGATGCGCATGCTCTCGCTCACCGACGTGCTCACGGGCCTGTACAACCGGCGCGGCTTCTTCGTGCAGGCCGAACGCGTCTTCAAGGTGGCGCAGCGCAAGCGGGCGCGCAGCGCCGTGATCTTCGCCGACATCGACGGCCTCAAGCGCGTCAACGATCAGCAGGGCCATGACGCCGGCGATGGCCTGATCCGCGACGCGGCCCTGGTGTTCCGCCAGTCCTTCCGCCAAGCCGACGTGGTGTCGCGCCTGGGCGGCGACGAGTTCGTCGCCTATACCCTCGACGACGAGCGTCCCGGCGCGATCATCGAGCGCATCGAGGCCAACCTGCATGCCTTCAACCTGATGCAGGAACGGTCCTATCCGGTATCGATCAGCACCGGCGTGGTGTCCTGCGATCCGCTCGGCGGGCATTCGCTGGTGGACTACGTGCTGCTGGCGGACGAGCAGATGTATGCGCGCAAGCGCAGCCGCCTGCACTGAATTGCCACAAAGTCATCGAGCGCGCTGTGCGCATGGTCAGCGAAGTTGCCAGCGAGTACGAATCGCAGTGCGCGGCCATCCAACATCGCACTGTTACGAAGGGATGGAACCGACCCAAAGCAGTTGCCCGTGCTATGGCTTTAACCAACTGCCGACCGCGGATATCCTGAGCATCCGTCTATCTCTTCCAGGAAACCTTCTGCTAAGTAACGAGGGATTTTGTTGAATTCGCCAAGTACCCGGGCGCGAAACTCTTCATGCTCGTGCCAGCGCTCGGCAGGAGTTTGGAAATAATTGATCGGGCAAACTGATAAGCTCAAACCTGGCCAATGCCTCCGCAAAGTCATTAGGTAGCGTCGGGTCGAGCATATTTTCCCAATGACGACGACACTGCGAATCGCAGCAAGGTCTATCACCTCGGCTACCTTGGCCCGTCCGAACCGTACGTTCTCTCCGGTGTTCATTGCTTCAGTTTCCAGTATGAGAACGTTCTCAGGTATCCCGAGACCGACTAGTCGCTCAGCGATCACCTCTGCCTCTGCTAGAGGCATCGACCTTGTCCGCCCACCAGATACCAGCAGCCGGCTGTACATGCCGTTCTGCCAGAGTTCATGCGCTGCCTCGCAAAACTCCGGCACGCCATGACGAGTGCCAAAAAGGAATCCGAGATCGGAGGCGCACACCGGAAATGACGGCATGACGTAATCAGCAATGCTCTGTAAGTCGTCGTGTGACATAAATTCAATGATTGCTCGTGGCCCGATAAGGGACGGCCAGACTCTCTTAGTGTATGGTGCTGTTGCTCTCAAGACAAGCAAGAGCTGATGTCAGGCGTTGCAGCCCTAAGCGCCGGCAGCGGCCAGCAAGCCCTTCAAGGTATCGAGCGTATCCGCCTCCTCCACCGGCTTGTCAAGGCGCCGCCGCAGGATGCGCGGAAAGCGCACCGCGATGCCGGCCTTGTGGCGGGTGGACAGGGCGATGCCCTCAAAGCCGATCTCGAACACCATGGTCGGCTTCACCGAGCGCACCGGCCCGAACTTCTCGATGGTGGTCTTGCGCACCGCATTGTCCACCTGGGCGATCTCGGCGTCGGTCAGGCCCGAATAGGCTTTCGCGAAGGGCACCAGCTTGCGTTCCTCGCCCTCCCCGTCCCACACGGCGAAGGTGTAGTCGGTGTAGAGCGAGGCGCGCCGACCGCTGCCGGCCTGGGCGTAGATCAGCACCGCATCGACCGTGTAGGGATCGATCTTCCACTTCCACCAGGTGCCGACGTCCTTGGTGCGGCCCACGCCGTACTGGGCGCTGCGCGCCTTGAGCATCATGCCCTCGACGCCGCGCTCGCGCGATTCCGTCCGCAGCTTCGCCAGATCGTCCCAGCTGTCGGCCTTCACTAGCGGCGACAGGCGCAGCTGCGGCAGGTCGATGGCGGCCACTTCGGTTTCCATCAGCGCGCGCCGCTCGTGCTGGGGCAGCGCGCGCAGGTCGACGCCGCCGAACTCCAGCAGGTCGTAACAGCACAGCACCGCCGGCAGCTCGGCCAGCAGCTTGGCGCTCAGGGTCTTGCGGCCGATGCGCTTCTGCAGGTCGGCGAAGGGCGCGGGGGCGGCGCAGCCGCTCTGCCAGATCAGCACCTCGCCATCCAGCACCGTGCCTTCCGGGATGTGCAGACTGGCCAGCTCGGGGAAGCGCTCGGTGATCAGGTCTTCGCCACGCGACCACAGGAAGCTCTGGCCGCCGCGCCGCACCAGCTGGGCGCGGATGCCGTCGTACTTCCACTCCACCTGCCAGTCGTCCACTTCGCCCAGCGCCGCAGGGTCGCCCTGCAGCTGGTGGGCCAGGAAGAAGGGATAGGGCTGGCCGCCGCGCAGCGCATGTTCCTCGTCCGACTGGGCGGCGATCAGCTTCAGGAAGCTGGCGGCCGTGGGACGCACCGAGTTGTCGGTCCAGCCCATCAGGCGCTGGGCGATCAGTTTGCTGTCCACGGCGGCGATCGCCGCCAGCGCGCGCGTCACCAGCAGGCGCGAGACGCCTACGCGGAAGCCGCCGCCGATCAGCTTGACGAACAGGAAGCGCTCGCGCCAGTCGAGTTCATCCCAGGCCGCGAACAGGGCTGCGCGGATGGTGCCGGGATCGGCGCCGCGCAGGGGACCGATCCGCGACTCCATCCATTCGGCCA
Source organism: Telluria sp. ZB4P36 (assembly GCF_059685865.1). Taxonomy (NCBI): domain Bacteria; kingdom Pseudomonadati; phylum Pseudomonadota; class Betaproteobacteria; order Burkholderiales; family Oxalobacteraceae; genus Telluria; species Telluria sp. ZB4P36. The sequence goes on from NZ_JCASIE010000001.1 coordinate 380,276, forward strand.
GGCCGATCTCGCTGCGCCGGCTCGGCGGCGGCAGGATGTGGGCGATGGTCTCGGCCATGTCGCCGACCGCGTGGTAGGACTCGTCGAACAGCCAGTCGTCCAGGCCCGCATATTCGATGGCGTACTGGCGCAGCAGTTTCGTCGGCACCGCCTGGCGCGGCTTGCCGCCGGCCAGGAAGTACACGGCCCAGGCGGCGTTTTCCGGCGCGGCCTGCGAGAAGTAGGACTGCAGGGCGTCGAGCTTGCGGGTGGTGGAGGTGGTTTCGTCGAGTTCGGCGTACAGGCGGGCGAATTCACGCATCGGGCTCTCCCGTGGGCGCCTCCGCGGGGGCTGGCCCGGCCGGCGGAATCGCCTCGTCTTCTTCCTCGTCGCCGTATTCGGTATCGAAGCCCTTCGCATCCAGCCCGTTCTGGCACAGCCAGCGCACCATGGTCGGAATCGAGCCGTGAGTGACGATGACCTGCTGCGCCTCGGTGGCCTTGATGGCGCTCATCAGGCCGGGCCAGTCGGCATGGTCGGACAGCACGAAACCGCGATCGACGCCGCGCCGCCGGCGTGCGCCGCGCAGCAGCATCCAGCCGCTCGCGAAGGAATCGCTGTAGTCGCCGAAGCGTTTCATCCAGGGCGAGCCGCTGCTCGATGGCGGCGCGATCACGATGGCGCGCCGCAGCGCTGCCTTGTCGATCTCGCTGACCATGACCGTCTCCGGCAGCTCGACCCCGCCGGCCCGGTACACGCGATTGAGCGGCTCCACCGCGCCATGGCAGACGATCGGGCCGATCGAGGCGTCCAGGCGCGACAGGATGCGCTGGGCCTTGCCGAAGGCGTAGGCGAAGACCACGCTGCAGCGGCCTTCCTCGGCATTGCGGCGCCACCAGGCGTTGATCTCGTCGATGGTCTGCTGCTCGGGGTCCCAGCGGTAGATCGGCAGCCCGAAGGTCGATTCGGTGATGAAGGTGTCGCAGCGCACCGGCTCGAAGGGCGCGCAGGTCTTGTCGGGTTCCACCTTGTAGTCGCCCGAGGCCACCCAGACTTCGCCGCCGCACTCCATGCGGATCTGTGCCGAGCCGAGCACGTGGCCGGCCGGATGCAGCGAGATGGCGACGCCGTTGTGGGTGACGGTCTCGCCGTATTCCAGCCCCTGTACATTGATGTCGCCGAGACGCGACTTGAGTACGTTGACGCCGGGCGCCGCCGACAGGTAGTGGCCGTGGCCGTAGCGCGCATGGTCGCCGTGGGCATGGGTGATCACCGCCCGGTCGACCGGGCGCCACGGGTCGATGTAGAACCCGCCGGGCACGCAATACAGTCCTTCCTTGCGGACGACGACCATGTCTCCCATGCGGCTCCTTTCGCGTCAGGCCGGTTCGAGGAATTCGGCCAGGAAGGTACGCGGCTCTTCCTGGTCCGGAAACGCCAGTGTCACCTGCTCGCCGGCGACGGCCAGCACCGTGCCTTCGCCGTGCTTCGGCGCCTTCGCGCGGCCGCCGACCTCGAACTGCGGACCGCTCGGTTCCGGCGCCGGTTCATGGTCGAATTCGTCGTCGCGGATGGCGATGTCTTCCAGCAGCGCGGCCGGCGGATTCAGGCAGTTGTCGCACTTGCAGCACTTCTCGAAGCCCTCGACGGCATCGCCGAAATAGTCCAGCAGCAGCTTCCAGCGGCAAAAGCCGCTGACCGCATAGCCTACCATCTGCTCGAGCGCTTCGCGGTCGCGTTCGGCCTTGCGGACGTAGACCTCGGCCAGTTCCCCGAACACTTCCGGGTCAGGCTCCTTGTTGGTCGGCACATACTCGAGCTTGCGGTTCTGGCGCAGCAGCTTGCCATCCTTCAGCAGCTTGAGGCAGACCTTGAGCTTGGCGTCACCCGCTTCTTCCAGCGCCGCTTCCAGGCGCTCGCCCGTGACCGGCGCCTCCTCCGCCAGCTCGTGCACGACGGTGTACACCGTCTGCAGCTCGGCCGCGCTCGGGTAATGCTTGACCAGGAAGAACTGCTGGATGCGCTTGTCGTCCTGCAGGAACAGCAGCGTGCAGTGCGCGTCCAGTCCGTCGCGTCCGGCGCGGCCCGATTCCTGGTAATAGGATTCGAGGTTGGCGGGGACCTGCAGGTGGATCACGAAGCGGGTGTCGCTCTTGTCGATGCCCATGCCGAAGGCATTGGTCGCCACCATGACGCGGCGCTCGCCGTTCATGAACATGTCCTGGTTCAGCTTGCGCTCGGCGCTGGGCAGCTTGCCATGGTAGATCGTGACCGACTCGCCGGCCTCTTCCAGCACGGCCAGCATTTCCTCGGCCACCTTGACGGTCGCAGCGTAGACGATGCCGACGCCCGGCGTCTCCTGCACCAGCTTCAAGGCCTGGGCCAGCTTTTCCTGGGGATTGGTCGCCTGCAGCACGCGGTAGTGCAGGTTCGGCCGGTAGATGCCCGTATTGATGACGTTCATCTTCGGGCGGTTGAGCTGCCGGCGGATGTCGGCGATCACGTCCTCGGTGGCGGTGGCGGTCAGGGCCAGCACCGGCGGCTTGCCGAGCGCGTCGATGGCGGAGGCGATGCCGATGTAGGCGGGTCGGAAATCGTGGCCCCACTGCGAGATGCAATGGGCTTCGTCGATGACGACGATGTCGAGGGTGACCTCCTTGAGCACGGCGATGAACTCGGGCGAGACCAGGCGTTCCGGGGTACAGAACACGATTTCGCAGGCCTCGCCGGCGATCGCCTCCAGCGCCGCCGCTTCTTCCTCGGCGGACAGGCTGCTGTTGACCTGGACCGAGCGGATGCCCAGCTCTTCCAGCTTCTCGAGCTGGTCCTTCATCAGCGAGATCAGGGGCGAGACGACGATGGTGATCCCCTCGAGCATCTTGGCGGGGATCTGGTAGCACAGCGACTTGCCGCCGCCGGTGGGCATGATCGCCAGGGTGTCCTTTCCGTCGAGGACGCTGTCGATCACGTGTTGCTGGCCCTCGCGCAGCTGCTCGATGCCGAAGACGGAGCGCAGCAGGCGACGGATGGTGTTGCGGCGCACGGCCACCAGGCCGCGGTGCAGGAGTTTGGGTTCGTGTCGGGTCATGGAGGCTACTCTATGCTCGCCGCATGCGCACACGTATAGGACTTAGCCTAGCTCCCCCGTAGGAACTCAACTTTTCGCGCGACTGAAAATCGTCGTGACAATGTCACAAGGTTTATTCCTACAAACCCGCGGAGTTTTTGCCGATGGCAACGGATGGAGCAAATGCCTAAGATGGCTCCATCGTCACTACGAATTCATCGATCAGGGAGTCTCATCATGGCACGCCATCATCCAATGACCTGGACCGCAGTCCACCTGGCCCTGGCCAGTGCGGCCACCTGGCTGCTGCTCGAGACCGAAGCGCTCACCGGCGCCCTGTTGGTGGCGTTTCACTGATCGCTTCACCAGCGTGTCGACGATTCTTCCAGCTGTTTTCGCCACGGTCCGATGAGGAAGGCCCTGACTGGCAGGGTCTCTTTTTGGTATGCACGCTTTAACATTTTTATAGGCGTGTGACACATATTTGCCAAAGATTACTAGAATATAGTATGTTCTCCGGCTAGCTCGGTCCTGTCTGCACCCTTTCTGCAGGCACTGCCCGGGCTTCATCCTCTTTATAGATCAAATATGGCAAATACGATAGTGGCAGTGAGTCACACGTCCCTCGGCACGCCTGACGCCGCAGGGCTGGCGCTCGCCGACTCGATACTTCACAAGTTGGATGGCGGCCGTCCCGACGTGCTGATTGTGTTTGCCTCGCCCGAGATCGATTTCCAGTCACTGTTGGTCACGCTCGATTCCAGATGTCAGCCGCGCTTGCTGGTTGGCTGCTCGTCAGCGGGCGAATTCTCTGGCTGCGCCACAGGGAACGCTTCGGTGTCTGCAATGGCAATCCGCACAGATGACATCCTGTTCCGGGCTGGGGTGGGCACTGGCCTTCGCAACAATTTCAGGGGCGCTATCGACCAGGTGATGCCCGTCTTTAGCGGAAGTGAGCATCCGGATTTCCCTTACCGTAACGCGCTTGTGTTGACCGATGCGCTGGCAGGCTATGTGGACGAGATCATCCACGAAATGATGGTCCTGACCGGCGGTACCTACCAATTGTTCGGCGGTGGCGCGGCCGATGACGCAAAGTTCCATAAAACCCATGTATTCATCGGGACTGAAGCGCATACAGATGCGATCGTCGTGTTGGAAATGCTGTCGAAAAAGCCCATCGGCCTCGGCGTGCGCCATGGCTGGCAACCAAGCGGGCCGGCGTTGCGCGTCACCGAAGCCCGGGGCAACTGCCTGGTCAGCCTGAACGCCGCGCCAGCGGTGGAAGTCTTTGAAGAGCACGCGCAGGCGACCGGACAGACCTTCAGCCGCGCCGACCCGCTCCCGTTTTTCCTTCACAACGTGATCGGCATCGAAACCGGCGACGGCCACAAGCTGCGCGTGCCGCTTTCCCTCAATGAGGACGGCTCGATTTCCTGTGCTGCCGAGGTACCGGTCGGGGCCACGGTCCATATCATGGCAGCCGATGAGGCCTCTGCCTGCGAAGCGGCACGCCAGGCGTCGCAGGCGGCGCTCGACGGCCTGGAGGGTGGCCAACACGCCGGTTCGCTGCTGTTTGACTGCGCCGCTACGCGGCTACGCCTGGGACGCCAGTTCGGAGACGAATTGGAAGCGGTTGCAGCGACGCTTGGTTCCGAAAATTTCGCAGGGTGCAATACTTACGGCCAGATTGCGCGAAGTACTGCGCAATTTAGCGGATTCCACAACTGCACTGCGGTCGTGTGTGCAATCCCGCTGTGAATGCACGATGATTCCGTTTGAGCTGGTCTCCATCTTCATTGATCTACAGAGGCCGGACGCGAGACTTGCCGCAACGGATAAGCTTGCTCGTTACGCCGGCGTCGAGCAGGTCCTGGTGTTCAGCAAGGACACCGAAGTGGGAATATTCTTGCCCGCTCCTGGCTTGGCTCAGACGCTACGCGGTGGCAAGCGCTGGCAAGCGTTTCTGCGTCAGTGTGCACACGCCGGCAACGCACAGTCGTCCCTGCCTTCGGGTGAGAAAGCGTCAGAGTCACCTGTCTGGGGCCACTGTGACTGCGCAGGTGGTGTCATCATCGTATTCCTTGGGCAACAACCCGCAGCGCCTGTGCTCGGCGCCATCCTTGCCCTGCTGCCCCTTCTGGCCGCCAAGCTGGCTGGCGAACGGGCTGAACTGGCAGCCGCCGGCATCGCCTCTGCCGCGCGCGACAGCAACCGGCGCGCCAGCCAACTCAATAGCGCCCTCGATGCCAGCCGTCGCGAGCTACAGGCGGCCTACCAGCGCGCCGAAAGCGAGTTGGTGTCGAGACGCGAAGCGGAGGCCAGGCTGCGCGACGCCGATCGCCGCAAGGACGAGTTCCTGGCGATGTTGGCGCACGAATTGCGCAATCCATTGGCACCGATCGGCATGGCAGCCGAGATCCTGCGGATGGGACAGGTAACGCCGGCGCGCGTGAAGCAGACCTGTGAGGTCATCAACCGTCAGATAAGCCACATGACCAGTTTGCTGGACGACTTGCTTGACGTCTCACGCGTCACACGCGGCCTGGTGGTGCTGGAGAAACAAGTGCATGAGATGGGTACGATCGTACGGGATGCTGTCGAGCAGGCGCGACCGCTGGTCGACATTCGCCGCCAGCGCCTGTCGCTGACGGACACCGGGCAAGCTGTGCAGGTGTACGGTGATGGCACCCGGCTGGTCCAGATCATCACTAACCTGCTCAACAACGCAAGCAAGTACACCCCGCAGGGCGGCGTCATCGAGCTGGAGCTGACACAGGACGCTAGCATGGTGCAAATCGTAGTGCGCGACAACGGGATGGGCATCGACGCCGCGCTGCTCCCCCATGTCTTCGATCTGTTCGTTCAGGGCGAGCGCTCGCCGGACCGGGCCCAGGGCGGTCTCGGGCTCGGGCTGGCCCTGGTCAGGGCCTTGGTCGAGCGGCACGGTGGCAGCGTCGGCGCGGCCAGTGCAGGGCCTGGCGCCGGCAGCGAATTTACCATCCGGCTGCCGAGGGCCCAGGGCCTTGCGCCAGTGTCAACGCCGTGCGAGCCGCGCGGAGCCGCCTGCGAACGCGCGATGGACATACTCATCGTCGATGACAATGCCGACGCTGCTGACACCTTGTCGCTGTTCCTGAGTACAGTCGGACACCAGCTACGTGTCGCCTACGAAGGAAACAGTGCGCTGCAGCTGGTGGCGGAGGCTCCGCCGGATATTCTGCTGCTTGATATCGGCCTACCCGACATCGATGGCTATGAACTGGCACGGCGAGTGCGGGCGCTGCCCCAGACTGCGCGCGCGACGCTGATCGCGCTGACCGGCTACGGCCAGCAGGCAGACCGCGAACGCTCCGCCGCCGCGGGCTTCAACCACCACCTGACCAAGCCGGTCGACGCGGCGGCGCTGCTGCGCTTGCTCGCGACCGTAGCGAAACAGACCGCATGATGAGGCTTAGCTGACACCGATCATCGCCGCCATGCAGTTTAAAGATGCTTGTAGAAGAAAGTCGTCGCGCACCATTCGCCGTCGGGCATGAGCGCGTACTTCGGCACCACGCCGGCCCGCTGCCAGCCGGCCCGCTCGTACAGGCGCTCGGCATCGCCGCCCGTGACCGTATCCAGCACCAGCACGCTTTTGCCCTCCTCTTTCGCCACCTCGTCGAGCGCCGCCATCAAGGCTTGGGCGATGCCGGCGCGGCGCGCCCGGCGATGCACCAGCATCTTGGCGACATCGGCCCGGTGCGGCTGGTTGTCGGGCATCGCCATGACCAGCTGCACGGTGCCGACGATGCGGCCGGCGGCGTCTTCGGCAACCAGCAGGGCGCGCTCCCCACGTTCCACGCCAGCGGCCACGCCGCGCCAGAATGCCAGGGCCTTGTCGCGCGCCAGCGGCAGCATGAAGCTCACGGAAGCGCCACCCTCGACGCAATCGACCAGCACGTCGGCCAGCGCCTCGACAGCCGCGGCGGCCTCGTCCGTACCGAGGCGCCGCACGGTAATCGCCTGTTCCATCAGTTTCTCCTGTTCGATACGGCGGGCTGCGTGACCAGCGCCACCAGGTAGCGGGCCGGCCGGGCGCCGGGATTGTGAAACGCGACCGGACGGTCCAGGCGCATGGCGAGGCAGTCGCCGCTCTCCAGGCGCCAGTGCGCGTCGCCGACCGTGATCTCCATGTCGCCGTCGATCATCCAGACCTGCTGCTGGATGTCGGCGTCGCGGGTGGAGGTGTCGAAGGCGACCCGCTGGCCCGCCGGGAAGACGACTTCGACCAGCTGGATCGGCGAACGGGCTGCCGGAGACAGGTTGCGGCGCACATAACCGGTGACGGGGTCGGTCCACACCGGCTGATCCGCCGCGCGCGACAGGGGCGAAGGCGCGCTATTGTCATCGCCGCCCTGCTCGAACAGCGAGGCCAGCGTGACGCCGAGGGCGCTGGCCAGCTTGTCGAGCACGGTGGCGGTGGCGCTGCTCTCGCCCCGCTCGATCAGGGAAATGGTCGAACGGCTCACGCCGCTCAGCTCGGCAAGGGTCGCCAGCGAATGGCCGCGTTCCTCGCGCAAGGCCCGCACGCGGCGGGCGATCAGGTCGTTGATGTCCATGCAATCCATTATAATGGAGAATATCATCCAGTAAACTGGATTTATTGGACAAATAAAAACGCCATCCCCAATTACGGGAATGGCGTTTCGGCATGCGCGACCTTGTGCTTAGGCAGCCTTGGCTTCCTCGGCGGTGTGCTCTTCTTCCACCGGCTGGCGCATCAGGTAATCGAAGGCCGCCAGCGAGGCCTTGGCGCCCTCGCCCACCGCGATCACGATCTGCTTGAACGGCACCGTGGTGACGTCGCCCGCCGCGAACACGCCCGGGATCGAGGTCTGGCCCTTGGCGTCGACTTCGATCTCGCCGTGCGCCGACAGGTCCATCGTGCCCTTCAGCCATTCGGCGTTCGGCACCAGGCCGATCTGCACGAACACGCCTTCCAGCTCGACCTTCTTCACTTCGCCGCTGTTGCGGTCCTTGTACGACAGGCCGTTGACGATCTTGCCGTCGCCGTGGATCTCGGTGGTCTGCGCCGACTTGATCACGGTGACGTTCTTCAGCGAGTAGAGCTTGCGCTGCAGGACCGCATCGGCACGCAGTTCGGCGCCGAACTCGATCAGGGTCACTTCCTTGACGATGCCCGCCAGGTCGATCGCCGCCTCGACCCCCGAATTGCCGCCGCCGATCACGGCCACGCGCTTGCCCTTGAACAGCGGACCGTCGCAGTGCGGGCAGTAAGCCACGCCGTGGTTACGGTACTCGCGCTCGCCCGGCACGTTGATCTCGCGCCAGCGGGCGCCGGTGGCGATGATCACCGTTTTCGACTTCAGCACCGCACCGGTCTCGGTGTGCACTTCGATCATCTTGCCTTCGACCAGCTTGTTGGCGCGCTGGGTGTTCATGATGTCGACGTCGTAGTGCTTGACGTGCTCTTCCAGGGCGACGGCGAACTTCGGGCCGTCGGTTTCCTTCATCGAGACGAAGTTCTCGATGGCGAGCGTGTCCAGCACCTGGCCGCCGAAGCGGTCGGCCAGCACGCCGGTGCGAATGCCTTTACGGGCGGCGTAGATCGCCGCGGCCGCGCCGGCAGGACCGCCGCCGACGATCAGCACGTCGAACGGGTCTTTCTTGTTCAGCTCGGCTGCCTTGCGGGCGCCGGCATTGGTGTCGATCTTGGCCAGGATCTCTTCCACGCTGGTGCGGCCCTGGCCGAAGTGCTGGCCGTTCAGGAACATCATCGGTACCGCCATGATCTGGCGCGCTTCGACTTCTTCCTTGAACACGCCGCCGTCGATGGCGACGACCTTGATGCGCGGGTTAATCACCGACATAGCGTTGAGGGCCTGCACCACTTCCGGGCAGTTATGGCAGCTCAGCGAAATGAAGGTTTCGAAGACGTAGTCGCCTTCCAGGTTCTTGATCTGGTCGATGACGGCCTGGTCCAGCTTGATCGGGTGGCCGCCCACCTGCAGCAGCGCCAGCACCAGCGAGCTGAATTCGTGGCCGAGCGGCAGGCCGGCGAAACGCACGCCGATGTCGGTGCCAACGCGCTTGATGGCGAACGAAGGCTTGCGCTCATTGGCGTCATCGGATTGGCGCACGGTGATCTTGTCGCTCAACGCGGCGATTTCGCGGAGCAGTTCATCCATGTCGCGCGCCTTGGGCGAATCATCCAGCGATGCAACGAGCTCAATCGGCTGCACCACTTTTTCCAGATAGGCTTGCAACTGCTTCTTGAGGGTTGCGTCCAGCATGATGGTTTCCTTGACTATGACCTTGTTGTTCGGGGTATGGCGATGCCTGGAACCGCAACGGGTCCCTGAAATGAACCGGGCCGCCAGGGCGGCCCGGGACAGTACTACTGAACTGCTATTTAGATCTTGCCGACCAGGTCCAGCGACGGGGTCAGGGTTTCAGCGCCTTCGGTCCACTTGGCCGGGCACACTTCGCCCGGGTGCGATGCGACGTACTGGGCAGCCTTGACCTTGCGCATCAGTTCCGATGCGTCGCGGCCGATGCCGTTGTCGTGCACTTCCATCAGCTTGATCTGGCCTTCCGGATTGATCACGAAGGTGCCGCGCAGTGCCATGCCTTCTTCTTCGATCATGACTTCGAAGTTGCGCGACAGGGTGCCGGTCGGGTCGCCGATCAGCGGGTAGTTCACTTTCTTGATTGCGTCCGAGGTGTCGTGCCATGCCTTGTGGGCGAAGTGGCTGTCGGTCGACACGCCGTAGACCTTCACGCCCATCTGTGCGAATTCCGGCTGGAAGGCAGCCAGGTCTTCCAGTTCGGTCGGGCAGACGAAGGTGAAGTCAGCCGGGTAGAACATCAGAACCGACCAGGTGCCCTTGAAGTTCTCTTCCGTCAGATCGATGAACTTGCCGTTGTGGTAAGCGGTTGCCTTGAACGGCTTGATCTGGGTGTTGATGAGGGACATGTACTCTCCTGTTTTCGGGTGGTTGAAAGATTTGATAGACGCCAGTGTAGCGACCTGGACGTCTTTTGTGAAATTGATTGATGCGATACAGTCGATTGATTTTAACTATCGAACAAGTATAGCTCTCCCCTCCTTGCGAAGGGAAACCACGCCGGCGAAGCGGCGCGATCCGTGAAGTGTGGACGAAACGACAGCGTCGTGCAAGCCGTGTCCGAATCGGACGTGCTTATCGATTTCCGTTCGGCCGACTATTCCCTGCCATCACGGCAAGCTCAAGTCCAGACTGAGCCTGGTGACAAGGACGAAGGTGACCAGCCCCAGGCCCAGGAGCGAAAGCATGAAGACCGCAGCCACCTTGCCGGCCGCGCGCAGCACGGCGCGCTTCTCCTGCTCCTTGTCCTGTTCCTTCTTCCCTTGGTCGTAATGCCACTTGATGGCGAAGAACATGCCCGTGGCTAAGGCGAGCGCCTTGAACGTGCCGGCGACAATAGGGAACCAATCCATGATGTTGAGTACTTCCAGGCTGTTAGTGAGAGAGGCGAAAACGTCAGCGACTGGATGCAAGGATGGTGCTGCTGCGCGTTCTGAGGCATTCTACTTAAAAGCACTATCCATACACTGAGGCAAAATGTCCCAGTTGAAATCCATACAAGATGAAGATCAGGCCGTCGTAACCGCCGGAACGGTCTGTTCGCAGGTCGGCAAAACCAAGGTAAAGGTCGACCCCTCCCCCGGCTTGCTGGTCACCCGCAGCTCGCCGCCATGCGAGATCGCCAGCTGGCGCGAGATGTACAGGCCCAGGCCCAGCCCCTTGGGCTCGCCGTTGCGCGCGCCGCGCTCATAGGGTTCGAAGATGCGCTCCAGGTCGGCCGGGGCGATGCCCTTGCCTTCGTCGCGCACGTGGATGCTCACCGTGTCGTCCGCATACTGCACGCTCACTTCGACCGGCTGGCCGCCGCCGTAGCGCAGCGCATTGGTCAGCAGGTTGACGACCACCTGCTCGACGCGGAATTCGTCCCAGCAGCCCTGCACCGGCGGATGCGGCTGCAGCGAGAGCTTGCAGCCGGTCGCGTTGGCCTGCAGCGACAGGTCGCTCACCACCCGCTCGAGCAGGTCCATCAGCTGGACCTGGGCCGGGCGGATCGACAGCTGGCCGCTGCGCATGCGCGAAACGTCCAGCATGTCGTCGATCAGGCGGATCATGGCCTTGATCTGGCGTTCGTCGCGCTTGATCATCTCGTCGAACTGGTCCGGACTGATCGAGGCCAGCGTGCCGCGCTTGAGCTGCAGGCTGCGCATCTGCGTTTCCAGGAACAGGGTGTTGAGCGGCGTGCGCAGCTCGTGCGCCACCAGGGACATGAATTCGTCGCGCATGCGCAGCGAACGCTGCAGCTCGTCCTGGGTCTGGTGCAGCTCGCGCAGCAGGGTTTCCTGCTCCTGGCGGCTGCGCTCGAGCGCGGCCATCTGGCGCTGCATCTCGCGGCGCTGCTGGTCGAGCGTGACGAACACGTTGACCTTGCTGCGCACCGCATCGGAATCGAGCGGCTTGTACAGGAAGTCGACCGCGCCGGTCTCGTAGCCCTTGAAGGCGTAATTCAGCTCGCGCCCGGCGGCCGACACGAATACGATCGGGATGTTGCGGGTGCGTTCCGTGCCGCGCATCAGCTCGGCCAGTTCGAAGCCGTCCATGCCCGGCATCTGCACGTCGAGGATGGCGAGCGCGAAGTCGTGCTGGAGCATCAGCGTCAGCGCTTCGTCGCCCGAGGACGCCTGGAACACCAGGCGGCCTTCGCCGCGGATCAGGGCGTCGAGGGCGCGCAGGTTTTCCGGCAGGTCATCGACAATCAGAAGTTTGCTTGGGTCTTGGGCGCTCATGGGTTCCTCAGCATGGGAAGCAGGGTCCGGATGCCGGACAATGGCAGCACGAGATCGGGGGCGCAGCGGCGGATGGCTGCTTCCGGCATGGCGCTGGCCTGGGCCTCCAAGGGGTCCTGCACGACGGTCAGGCCGCCGCGTTCGCGGATGCGGCACATGCCGTCGGCGCCGTCGTGGTTGGCGCCGGTCAGCAGGATGCCGGCCAGCACCGGGCCGTAGGCGTCGGCGGCGGATTCCATCAGCACGTCGATCGCCGGGCGCGCGAACTGCACCGGCGGCTCGCAGCTGAGCGAAAAGCAGCGCTCGCGCTCGACCGACAGATGATAGCCCGATCCGGCGAAATAAATCACGCCCGGCGCGATCGGCTCCTTGTCGCGCGCCTCGCGCACCGGCAGCGCGGCGCGCAATTCGAACAGCTCGGCCAGGCGGCTGTCGCGGTCGGCCGGTACGTGCAGGATGCACACCACCGTGGAACGGTAGTCCGGCGGGATCGCCGGCAGCAGGCCGAGCAGCGCATCGACGCCACCGGCCGAGCCGCCGATCACGACCAGCTCGACGCGGCGGCCGCGCAGGCAGCGCTCGACATCGTCCAGGGCATTGACCGGCGAATTTCCCTGGGTATTCACGCCACACCCTTGCGGTAGATGCGCTCGCGCCGCGCCAGCACGTCGAAACGCTCGGCATACGCCGAGAAATCGATGCTCTCCTTGCTGCCCAGGCCCAGGAAACCGCGGTAGCACAGCGATTCGTGGAACAGGCCGAGCACGCGGTCCTGCAGCTTGCGGTTAAAGTAGATCAGCACATTGCGGCAGCTGACGAAGTGGGTCTCCGAAAACACGCTGTCGGTCGCCAGGCTGTGGTCGGCGAAGCTCACGTTCTCGACCAGGGCGCGGTCGAACAGCGCGCCGTTGTAGGCCGCCGTGTAATAGTCGGAGAAGGCGCGCTTGCCGCCCGCCTTCTGGTAGTTCTCGGTGTACAGGCGCATCCGCTCCAGGTTGAACACGCCGCGCCGCGCCGCTTCCAGCGATTCCGGGTTGATGTCGGTGGCGTAGACGATGCTGCGGTCCAGCAGCCCTTCTTCCTGCAGCAGGATCGCCAGCGAATACACCTCTTCGCCGGTGCTGCAGCCGGCCACCCAGACCTTCAGCGAGGGATAGGTCCTCAGGAAAGGCACGACGTGCTCGCGCAGCGCCAGCCAGTATTCCGGGTCGCGGAACATCTCGGTGACCGGGATCGTCAGGAACTGCAGCAGCTGGGCGAAGCCGTCCGGCGCGTGCATCACCTTCGCCTGCAGCGCCGACACCGTGTCGCACTCCATGGCGCGCATGGCCACCAGGACGCGGCGCTTCTGCGAGGCACCCGTGTAGTCCCGGAAGTCGTAGTTGTACTTCAGGTAGATGGCTTCGACGAGCATCTTCAGCTCGATGTCGAAGTCGTCGGGCTGGTTCGGATTCACGGGATTCAAATACGCTCCAGTGCCGGCATCCACACGCGCAGCAGCGAGTACAGCCGGCCCAGGTCGATCGGCTTGGCCAGGTAGTCGTTCGCGCCGGCGGCCAGGCATTGCTCCTGGTCGTCCTTCATCGCCTTGGCCGTGATCGCGATGATCGGCAGGCGCTCGAAGCGGCCGTCGGCGCGGATCCGGCGCGTCGCTTCCAGGCCGTCCATGCCCGGCATCATCACATCCATCAGCACCAGGTCGATCCCCGGCACCTCGTCCAGCTTGGCGATCGCTTCGAAGCCGTTACGGCCGACTTCCACCTTGGCGCCGCGCGACTCGAGCGCGCTGGTCAGCGCGAACACGTTGCGCACGTCGTCGTCCACCAGCAGGATGGTACGCCCTTCGAACACGCGGTCGCGCCCGCGCACGGCCTTCAGCATGGTCTGGCGTTCGGACGAGAGCTCGCTTTCCACCTTGTGCAGGAACAGCGTGACCTCGTCCAGCAGGCGCTCGGGCGAGCGCGCGCCCTTGATGATGATCGAGCGCGAATACTTGAGCAGCTCGGCTTCCTCTTCACGGGTCAGGTTGCGGCCGGTGTACACGATCACCGGCGGGAAGGAGCAGACCTCCTCGCTCGCCATGCGCTCCAGCAGTTCCCCGCCCTGCATGTCGGGCAGCTTGAGGTCGATGATCATGCAGTCGAAGATCTGCGCATGCAGCAGGGCCAGGGCTTCGCCCCCGGTGCCGACCGCCTCGATCTCGACGTCGGCGTCGGCGATCAGCTGCACCACGCTCTCGCGCTGGCGCTCGTCGTCCTCGACCAGCAGCACGCGCTTGATCTTCTGGCTCGACTTCTCCTGCAGCTTGCGGAACACCTCTTCCAGCTGCTCGCGGCTGGTCGGTTTCAGCGCGTAGCCGATCGCGCCCAGGTGCAGGGCCTCGCCGCCGTTTTCCACGCTCGAGACGATGTGCACCGGAATGTGGCGGGTGGCCGGGTTGTCCTTCAGCTGCTGCAGCACCGACAGGCCCGAGCCGTCCGGCAGGCGGATGTCGAGCAGCACGGCATCCGGCTTCTGGCTGGCGGCCAGCGCCAGCCCCTCGCCGGCGCTGAGCGCCACCAGGCAGCGGTAGTCGAGTTCGTGCGCGAGGTCGAACAGGATGCGCGCGAATTCCGGCTCGTCCTCGATCACCAGCACGGTGCGCGCCTTTGGCCCGGACACGGCGGCCGGCTGGTCGCGGTCGTCCGCGAAGCTGGCCACCGGCTCGCTGGGAGCCGGCGCCGGCGTCGGCGCGGGGGTCGTCACCGGGACCGCCTGTGCCTGTGCCTGCGCCAGGGTCGGGGTGGGCGGCGGGGTCGCCGCCACCGCGCCGCTGCGCGGCAGGCTCAGGGTGAACAGGCTGCCCTGGCCCGGCGTGCTCGACACATTCAGGGCGCCGCCCAGCAGGTTGGTGAGATCGCGCGAAATCGACAGGCCCAGGCCGGTGCCGCCGAAGCGGCGGCTGGTGGTGCCGTCGGCCTGGTGGAAGGCATCGAAGATTCTTTCCTGTTGCTCCGGGGCGATGCCGATGCCGGAATCGCGCACGCCGAACTGCACCCAGCCCTCGGGCGTCACGCCCACGGTCATGCGCACGGTGCCCTTGTCGGTGAATTTCACGGCGTTGGACAGCAGGTTCTTGAGGATCTGCTCCACGCGCTGGCGGTCGGTGGTGATCGCCGCCGGTACGGTGGGGTCGATCGCCACGCTGAAGTCGAGCGCCTTCTGGCGCGCCAGCGGCTCGAAGCTGCGCGCCAGGCCCTCGACCATGCGGCGCAGCGGCACTTCTTCCGGCACCAGTTCGAGCTTGCCCGCCTCGACCTTCGAGATGTCGAGGATGTCGTTGATCAGGTGCAGCAGGTCGTTGCCCGCCGAGTAGATGGTCTGGGCGAAGCGCACCTGCTCCTCGTTCAGGTTGCCGGCCGCGTTATCGGCCAGCAGCTTGGCCAGGATCAGCGAGCTGTTGAGCGGCGTGCGCAGCTCGTGCGACATATTGGCCAGGAATTCGGATTTGTAGCGGCTCGCGCGTTCCAGTTCCAGCGCGCGCTGGCGCAACTGATCCTGTGCGGCGGTCAGGGCCGCGTTCTTCATGTCGAGACTCAGGGCCTGCTCGGCCAGCTGGTCGTTGGTCGCGCGCAGTTCGGACTGCTGGTTTTCCAGCGCCGTTTGCGACTCTTCCAGCGCACGCGACTGCTCTTCCAGTTCTTCGTTGGCGGTGCGCAGTTCTTCCTGCTGCACCTGCAGTTCCTCGTTCAGGGTCTGGGTTTCTTCCAGCGCGTGCTGGAGGCGCTGGCGGTACAGCACCGCCGCCATCGAGGCGCCGACGGCCGGCCCGATCAGTTCCATGAACTCGCGGTCGCGCGCCGTGATCGGGTGCAGGAAACCGATCTCGATTACGCCCTTGACCTTGCCGTAGTTATAGACCGGGGCGATCAGCAGTTCGCGCGGCGACGCTTCGCCCAGCCCCGAGCCGACCTTGATGTAGCCCTCCGGCAGCTCGCGCAGGTGCAGGAGGCGGTTCTCGTTGGCGGCCTGGCTGGCCAGCGATTCGGTCGGCTGGATCAGTTGCGCATGCTCGGCGGTGTCATGGGCAAAGCCGTAGGCGCCGATGCGGCGCAGCACGCCCTCCTCGCTGCGCACATACATGGCGGAGACCACACCGTCCACGTAGCGGGTCACCTGGGCCAGCACCGCCTCGGCGAGCGGCTCGAGCGTGTGGATCCCGGTACTGCGCGTGGCCAGTTCGGCCTGGCCGTCGCGCAGCCAGGCCTGGTGGCGCAACTGGGCGTTGTGCTCGGCTTCGTGCTCGATCGTCTTGTTATAGGCCGTCGACAGGCTGACCAGCTGGCGGCGCCCGAACATGGCGAGGCCGGCGCCGATCGACATGCTGAGCAGGAGGAAGCAGGCGACCGACCAGGTGGTGACGCGGCGCGCCGAATCGTTGCGCTCCTGCAGCAGGCGGCGTTCGGCATCGAGGAAGAGCTCGAAATTGCGGCGGATCTCATCGGTCAGGTTCTTGCCGCGTCCGGCGCGTACGGGCTCGACCACGTCGAAGCCCCCACGGCGCAGTTCGATCATGTTGTCGGCGAACTGCTCCCACTGGGTTTGCGCCGCCTGGACGCGCTGGACGCGCTCGATCTGGACGGGATTGTCCCGGACCACCTCTTCGAGACTCTGCAGCCCGGTCTCCATGCGGCGCTTGGCCGAGGTGTACGGCGCCAGGAAAGCCTCGTCGCCGGCAATCAGGTAGCCGCGCATGCCCGCTTCCATCTCGGCCGACAGCTTGCTGACCTCCTGGACGTTGCCGATGACCCGCTCGGAATGCTCGACCCAGGTCAGCACATTGATCAGGTAGGCAATGATGGCCACGAAGACGATCGCGGTGACGACGCTCATTCCCAGCGGCAGGGCCACGTTGCGGGTCAGGATGCGGCGGAATTGTTGAGTATCGATGGCTGGACCGGTCATGCGTGCCGAAAATGTTAGGAAAAAAATATCCTAAGTGTAACGCATCGCTTGATTTTTTCGCACACAATTGGATTGCCCTGGCAGCACAAACATTGTTATTAATGCAATAAAGATGGCAGCGGTTCGGCTAGCTCAGATGGGCCCGCAGGTAGGGCGCGGTGCGGCTTTCCTTGCAGCGCGCCACCTCTGCGGGCGGGCCGGCGCATATCAGCCTGCCGCCCTCGTCGCCCGCGCCGGGGCCGACGTCGATCACCCAGTCGCAGCCGGCCACGACGCGCATCGTGTGTTCGACCACGATCACCGTGTTGCCGGCATCCACCAGCCGGTTCAGCTGCAGCACCAGGCGGTCGGCGTCGCGCGGATGCAGGCCGGTGGTCGGCTCGTCCAGCACATACAGGGTGTTGCCGCGGCCGGCGCGCTGCAGCTCGGCCGCCAGCTTGATGCGCTGGGCCTCGCCGCCCGACAGTTCCGTGGCCGGCTGGCCCAGGCGGAGGTAGTCCAGTCCCACCTCGCGCAGCACCTCCAGCGCGCGCTCGACCAGCGCCTCGCCCTCGAAGAAGTCGATCGCCTCGCCCACCGTCATGCCCAGCACCTCGGCGATGTTCCTGCCACGATAGCGGACCTCGAGGGTCTTGGCGTTGTAGCGCGCGCCCTCGCAGGTCGGACAAGGCGCATACACGCTGGGCAGGAACAGCAGCTCCACCATCACGAAGCCCTCGCCCGCGCAGTGCTCGCAGCGGCCCTTGGCGACATTGAAGGAAAAGCGGCCGGCATCGTAGCGGCGCTTCTTCGCGTCCGGCGTGGCCGCGAACAGCTTGCGCACCTGGTCGAACAGGCCGGTGTAGGTGGCCAGGTTGGAACGCGGGGTGCGGCCGATCGGCTTCTGGTCGACCCGCACCATGCGCCTGACCCCTTCCATGCCCGCGACGATGCGGCCTTCGAGCGGCAGCACCGCCTCGTGTTCCAGGCCCGGCTCCCCGGTTTCCGGCGCTTCCGCTTCCGAAGCCCCCGGGCCGAGCGCGGCGCCTACCAGCTCCACCAGCACCTGGCTCACCAGGCTGGATTTGCCGGAACCGGAGACGCCGGTCACCGCGCTCAAGACGCCGAGCGGGAAGGCGGCGTCGATGCCGTCCAGGTTATTGCGGCGCACGCCCTCCAGGCGCAGCCAGCCGCTTGGCTGGCGCGGGGTACGGCGTTCGAGCGGCGCTTCATTGAACAGGTAGCGGCGCGTCTGCGATTCCTTCACCCGCTTCAGGCCGTCGGGCACGCCGCTGTACAGCACCTGCCCACCCTTCTCGCCCGCCGCCGGGCCGACGTCGACGATCCAGTCGGCGCGCCGGATCACGTCCAGCGCGTGCTCGACCACGAACAGCGAGTTGCCGGCCGCCTTCAGCTGGGCCAGGGCGTCCAGCAGGGCCTCCGTATCGGCCGGATGCAGGCCGGCCGAGGGTTCATCCAGCACGTAGACCACGCCGAACAGGTTCGAGCGCACCTGGGTCGCCAGGCGCAGGCGCTGCAGCTCCCCGGGCGACAGGGTCGGCGTGCTGCGCTCCAGCGCCAGGTAGCCCAGGCCCAGGTCGAGCAGCACGCGCAGGCGCCCGCACAGGTCCTGGGCGATGCGCTGGGTGACGATCATCTGCTCCGGGTGTTCTTTGGCGCGGGTCTTGTCCTTGGCCGCCTCGCCCGACGCATAGGGCTTGAGCAGCTCGGCCAGGCGCGCCAGCGGCAGGCGCGACAGCTCCATGATGTCGATGCCGGCGAAGGTCACCGACAGCGCCTCCTGGCGCAGGCGCTTGCCGCGGCACAGCGGGCATTCGGTGCTCACCATGTAGCGCGCCACCCGCTTCTTCATCGAGGCGCTCTCGGTATTCGCGAAGGTCTGTAGCACGTAGCGGCGCGCGCCGGTGAAGGTGCCCTGGTAGCTCGGCGTCTCCTTGCGCCGCAGCGCCGCTTTCGTTTCCTTGGGGGTCAGGCCGGCATACACCGGCACGGTCGGGGTCTCGTCGGTGAACAGGATCCAGTCGCGGTCCTTCTTCGGCAGATCGCGCCAGGGGGTATCGACGTCGTAGCCCATGGTGACCAGGATGTCGCGCAGGTTCTGGCCGTGCCAGGCCGGCGGCCAGGCCGCCACCGCGCGTTCGCGGATGGTGAGCGTATCGTCCGGCACCAGCGACTGCTCGGTGACCTCGTAGACCCGTCCCAGTCCCGAGCACTGCGGGCAGGCGCCTTCCGGGGTGTTGGGCGAGAATGATTCGGCATACAGCAGCTCCTGGCCGGGCGGATAGTCGCCGGCGCGCGAGTACAGCATGCGCAGGGAATTCGACAGGGTGCTGACGCTGCCGACCGAGGAGCGCGCCGTGGGCGAGCCGCGCTGCTGCTGCAAGGCCACCGCCGGCGGCAGGCCGTCGATCTCGTCGACCTCGGGCACCGGCATCTGGTGGAACAGGCGGCGCGCATAGGGCGACACCGATTCCAGGTAGCGCCGCTGGGCTTCCGCGTACAGGGTGCCGAAGGCGAGCGAAGACTTGCCCGAGCCGGACACCCCGGTGAACACCACCAGGGCGCCGCGCGGGATGTCGACGTCGGCATTTTTGAGGTTGTGCTCGCGCGCGCCGCGCACCCGGACATAGCCTTCGCGGCTCTCGCCGGCGGCCGGCGGCTCGTTCTGCTTGTGTCGCATGGATTTCCCTGCATGCTGAGGTCGATACCGTATTTCATCCCAGATGGACGAACCGAACCGTGCGCTTCCCAACAGTTACGGGACGAGCGACGCCAGCCGTTCGCACAAAGGTCCCAGGTCGGCAGGGCAAGCCAAGAAAGCTGCCTTGCGGCAAGCATCGCTCACGCGCCCATTGCCGACGATCTCACCCAGCCGCCGCTCCAGGCGGCGCGGCGTCAGGCGCGTGGCGTGCAGGCTGCCGCCCACGCCCAGGCTGCTTACCCGCGCCGCGTTGTCGAACTGGTCGTGGGCCAGCGGCACCACCAGTTGCGGCGTGCCGGCACGCAAGGCTTCGGCGAGCGTGCCGATGCCGCCATGGTGCACCAGCGCGGCCACGTGCGGCAGCAGCACGCGCAGCGGCACGTAGTCCTGCCACAGCACCGGCGACGGCAGGTGCGCCGGCAACTGGGCCCGGTGCGGCGTGAGCAGGATCGCGCGCAGGCCGCGCCGCGCGCAGGCGTCGAGCGCACAGCGGAAGTAATACGCCGCCTGGCGGTTGCCGGTGCCGGGCGTGAACACCACCGGCTTCGGCCCTTCTTCGAGAAAACGCGCCACCGCCGGCGACAGCTCGGCCTGGGGCGACGGGTCGTACAGCGGAAAACCAAGGCGCTCCAGGGGCTGGGGCCAGTCGGGCTGGGTCGGCGCGAACCATGCCGGGAACAGGGTCGCCGACAGGTCCGGCACCTGGACGATGTAATCGACCAGGTCGGCAACCGGCGCCAGTCCCTGCGCCGCGCGCGCCGCATTCACGCCTGGTAGCGCCACCGGGTTGATCAGGGCGTCGCCCAGCCTGCGCCACAGCCAGCGGCGCAGGCCCAGCGGCACCCAGCGCGGCACCGGCCAGGGTCCCAGCAGCAGCGGGTCGTGCACGGTCGGCAAGTTCGAGGGCGCCAGGTAGGCCGCCGCCACCTTCAGGCCGGGCCGGCGCGCGCGGCACAGGTCCGCTTCCGGCAAGGCCAGCGGATGCACCAGCAGCACGATGCGCTCATCCGGCGGCAGCGCGGCGATGAACTCCGGCACCCGGGCCATGGCCGGACGGGTGGCGTTCCAGACCACGGCCAGGCCGCGGGTCGGATGCCACAGGTCGGGATGGTCGAGCACCGCCTCGTCGGCCGGCAGGCCATGGAAGGCCAGGCCCGTCGGCTCCACGAAGAGCGCGTGCTGCATGGGGCCGAGCATGCTGACCCGCTGCCCGCTTTCCTTCAGGGCCAGCGCCACGCGCATGAAGGGAAACAGGTCGCCGGCCGAGCCGATGGCGACGACGACGAAGTGCGGCGCAGGCATCGCAGGCGTCAGAAGCCGAGCTTGCCTTCGATCGAATCGTCCAGGGTCTTGCCGAGCAACGCGCCGACCACCACCTTGGCGCCGGCCACGACCTCGCCATGCTTGTTGTCCCAGTAGTAGCCCTGGCGCGGAATGACCCGGATGGCGGTGATGCGCGGATCATCCTCGCCTTCGGTAAACCAGGTCTTGAGCATGAAATTCCACAGCTGCTTGATGCGCCGGCGGTCGGTGATCACCTCCGCGTAGCCGTCGAGCTCGAGGAAACCGGAATGCGCGCACTGCTGGAAATACAGCTTCACACTTGGGTGGGCCGCGATCTCGGCGTTCTTGTGGCTGTCGCCGGCGCTCAGGAACCAGAGCTGGCCGGCGTCGTCCACCTCGCGCACGCTCATCGGCCGCACGCCCCGGCTCGGGCCCGTGCCGCCATGGGTGACGAAGAAGCAGCTGTCGGCATCCTTCGCCATGTCCTTGAGGCGCTGCACGGCCTCCTGGCCGCCGAGGTCGAGCCGGTTCTGTTCCGGCTGCTTGCGGTTGATCGAATCCATGGAGTCTCCCGGTCTGCAGGTTGTGGATGGGACGACTCTAGCCGTGTCGCGCCTGCCGGTATGTGGGCGCGCGTACACTGGCGGTCAAAACCTGCCTCGGCGCGGGTCAATCCTGCGGCGCGCCGGGTTCCAACGCCGCCGCCTGCTTCAGCCAGCGCGCCACCACCTGCAGTTCCTCGGGCGTGAAGCCGTCAGCCAGGCGCGCGTTGAGCTCGGCCAGCACCTCGCCGGCGCGCGTACTCGCGTCCGCGCCCTGCCCAGTCATGCGCAGGCGGGTCAGGCGCGCATCGCCGGCGTCGGCGACGCGCTCGACCAGACCGGCCGCCTGCATGCGCTTGGACAGGTTGGTGACGGCGGCCGGGGCCACACCCAGCTCGCCGGCGATCTCGCCGATGGCGGCATCCCCCCGTGACTTCAGCACGAACAAGAGGCCGACCTGGGCGGCGCTGATGCCTTCCCAGGCTTCGGGTCGGGTCTCGATCCAGCGCTGCAGCGCACGCTGGGCACGGTTGAGCAGCTGGACAAAGCGTGGCTTAGTCGGCGGCATGCTCTAGCTTCCCCACCCGCTGCGCCTGGACCTGCAGCCAGTCCGCCACCTGCGGCCACAGCGCCGCTTCGCAACGCCGGCGGAAGAAGCCCATGTGGCCCACCGCCGGCAGGGCGGCCGCGCGCGGATCGATATGGCGCTTTTCCATCGGGGCGTTCACCAGGTGCGATACCAGCATGTCGACCGCCACCGGATTGGCCCAGGGGTCGTCGTCGAAACCCAGCACCAGCAGCGGGATCTCGACCCGCGCCATGCGGCGCGCCGCATCGACTGCCGGATCGTCGAAGAAGTAGCGCGGCAGCGCCGTCCAGCGTGCCCACTGCAGCATGACGCCGCGCGGCAGGTCTTCTCCGAGGCCGATGCGCCGCCCCGGCATGTAGCCGAACAGCGCGCACAGGACCGGCGCCAGCACGCGCAGCACGAAGCCCACCCGCAGGCGCTCGCCCAGGCCGCGCACGGTGTGGGTGGCGCCGGCATGCGAGGCGATCAGCACGGCCGCCTGCAGGCGCGCCGTCTCGGGCGACAGGCCGATCGCATGGCCGCCCACGCTGTGCCCCACCGCCAGCAAGGGCGGGCCGGGAAAGCGCGCTTCGGCCCAGCGTGTAACAGCGGCGACGTCCTTGTCGATCCAGTCCGACATCGTCACCCTGAAGCCGCGCAGGCTGTGCGGCCGCGAACGGCCGGTGCCGCGGTAGTCGTAGGTGACGACATTGAAGCCGCGTCCCGCCAGCCAGGCGGCGAAAGCTCCGTAATAGGCCTGGGTGACCGCCGTGGCGGGGTGCAGGATGACGGTGGCGGCAGCGCCGGCCACCGACCAGCAGCTGGCTTCGATCGGCATCCGGCCGGCGGAAATGGAGAGATGTTCGGGGCTCATGGCGCGCATATCGTTAACGTGTTAACGACTTTAGCACCAGTATGCCGCCGCTGCAAGCGGCCGGGTCGGCGTCAGGGAATCAGGCGCGCGGCGCGCAGCTGGGCGAACAGGTCGAAGAACGACTTGCTGTCCTTGCCATTACCGCCTGCCTTGTCCGATCGAGGGAAAACCTTGGCACCGCCCCAAAAACGGCGTTTTACAGGAAGCGATCCAGGATCTTGCGGCTGTGCTTATCGATGTGGAACATGTCGCGCACCAGGAAGTTGATCCCGTGGTTGTCCGCGATCAGCAGCGAGGCTTCGCCGACGCGGCGGATGTCCTCGTCGACCTTGAGCACGAACTCGGTGTCGCCGCGGTCGGTCTTCACATACCAGGTGCAGGGCGTGGCGAAGCTCGACACGTCCCTGATATGCAGGATCTCGGGAATGAATTCGCGGCCCTCGATCTCTTCCTGCACGAGGGTACGGACCTGTTCCGGCACCTCGGCCAGGTCGTCGATCCAGGCCACCTCCTTGCCGCCCTCGCGCACCATCGAGATGCCGCGCGTCGGCGCCTGGATCGGGAAGGCGCGCACCGGAATGACGCCGACGTGTTCTTCGCCCTCGGGCGTGGTCAGGACCAATTTGCCGAAGCTGTCGCGGCGTAACTGGAAAGTGGTGCTCATCAGTCTTCCTTGTCGTCGTCGGGATCCTGGTCCACGTTGCGCGCCTGCGCTTCGTAGAGGCGGTGGTAGGCGCCTTCGCGCGCCATCAGCTCGTCGTGGTTGCCCTCTTCCACCACCACGCCGCGGTCCAGCACCACCAGGCGGTCGGCCCGATGCAGCGTGGACAGGCGGTGCGCGATGGCGATCGTGGTGCGGCCCTGCACGAGATTGTCGAGCGCCTTCTGGATTTCCTTCTCGGTTTCCGAGTCCACCGAGGACGTCGCTTCGTCCAGGATCAGGATCGGCGGGTCGATCAGCAGTGCGCGCGCGATCGAGATGCGCTGGCGCTCGCCGCCCGACAGGCCCTGGCCGCGCTCGCCCACCATCGAATCGTAGCCCTGCGGCAGGCGCAGGATGAACTCGTGGGCGTGGGCCGCGCGCGCCGCGGCGATGATTTCTTCGCGGCTGGCGCCCGGCTTGCCGTAGGCGATGTTCTCGGCGATCGTGCCGAAGAACAGGAAGGGTTCCTGCAGCACCAGGCCGATGTGGCGGCGATAATCCGCCACCGCAAAACTACGGATGTCGGTGCCGTCCAGCAGGATGGCGCCTTCGGCCACGTCGTAGAAGCGGCAGATCAGGTTGACCAGGGTGCTCTTGCCCGAGCCCGAGTGGCCGACCAGGCCGACCATCTCGCCGGCCTTGATCTTCAGCGAGATGCCGCGGTTGACGGCGCGGTTGCCGTAGCGGAAACCGACTTCGCGCAGCTCGATATTGCCGGCCACCTTGTTCACCTTGACCGGGTTGACCGGGTCCGGCACGCTCGACACGTGGTCGAGGATGTCGAAGATGCGCTTGGCGGCCGACGCCGACTTCTGGGTCACAGAGACGATGCGGCTCATCGAATCCAGCTTCACGTAGAAGCGGCCGCTGTAGGCGATGAAGGCGGTCAGGGTACCCACCGTGATGTCGCCCTGCGAGACCTGCCAGATGCCGAAGCACCAGATCACCAGCAGGCCCATCTCGGTCAGCAGCGAGACGGTCGGCGAGAACAGCGACCAGACCTTGTTCAGCTTGTCGTTGACGGCCAGGTTGTGCTTGTTGGCTTCGCGGAAACGCGCCGCTTCGCGCTTTTCCTGGGCAAAGGCCTTCACCACGCGGATGCCGGGAATCGTATCCGCCAGCACGTTGGTGACCTCGCCCCAGACCCGGTCGATCTTTTCAAAACCGGTACGCAGCCTGTCGCGCACCACGTGGATCATCCAGGCGATGAAGGGCAGCGGCACCAGCGTGACCAGGGCCAGCCAGGGATTCATGCTGAACAGGATCACGCCCGTCATGATGATCAGGAGGACGTCCGACAGGAAGTCGAGCAGGTGCAGCGACAGGAAGACGCTGATCCGGTCCGAACCGCTGCCGATGCGCGACATCAGGTCGCCGGTGCGCTTGCCGCCGAAGTATTCCAGCGACAGGCGCAGCAGGTGTTCATAGGTGGTCGAGCGCAGGTCGGCGCTGATGCGCTCGGAGGCCAGCGCCAGTACATAGGTCTTGCCCCAACCCAGCGCCCAGGCCAGCATGGCCGCCGCGAACAGCCCGCCCATATAGAGATAGACGAGCGCGGTGTCGATGGTCTGGCCGTTCTGATACGGGATCAGGACGTTATCCATCAGCGGCTTGGTCAGGTAGGGCGGGATCATGTGCGCGCCGGTCGAGCCGAGCATCAACAGGAAGCCCAGCAGCAGCTGGCCCTTGTAGGGCCGGGCGAAGCGCCACAGGCGGAACAGGGTCCAGGTGGACGGCGGCGTGTGCAGCACCTTGGCGCACACCGCGCACTCGGCGTCGTCGGCCTCCAGCGGGGCCTTGCAGCTCGGGCAGGTGTGCTGGTCCGGCAGCGTCACCGGCACCCCGCTCACCGCGCTCTTGAGCTGTTCGGCGAAATGGTCGACCACCCGGATCGCGTTCAGGTTCTGGCCCAGCGTGAAGCGCCAGGCGGCCAGCAAGCCTTCGGTATCGACCAGTTCCAGGTGGCCGACACCGGCGTGGTCGTGGTGGCGCAGCGCCAGCCCGGGACGGTAGCTCCAGTCGCGCCAGACGTCCTCGCCCGGCGCCTTGGCCAGCAGGCGGCGGCCGGTGACCACCACCAAGCCCTTCTTAAAACGTAATTTCACATCGAGGTCAACCTCGACGCTGGTCAAAACGTTTTCCCCTGGTGCAAGCTGTTTCGCAACGTCATTTTGCCAGTGTTCAGGCAATACGCCGGCGGTCACCGCCAGGGACGACGGAATAGCAAGTTGTTGAGTTGTCATGTATTGCGCCCGAGATCAGGCTTTGGTTCTGGAGGGATGGCCAACATGGCGCTCGGCAGCGACGGGACTGCCGGATGCCCGTTTGGGTTATGCGCTACACAAACGCATCCCACAAACGGATATAACGTTGCTGTGTATCTTTTGGATGACAGGGATGAGCCGAACTGGCAGAAAACGTTGCGGCACGGTAAGCTTCGGGCCGGCAAGTATACATGATGTGCGCTGCGGAATACCGGCTTTCGGTACCGTGACGTCTGGACAGGTGTGAAGGTAACTAAGGGTAAGACCGGCGGTGAGCAGGACGCCCGCGGCCGGCAAAGACATTTTTTCATGAACAAGAAGAACGACATCAAGTTCCTCCGCGTGAACCACCTGCGCGGCCCGAACATCTGGACCTACCGACCGGTGATCGAGGCCTGGCTCGACATCGGCGAACTCGAAGACTACCCCTCGAACACCCTGCCCGGATTTACCGAGCGTTTGACCGCCTGGCTCCCGGGCCTGGCCGTACACCATTGCGGCGTGGGCTACGAAGGCGGCTTCCTGGAACGCCTGCACGACGGCACCTGGGCCGGCCACATCCTCGAGCACGTCGTGCTCGAGCTGCAGAACATGGCAGGCATGAAGACCGGTTTCGGCAAGACCCGCTCGACAAGCCAGCGCGGCGTATACAAGATGGCCTTCCGCACCCGCGACGACGTCGTCGGCCGCGCCGCCCTGGATGCCGGCCACCAGCTCATGATGGCCGCCATCAACGACACCCCCTTCGACCTGGCCGCCACGGTGCAGCGCCTGACCGAACTGGTGGACCGCTGGTGCCTGGGCCCGTCGACCGCACACATCGTCGACGCTGCCACCGAGCGCCGCATCCCCTCGATCCGCCTCACCGACGGCAACCTGGTGCAGCTCGGCCACGGCGCCGCGCAGCGCCGCATCTGGACCGCCGAGACCGACCGCACCAGCGCCATCGGCGAAGGCATCGCCAGCGACAAGGACCTGACCAAGACCCTGCTCTCCTCCTGCGGCGTACCGGTGCCGGAAGGCGCCCTGGTGCGCAGCGCCGAACAGGCCTGGGAAGAAGCCCAGGACATCGGACTGCCGGTCGTGGTCAAGCCGGTCGACGGCAACCACGGGCGCGGCGTGACCCTGAACCTGATGACGCAGGCCGAAGTCAGCGCCGCCTATGCGATCGCCGCGGAAGCCGGCGACAGCAGCGCCGTGCTGGTCGAGCGCTTCATTCCCGGCAACGAGCACCGCCTGCTGGTGGTCGGCCGCGAAGTGGTGGCCGCCGCCAAGGGCGAGTCGCTGTGGGTGACGGGCGACGGCCAGTCGAACGTCATCGTCCTGTGCGACAGCCAGATCAACACCGATCCGCGCCGCGGCGAGAGCGAAGAACACCCGCTCGGCCGCGTCAACCCGCTCGACAGCGAGATCATGCTCGACCTGCAGCGTCAGGGCCTCACGCCCGAATCGGTGCCGCAGGCCGGCCAGAAGGTGCTGATCCAGGTGAACGGCAACGTCGCCGACGACGTCACCGACCAGGTCCACCCTTCGGTCGCCCACGTGGCGGCACTGGCGGCGCGCATCGTCGGCCTGGACATCGCCGGCATCGACCTGGTGTGCGAAGACATCTCCCGCCCGCTGGAAGAACAGCGCGGCGCGATCATCGAAGTCAATTCGAGCCCGGGCCTGCTGGCCCACATCAAGCCGGCCAGCGGCACCCCGCGCAATGTCGGCAAGGCGATCATCGACCACCTGTTCGAGCAGGGCGAGAGCGGCCGCATCCCCGTGGTCGGCGTCACCGGCACGCTCGGCACCAGCCTGATCGCGCGCCTGGTGGGCTGCCTGGTCCACATCACCGGCAAGCACGTCGGCGTAGCCAACGGCGAAGGCCTCTATCTCGACGCGCGCGAAGTGTCGAGCCGCGATTCGACCGGCTTCGAGGCCGGCCAGCGCCTGCTGATCAACCGCACCGTGCAGACCGCCGTGTTCGAATCGAACGCGCGCTCGATCCTGCGCGAAGGCCTGCCCTACGATCGCTGCACGGTCGGCATCGTCACCGACATGGAAGGCCTGGCCGATGTCGCCGAATTCCACGTCCATGACGAGGACGGCATGCGCAACGTGATCCGCAGCCAGGTCGACGTGATCCTGCCGGAAGGCGCCGCGGTGCTGAACGCGGCCAACGAACAGGTGGCGGCGCTGGCCGAACTGTCGGACGGCCGCGTGATCTTCTACGCGCTCGACGAGAATAACCCGGTGCTGGCGAACCATCGCGCGCAGGGCGAACGCGCCGTGTTCGTGCGCGACAACCGCATCGTGCTGGCCGACGGCTTCGACAACGAAGACCTGCTGCTCGACCTGGCGAAGATCCCGCCGGCAACGGTGAAGCATCCGGACAGCGTGCTGGCCGCGGTGGCGGCGGCATGGGCGCTGGGCGTGCCCTCGGACCTGATCTGCGGCGGCCTGCGCGCGTTCGACGCGAGCCCGAAAAAATAACGATTCACTAGATAAGACTGAAGGTTTATGGAAGTATCTCGCGTCAGGGCCCTGCGTGGCCCCAATCTCTGGAGCCACCACACCTCGGTGGAGGCGATCGTCGCCTGCACGGCGGAAGAAGAATCGATCGCCCTGCTCCCGGGTTTTGAAACCCGCCTGCGCGCGCGCTTCCCGCAAGTCGGCGAACTGCAGCCCTACGGCCATGACGATACGGTGTCGCTGGCCCAGGTACTCGAGCACGTGGCGCTTGCCCTGCAGGCCGAAGCCGGCTGCCCGGTGACCTTCAGCCGCACCACCGCCACCGTCGAACGCGGCATCTACCAGGTCGTGGTCGAGTACAGCGAAGAAGACGTCGGCCGCCTGGCCTTGGACCTGGCCCGGCAACTGGTCGACGCCGCCCGTCACGACACCGCCTTCGACCTGGCCGGCGCCCTGGCGAAACTGCGCGAAGTCGACGAAGACGTGCGCCTGGGTCCGTCCACCGGCGCCATCGTGCAGGCCGCCATCGCGCGCAACATCCCCTTCCGCCGCCTGACCGAGGGCAGCCTGGTGCAGTTCGGCTGGGGCAGCCGCCAGCGCCGCATCCAGGCCGCCGAGATCGACGCCACCGGCGCGATCGCCGAAACCATCGCCCAGGACAAGGAACTGACCAAGAAGCTGCTCGACGCCGCCGGCGTGCCGGTGCCGATGGGCCGCAGCGTGACCGATCCGGACGACGCCTGGCTTGCTGCCCAGGAGATCGGCCTGCCGGTCGTGATCAAGCCGAAGGACGGCAACCAGGGCAAGGGCGTGACCGTCAACGTCACCACCAGGGAACAGCTGACCGCCGGCTTCCACGCCGCCTCGGAATTCCGCGACGACATCCTGGTCGAGCGCTACCTGCCGGGCCACGACTACCGCCTGCTCGTCATCGGCGACAAGCTGGTGGCGGCGGCGCGCCGCGACCCGCCCCAGGTGGTGGGCGATGGCGTGCACAGCGTGCGCGAACTGGTCGAGCAGGTCAACAAGGACCCGCGCCGCGGCGATGGCCATGCCACCTCGCTGACCAAGATCCGCTTCGACGACATCGCCCTGGCGACGCTCGCCAAGCACGGCATGAACGCCGACTCGGTCCCTGACCAGGGCCAGCGCGTGGTGCTGCGCAATAACGCCAACCTGTCGACCGGCGGCAGCGCCACCGACGTGACCGACGACGTCCATCCGGAAGTCGCCGCGCGCTGCATCGCGGCCGCCCACATGGTCGGCCTGGACATCTGCGGCGTCGACCTGGTGTGCGACAGCGTGCTGAAACCGATCGAAGAACAGAACGGCGGCATCGTCGAAGTCAACGCCGCGCCGGGCCTGCGCATGCACCTGTCGCCTTCGTTCGGCAAGAGCCGCCCGATCGGCGAAGCCATCATGGACACCCTGTTCGCGGACGGCGACGACGGCCGCATCCCGGTGGTGGCCGTGACCGGCACCAACGGCAAGACCACCACCGTGCGCCTGATCGCCCACCTGCTCACCGCATCCGGCCTGCGCACCGGCATGACCAACACCGACGGCGTCTACATCGAAGGCCGCCGCATCGACAGCGGCGACTGCTCGGGCCCGCGCAGCGCGCGCAACGTGCTGCTGCACCCGGACGTCGACGCCGCCGTGTTCGAGACCGCGCGCGGCGGCCTGCTGCGCGAAGGCCTGGCCTTCGACCGCTGCCAGGTGGCGGTGGTGACCAACATCGGCGCCGGCGACCACCTCGGCCTGAACTACATCACGACCCTCGAAGACCTCGCGGTGCTGAAACGCGTGATCGTCCAGAACGTGGCGGACGGCGGCATGGCCGTGCTGAACGCGGCCGACCCGGTGGTGGCCGCGATGGCCGAAACCACCCGCGGCGACGTCACCTTCTTCGCGCCCGACGTCGGCCATCCGGTCATGGGCATGCACCGCGCCCAGGGCCACCGCGTCGTCTTCGTCGAGGACGGCCACCTGGTGGCCGCCCAGGGCAAGGTCGAACACCGCGTGTCCCTCGGCGAGGTGCCGATCACGCGCAACGGCGCGGTCGGCTTCCAGGTCGAGAACGTGATGGCCTCGGTGGCCGCGGCCTGGGCCGTGGGCATCGACTGGGACAAGATCCGCCTCGGCCTCAAGACCTTCGTGGGCGAAAGCGACAACGCGCCGGGCCGCTTCAACGTGTTCGACTACCGCGGCGCCACCGTCATCGCCGACTATGGCCACAACCCGGACGCGATCGCCGCGCTGGTGAGTGCCGTCGAAGGCATGCCGGGCAAGCGCCGCTCGGTGGTGATCAGCGGCGCCGGCGACCGCCGCGACCAGGACATCACCCAGCAGACCGAAATCCTCGGCCGCGCCTTCGACGACGTGCTGCTGTACCAGGACCAGTGCCAGCGCGGCCGTGCCGACGGCGAAGTGGTTGCACTCCTGCGCCGCGGCCTGGACGGCGCCAGCCGCACCAGCCACGTCGAGGAAATCAATGGCGAATTCGTCGCCATCGACCGCGCCCTGTCGCGCCTCGAAGCCGGCGACCTGTGCCTGATCCTGATCGACCAGGTGGACGAGGCGCTGGCTCACATCAAGAGCCGGGTCGCCCGGGGCTGATGCCCACGCGCCAGACTGCCCATGTGCCGGCATTGCCGGCCATGGGCCCTGTCACCCTGCTGCGGGCCTTGTTCAAGCGCCCGCAGCGCCAGCGCCAATCCGCGCCGCCGGAACTGATCACCGAATACCGCCTCGACCAGCTGCCGCTGGACGACATCGCGCGTTACCGCGCAGCCTTCGGCTTCGTGGGCGATCACATCCCGCTGACCTGGTGGTACCTCATCGCCCAGCGCGCCCACCTGGCGACGATGCTCGAACCGGGTTTCCGGTTCCGGATCGCGGGACTCGTCCACATGGAAAATACGCTCGCGGCGCAAGGCAGCGCCGCCCCCGGGCAGCCGCTGCTGGTGCGGACCGTGCTGCGCCTGCTGCCGCCCACTTCCAGCGGCGCGCTGCGCTGCGTGCTCGACACCACCGGCAGTGCGGACGGCACGCCGGTGTTCAGTTGCGCCAGCACCTACCTCATCCGGCGCGGCGAGCGGAGCGGCGCAAAGCAGACCGATGCTGGCCCCTTCCTTGCCGGACCGCCGCTGGCGCAATGGACGCTGGACGCGGCAGCGGGGCGCCGCTACGCGCGCCTGTCCGGCGACTGGAACCCGATCCACCTGACTGGCTGGAGCGCCCGGCTGATGGGCCTGCGCGCGCCCATCATCCATGGGATGCACACCTTGGGCGCAAGCTGCGCGGCGCTGGAAAAGCAGTCGGGCCGTCACATTGCGGCAATCGCCTGCCGTTTCCGCGCGCCGGTCACGCTTGAAAGCAAGGTCACGCTGCGGGCGGGGACTGCGCCGGACGATTTCATCGTGGAGGCCGACGGTAAGCCGGCGATGACGGGGCACTGCGTGCTGACCTGATGCCGGCGCCGCGATTCAAGCTAGGCAGCGTTGCTCGAGCGAATTCGGCAATAAATTTTCTTCGATGCGCGCCACGCCATGAGCGCGCGTGTAACTAGTCTTGCGGCTCTACCGTCCTTACGCTCGCAATCCAGGAGCGCAAATTTCGCCTCCACCGTGTACCCCCGAAGCGCCGTCCAGACTACACTCTTTAAATTGCGAAAAAGTGAAATTCGGTCGCGGTACATGGTCAAGCAATCATATTTCCGAGACTCCCCCAGCAAGGTGTATTTATAGGGGAGCCGGCCACACATCATATTAATTTCTTCGCTCTTCAAGCGCAGGCATTCTTTAGCAGCCCAGTAACAACATAGCATGCCTGGGCTGAATTCCTCATACTCCCGCGCATGGCTGGTCATGATCATGTAATACGTTCCACCGAAACGGCAGCAAAAGGTGGCCGCGCAAATAGTGTCTTCAACCATGACC
The DNA here is from genome assembly GCF_059685865.1 of Telluria sp. ZB4P36. Lineage (NCBI taxonomy): Bacteria > Pseudomonadati > Pseudomonadota > Betaproteobacteria > Burkholderiales > Oxalobacteraceae > Telluria > Telluria sp. ZB4P36. The sequence continues at coordinate 412,455 of NZ_JCASIE010000001.1, forward strand.
GCACCAACCCAGCTATCCTTCCCTGCCATGGCCATATACCGCTTGACATCCTCGTCCTTATAAGTGGAGATCTTGTTTTTACCGGACATCCTTTCGCGATTCCAACTAACGATACAGTTGATTAGTTCTGCATTGACCAAGTCCCATGGGATTATTTTGTAATGCAGGGACGGATGCCGTAGTTCAAATGCTGCGGCACGGCGCCTCAGATTTTTACGCGTGCTTTTCCCGATCTGCCGCGTATACTCGTCGGCCGTTCCTGAAAATGAAATTACGATATCTTCGCCGGAAAAAAATCGCTGGCAGGGATAACGGATCCTCTCTCTACTCATGTGTATTGCGGGAAAGGAAATACGGGTAATATCAGGCATTTTCTTGAAAATGTAGTCAGCAAATCTGCCTACTTCTTCAGACGCAGTCCTGAACTGAGCGTTCAACACGTCGACTACCGGTCCTTTTCGCTCGAACAGAAATATCGAGCAAATTGTGCCTTTGGAAAATGCTATATACGTGCATGTCGAATCGGTCAGCTTTCCAGTAAGCTTTAGGTATGGAATGGATGCGTACATGGCGCCGTAACAGCGATCCGTCTCCTCCGCCACGAAATCCGGGACATCGTATTCATAACATTCGATCCGTTCATTGCCGCTCCGACATACCGAGTCGATTTGTTCACGGTTCAACATTGTTTTCATCGCGTTTCCTATCAAGACCACCGCATGCTCAAGGAATTACTGCATGTCGCGCACAGCAAATCATGAAACGTGTAATTGGACCTATAGCTACAAATGGTAGTCCTGCACTTCGGCGCGCAAGGAGCAACTTCATCCGTGATTGACTTGGATCAAACTTAAGCTTTGAGACAAGGGAGCAAAGTTGATCTACGATAGGTAGTTTTCGAAATGAAGATCCGCATTCACGACGCAGCTTCCTGGCTATTCTGGCATGGCCACCCCTCCCGGCTTGAACGGATTCGTGGTGGATGCCGGCGGAAAGCCGGCGCTGACGGGTGTTTTACACTCGCGTAAACCGAGGAACGCGAGCTCGTCTCAAAAAGGATCTGGCCCGGAGCAGGCCAAAGGGTTCTATTCCCACTGAGCGTCTCCGGTACTTGCCTGCTGGATGCCTCATGCATCGGCAACGCCAGACATGCCGTCCTATGTTGCTACGCGAATGCCGTTTGCCCCTGCTCGCGTGTCGCACCGCAGCAACCCAGCAGGGGCGCACATCATGGCGTTTTAAAGCCTTGCCAATCCGAAAACAAATTATCCAAAACCGAAATTTCGGAAGTGAAACTATCTCCACCTCCAGTGGCGCCTTACGTAAGTACTTGTATTCAAAGGACGTGTTTTATCATTAAGTTGAGTTAACGCCGGGCGGGCCGCTGTTTTAATGAATGATTTACTTCAGCGAGTAATTTACAAAAATCAAATTTACCGCGCTGTGGAAATTCGGAAAAATCAAAATATTTATTAAGTTCTTGAACATCGAAAAACCAGTAGGTATCCTGAAGCCACTGACGGTATTTGCTTCCGTATGCTTGCATTTCGCTGCGGAAAAGCCTGAGAGCTGGATGAGCGGTGCCGTTCATAATAATCGGGATGTTCTATTTTTATGGTGCAATAGAGACAGTCAAAAGGCACACACGTCGATTCTCCGCCTTGATATATATTAAACAAAGTGGCCAACACTTTGTTAATTCAAGATGCGGCCTGTCATCGACTGTCGGTTTTTCAGATACCTGTTTGTATAGGAGGACATATTATGTCCAAAATTAGCCCGGCGTGCGCTTCCATGGGCCGCAGGGATTTACTCAAGGGGAGTATCGCGGCAGCCGGCTCCGGCCTGCTCGCTGCAAAACTGGCCTCGGTGCCCGCCAAGGCTGCGGACCTCGTCAGTCCGCGCACTACACCGTTCGTCGAAGCTCTGCCGGTCTACACGGCCAAGGCCCCGATTGACGCACTGAATCCGCCTTCCTACCCGGTCGCCACTGGCGAGGAGTGCGGGCGGCAGAATCACCAGCGCTGGGCGGAATTTCCAGCCACCAAATTCTACGAACTGGATGTGCGCCAGGAAATGCATTCATTTCACAAGGAATTGCCGACGCAAGCGATATGGGGGTATGACGGGATATTTCCCGGACCAACATTTGTGGCGAAATACGGCGAACCGGTCATCGTTCGCATCTATAACAATCTTCCGCAGAATCACGTCGGTTATGGATCGCCAGAAATCAGCACCCACTTGCATAACCTGCACAGTGCATCGGAAAGCGACGGCTTTACGGGAGATTATTATAGCCCCCTCAAGGCGGGCCCCACGATGAGCGCGCCCGGGAGGTACAAGGACCACTTGTATGCCAATTGCCTGGCCGGTTACGACCAGTTTTACGAGACCCATGGCGATCCGCGGGAAGCACTGGGAACGCTCTGGTATCACGACCACCGGCTCGATTTTACGGGTCCGAATGTATGCAGGGGATTGAGCGGTTTTTATCTGCTTTTCGATGAAATCGATTCGGGAGACGAATACGACCCCAATCCCAAAGCCCTGCGTTTGCCGAGCGGCGTCGGCAAATACGATATACCGCTGGTATTCCACGACAAGCAGTTCAATTCAAAAGGCATCATGGCCTTCGATTCATTCAACTCCGATGGAATTCTCGGCGACAAGTTTTGCGTGAATGGAAAAATCCAGCCGTATTTTGAAGTGGAACGAAGGAAATACCGGTTCCGCCTGCTCGACGGCGGTCCCTCCCGGTTTTACGAATTCTATCTGAGCTATGGCGGCCGGGACCAGGCTTTCACTTACATTGCCAACGATGGGAACCTGCTCCCCGCGCCGCTGACGATGAAGAAGATACGCCTGGGTGCGGCCGAGCGGGCCGATATCGTCATCGACTTCAAGGACTATCCGCTGGGCAGTAAGCTATTCCTTGTCAACAAGCTCGAGCAAACCAACGGCCGTGGGCCAAGCGGCAATCTCTTGAATCCCGGCACGCAGATCCTGCGTTTCGACGTCAAGCGTGACCCGCCCGTCGCCGACGCCAGTCGCGTGCCCCCCGCATTGCGGGAGCTCCCTCCGCTGCCCACACCGGAAGAGATCAGGCAACTGCCAAGGCGGGTATGGGAGTTTGACCGCAGCAATGGCGGCTGGACCGTGAACGGCAAGCTGTTCAACGTACTGTCGGTAGCGGCCAAGCCGCGCCTCGGCACCCAGGAACTATGGATATTGCGGGGCAAAGGCGACTGGTGGCACCCGATCCACATCCACTTCGAAGAAGGGCGCATTTTGTCGAGGAACGGCATCGCCCCGCCCTTGCACGAGCGCGGCCGCAAGGACGTCTATGTGATCGGTCCGAACGAGGAGCTGCGCTTCATCATGAAATTCAGGGACTACACCGGAAAGTACATGATGCATTGCCATAACTTGGTACACGAAGACCACGCGATGATGGTTCGCTGGGATGTGGTCGCCTGAACCTGCCGCCTCAGGCAGCCAAAATGATCGTCCAGGGAGAGAAAAATGAATTCAAGAAGGTCGACCTTGCTCACGCTGTTGGCCAGCGCCGCGACCTCGGCGGTTTCAGCCTCGGCAACGGTGTGGGAGTCACACCATCGCCCAACGGTGGATGAGCGCGAAGAATACTTTACCAATGCGGAATTGATCGATCACGAAGGGAGGCAGCGCAGGTTTTATGAGGACATCATTCACGACAAGGTTGTCGTCGTCAACATGATGTACACGGCCTGCACCAGCACCTGTCCCAGTAACACTGCCAGTCTGCTCAAGGTTCAGGAAGCGCTGGGAGACCGCATCGGGCGCGACATCCACATGGTCTCCCTCAGCCTGCTGCCGGAGCTCGACTCTCCAAGCGCATTACGAACTTACATGAAGCGCCATGGCATCGGTCCGGGATGGACCTTCCTGACCGGCACCCGTTCGCATATGGACGCGGTGCGCCGCAGGCTTGGCTTTTACGATACCGATCCTGCCGCCGATGCCGATGTCTTCCGGCATACGGGCATGCTCAGCATTGGCAACGACAGGATCGACCGATGGTGCATGCTGCCCGCATTGTCCGCGACACATCAGATTGTCCGGTCGATCCAGGAGATCGCCTGACAGTGACCGACCGCACCAGCTACGCAAGGCAGGCTCGCCGATGGCGAGATGCCTGCGGACGAGCGCCGTAACCGGAGGCAAGGCCACTCCGCTCCGGCTCCGGCGCCTGGACAAGCCCTTGAACCACCCGGCCAGGCCTGCCCCTGGCCCGAACCTGATCGCGTCGAGAACGTGAGAGGCCCTGCCGTGCCGACCCGCGCTGCTCGACCATGTAGACGCAATGAAGGGAGACCGCAGTCCGACCAGGCCACACACGCAGGGGAGTGTCGCTCTGGATGTGTCAACCATACCAGCAACTGAATCAATTTAGTCAAGGAATTGACATGAACACTACTAAGCACTTTCGTCTTACTGCCCGCTTGTACAAGGGCGCAGTTGTACCGGCCAGGCTTGCCGCGACCTTGACGCTCCTTGCATCCACCATGGCATCAGCGCAAACCATCAATAATCCGCCATTACCGCCGATGGATGTCACTGTCTTCCCGATGCGCGATTTCACGTCGATCGAGGGCTTTGCGAAGAATGCCGACGTGCTCGTGCAAGTGAGACGCGGCGGCGTGGTCGGCGATGCCGTTGGCCGCACGGACGCGACCGGCTCGCTCGAGGTGAACCATCCAGGGGGCGTATGTTGGAGGAATGTTACGCCGGATATTACTGCGGGCGACGTGGTAAGGGTGACCTACCGGGATACCAACAATAACCGCAGTCTCGTGCCGCCTCCTGTCAAAGACTCCGGCGCGGCCATGAACACGCTGAACGTGACGGCGACACAAGCCTTTGAACCCGGCGACGATACCGTGGTGGTGAAGGGCAAAGCCATCCTGCCCGGCGGTGGCCGCATTCCCTTGAACCGGCTCGAAGTGCGGATTGTTAACAAGGAGTTCATCAATCCGCCAATCAGCCGTATCACGACGCGCGACATCCGCGCCGACAATACCGGCGGCCGCATCGATGGTCCCGGGGATGCCCCGATTCCGGGAACCAGTGCAACGCTCGTCTATGATTCAGCAACCGGAACCTCTTTTACCGCCACCTTCCGCGGCTTGAACCCGGATGAAAGGCAGTTGGCCGTCTCCGGACAGACGCGTGTCATGGGGTGGCAGCAGACTACCGGGGCCGGCGACCGCCTCGGCATGACCATCTACGAAGCAGACGAGAGCGGCGGACCTGGCATGGGCGGTTGCCCACCGGGGCCAACGGGCGTCGTTCCGCCGGCGGACCCGACTCCCCCGGTCCACTACTATCCTGGCTCCTTGCTCGACGCCGGGTACGCGGGAAATCAGGCGTCGCTCAAAGATGTCACGGTGTTCCCGGAGCGTGACTTCATCTCGATCGACGGATTCGATCCGGGCACCGAGCTGCAGGTCGTCGTTCGCAGGGGAACGAATGACAAGCCGGTCATCGGCACGGCCCGTGGCTTCGTCGCCAGGGGAGGCGTGTTCGAAGTCAACCATCCCGGTGGCGTATGCTGGACCGGGCAAACGCCGGACATACTCGCGGGCGACTTCGTCGATGTGTTCAAAGTCACGAGCGGAAGTTTTGCCTCAGGACAAACACAGCGGGTGATCGATACGAAGATCACCAGACCCGCCTTCGTTACTGCCACCGGCGAGTTGCGCGTCAACGGCAGCGCGATGGATAACGGTGCGCCCCTGCCTCTACGATTCATGGAACAGCGCATCATCAACCCGGATCTGGCGGATACCCGCATCGGGCGACGGGACATTCGTGCCGATACCAGTGGCGGGCGCGTCGAAAATGTTCCTGGCGGCACTGGCAACCTGCTGCGCACCGGCGGCGGTACCAGCAATGAATGGCGCGCCATCTATACGGGACTGAACGACGCTGAAAAGCAACTTGCCGTCGCAGGGCAGAGTCGCGCGATGGCCTGGCTTTCCACCAACGGCAATGGCGACCGCTTTGGCATGACGATCTCCGAGTTCGGCGAGGTGGGTGGACCGGGCATGGGAAGCTGCCCGGCGCGGGGCCAGGCCTCGATCGCCATTCCCCCTGCACGATAGCGCAAGGCGCGGCAGCGGTTCCGACAGGAACCGCTGCACTTTGCCACGCTCCGCCAGGCAGATTGTCCGTTTTACCGCGCCGAGCTATCTGAACGCGGTAAAATGACAAGCCTTGGCTCAGCACCCGCCCGCCGTACCGAATCACGAAGAAATGAACGCTCCCAACGAAATCAACGCCGCCGCCCTCAAGAGCGGGCCGGCGGAAAAAGTCACACCGATGATGCAGCAATACCTGCGCATCAAAGCCGATTACCCCACCATGCTGGTCTTCTACCGCATGGGCGATTTCTACGAGCTGTTCCACGACGACGCCGAAAAGGCGGCACGCCTCCTCGGCATCACGCTGACCGCGCGCGGCAGCTCGAACGGCCAGCCGATCAAGATGTGCGGCGTGCCCTTCCACTCGCTGGACGGCTACCTGGCCAAGCTGGTCAAGATCGGCGAATCCTGCGCGATCTGCGAGCAGATCGGCGACCCGGCCCTGAGCAAGGGGCCGGTCGAGCGCAAGGTGGTGCGGGTCGTCACGCCGGGCACCCTGACCGACAGCGACCTGCTGCCGGAAAAGGCCGACCGCCCGCTGCTGGCCATGTGCATGCTCAGCCAGCGCAAGCAGGTCACCGTCGGCCTGGCCTGGCTGTCGCTCGCCAGCGGCGTGCTGCGCCTGATGGAATTCTCGGGCGAGTCGCGTTCCGTCGAAAACCGCCTGGCGCATGAACTCGAACGCATCGCGCCGGCCGAGATCCTGCGCGCCGACTGCGCCGACCTGTTCGAGTCCGAGCCGGTGGCGCACACCAACCGGGTGCCGGAGTGGCATTTCGACGTGCTCAAGGGCCACCAGTCCCTCCTCGACCAGCTGGGCGTGGCCACCCTCGCCGGCTTCGGCGCGGACGGCTTCGGCGCCGCCTTCGGCGCGGCCGGCGCGCTGCTGCGCTATGCGCAATCGACCCAAGGGCGCGGCCTGCAGCACGTGAAGAGCCTGGCCTGCGAAACCGAAAACGAACACATCGGACTGGACGCGGCGACCCGCCGCAACCTGGAACTGACCGAGACCATCCGCGGCCAGGAAGCGCCGACCCTGTTCTCGCTGCTCGACGGCTGCCGCACCGCGATGGGCTCGCGCATGCTGCGCCACTGGCTGCACCATGCGCGCCGACGCCAAGCAGTGGCGCGCTCGCGCCATGAGGCGATCGCGGCGCTGGCGCAGGCGGATGCCATCCACGGCCTGTCGTCGACGCTGGCCGACGTGCCCGACATCGAACGCATCACCACCCGCATCGCCCTCCTGAGCGCGCGCCCGCGCGACCTGTCCTGCCTGCGCGACGGGCTCAAGGCCCTGCCGGTCCTGCGCGAAGGGGTGGCACGCTGCTTCATCCCGGGCGACACGAGCCTGCTGCGCGAGATCCACGAGCTGCTGGCTCCGCCCGAGGCCTGCCTCGACCTGCTCACCCGTGCGATCGCCGAGGAACCGAGCGTGATGGTGCGCGACGGCGGCGTGTTCGCACGCGGCTATGATGCCGAACTCGACGAGCTGCGCGCCCTGTCCGAGAACGCCGGCCAGTTCCTGGTCGACCTGGAAACGCGCGAGCGCGCCCGTACCGGCATCGCCAACCTGCGCGTCGAGTACAACCGCGTGCACGGCTTCTACATCGAAGTCACCAACGGCCAGGCCGACAAGGTGCCGGAAGACTACCGCCGCCGCCAGACCCTGAAGAACGCCGAGCGCTACATCACGCCGGAACTCAAGGCCTTCGAGGACAAGGCGCTGTCGGCCCAGGACCGCGCATTGGCGCGCGAGAAGATGCTGTACGACCTGCTGCTCGGCGAGCTCGCGCCCTTCATCGGCACCCTGCAGTCGATCGCCGTCGGCCTGGCGCAGCTCGACACGCTGGTGGCCCTCACCAGCCACGCGCTGCGCAACAACTGGTGCGCGCCGCAACTCGTCGACGAGCCCTGCCTCACCATCGTCGAGGGCCGCCACCCGGTGGTGGAAAACCAGATCGAACGCTTCATCGCCAACGATTGTCGCCTGTCGGACGACCGCCGCATGCTCCTGATCACCGGCCCGAACATGGGCGGTAAGTCGACCTTCATGCGCCAGGTGGCCCTGATTACGCTGCTGGCCTACGTCGGCAGCTACGTGCCCGCGACCAGTGCGGTGATCGGTCCGATCGACCGCATCTTCACCCGCATCGGCGCCAGCGACGACCTGGCCAACGGCCGCTCGACCTTCATGGTCGAGATGACCGAATCGGCGGCCATCCTCAACGGCGCCACCGAGCAATCGCTGGTGCTGATGGACGAAGTCGGCCGCGGCACCTCGACCTTCGACGGCCTGGCGCTGGCCTGGGCGATCGCGCGCCACCTGATCGAGACCAGCCGCAGCTTCACGCTGTTCGCGACCCACTATTTCGAACTCACCCAGCTGCCCGAGACCCACCCGAGCGCGGTCAACGTGCACCTGTCGGCGGTCGAGCACAAGGACAGCATCGTGTTCCTGCACGCGGTGCAGGACGGCCCGGCCTCGCAGAGCTACGGCCTGCAGGTGGCGCAGCTGGCCGGCGTGCCGCCTGGCGTGATCCGCGCCGCGCGCAAGCACCTGGCGCGTCTCGAGTCGCAGGCGCTGGATACGACGCCGCAGCTCGACCTGTTCGCCGCGCCCTGCGACGACGGCGATGAAGCGCCGGCGCCTTCCCCTGCCCCGGTCGATGGCGCGTCCGACGAACTGCAACAGGCGCTGGCGGCAATCGATCCGGATACCTTGAGCCCGCGCGAGGCGCTCGAGCGGCTCTACGAGCTGAAGAGGCTCGCGGCCTGATGCCGGCGCGCCGTCCTTTCTTCATCGCTGCCCTGCTCGCGGCTGCCGTGCTCACGGCGCCCGCCCTTGCGCGCGACAGGAAGAAGGCGGCGGACTTGCCGAAGGATCCGGATGCCCACCATTTCGCCGTCGTGGGCCAGCGCGCCGCCGAGGGCGGCGAAGATGCGCTGAAGGAACTGCTGCTGGAAGCAAAGGACGAGGAGCTCGCTTTCTTCGTCGTCACCGGCATCAAGGGCGCTGGCGAAGCCTGCGGCGACCGCGTGTACCAGAAGCGGCGCGCCCTGTTCGACAAGGCGAAGCGGCCCGTGATCCTGTCCTTGAGCGGGAACGACTGGACCGGCTGCCGCAACTCGGCGGGCCGCACCAATGCCATCGAACGCCTGAACCGGCTGCGCGAGGTGTTCTACGGCGAGCCCGAATCGCTCGGCAAGGACAAGCTGCCGCTGACCCGCCTGTCGAGCAGCCCACGCTTCCGCAGCTATGCCGAGAACGCCCACTGGCAGGTCGGCAAGGTGCTGTACGCGACCATCAACCTGCCTGCCGCGAACAATCACTACCTGCCGGCAGCGGGGCGCAACAGCGAATACGAAGACCGGACCGTGGCCAACCGCTACTGGCTCAACCGCCTGTTCGCGATCGCCAAGCAGGACAAGCTCGATGCGGTGGTGCTGTTCGCCGAAGGGGATATGCAGCCGCTGCTGCAGCCGGCCAACGGCCTGCGCGCACTGCTGCAGCGCGCGCCGAGCGGGCATGACGGCTTTGCCGAGACACGCCGCCAGGTGCAGCAGCGTGCGGCGAGTTTCAAGGGGCAGGTGCTGGTGGTGGACAGCGCCGGGCTGCCGAAGGATGCGCGGCCGGCGATCGCCTGGCGCGGCAATCTGGGGCACTTGTCCGTCGGGGCGCACGCGGTGGAGCTGCGGGTGGCGGGCAAGGGAGAGAAGGTGTTTACGCTGGGCGAAGTGCTGCGCTAGCAGCTGCCCGATCAGGGTATCCCGGCCCTGGCCGGGATACAGGCTCGACGCAAAGCCGCGAATTACAGCGGCTTGCTGCGGAAGTGATCACCCTCTTCGCTGTCGTCCATCTCTTCATGATGGTGACCATGCGCGCCATGCACGTGGCCGTGGGCGATTTCTTCGGCGGTGGCTTCGCGCACGTCGATCACCGACAGGTCGAAGCGCAGCGCCATGCCGGCCAGCGGGTGGTTGCCATCCAGAACCACCTTGTCGTCCGCGATGTCGGTCACGGTGAAGATGGTCGGTTCGTCGTCCACGCCTTCAGCCACGCCTTCGAACTGCATGCCGACTTCGAGCGGCTCCGGCAGGCGCTTGCGGTCTTCGACCTTGACCAGTTCCGGATCGTAGTCGCCGAAAGCGTCTTCCGGCTCGACCTGGATCGTCGAAGAATAGCCGGCTTCCTTGCCGTCGAGTTCTTCTTCGATCTTCGGCAGGGTATTCTCATAACCGCCGTGGAGGTACACCATCGGCTGGGAGCCCTCTTCGATCAGGTTGTTCTGGGCGTCCGACAGCTTGTAGTTGACCGACACGACCGTATTCTTGGCAATCTTCATCGCAGATCCTTTCGTTGTAAGCCCCGGATTATACCCTCACGGGCCGTGGCACTTATTCCACTGGTTATAATGGCGCATGAAAAAATTACAGCTTCTTGGGAATATTACTCCCGCCCAGTTCCTGCGCGATTACTGGCATAAAAAACCGCTGCTGATCCGCCAGGCCATCCCGGGCTTCAAGCCCCTGCTCACCTTCTCGAAGCTGGCCGAACTGGCCGGCCAGAACCATGTCGAATCGCGCCTGGTGAGCCTGCGCGACGGCCAGTGGGACATGCAGCATGGCCCGCTCGCCGAGCTGCCGGCCCGCAGCGAACGCGAATGGACCATGCTGGTCCAGGGCGTCAACCTGGTCGACCAGCATGCCGACGAACTGCTGCGCCAGTTCCGCTTCGTGCCCGACGCCAGGCTCGACGACCTGATGGTGAGCTACGCCACCGACGGCGGCGGCGTCGGCCCCCACTTCGACTCCTACGACGTGTTCCTGCTGCAGGCGCAAGGCAAGCGCCGCTGGCGCATCAGCGCCCAGCAAGACCTCGACCTGGTCGAAGGCCTGCCGCTCAAGATCCTGGCCAACTTCCAAGCGGAAGAAGAATTCGTGCTGGAGCCGGGCGACATGCTCTACCTGCCGCCCCACTATGCCCACGACGGCGTGGCCGAAGGCGAATGCATGACCTACTCGATCGGCTTCCGCTCGCCGTCCTTCCAGGAACTGGGCGAAGCCTTCCTGCAGTTCATGGCCGATTCGATCGACCTGCCCGGCCGCTATGCCGACCCGGACCTGCAACAGCCGAAGAACCCGGCCGAGATCCCGCGCGAGATGCTCGCCACCATCACCGAGGAACTCAACAAGGTGCGCTGGGACGAGGAGGACGTCACCATCTTCCTGGGTGAACACCTGTCCGAGCCGAAGCACAATGTGTTCTTCACCGGCCCGGCAAAGCCGCTCACTGTGGGCCGTTTCATGGAAACCGCTGCTAAGCGTGGCCTCAAGCTGTCGAGCAAGACGCTGATGCTCTACCGCGGCAAGAACGTCTTTATCAATGGCGAATCCTTCGCCGTCGGCCGGGCCGACAAGGCGGTGCTGGACGTGCTCGCCAACCAACGCCGCATCGACGGGGCGCTGCTGGCCAGTGCCACCGACGACGTGCTCGAGGCGCTGTACACCTGGTACCAGGACGGCTGGGTGGAACTGGGCTGACAGGAGGAGCCATGCAGGAGCCGATGATCACCCGTTTCGATACCCGCACCGGGTTCGAAGCGCAGTTCCGCGCCTGCCTGGCCGCCGCCCGCACCCGCCTCGACCTGTTCGATCCGGACTTCGCCATATTCCCGCTGGGAACAAGCGACGTCGATGCGGCGCTGCGGGATTTTCTCAAGCGCGGGGGCGTGCTGCGCCTGGCGCTGCATACGCCGGCCCGCATCGAACGCCATTACCCGCGCTTCCTGCGCCTGCTGCGCGACTACAGCCATGGCGCCGAATGCCGCGCTTCGCCCAAGATCCTGCGGCAGCTCACGGATTCCTTCTGCATCGCGGACGACCTGCACGTCGTGCGGCGTTTTCACAGCGATCACCTGCGGGGCGAAGCGGCTTTCGCCTCACCGGGCGCGGTCGACCTGCCGCGCCACCGCTTCGATGCCATCTGGGACGAATCAAAAACCGTCTTGCAGTCAACCCAAACCGGGTTGTGAACGTTATAAGAGAAGCCGAATCTGGTGAGAGGCATTACCGGTTGCAACTTGTAACAAACTAAATTTTGTTAAGTCGCAAAATACTTTCGCCAGAGCATGAGTTCGCTATTGCGATTCAGTAAATTTGGCTATAATATCAGGTCAGGAAGGTTCCGTTGCCTATCTGGCAGTATTGCTTTTGTTGAAAGCACGAGAATTCCTCTGAGCAATAATTACCGGTAATTATTATTCAAACAAGCAGTACTTACTTTTGAAATATTAAGGAAAATCATGAAAAAATCCCTGCTGATCGTTTCCCTGATGGCTGTTGCTCTGGCTGCTTGCAGCAAGAAAGAAGAAGCTGCTCCGGCCGCTCCGGCTGCTGTCGAAGCACCTGCTGCTGCAACCACCGACGCAGCTGCTACCCCAGCCGCTACCGACGCAACCACCGCTGCTCCGGCTGCTGACGCTGCTGCTGCAACCGCTACCGACGCTGCTGCAACCGCTAACCAAGCTGCTGCAACCGCGACCGACGCTGCTGCAACCGCTACCCAAGCTGCCGACGCTGCCAAGAAGTAATCAGAGCAATCTGAATCAGAACCGGCCTGCGGGCCGGTTTTTTATCGCCTGTAGCTTTTGCCTTGCTGGCTGCAGCACATAAAAAACCGGCCATCAAGGCCGGTTTCTCATGGGGCGCCGCAAGATCGGAATTACTTCAGCTCATCCGTCAGCAGCTTCAGGATCTTCGCGCCGGTCTCGCCGGTTTCCGACTTGCCGTCATTGGTCTGCACGCTCACCTGGCTGGTCGACGCGCCCTGCTCCGCCTTGACGATCACGCGGTAGCGCTGCGCTTCCTTGGCCTTGTCTTCGGCACTGCCGAAGGTGAACAGCTTCTTGAAGAAGCCTTCCTTGCCGGCCGCATCCGGATCGACGTAGCGTACGAAGTACACGCCCTGCACGCGGTCGCGGTCTTCCACGGTGAAGCCGACGCGGTCCAGCGCCAGGCCGACACGGCGCCATGCGCGGTCGTAGCCTTCGTTCAGTTCCACCACGTTGCCGACCAGCTTGGCCTGCTGCGGTGCGACCGGTGCGTTGGCGACCATGGTCTCGGCCTGCTTGACTTCCTTGCTGCCGGTCAGCTGCGCCACCAGGCGGCCCAGGAACTGCGATTCCAGGCCCGGGTCGTTCGGACGCACGGTCCAGATCGTCGTTTCCTTCTGGGCACCCTGCAGCACCTCTTCGGCACCGCGGTGGCTGATCCAGACCTCCGTCGAACCGTCCGGCAGGCGCTCCAGTCGGGTACGGAACTTGTCGCGTTCGCCGGTCGAGTAGGCGCTGTCGAATACCTTGCCGATCGAGCGGCGGATGAAGTCCTGCGGGATCTTCGAACGGTTCTCGACCCAGTTGGTCTCCATGGTGCCGGTCGTGGCCGACTCGGTCTCGATGGCGAAGCCCTGGTTTTCCCAGAACTGGCGCAGTTGCGGCCACAGTTGTTCCGGGGTCTGCTTGACCACCAGCCAGCGCTGGTCGCCGTTGCGCTGGACGCTCACCGCCTCGGTCGAGACCGGGCCGATCGTTTCCATCGAGCCGGCGACCGGTGCCAGGCCCGGCTGGCCGGCGCGCTGCTGCTGGAAGCCGGAGGCGGTGGCCACGCCCTTGCCGTCCGGGATGGCGTAGCGGTTGTCGCGCTGCAGCGCGGTCAGGTCAGGCGGGACCGCCAGGTCGGCGGCCTTCTTGGCGCCGCGGTAATCGACCTTGTCCGATTCGAAGATGGTAGTGCAGGCCGAGACGCTCAGCGCGATCGCGGTAAGCGTCAGCACGCGCGCGGCGGCAGATGTCTTGTTGGTGCGGTTAGTCATGGCTTTCGATATCAGGTACTGGGAACCGGAACCTTGCGGGTTCAGGCAGAGAGAAGGCCCGCCTGGGCCAGTGCGCCACGGACGGTGTCGTGGAACGAGGAAGACAGCGGCGCCAGCGGCAGGCGCAGGCCGGACGGGATCCTGCCCATCTCGGCCAGGGCCCACTTGACCGGCACCGGGTTCGGTTCGATGAACAGCTTGGCGTGCAGGTCGAGGACGCGGTTGTTGATCTCGACCGCGCGCGCCACCTCGCCGGCCATCGCGGCGACGCACAGCTCGTGCATCGCGCGCGGCGCCACGTTGGCGGTCACCGAGATGTTGCCGGCGGCGCCGCAGAACATCAGGGCCATCGCGCTCGCGTCGTCGCCCGAGTACACGGCGAAGGATTTGCCGACCATGCGCAGCAGTTCGATGCCGCGGCCGATGTTGCCGGTGGCGTCCTTGATGCCGACGATGTTGTCGATCGGCGCCAGGCGCGCGACGGTCTCGTTGCTCATGTCGGCAACGGTGCGGCCCGGGACGTTGTACAGGATGACCGGCAGGTCGACCGCTTCCGCGATGGCGCGGAAGTGGCGGTACATGCCTTCTTGGGTCGGACGGTTGTAGTACGGGACCACCTGCAGCGAGGCGTCGGCGCCGACGTCCTTCGCGTGCCTGGTCAGTGCGATGGCTTCGACGGTGGAATTGCCGCCCGCGCCGGCGATCACCGGGATGCGGCCGCCGGCGTGTTCCACCGCTATCTTGATCAGTTCGGCGTGCTCCTCGGGAGAGACGGTGGCCGATTCGCCCGTGGTGCCGACGATGACGATGCCATCGGTGCCTTCCGCGATGTGCCAGTCGATCAGCTTGCGCAAGGAATCGCGGTCAAGACTGCCGTCCTCGAACATCGGGGTGACGATTGCTACGATGCTGCCCTTAATCATATGCGTTGACGGTGCCGGAAAGTAAATAAAAGTCTGATTGTAGCGGATCGCCCGCCTCTATGGTTCATTCGCGCCGACATAATGGTCGAGCTTCCCTTCGGTTTTGGCAAACGCCGGCCCGGCCGCGCACAGGCGCTGCACCTGCGCCGGGTGGGGACGATCGACGTGGCCGTCCTCGTAGGCCAGCACCTGCAGTCCGCCCTGGCGCGCCAGGCCCAGCAGTTCTTCCGGGCCCAGCAGGAAATCCGGGTTCGACGGCTTGCCGTAGACCTGGTTTCCCTGGGCGAAAGTTTCGTAAATCAGGATGCCGTCCGGGCGCAGGCTGGCGGCCAGCTGCGCGAACAAGGGGCGGTGCAGGTAATTGGTGACGACGATCAGCGCGAAACGCCCCGGCGCGAAGGGCCAGACGGCATCGGCGGTCTCGAGGTCGTGCAGCAGCGTGGTGACCTGCGGACCGGCCAGCGGCGCCAGCAGCTCCGGATTGCGGTCCAGCGCAGTCACCTGCATGCCGCGCGCCGCCAGCAGGCGGGTATGGCGGCCGCTGCCGCAGGCCAGGTCGAGCGCCTCGCCCGCCTTGGCCAGGGGCGCGAAGCGCGCGACCCAGGGCGAGACCGGCAGGTTCATCATGTTCATGTCGGCGGCTCAGGTGAGCAGGATCGTGAGCGGCGAGGCGATCAGCTGCAGCAGCACGCGGCCCAGCGTCATCACCGGCATCACCCAGAAGGCCAGCAGGTTGAAGAAGATCAGCGCCAGCACGATGTAGAAGCCATACGGCTCGATGCGCGCGAATTTATACGCCAGGGTGTTCGGCAGCATGCTGGTCAGGACGCGGCCGCCGTCCAGCGGCGGGATCGGCAGCAGGTTGAAGGCGAACATCAGGAGGTTCGCGAACAGGCCGGCCTGCGCCACCTTGTGCGGGAATTCCTCGTTCACGCCGAAAGCCACCAGCAGTACGGCCAGGACCAGCCACAGGAAGGCCATGATGAAGTTCGCGGCGGGGCCGGCCAGCGCTACCCAGGCCATGTCGCGCTTCGGGTTGCGCAGGCGGCCGAAGTCGACCGGCACCGGCTTGGCATAGCCGAACACGAATCCGGTGGTGAGGTACAGCACGATGGGAATGACGATGGTGCCGAACACGTCGATGTGCACCAGCGGGTTGAGGGTCATGCGCCCCGCGGCATAGGCGGTGTTGTCGCCGAAATAGCGGGCGACGTAGGCGTGGGCGGCTTCGTGCAGGGTAATCGCAAAAAGAACGGGGAGCGCGTAGACGGCAATGTTGCGTATCAGTTCAGGATCCATGTGCGCGATTCTATCAGAGGCGGCCAGCCCGGCAGTTAGGCGAGGCTGAAGATCACAGGCCGAACGCCGCCGGATCGCCCCTGCCCTCGCGCACCAGTTCCGGGGCCGGCCCGGTCAGATCGATGACCGTGGTCGCCTCCAGGGTGCCGGCGCCGCCGTCGATCACCAGCTCGATCTGCTTGCCGAGGCGCTCCAGTACCTCGTCGGGATCGGACAGCATGTGGTCGTCGCCCGGCAGCTGCAGCGTGGTGCCGATCAGGGGCTCGCCCAGTTCCTCGATCAGCGCCAGCAGGATGTGGTTCTCGGGGACGCGCACGCCGATGGTCTTGCGCGAGGGGTGAGACAGGCGGCGCGGCACTTCGCGGGTCGCCTCCAGGATCACGGTGTAGGGCCCGGGGGTGGTGGCCTTGAGCAGCCGGTACTGGGTGTTGTCGACGCGCGCGAAGTGGGCGATCGCGGACAGGTCGCGCACCAGCAGGGTCAGGTGGTGCTTGTCGTCGACGCCGCGGATGCGGCGCAGCTTCTCGACCGCCCCCTTGTCGTCGAGGCGGCACACCAGCGCATAGGCCGAGTCGGTCGGCGCCGCCACGATCCCTCCCGAGCTGATGATCTGGGCAGCCTGCTTGATCAGGCGCGGCTGCGGGTCCTCGGGGTGGATCTGGAAGTGCTGGGCCATCGGCGTGATCTCTAAGTGTAAATGCATGGATTAACGAAGCGCCTGGAGCGCCGCGATGCGCTGCTCCATCGGCGGATGGGTCGAAAACAGCGCGCCCCAGCCGCCCCCGCTGCCCGAGATGCCGGAAGCGGCCATCGACGAAGGCAGCGCGCCCGGCGCCAGGCCGCCGAGGCGGGCCAGCGCGTGCTGCATCGGCACCGGGGTGCCCATCAGCTTCGCAGCCCCGGCGTCGGCGCGGAATTCGCGCTTGCGCGAGAACCAGGCCACGATGATCGAGGCCAGGATGCCGAACGCGATTTCGCAGACGAACACCGTGATCATATAGCCGATGCCGGGACCGCGGTCCTCGCTGCGGAACAGCAGCTTATCGACGAAGAAGCCGACTACCCGGGCCAGGAACACGACGAAGGTATTCACCACGCCCTGGATCAGGGTGAGCGTGACCATGTCGCCGTTGGCGATGTGGGCCACCTCGTGGCCGAGCACGGCCTCGACCTCGTCCTGGTCCATATTGGCCAGCAGGCCGGTGGACACCGCCACCAGCGCGGAATTCTTGAAGGCGCCGGTTGCGAAGGCGTTCGGCTCGCCCTCGTAGACGGCAACTTCCGGCATCTGGACGCCGGCGCGCTCGGACAGCTTGCGCACGGTGTCGACCAGCCAGCGCTCGGTGCCGTTGCTCGGTGTTTCGATGACGCGCGCGCCGGTCGACCACTTGGCCATCGGCTTGCTCATCAGGAGCGAAATGAAGGAACCGGTGAAGCCGACCACCAGCGAGAATACGGCCAGCGCGCCGATGTCGATGCCCTGCCCCGTGACGGCGCGCCCCACCCCGAGCAGGTTCAGCACGAGCGACACCACCAGCACGACGGCCAGGTTGGTGGCAAGGAACAGGACGACACGCTTCATGAAGACGCCTCCGGGCAGCTGGATGATATCAGGCTGCCGAGATTGGGCTGCAGAGCGGGAAATTCAAGAGAATAAAAAAAGCCCGCATCAGCGGGCTTCGGTGTTCCGTCGCGACGGAATCAGATGGCGCGGATTTCGCTTGCCTTGTCGCCCTTCGGGCTGCTGGCACGCTGGAAGGACACGCGCTGGTTCTCCTGCAGGCTCTTGAAGCCATCCGACTGGATGTCCTTGAAGTGCGCGAACAGGTCGCCGCCGCCTGCGTCAGGGGTGATGAAGCCGAAGCCCTTGGAATCGTTGAACCATTTGACGGTGCCGGTTTGAGTAGTCATGTTTAATACCTTGAGTGTGATGAGGGCAATGATGCCGAAACGCACAGGCAAGCAAGAAGGATGCGACTGTAGGGTATCAAACAGGAATGCCGGATGGCGAGACGGGAAAGAGACCAACGAGAACGACGACTTGATGTTGTGCGCGATTGAAGATACAGGGATTCGCCCGTTTCACCTAATCATTTCGGATTTATTTTATAGCCGCGTGCAAGACTTTCCCGACATACAGCTTTCTCAAACCCAGTCGTGCCAGACCGGCGTGAGCCCGCCAGGCAGCGGCGGCAGTTCGGCGAACTCGACGCGCGCTTCGCCCGGCGCATGGAAATCGGTGCCGCGCGAGGCCAGGAAACCGTAGCGCCGCGCCAGCTCGGCGTAGGTCTGGTACTGGTCGGGCGTGTGGCTGCCGGTCACCACTTCGATGGCATTGCCGCCGAGCTGGCGGAACTCGTCGAACAGCGCGCCTTCCGCTGTGTCGCTGAACGGGTAGCGCCCCGGATGCGCGATCACGGGGATGCCGCCGGCTCCGCGGATCCAGCCGACCGCGTCGGCAAGGGTGGCCCAGCGGTGCGGCACATAGCCCGGCTTGCCCTCGGTGAGGTATTTGCGGAACACATCCGAGGTCGAGCCGCAGGCGCCGATCTCGACCAGGTAGCGGGCGAAGTGGGTGCGCGAGATCAGGTCCGGGTTGCCGACGTAGCGCAGCGCGCCTTCGTAGGCGCCGGGGATGCCGGCGCTGGCCAGCTGGGCCCCGATTTCCATGGCCCGCGCCTGGCGGCCGTTGCGGGTGGCGGCCAGGCCGGCGACCAGGGCCGGGTTGTCCTCGTCGATCCGCAGGCCGACGATGTGCACGGTCTCGTTGGCCCAGGTGACCGAGATCTCGACACCGGCGACGAAGCGCATCCCGAGTTCGCCGGCCGCCTTGCGCGCGGCCTTGATCCCGCCGACCTCGTCATGGTCGGTCAGCGCCCAGAGCTCGACGCCGCCCTTGCGCGCATAGGCGGCGACGGCGGCGGGTGCAAGCACGCCGTCGGAGACGTTGGAATGGCTGTGGAGATCGGCTTTCATGGCACGGCGCTTCATTGGCGATGGAGCGGAACATTGTACGCGCCAAACGGTCCGTGCGGCTGAAGGAAGCGCTTGGTTGGACTGCGGCATCGACCGCACCGACCACCGCCTGGGCGTTGTGGGTGCTGGCCACGTCGCCGATCGCGCGCGTGAGCATCAGCCCGCCCTGCCCGCGCTTGAGGCAATTATTGCTGCTGTTGTGAGGGTGCCCGCAACGCTGCCGATGCGCACTCAGCCCGGAACCTGAGCTCCTTTCAAAAACGCCTCGACCATGGCAGCCAGCAGCTCCGGCCGATCATGATGCAGCATGTGCCCCGCCCCGGGCATCATGCGCGCCGTCACGTCGGCCAGGTGCCCGCGCCGCCGGTCGATCTCGGCCCGCGTCTCCTCCTTCGGTCCCATCCAGCGCCACATGTCGGTCTCTTCCGCCTCGACCCACAGCACCGGCGCCGTGATCCGGCTCCAGCAGGCCAGCACCTCGTCGGCGTGGTACAGCAGCGGACCGGTCATCTTGTGCGCCGGGTCGCCCAGGATGCGCCACTGGCCGTCGGCATCCCGGGCCGCCCAGTGGCCGGCCAGGAAGGCCGCGCGCTCGCCCGGCAGGCGCGGATTGGTCTTCTGCAGCCGCGCGGCCACCTCTTCCAGGCTGGCGTAGCCGCGCATTTCCGGTTTCTCGCGCAGCTCGTCGAGCCACTTGGCGAAACGTCCCGGCGCCTGCGAGGGACGGGTCACCGGCAGCCCGAAGCCTTCCAGGTTGACGAGTTTCGCGATCCGC
The DNA here is from genome assembly GCF_059685865.1 of Telluria sp. ZB4P36. Lineage (NCBI taxonomy): Bacteria > Pseudomonadati > Pseudomonadota > Betaproteobacteria > Burkholderiales > Oxalobacteraceae > Telluria > Telluria sp. ZB4P36. The sequence continues at coordinate 432,483 of NZ_JCASIE010000001.1, forward strand.
TGCGGGCGCACGCCCGCATACAGGCTGACGATGTTGCCGCCCATGCTGTGGCCGAGCAGGTTCACGGCTTCGCCAGGGGCGTAATGGTCGAGCACCGCTTCGAGGTCGGCCAGGTAGTCGGGGAACCAGTAGGTGTCCGAATGCGGGCGTTCGCTCAGGCCGAAACCGCGCCAGTCGAAGGCGATCACGTGCCAGTCGCCCTTCAGGGCGTCGACCACGAACTGGAACGAGGCGGCGACATCCATCCAGCCGTGCTGCATGAAGATCTTCGGGGCGCCTGCGCGGCCCCAATGGCGCACATGGGTGCGCAGGCCGCGCACGGTAAGGAATTCGGAACGGGACGGGGTCATGGATATATACGCGAAAGCGGCTAAAAAAGTACGATCGTTCGCATTATAGCCGCGTGCTTGATATTATGCTGGCCAACCCCATCTTCCCCCGGTCGGACGATGGCGGGCGCAGGGTTTACAATAGCGGCATCACAACCCTTCCCCGAGCACATCCATGGCGATTTACCAGCTGGGCGAGCATGCGCCCGAGATCGACGCGTCGGCCTTCGTGGCGGATTCGGCAACCCTGATCGGCAAAGTCACGCTCGAGGCCAACGCCTCGGTGTGGTACGGCGCGACGCTGCGCGGCGACAACGAACGGATCACCATCGGCGAAAACAGCAACGTGCAGGAAGGCACGGTGATGCACACCGACCTGGGATACCCGCTCACGCTCGGCAAGAACGTGACGGTCGGGCACCAGGCCATGCTGCATGGCTGCACGGTCGGCGACGGTTCCCTGATCGGCATCCAGGCCGTGATCCTGAACGGCGCCCGGATCGGCAAGGGCTGCCTGGTGGGCGCCGGCGCGCTGGTCACCGAAGGCAAGGAATTCCCGGACGGCTCGCTGATCCTCGGTTCACCTGCCAAGGTGGTGCGCACCCTGACGGAAGAAGACCTGCTGCGCCTGCAGGCCAGCGCCGCGAGCTACGTGGCACGCGGCCAGATGTTCAAGGCGCAGCTCAAGAAAATCGGATAAAGAATGACTACGGACGTTATGACAGACTCGCGCGACACCCTGCAAAAATTCATCTTCGACAACGCTGCCGTGCGCGGTGAGCTGATCGAGATTTCCGACACCTGGCGCGAGATCCAGGCCCGCCACGCCTACCCGAAGGCCGTGCGCTCCGCGCTGGGCGAAATGGTGGCGGCCAGCGCCCTGCTGTCGGCCAACCTGAAGTTCAACGGCGCCATCGTGATGCAGATCTTCGGCGACGGCCCGGTGCGCCTGCTGGTGGTCGAGTGCGACGCCCAGTTGCGCATCCGCGCCACCGCAAAACTGGCGCCGGACGCCGAGCTGGCCGAGGACGCGACGCTGACCCAGATGTTCAACGCCCACGGCAAGGGCCGCTTCGTGATCACCCTCGACCCGGTCGACAAGGTGCCGGGCCAGCAGCCCTACCAGGGCGTGGTGCCGCTGATCGGCGAAAACATGGCGACCGTCATCGAGAACTACATGCTGCGTTCCGAGCAGATGGACACGCGCCTGTGGCTGGCGGCCGACGACCAGGTCTCGCGCGGCCTGCTGCTGCAGAAGCTGCCGCGCCACAGCGGCAAGGACGACCAGCAGAAGCAGGCCTCGGAAGCGGAAGACCTGGAAACCTGGAACCGCGCCGTCATGCTGGGCCAGACCCTGAAGCGCGAGGAACTGCTCGTGACCGGCATCGAGACCCTGCTCAAGCGCCTGTTCTGGGAAGAGACGATCCGCGTGTTCGATCCGCAGCACCCGCAGTTCCACTGCAGCTGCACCCGCGAGAAGGTCGGCAACATGCTCAAGATGCTGGGCCAGCCGGAAGTCGAATCGGCCCTGGCCGACCTGGGCGAACTGGGCATCAACTGCGATTTCTGCGGCAAGCACTACGCCTTCGACAAGGTCGATTGCGCCCAGCTGTTCGCGACCGACACCCCGGTCGAGACCATGATGCCGCCGAGCGGCAGCATCAATTAAGGCATCCGTCCCGGTGTTGAACCGGGACACTCAAAATGCGCATTTTCTCCAGCGATGCTAAGCTGATGCATCTTTGACAGTGTTGTTATTTCCTTACGAACACTGTTGAATTCACTCAGGAGAAAACGCGATGCACATGGATACCGGAATCGGCACGGATGACCGTGCCAAGATCGTCGAATCGCTGTCGACCGTACTGGGAGACGCATTCATGCTGTACCTGAAGACCCACAACTTCCACTGGAACGTCACCGGCCCGATGTTCTCGACCCTGCACGTGATGTTCGAGGAGCAGTACACCGAACAGTGGAATGCACTGGACGAGATCGCCGAGCGCATCCGCGCCCTCGGCCACTTTGCGCCGGCCACGTCGAAGCGCTACGTCGAACTGTCGAGCATCAAGGAAGAGCCGGAAGTCCTGTCGTCCAAGGACATGATCCGCCAGCTGGTCGACGGCAACGAGACCCTGATCCGCACCCTGCGCGCCGGCGTGAAGGTTGCCGACGAGCTGGACGACTATCCGACCGCCGACATGCTGACCACCCGCATGGAAGTGCATGAAAAGAACGCCTGGATGCTGCGCTCCTTCCTGGAGCAGGGCGCCGGCTCGATGCAGGGCGAGGCGTCGTCGGACTGACGGGCCGCCCCATGAAACGAAAAACGCGCCGGAAGGCGCGTTTTTACTTTGCGGGCGCGACGGGCCCTCAGCCCTTGTCCGACATATGCAGGTCGACCACTTTCATGATCTCGAGCGTGAGATCGAGGTTGAATTCGTCCGCCACCAGGGCCGCCTGCAGTTCCTCGCGCGGCATGCCCACGGCGGCGGCCAGGGAATCCAGGCCGGGCGCCTGCGCCACAGCCTTCATGGCGGCCGCGATGGCGGCGCCGTCGCCGTCTTCGAAGGCTTCGGCCAGGCAGTCGGCGATCGCGTCGAGCGAATCGAGTGGCTTGTTTGCTTGCGTCATAGGGATGGCGAAGCTCAGCGCTTCGTCTTGTCCTTCGGCTGCGGCGGGGGCGGCGGCACGGTCATCGAGACCGCCGGCTGTTCGTCCTTGCGCAGCACCTGCACGAAGATCTCATTCTGCTTGATCATGCCCAGCTCGTAGCGGGCGCGCTCCTCGACCGCACCGGTGCCGTCGCGCAGGTCGCGCACTTCCGATTCGAGCTTGGCGTTGCGCGCCTCCAGCAGCTCGGTCTTGTGGCGGGTCTTGTCGACCTGGTCGCGCATGTCGGCAACGGCCAGCCAGCCGCCCTTCCCCAGCCACAGCGGGTACTGGATCAGCAGCAGCAGGGCGGCAAGGGCGATGGTGATGAGTCGCATGGGAAGCGCGGTGATCGAATGCGAGGCCGGATCGCCCGCGAGGGCAATCCGGCCTGCAGTGTTTACTTCAGGTTATAGAAGGCGTCGCGGCCCGGGTAGGTGGCGACGTCGCCCAGGTCTTCCTCGATGCGCAGCAGCTGGTTGTACTTGGCCATGCGGTCCGAGCGCGACATCGAGCCGGTCTTGATCTGCAGGGCGTTCAGGCCAACCGCGATGTCCGCGATGGTCGAGTCTTCGGTCTCGCCCGAACGGTGCGAGATCACGGCGGTGTATCCGGCGCGCTTGGCCATCTCGATGGCGGCGAAGGTCTCGGTCAGGGTGCCGATCTGGTTGATCTTGATGAGGATCGAGTTGGCGATGCCCTTCTGGATGCCCTCTTTCAGGATCTTGGTGTTGGTGACGAACAAATCGTCGCCCACCAGCTGGACCTTCTTGCCGAGGGCGGCGGTCAGCGTTGCCCAGCCTTCCCAGTCGCCTTCGGCCATCGCGTCTTCGATCGAGATGATCGGGTACTTGTCGCACCAGGTGGCCAGCATGTTGGTGAAGTCGGCTGCCGACAGCGCCAGGCCGCCTTCGCCCGCCAAGACGTACTTGCCGTCCTTGTGGAACTCGCTGGCGGCGCAATCGAGGCCGAGCGCGATCTGGGTGCCGGCCACGTAGCCCGCCTGGTCGATCGCCTGCATGATCAGCTTGATCGCTTCCTCATGGTTCGCCACGGAAGGGGCGAAACCGCCTTCGTCGCCGACCGCGGTGTTCAGGCCCTTCGAGTGCAGGATCTTCTTGAGGGTGTGGAACACCTCGGCGCCCCAGCGGACCGCTTCCTTGAAGGACGGTGCGCCGACCGGGATGATCATGAATTCCTGGATGTCCAGGTTGTTGTCCGCGTGCGCGCCGCCGTTGATGACGTTCATCATCGGGACCGGCAGCTGCATCGCGCCCGAACCGCCGAAGTAGCGGTACAGCGGCAGGCCGGCTTCTTCGGCGGCTGCCTTGGCGACGGCCATCGACACGGCCAGCATCGCGTTGGCGCCCAGGCGGCTCTTGTTCTCGGTGCCGTCGAGATCGATCAGGGTGCGGTCGAGGAAGGCCTGTTCATTGGCGTCCAGGCCCATGATCGCTTCGGAGATCTCGGTGTTGATATTCTCGCAGGCCTGCAGCACGCCCTTGCCGAAGTAACGCTTCGGATCGCCGTCGCGCAGTTCGATCGCTTCGCGCGAACCGGTCGAGGCGCCCGAGGGCACGGCGGCACGGCCCATCACGCCCGATTCCAGCAGGACGTCGCATTCCACGGTCGGATTGCCGCGCGAGTCAATGATTTCGCGGCCGATGATATCAACGATAGCACTCATGTTTTACAGTCTCCGGAAGAGTAAAAAGTCGGTAACGTCTTGTGTTCGGTTCGCGCGCGGCCAGCCGCAGGCCGCGCGCGTTGGATGCTTTTACTTGAAGCTTGCTTCGAGGAAGCCGGTCTTCTTGACGATGCGGTCGATCTCGACGAGCGTGGTCAGCAGTTCCTTCATGCGGCCGAGCGGCACCGCGTTCGGGCCGTCCGACAGGGCGTTCGCCGGGTCCGGATGGGTTTCCATGAACAGGCCGGCGATGCCGGCCGCCACGGCCGCGCGCGACAGCACCGGCACGTGCTCGCGCTGGCCGCCGGACGAGGTGCCCTGGCCGCCCGGCAGCTGCACCGAGTGGGTCGCGTCGAACACCACCGGGCAGTTCGATTCGCGCATGATGGCCAGCGAACGCATGTCCGAGACCAGGTTGTTGTAGCCGAAGGAGGCGCCGCGCTCGCAGGCCATGAAGTTATCTTCAGGCAGGCCCGCTTCGCGTGCGGCGGCGCGCGCCTTGTCGATCACGTTCTTCATGTCGCCCGGGGCCAGGAACTGGCCCTTCTTGATGTTGACCGGCTTGCCCGAACGCGCGCAGGCGTTGATGAAGTCGGTCTGGCGGCACAGGAAGGCCGGGGTCTGCAGCACGTCGACCACGCTGGCCACTTGCGGGATCATCTCTTCGTCGTGCACGTCGGTGAGCACCGGCACGCCGATTTCCTTGCGCACGTCGGCCAGGATTTCCAGGCCTTTGTCGCGGCCCGGGCCGCGGAAGGATTTACCCGACGAGCGGTTGGCCTTGTCGAACGAGGACTTGTAGATGAACGGGATGCCCAGCGCGCTGGTGATTTCCTTCAGCGTGCCCGCGGTGTCGAGCGCCATCTGGCGCGATTCGATCACGCAGGTACCGGCGATCAGGAAAATGGGGTGGTCGAGGCCGACGTCGAAACCGGCGAGTTTCATGCTGCATCTCCTTGCAGTGCCGACGAATTGTTCGCCGCCACATTGGTGTCGGCCGCCTGGTGCTTCAGGGCCGCCTGGATGAACGAGGTGAACAGGGGGTGGCCGTTACGCGGGGTCGACTTGAACTCCGGGTGGAACTGCACGCCGATGTAGAACGGGTGCACCTCGCGCGGCAGTTCCATGATCTCCAGCAGGTCTTCGTTCGGGGTACGCGCCGACACGACCAGGCCGGCCGCTTCGATGCGCGGCAGGTAGAAGTTGTTGCCTTCGTAACGGTGGCGGTGGCGCTCGGTCACGACATTGCCGTAGATCTCGGCGGCCAGGGTGCCGGGGTTCACGGCGCAGGTCTGGGCGCCCAGGCGCATGGTGCCGCCCAGGTCGGAGTTCAGGTCGCGCTTCTCGACCTTGCCGTCATGGTTCTGCCATTCGGTGATCAGGGCCACGACCGGCTGGTCGGTTTCCGGATCGAACTCGGTCGAGTTCGCGTTCGGCAGGCCGGCCACGTGGCGCGCATATTCGATCAGCGCGACCTGCATGCCCAGGCAGATGCCGAGGTAAGGAATCTTGTTCTCGCGGGCATAGCGGGCGGCCTGGATCTTGCCTTCCACGCCGCGCTTGCCGAAGCCGCCCGGCACCAGGATGGCGTCGTACTTGGCCAGGTGCGCGCAGCCCTTGCTTTCGATCTCTTCCGAGTCGAGGTATTCGATGTTGACGCGGCTCTCGGTATGGATGCCGGCGTGGCGCAGCGCTTCGGTGAGGGACTTGTACGATTCGATCAGGTCGACGTACTTGCCCACCATGCCGATGGTGATTTCGTGTTTCGGGTTTTCCAGGGTGTGGATCAGCTTGGTCCACATCGACAGGTCGGCCTTCGGCGCTTCCAGGCCGAGCGCCTCGAGGATGATGTCGTCCAGGCCCTGGTCGCACAGCACCTGCGGCACCTTGTAGATGGTGTCCACGTCCCAGACCGAGATCACGGCCTGCTCTTCGACGTTGGCGAACAGCGAGATCTTGGCGCGCTCGTCGTCCGGGATGCGGCGGTCGGCGCGGCACAGCAGCGCGTTCGGCGAGATGCCGATCTCGCGCAGCTTCTGCACCGAGTGCTGGGTCGGCTTGGTCTTGAGCTCGCCGGCCGATGCGATATACGGCACCAGGGTCAGGTGGACGAAGGCGGCACCCTTGCGGCCCGAGCGCAGCGACAGCTGGCGCGCGGCTTCCAGGAAGGGCAGCGACTCGATGTCGCCGACGGTGCCGCCGATTTCCACCAGCGCCACGTCGACGCCTTCGGCGCCGCGGCGGATGTAGTCCTGGATCTCATTGGTGATGTGCGGGATCACCTGCACGGTCTTGCCGAGGTATTCGCCACGGCGCTCCTTGCGGATCACGGATTCGTAGATCTGGCCGGTGGTGAAGTTGTTCACCTTCTTCATGCGGGTGCTGATGAAGCGCTCGTAGTGGCCCAGGTCCAGGTCGGTCTCGGCGCCGTCGTCGGTGACGAACACTTCGCCGTGCTGGGTAGGACTCATGGTGCCCGGGTCCACGTTGATGTACGGGTCGAGCTTGAGCATGGTGACTTTGAGACCGCGCGACTCGAGGATCGCGGCGAGGGAAGCGGCCGCGATCCCCTTGCCCAGGGAAGACACGACGCCGCCAGTGACGAATACGAATTTGGTCATTTGTACTGAAGGTGCCGAATGGCACGCGCGGGAAATAGAAATTATACCTTAAACCGTCAAAATACTTCTGGTTACCCTGCCAACTTCCTTTCAAAACCGTCGATTACCCTAGAAAAATACGACATCTGCAAGACATGCCCGCGCCCCGCCAGAATATGCCCAATCAATTGACCGACCGGCAGGGCACACCGATACTGCATTTTTTGCCCGGGCTACCTCTATGTACACCCTTGCCGACCCGCCCGCCGCCGCCGCCCCTGCCGATGTCCCCGCCGCCGCCCCTGCCCCGCGCACCCTGGCGCTGAACTTTACGGGCGACGGCCGCGAATACTTCCGCATCTGGGTGGTCAACCTGCTCCTGAGCCTGGCCACGCTCGGGATCTACTCGGCCTGGGCCAAGGTACGCCGGCTGCAATACTTCGACCGCAACACGATACTGGCCGGCGCCAGTTTCGATTTCCACGGCAACCCGCGCGCCGTGCTGGCCGGGCGCCTGCTGTCGGTCGTGCTGCTGGCGGCCTATCACTATGCCTTCGGCTTCTCGACCACCTTCGGGCTGGTGGTGATCGCCGGCCTGCTGCTCGCCCTCCCCTACCTGATGCGCGGCGCGCTGCGCTTCCGGCTCGGGAACACCTGCTACCGCGGCCTGCGGCTGGGCTTCGACGGCTCGATCGGCCAGGCCTGCCTGGCCTGGCTGCCGCCCGCCTTCACCGTCCTGATGCCGGGCGCGCTGCTGGCCCTGTATCCGGAACAGCCGGCCCTGGCGGCGCTGCCGGTGCCGCTCTACCTGCTGTGGCCCTTGATGCACGCGCGCATCCGTCACTTCCAGCACGCCCACCTGCTGTTCGGCGACCAGCACGCGCACTACGAGGTCAGGGCAAGCCGCTTCTACCGTTTCTACCTGATCGCCGGCAGCCTCGCGCTGGCCGCGATCGTCACCACCGGGGTGGTGGCCGGCTTCGCCAGCGTCGCCGCCGGCAACCTGCGCGGCGCGGCCCTCTTCGCCGGCCTGGCCACCGGCGTCGTCTCGCTCTACCTGGCCTACCTGGTGATCGGGCCCTATATGGTGGTGCGGGTATCGAACCTGGCCTGGTCGAACACCGGCTTCCCCGGCATCCGTTTCCGCTCGACGCTGCCGGCCCGCGCGTTCATGAAGCTGCAGACCAAGAACGTCCTGCTGACCCTCCTGAGCCTCGGCCTGTACCGCCCCTTCGCCGTGGTCAACGTGTACCGCTTCCGGCTGGCCCACCTGCACATCGAGGTGGACGGCGACATCGAAGCCGCCTGCGCCCACGTGGCGACCCGCGGCGGCGCGGCCGGCGACAGCGTGGCCGACGGTTTCGGCATCGACCTCTCCTGGTAAGAAGGCAAGGACATCATGAGCGCAGCACACTACTTCGATGGCCACAGTGCCCGCCTGCACCTGGTCGAGCTGGCGACCGGCGACGGCAGCATCCAATTACGCGGCGACACTACGCGCAGCTATCCCGCGGCGAGCACCCGCCTGGCCGAACCCTTCCGGCATGCGCCGGCCGTGCTGTATTTCGAGGATGGCAGCCATGCCGAGGTGCAGGACGCGGCCATGCGGCCGCTGCTCGCCGCGGCGCTCGGCTACCGCAAGCCCTGGGTGGTGCGCTGGCAGGAACATACCGGCGCCGCCCTGGCGGCCCTGGTGCTGCTGGTGCTCCTGATCGCCGCCGCCTGGCACTGGGGCGTACCGGCCGCCGCCGAACGCCTGGCGGACGAGGTGCCGCCCTCGGCCGACCAGTCCCTTGGCCGGAACACCCTTGCCCTGCTCCAGCGCCAGGGCGTGCTGCAGCCTTCGCGCCTGAGCGACGACCGCCTCGCCGCCCTGCAGGGCATCCTGCAGCGCGTGCAGCCGGCCGCGCCGCGCATTCCGCTGCGCCTGCGGGTGCATGCCGCGCCCCGGCTGGGTCCGAACGCATTGGCCTTCCCCGACGGGACCATCGTCATTACCGACCAGATGGTGCGCCAGGTAATGAACATGAACAACGACATCGACACCCACGCCGCCGCCGCGCTGGCCGGCGTGCTGGCGCACGAAGTCGCCCACATCGAGCAGCGCCACACCGTGCGCACGCTGACGCGCTCGTCCCTGACGGCAGCGCTGTCGGCCACGCTGTTCGGCGACTTCAGCGCAGTCGCCACCGGCCTGCCGGCGCTGCTCGCCAACACGGAATATTCGCGCGACATGGAACTGGCCGCCGACGACTACGCGGCGCAGCGACTGCGCGCGCACGGCATCCCTACCGGACCGCTGGCGGACCTGTTCGACCGCCTCGATGAGCAGGCCGACAAGATGCCGAAGTTCTTCCGCCAGGCGATGTCGTATGCCGCTACCCACCCGGACGGCTACGCCCGCAGCCAGCGCCTGCGCGAAGCGGAGGCAGACCGGGGAGACTAGCCGACCGTTGTAATTCGTCTATACCATCCTCGATAAAGCGTGCGTTAACGTTTCAGCTGGGCAATAATTCTTGCTTTCCACGCCTACCGACCCTATGCGCACCTTCAACAATCTCAGTATTGGCATGCGGCTCACCGCCGGTTTTGCCCTGACCCTCGTAATGGCGGTCCTGATCGCCGGCACCGGCATGTGGCGCCTCGACCAGGTGGCCACCGCCACCAGGATCACCCTGTCCGCGCCATTGGCCAAGGAGCGCTACATTGCCGAGTGGTATACCCAGATCTTCGCCGCCGTTCGCCGCACCGCCGCCATCGTCAAGAGCAGCGACTCGTCGCTGACTGCCTATTTCAAGGAAGATTCCGCCGCGACCGGCCAGCTGTCGACCGAGCTCATCAAGAAAATCGAGCCGCTCATCAGTGGCGACAAGGAAACCGCCCTGTTCCAGCGCATCCAGGAGCAGCGCAAGCAGTACAGCGCCGCACGCGACAACGCGGTCAAGGCCAAAGCGGAAGGTAATCAGGAACTTGCCGACAAGATCCTGGATGATTCGTTTACCCCGGCCGCGAAGCTTTACCAGGAGTCGGTGCGTGAACTGGTAACAATGCAGCGTGACAACATTGCTGCCACCGCCGCCGGCATTGATGCTACCGCCTCGCGCGGCCAGTTGGTCATCGCCGGCCTGACGGGCGTCGCCGTGCTGCTGGGCGCCCTGTTCTCATGGATGCTCACGCGCGGCATCACCCGCCCGATCCGCGCCGCCGTGCAGGCCGCCGAAACCGTGGCCGCGGGCGACCTGACCGGCCGCATCGAAGCCAATACGAAGGACGAGACCGGGGCCCTGCTGCGCGCCCTGGGCCACATGAACGACAGCCTGGTGAAGATCGTCAGCGAAGTGCGCAGCGGTACCGACACCATCGCCACCGGTTCCGCCGAGATCTCGGCCGGTAACTTCGACTTGTCGGCCCGCACCGAACAGCAGGCCAGCGCGCTGGAAGAAACCGCCGCGTCGATGGAAGAACTGACCACCACCGTGCGCCAGAACGCCGACAACGCGCGCCAGGCCAACCAGCTGGCGATCACCGCGTCGACCGTGGCCCGCGATGCCGGCAACTCGGTGGACAAGGTCATCTCGACCATGGGCTCGATCAACGAATCCTCGCGCAAGATCGTCGACATCATCGGCGTCATCGACGGCATCGCCTTCCAGACCAATATCCTGGCGCTGAACGCGGCCGTGGAAGCGGCGCGCGCCGGCGAACAGGGCCGCGGCTTCGCGGTGGTGGCATCCGAGGTGCGCACCCTGGCCCAGCGCTCGGCGGCGGCGGCCAAGGAAATCAAGGGCCTGATCGGCGACTCGGTCGAGCAGGTCGAAGCCGGCACCAAATTGGTCGACCAGACCGGCGACACCATGGAGCAGGTGGTCAGCGCGATCCAGCGCGTGACCGATATCATGGCCGAGATCTCGTCGGCCAGCCAGGAACAGACCGGCGGCATCGAGCAGGTCAACCAGGCCATCGGCCAGATGGACCAGGTGACCCAGCAGAACGCCGCCCTGGTCGAAGAGTCGGCCGCGGCAGCCGCCTCGATGCAGGAGCAGGCAGCCCGCCTGGCCGAGGTGGTCGGCGTGTTCAAGCTCGGCGCCCAGGTCCATGCCCCGGCGGCGTCCCCGGCGCGTGCCCTGGCGCTGAAGGCCAAGCCGCCCACCCGGGTGGCGAAGCCGGCGCCGGCAAGCGCACGCCGCGCCGCGCGTGCCGATGCCGAGGAGTGGGAAACCTTCTAGGCTTTTCCTGTAAAAACTGACGACAACGCCCGGTCCTAGCACCGGGCGTTGTCGTTTGGCGGGTAGCGCCAGCCGCGCCCGCCCGAGGCAAGGGACGCTACCTTGGCGCTTGCCGCTGCGCCGGGCGCGCAATGGCGGTAAGATCGGCGCCGCATCCAACCCAAGCTCACCGAGAATTCCATGTACCAGCCATTCCTGCCACGCCCGAACGCCCGCGCCCTGCTGCTTGCCGCCATGTTGTCCGCCGCATGCGCGCCTGCCGCCGCCGGCGTCCTGGACGAAGTCCCGCTGCCGGACATCGGCGCCGTCACCGACTACCGCCCCAAGATCCCGCTGCGGGTGTACTCGGCCGACAAGGTCCTGATCGGCGAGTTCGGCGCCGAGCGCCGCGACTTCGTGCCGATCGCGAAGATCCCGGCGCTCATGAAGGCGGCCGTGCTGTCGATCGAGGACTCGCGCTTCTATGATCACGGCGGCATCGACTGGATCCGCGCGCTGGGCGCCGCCAAGGCCAACCTGGCGGCGCTGGGCGGCGGCTACCGCCAGGGCGGCTCCACCATCACCATGCAGGTGGCGCGCAACTTCTTCCTGTCGCGCGACAAGACCCTGCCGCGCAAGCTGACCGAGGTGGCGCTGGCCTACAAGATCGAGCAGGCCCTCTCGAAGGACCAGATCCTCGAGGTCTACATGAACCAGATCTACCTGGGGCAGCGTTCCTATGGCTTCGCCAGTGCGGCGCGCACCTATTTCGGCAAGCCGCTGGAAAGCCTGAGCCTGGCCGAGTACGCGATGCTGGCCGGCCTCCCCCAGAACCCCTCGCGCCACAACCCGGTCGCCAACCCGGAACGCGCGCAGCAGCGCCAGCGGGTGGTCTTGAAGCGCATGTTCGAGCTGGGCAAGATCAGCGAGGCCCAGTACCGCCGCGCGCTGGCCGAGCCGCTGCGCGTGCGCCGCGACGGCGGCGGCCCGGGCGCTGGCGCGGAATATGTCGCCGAGCTGGCGCGCCAGGCCGCCTATGCCCGCTTCGGCCAGGCCGCCTATGAACACGGCTACAGCGTCACCACCAGCATCGTGGCGGCGGAACAGACCGCAGCCTACGAGGCGGTGCGCCGCAACACCATCGCCTACGATCGCCGCCATGGCTACCGTGGGCCGGAAGCGCGCATCACCCTGCCCAAGGCAGCAGAAGCGCGCGAAGAAGCGATCACGGAAGCGCTGCAGAAGTACCCGGCGGTGGCCGGCTTCACGTCCGCCGTGGTGCTGTCGGCCTCGCCCAAGCGGGTGCGGGCCGCCACCCGCGATGGCGAAGAAATCGAGGTCAAGGGCGCCGGACTCGCGTTCGCCGCCCCTGCCCTGTCGCCGGCGGCCAAGGCCGGCCTGCGCCTGGCGCCGGGCGCAGTGGTGCGCATCGTCGAATCGGGCAAGGACGGCTGGGCGATCACCCAGGTGCCGCAGGTGGCTTCGGCCTTCGTGGCGATCGACGCCCAGACCGGCAGCGTGCGCGCACTGGTCGGCGGCTTCGACTACGGGCTGCAGAAACTCAACCACGTGACCCAGGCCTGGCGCCAGCCGGGATCGAGCATCAAGCCCTTCGTGTATTCGGCGGCGCTGGAGCGCGGCTTCTTCCCGGGCACCACCATCCTCGACGAGCCGCTCGATTTCTCGGATGAGAAGGCCTATGCCAACTGGGCGCCGCGCAATGACGATAACCTGTTCGAGGGTCCGGTGACGATCCGCCATGCGCTCACGCATTCGCGCAACGTGCCCACCGTCCGCATGCTGCGCGCGCTCGACGTCGACTACGCGCGCGAACACCTGGGCCGCTTCGGCTTCGACATGGCGCGCCATCCCAGCAACCTGACCCTGGCCCTCGGCACCGGCGCGGTGACGCCGCTGCAGCTGGCCGGCGCCTACGCGGTGCTGGCGAACGGCGGCTACCGGGTCGAGCCGCTTCTGTCCATGACGATCCGCGACCGCGACGGCAAGCTGCTGTTCGAGAGCGGCAAGCCGCGCCCGCTCCACGAGGGAGCGCGGGTGCTCGATGCGCGCAACGCCTTCATCGCCGACAGCATGCTGCGCGACGTCGCGCGCATCGGCACCGGCGCCCAGGCGTCGCGCCTGCTCAATCGCAGCGACCTGGCGGGCAAGACCGGCACCACCACCGACGCCATCGACGGCTGGTTCGCAGGCTATGGCGGCAACGTGGTGGCCGTCTCGTGGATGGGCTATGACGAACCGCGCTCGCTGGGCAGCCGCGAGTTCGGCTCCACGCTGGCGCTGCCGGTCTGGGTCGACTACATGCGGGTGGCGCTGGCCAATACGCCGCAGCGCGAGCGCACGCCGCCCGCGGGCGTGGTGCAGGCGGGCGGTGACTGGGTGTATGCGGAGTTTGCCGAAGCGGCGCCCGCAGTGCCGGAAGCGGTGGAGGCACCCGTGGCGCAGCAGTTGCAGTGAGGGACGATTACTTCGGCGGTGCCGGGAACTGGACGAACGGGCCCGCAGGCGTACGGTCCGGCGGCACCCAGGCCGGCGCCGGCTTGCCGGCCGGCCCGAGGTGGCGCACGAAGCGGTAGATCGCGCGCAGGTCTTCCTTGTCCATCTGGTGCAGCACGAACCAAGGCATCGGCGGGCGTGCCTGCAGGGTCTGCGCCCTCTTGATCCAGTCGTTCTCGCTCATGGCGTTCAGCGACAGGCGCAGGTTGGTCGGGTAGGTCGTGCCCCAGGGGCCGCGCCAGCCCAGCTGGTCGCCCTGGAGCCAGTCCTTTTCCGGCACCTTGCCGGCGCTCATGCCGTAGCCGGCCGTGTGGCAGTCGTTGCAGCCGCCGATCTTGACCAGGTAGCGCCCGCGCTCGACGTGCTTGCCCTGGGCCGACATGTTCGCCGGCGGATGCGCATCATTCTGCGCGGCATGGGCCGGGATGCCGAAGGCCAGCAGCATGGCTGCCCGGGCGGCCGCACGCGTGGCCTGGTGGAGAGGGTTGGTCATGGTGGTCTGCTCCTGATGTTCTTGTCGATCCCTGACAAGATACGCCCCGATCACAGCCGCTACCAACCCCATTTCGGGGGGGATCGTACATACGGCCCTTCCGCATTTATCTATGGCAAGCCCTGCACCGTCCCCTCTTTCGGATAATCGATCACGTAGTCGACGTTGAAGCGGCCCGTCTCGTTCGGCTTGAGCGTGCGTTCCCAGCCCACCAGGCCGCGCCGGCCCTGCCAGTCCTTGATCGTCGGCTCGGGGCTGTGCGCGACTTTGACGCTGACTTTGTCGTTCTGGCTGACCGGGCTAGGTTCCAGCACCAGGATGTCGATCGGCTGGCGGTGCGCGCTCGTCACCACATAGGTGTCGGCGATGCGTTTCTGGTTCTCCTGCCTGAAGAAGCCCGCCTGTCCGGATTTCTCGTCACGCTGCTCGACGCTGACGCGCACCAGCGGATCGCGGCCGAAGGCCATCGTGAAGCGCTCGCTGGCGCGGGGATCCCAGTACAGCACGCCGACGTAGGAACCGTCGCGGCGCAGCTGCACCTGGCCGGGCAGCCAGACGCCGTCCAGGCGCGCCGCCTCGGCGGTCAGCACGGCCGTGTCCTTGCTGGTGCGCGGAGCAATGCGCACCAGCTGCTTGACCGGCAGGTTCTGCTTCGCCAGCCCGACCGAGATCTCGCGACCGTCCGATGCCAGGTCGACTCTGGCCGGCACCTCGTATTCGGTCGTGAAGTTCCCCTGCGCTTCCACGATGGGCGCGACGTAGTCATCGGCCGCCTGCTCCGGGCGGGCCCGCCGCAAGCTGCTCACCATCGCAGGCGCAGGCGCGGGTGGGGGTGCGGGCGCGTAGTTATACCGGACCATTTCCTGCACCTCCTGCGGCGGCCGCCAGCTCAGCAGCCAGGGCGAAGGATCCGGTGCATTCACCGACAGGTTCGGCTGGCCGGTCGACAGCCGCAGCTTGACCCGGCTCCAGTCTTCCCCGGTCTTTTGCGAGATCGACGCCATCCGCTCCAGTTCGACGATCGACGTGTTCGAATCCAGCGATGCGCGGTAGGTCGGTTTCCATCCGGCGCGGTTGACCTGGTAGGTGAGCACCAGGCGGCCGGCCTGCTTCGCCGACACGGCCACCGTCATGCTGCGGCTTTCGCGCGTATTGGCCTGGGCCTTGGTTAAGTCCAGCTTGAGGGCGTCGATCTGCCTGGTCAGTGCACGCTTCCTGACCTCGGCTTCGTGCATGCGCGCCAGGGCATCGCTGCCGCCCTTGCGGATGGCCTCGAGGGTTCCCAGCAGGGCCTTGGGATCGCTCGGACCCGCACGGCCTGCGGCATTCTCGCCGCCACCCAGCCGCTCCAGGTAGCCCTGCACCAGCTGCGCTGATTTGTGGTCCGCATCGATCACGGCGGCCTGGTCCTGCAGCGCCTGGATCTTCGCCTCCAGCTCCGCCACGCGCGGGCTCGGGCTGTCGGCGCTTCCCTGGTCGCGCGTCAGGACTTGCCCGACCTGGATGCCGGGGTCGGCCTGCAGGCGCAGGGTGTCGGTGCTGAAGTTGGCCAGCAGGCCGGTGATCTCGACCGAGTTCATGCCCGGCGTGACCTGCACCACGCGCTCGACCGTGGCGCTGCCGGGGTACAGGGTGACGCTCTGAATCGGCGCCTCGATGGCGGATGCGCCGGAGGCGGCGAGGGCCAGGACGATGGTCCAGTGCTGCGTGCTTGCCATGGAATCCCTTTTTGGAATGGATGATGTCGCGAGCGTAGCAGACGGCATGCCGCAAAATCCCACACAAAACCACGGCATGGCCACGCATGTGTAAGCAGGTGTCTCAGGAGGCCCTGATCCGGTCCAGCGCCTGCTCCACCAGCCGTTCCGGCGCTTCGCGCAGGTCGAGCGTGATGCCGCATTCATCCGCTTGCAAGGGCTCGAGCTCGCGCAACTGGCTGTCGAGCAGTGCGGGCGGCATGAAGTGGCCGCTGCGTGCTGCCATGCGCTGGGCGATGAGTTCACGGTCGCCGTGCAGGTGGACGAAGCAGACGCCCTCGTCGCCGCCGCGCAGCACGTCCCGGTACCTGCGCTTCAGCGCGGAGCAGGCCAGCACCGGCAGCCCTCCTGCTTCCTGCACACGCAGGATCTCGGCGCGCAGCGCCTGCAGCCAGTCGCGCCGGTCGGCATCGGTGAGCGGCACGCCGGCGGACATCTTCGCCACGTTCTGCGGCGGGTGGAAGCGGTCGCCCTCGATGAACGTCGCGCCCAGGGCCTGTGCCAGCCGCTGCCCGATGTCGCTCTTGCCGCAGCCGCTCACGCCCATGACGACCCAGGCGGCGGGCGCTTTTTCGTGTGTGGAGGTTTCCATCGAGCGTATTGTGGCGCATTCAGGCAGGCACGATTGCGAGCCTGCTTTTGGCTATCAGAAATCCAGCAACAAAACCGATCCCTGCCGCTCCCCAGGTCAGCGCAGCAATGACTTCAAACAGATTGATCAGCTCAGGATGGGTGGACGCCACAGGGACAAGGATCAGCGCGCGAAGAAGACAGATCGTCGCGATCCCGGCAAGCATCGTCCGCAGTAAAGGCAGGCGCCTGACCAGTCCGAGCGCTGAGCAAGCATACAAGGCACAGATACCCATCAGAACTGCAATGCCCGCAGTAGAGACTGGTGCCAGCCATGTACCGGCTTGTGCCGAGGCCACGATCTGTGGCGGCGCGCCAAAAAATGCATACCAGGATGGCCCTCCCGCAATAGCTGCGACATGGATTGCGACGCCGGCAAAGGCAACTACCACGGCAAGATAGGTAAGACGTGTAGGGAGATTCTTCATCGCCGACAAGTTACCAAAACGGCAGGATGAGAAATGCGCGAAATATCACACGGGCCGATCTGTTAACAAAAATCCCGGCTCGGCGCCCGCAGCCTGCCCAGCAAGTGCGACATGTCCACCAGCCGCTGTCCGACTTCGCCGCAGCCGCTGACGCCCATGACGACCCAGGCATGCATCGTGGTAATCCCGGCCTTTTGCTCATTAGCCTTGTGCAATGGTCTGAACAGAACAAAACGAGGAGGTCCTGTTTTTAATATGGCGCAGAAAGGACTTATGGCCATTGCTACGCCATCATGCGGGATCTTTCAAGACGGCCTTTTCTTCATCGACGTAATTGACTTGACGATCTGCTCAGGTTTCAATAACGATGGCATCATCGACCAACGATCAATCCCTGCATTGCCAATACGAAGCATGCCCGTATGACGTTCAAGACGTTCATCAACCGCCGGGTCAGGATCGACAAAACCCAAGGTTTTTCGAACAATGTCAACTTCCTTCCGCCTCCCTGTCAGCAGCGTCCAGCCGGTTGCAAGGCCATACTGCTTGGCATATGCCTGTAAATCACGTGGCTTGTCGACCTCCGGCTGCAGGGTGATGGAGAAGAAGAAGATATCACGGCCCATCCGGCTGCCGAGCATTTTCTGCACGTGAATCAGGTTTGCCGTATTCGGCGGGCAGATGTTTTGGCATGCCGTGTAAATCATGTTGAATACAACGACCTTATTCCCTTTCACAAGGTCATCGTAAAACCTGACCTCTTTACCAAGGTGAGTTTGCAGTACTACGTTTGGCAAATACTCTTTTAATTGCGGCCGAGCTGCAATTGCCGGAATCGCTGCGGCTGCACCAAAGGCGCCTAGCAGAAAATCTCTCTTGCTGTTCATGTCGGGCCTCAGCTTTTAACAACATCGTAGCGAATCATCATGGCGCTGTCCTCATGCGCCGTCTGGTGACAGTGCATCATGTACTTGCCGACATAGTCGGTGAACATAACAAGCAAACGCGTTTCAACTCCTGGCAAAAGTGGAATAACGTCCTTGCGGCCAGCCCATTCGGGTGGTGGCTTCCTTCCGTTGTACGAGAGAATGCGGAAGTCATCCAAGTGGATGTGAATCGGATGAGCCCAGCCGCCACCGATATTGAACTTCCAGATTTCTGCCTGGTCGTGCTTTACGACTGCATCGACCCGCTTAGGATCAAAGAACTTGTCGTTGATGGTCCATTGTCCATTTTTCCTTCCAAGTTCCCATTGACGGGTGCGCACGACGTTGCTTGGCATTGGAGGCAAGGCGCGGAGGAAGTCAGGAATGGGTGGTGAGTCAGTCGTCTTTTCACCAATGTCAAAGCGCATCAGCCGAACAGGCTTGCTCAACAGGTTGCCAGTGGGCTTACGCGGGTCAGTTTGTTCCAGCCTGTTGACGAGGTACAGCTTAGTGCCAGGTCGATACTTGCCAAAGTCGATGATGATGTCCGACCGTTCCGCCATACCCATGAACAGCTTCGTCATCTTCACTGGCCGCTCCAGCAGGTTGCCGTCGCTTGCAATGAAGGTGAACTCCTGGTCTCTGCCAGCTTCATCGTGAAGGTGGAACTGGAAGTACCTGGCCATGGACGCGTCCAGCAGGCGAAAGCGATATTTTCGACCCTCCACCTCGAGGTAAGGCGAGACCGTCCCGTTGACCATCATGAGGTTACCCAGGAAGCCCTCAGGGTCCAACTGATTGAATATCAGGTTACCGCCAACATCAAACTTTTTGTCCTGCACTACCAGCGGTATGTCGTACTTGACTCCACTCGGAAGTCGCAGCGCCTTCGGATTCGTGTCCTTCTCGTTGCCTGAATCAATTTCATCGAACACGAGGTACATACCCGCAAGACCACGATAAACGTTTGGAGCGGTAAACTCTTCGCGATGATCGTGATACCACATTGTTCCGCAGGTGCTGCGAGGATCTCCTTTGCTCGGGTAGTTTGGATAGTGGTTATCGTAAAAAGCACCTTTTTCGCTAACCGTTGGCCCTTTGTCTTCCCTGCTGTAGTAATTGCCAGCGTAGCCGTCCGACTCTGAGCCAACGTGTGCGCCGTGAAGGTGCGTGCTGATTTCAGGAGAACCAAACCCTTTGTGATCTTCCGGAAGATTGTTGATGAAGCGCACCATTGTTGGCCTGAAGCTGCGTTCCACAAACGTTGGGCCGGGAATCGTCCCATCATATGTCCACACCTGTTCAAGGGGAAGCTCGGAGTGAAAACGATGAGCTGAAACTGCCACATTGACAATGTATTCGCAATTCGCATTCGGTGGAAAACGATTAAATGCCTGATGCGGATCGCGTCCACATTCTCCTGGCACCGGAAATTCTGCGCATTCGGGGTGCATTGGCTCTGGCGTCTTAATCGGTGGCACAAACAACCGGTCTTTGAACGGCATGACATAAGGCGTTGGAACAGCAATAACCTGACCAGCGATGTCACCCGTTTTAAGACCAGTTGATGCGAGTACGCCTGCTGTGGCAGTACCTTTGAGTAAAGTCCGACGACTATTCTTCATTTGAAGACTCCTTCAGGAATCACACGACAAAATGCCGCCATTTTTCTTTTGGCAGTTCCGATCTTGCGTGAAACTTTAGTATCCTTCGGCAGTGCTGGTGGAGATCGTTCCCTGAGCAGCGAGGTGCGTTGACACAAGAAACTATTACACCGAGAATTTAATACTCAGTGGTAATCCCAATTAATCTGTAAACTCATCGGACGTGAGCTTGGTCGGTACCGCCGACGCTGGAGCAGATATGCCCATGCATAAAGAAATCCGCCGGCGAAAGTAGCTATACGCTTACTTATTGCGCTGCTCCTTATCAAGAATGGAGTTTGCTGAATTTCAATGCCGGACGTAATAAGATGGCGGCCCGATGACCGGGATCGTTTTCGGCCGTTTAAGATATTGAGTCTATGCGCGTTTAACGAGTTCAGGAAGGAGAAATATCCTGCCGCGTTGTACAAGAGAGTCGGTGACGACTTTAACTTCCAGTTCATAATAGTTCTGTGTACGACGCTTATTTTCTGATGAGAAGATCGGCTTCTTGCATGTTCTGTTAACAAAAATCCCGGCTCGGCGCCCTCAGCCTGCCCAGCAAGTGCGACATGTCCACCAGCCGCTTCGCCACCAGGTGGCGCACCTCGCCCTGCTTCTGCCAGATCCCATACACCCCCAGCAGCGGCGCATTCAACACTTCCCTCCTCTGCTGCTCCACCAGCGTCGGCCAGACGATCACGTTGATGTTCCCGGTCTCATCCTCCAGCGTCATGAACAGTACGCCCTTGGCGGTGCCCGGACGCTGGCGCACCGTCACCAGGCCGCAGGCGCGCGCCAGCTGGCCGTCCGCATAATCGTTCAGGGTAGACGCCGGCACGAAGCGCTTGGCCAGCAGTCCTTCGCGCAGCAGCGCCAGCGGATGGCGGCCCAGCGTCAGCCCTTGCGCGCGGTAGTCGCCCACGATCTCGTCGGCCTCGGACGGTGCTTCCAGCTGCGGCAGTTCCTCCAGCGGCGTGGTCGGGCGCAGCAGGTCGCGGTCCGGCACCGCGCCCACCGCCTGCCACAGCGCCTCGCGCCGGTGCCCGGCCAGTGACTGCAGCGCATTCGCGCCGGCCAGCACCTGCAGGTCGCCGCGATCCAGCTGCGCACGGCGCGCGAGGTCGGCCACGCTCTCGAAGGGACGCACCGCGCGCGCCATCTCGATGCGCAGGGCCACTTCCTGCTTCAAGCCGCGCTGCAGCGACAGGCCCAGGCGCACCGCCGGCTGGCGGCTGCGGTCGACCGGGTCGTATTCTTCCAGCGCCGAATCCCAGCCGCTGATGGCGACGTCGCTAGGGCGCACCTCGATGCCATGGCGGCGCGCGTCCTGCACCAGCTGCGAGGGACTGTAGAAACCCATCGGCTGGCTGTTGAGCAGCGCGCACAGGAAGGCCGCCGGCTCGTGGCACTTGAGCCAGGAGCTGGCATAGGCCAGCAGCGCGAAGCTGGCCGCGTGCGATTCCGGGAAGCCGTATTCGCCGAAGCCCTGGATCTGGCTGAAGATCGCTTCCGCGAATTCCAGCGTGTAGCCGCGTTCCAGCATGCCGCGCACGATGCGGTCGTAGTATTTTTCGAGTCCGCCCTTGCGCTTCCAGGCCGCCATCGCGCGGCGCAGCTGGTCGGCCTCGCCCGGGGTGAAACCGGCGCCGAGGATCGCCACCTGCATCACCTGCTCCTGGAAGATCGGCACGCCCAGCGTGCGTTCCAGTGCCACCTTCATCTCGGGACTCGGGTAGTGGATCGGTTCGAGGCCCTGCCGGCGCCGCAGGTACGGATGCACCATGCCGCCCTGGATCGGACCGGGGCGCACCACGGCCACCTCGATGACCAGGTCGTAGAAGCGGCGCGGACGCATGCGCGGCAACATGCTCATCTGCGCGCGCGACTCGATCTGGAACACGCCCACGGTATCGGCCGCGCAGATCATGTCGTAGGTGGCCGTGTCGTCGGGCGGGATGTCCTGCATCTCGAACAGGTTGCCGTAGCGCTGGCCGACCAGTTCGAGGCCGCGCCGCATCATCGACAGCATGCCCAGCGCCAGCACATCCACCTTCATGAGGCCGAGTTCTTCCAGGTCGTTCTTGTCCCACTGGATGACGCTGCGGTCGGCCATGGTCGCGTTCTCGATCGGCACCAGGCGCGACAGCTTGCCGCGGGCGATGACGAAGCCGCCCGGGTGCTGCGACAGGTGGCGCGGGAAGTTCAGCAGCTTGTCGGCCAGCGTGGCCCATTGCTGCGCCAGGCGCGATTCCGGGTCAAGGCCCGCCTCCGCCAGGCGTCCCAGCAGGTCGGCGCGGCTGTCGAACCAGTGGTGGGTCTTGGCCACCTTCTCGACGATGGCCAGGTCGATGCCGAGCGCGCGCCCGCTGTCACGCAGCGCGCTCTTGGGACGGTAGCTGATCACCACCGCGGCCAGTGCCGCCCGCTCGCGCCCATACTTTGAATAGATGTACTGGATGACCTCTTCGCGGCGCTGGTGCTCGAAGTCGACGTCGATGTCGGGCGGCTCGTTGCGTTCCTTCGAGATGAAGCGCTCGAACAGCAGGCTGGCGCGGGCCGGATCGACCTCGGTGATGCCGAGGCAGTAGCACACCGCGGAGTTGGCGGCCGAGCCGCGGCCCTGGCACAGGATGTGCTGCGAACGGGCGAAGCGCACGATGTCGTACACGGTCAGGAAGTAGTGCTCGTACTGCATCTCGGCGATCAGCTGCAGCTCGTGTTCGACCTGGGCCTGTACCTTGGCCGGGATGCCGTCGCGGAAGCGCCGGTGTGCGCCGATATAGGTTTCCTGGCGCAGGAAGCTGCTGGCGTCGTGGCCGGGCGGGACCACTTCATCGGGATATTCGTAGCGCAGTTCGTCGAGCGAAAAGGTGCACAGGCGCGCGATGCGCACCGTCTCCGCCAGCGCCTCGCGCCCGTAGATGTTCCCCAGGCGCAGGCGCGAGCGCAGGTGCTGCTCGGCGTTCTGGGCCAGGCCATAGCCGCATTCGGCCACCGGCTTCTTCAGGCGGGTGGCGGTGAGCGTGTCCTGCAGCGGCTTGCGCGAACGGACGTGCATCACCACGTGGCCGAGCGCCGTGATCGGCAGGCCGTGCTGCCAGCCCACCTCTTCCACCGTCTCGCGGTGCGCCTCGTCGAAGGCGCGGTGCAGCAGCACCAGGCCGAGCCAGCTGCGGCCCGGGAAGGTGGAGGCCATCCACGCGGCCTGGGCATGCAGGCGGTCGACATCGCGCGCTTCGTGCGAGGGATAGTGCGGCAGCAGGATCGCCAGGCAGTCGGGCATGTGGCGCAGGTGCGCGTAGGCCGGCGCGGGACGGGCCAGGTCGTCCGGGGTGAGGAAGTAGGTCCCCTTTTCGCTGCGCGTGCGGCCCAGGGTGATCAGCTCGGACAGGTTGCCGTAGCCATTGCGGTTCTTGGCCAGCAGGATCAGCGACAGCGCCGGGCAGCCGTCCGCGTTCTTCAGGTGGAAGTGGGCGCCGATCACCAGCGGCAGGCCGGCCTTCCTGGCCTCGGCATGGGCGCGCACCACGCCGGCCAGCGAGCATTCGTCGGTCAGCGCCAGCGCAAAATAATTCAGCTGCACCGCGCGCGCCACCAGCTCCTCCGCATGCGAGGCGCCTTCGAGAAAGGAGAAGTTCGACAGGCAGAACAGCTCCGCATACGGAGGCAAGACTTGAGGCGGCGGAGGAAGCGGATCTGTCATCGGCAAGGAGAAGGCGAACGGGCTACAATGCTAGTCAAACCAGCAATACTGTATAAAAACACAGTATAACCGAGACGAACCACCCGACAAGGAAAACGCATGCAGATCCATGCACTGAGCTGTTTTGGCGCCACGCCCGGCACCGGCAACCCTGCCCTCGTCATCGAAGGCGGCCACGCCGGCGAAGAAGCACGCCGTGCGCTCGCCAAAGCACGCAACACGACCTGCGTCTTCCTCGACGGCGAGGCGGTCGATTTCTACTATCCGCACATGCGCAGCCCCTTGTGCCTGCACGCGACGCTGGCCGTGGCCC
Organism: Telluria sp. ZB4P36; assembly: GCF_059685865.1. Classification (NCBI taxonomy): domain Bacteria; kingdom Pseudomonadati; phylum Pseudomonadota; class Betaproteobacteria; order Burkholderiales; family Oxalobacteraceae; genus Telluria; species Telluria sp. ZB4P36. The sequence goes on from NZ_JCASIE010000001.1 coordinate 456,366, forward strand.
ACGTGCTGTTCGTGCGCCATCCGGATGCCGGGACGCTGGCGGTGACGACGGCGATGCGCGGCCAGCGGCTGGAACTGAGGCGCGACGGCGATGCCTTTTTCGTGCGCCTGCAGGCGCTGGAGGTCGCGCAGCCGGTTCTCGCGCCGGACCTGCTTGCGCGCCTTCTCGCCGCGCCCGGCTTCGAAGCGGCATCGCCACCGCGCGTCGCCTCGGTCGGCAGCCCGAAGCTGCTGGTCGAAGTGGCCGACGCCGCCGCGCTGCACGGCCTGCGCCCCGACCTGGCGGCGATCGTCGCCTGGGGCAAGGAGGCCGGGGTGAACGGCATCTACGCCTGGTGCCGCCGGCAGGATGGACGCTTTGAAGGCCGCAACTTCAACCACCTCGACCCGGCGCTGGAAGACAGCGCCACCGGCGTGGCGGCGGGCGCCCTCACGGCGCTGCTGGGACAGGGCATCACCCTGCTGCAGGGCCAGGCCTGCCTGATCCGGACCCGCATGGAAGACGGCGCGATCCTGGTCGGCGGCCGCGCGGAACCGGCGGCTGTCATCGCGCCCACCGGCCTGTAAGTACAGTATCCGGCGCTGTTCGGCCCCGGCAAGCTGGTATACACTTTCGCGCACAATAAAGAGCCCATCCCGGGCTCGTACCAGACCGCGGACATGAAACCACCCTTCCTTGCCTACGCCCTCCCCGTGATCCTGCTCGGCGCCAGCGCTACCGCGCGCGCCGACGTCGATTACCAGCTGCGCATTACCGATGCGGCCCAGCACCTGGCCGAAGTACGCGCCACCTTCCCGGCCACCAGCGGCAACACGCTCGACGTGCAGATGCCGAACTGGCGCACCGGCCGCTACAACATGCTCAACCTGGCCAACGGCGTGCGCCTGTTCAAGGCATTCAACGCCAAGGGCGAGCCGCTGGCCGTCGCCAAGACCGACAAGGGCACCTGGCAGGTCGCTACGCGCCCGGGTGATGCGGTCACCGTGCAGTACGAGCTGTACGCCAACATGCTGGGCGAGCGCACCCGCCACATCGACGACACCCACGCCTACCTCGACGCCAGCGGCGTGTTCGTCTACGCCGCCCCGTTCCGCAAGGAGCCGGTGAAGGTCAAGCTGGACGTGCCGCAGGGCTGGCAGTCGCGTTCGGGCATGGACGCAGGCGACTGCGGCCACTGCTTCGTCGCGCCCAACTACGACGTGCTGATCGACGCGCCGATCGAGACCGGCATCCACGAGTTCTACACCGACAAGGTGGACGGCCGCACGATCGAGCTGGCGCTCTGGGGCCGCGGCAACCACGACGGCAAGCAGATGATGACCGACCTGAAGAAGATCGTGGCCGAGACCGCGAAACTCTACGGGAACAAGTATCCCTTCCAGCGCTACCTGTTCATCGTCCACGCCACCGACGGCGCCGGCGGCGCCACCGAGCACGCCAATTCCACCGTGATCCAGAAGCCGCGCTGGACCTTTGCGCCGCGCAAGCCCTACCTGGACTTCCTGCGCGTCGCCGCCCACGAGTTCTATCACACCTGGAACGTCAAGGCCTACCGTCCGAAAGAGATGGTCCCGTACGACTACCAGAACGAGAACTACAACCGCCTGCTGTGGATCGCCGAAGGCCACACCTCCTACTACGACGAGCTGATCGTGCTGCGCGCCGGCCTGCAGAAGCGCGAGGAATTCCTGGAAGGTTATGCCAAGCTGATCGACGACTACCTGCACCAGCCCGGCCGCTTCCAGCAAAGCGCGGCCGACGCCAGCTTCGACGAATGGATCGCCGGCGGCGGCGAGCGCGCCCGCAACGCCTCGGTGAACATCTATTCGAAGGGCCAGGTGCTGGCGCTGATGATGGACATCGAGCTGCGCCGCCAGACCGGCTCTCAGCGCGGCCTCGAGGACATGCACCGCATCCTGTTCGAGAAGCATCCGACCACCCAGGGCGGCTACGACGTGGCGGCGGTCCAGGCCGCGCTGCGCAGCGTCAGCGGCCAGGACTGGAGCGGCTGGTGGAGCCAGTACGTGGACGGCACCGCCGAGATCCCGTTCGACACCCTGCTGGCCCAGGTCGGCCTGCGCAAGCTGGTCGACGTGCCCAAGGACCAGGAGCAGAAGACGGAATGGTGGGCCGGCTGGACCCTGCGCGAAGGCAGCGACCCGGCCGTGGTCACCGTCGTCGAGCGCGACAGCCCGGCCTGGAAGGCGGGCGTGGTCTCGGGCGATACGCTGCTGGCGGTGAACGGCCTGCGCGTGTCGAGCAAGGACATCGGCGACAAGATGGCGCTCACGAAAACCGGGCCATTCAGGCTGCACCTGTTCCGCCGCGACGAGCTGGTGGAAAAGCAGCTCGCACCGACGCAGCAGCCGAAAGGCAAGGCCAAGCTGCAGGCGGTGGAAAAGCTGAGCGACACGCAGAAGGCGCTGAATGCATCCTGGCTGGGCGTGGCCTGGCCGAAAGAGGATGCCGCGAAGGCGGAAGCGGCGAAGAAGCCTTGACCCGTTCCTGAGCAGATCCGAACGCGGCGCCGGTCTACTACCGGCGCCGCGTTTTTTCTTGAAAGTATTTTCACAGCTAGCGCTAGCGCGGTCGATAAACCGAAGTTATATGCTGACAACGTTGTGTTAATACTACAGCTCCTTGGTGCTCTGCCGCCGGATTGTTTAGTATTCAATTTTCCCCCGGAGAAACCAGTGCTCACACTCAAACGCCTTCCCCAGTCGGTCCTGCTCGCCCTGTACGGCGGCGCCGCATTCGCTTCCCTGATTCCCGCCGCCTTTGCCCAGGGCACCGCGCAAGCGCCGGCTACCACCCCGGTCGCCGCCGGTACCCCGGCCGCCGCCCAGGACGGCATCCAAAGCGTCACTGTGGTCGGCTCGCGCCGCGTCGGCAGCTCGTCCTCGACCGACACCCCGGTGCCGATCGACTTCATCCCGATGACCAAGGCCTCCGAACAGGGCGGCCAGTTCGACCTGGCCCAGGTGCTGAACAACGTGTCCCCCTCGTTCAACTCGACGCGCCAGACCGGCGCCGACGGCGCCGACCTGGTCGACTCCGCCGCCCTGCGCGGCCTGGGTTCGGACCAGACCCTGGTGCTGGTGAACGGCAAGCGCCGCCACACCACGGCGCTGGTGAACCTGTTCGGCGCGCGCAACCGCGGCAATACCGGCACCGACATGAACGCGATCCCCGTGATGGCCATCCGTAACGTACAGGTGCTGCGCGACGGCGCCGCCGCGCAGTACGGCTCGGACGCGATCGCCGGCGTGCTGAATATCGAACTGAAGAAGAACCTGGGCTGCGAGATGGCCGTGGGCTTCGGCCAGTACACCGAAGGCGACGGCGACAACTATCTGGCCTCGGCCTACTGCGGCGTGGCCGTGGGCGGCGGCGTGCTGGGGATCACCGGCGAATACTATGACCGCGGCCGCTCCAATCGTGCGGAGGAAGACAGCCCGCGCATCATCGGCGACACCAAGTCGCAGAACAGCACCGTCTACCTGAACGGCGAGTTCCCGGCCGGACCGGGCAAGCTCTACGTCACTGCCGGCGCCCAGAACCGCGACGCCTCGTCGGCCGCGTGGGCGCGCGAAGGCCTGGGCTCGGAGGACATCCCTTCGCGCAATTCGGCCGCGATGTACCCGAATGGCTTCGTCCCCTTCATCAACGGCGACATCAACGACCACTACGGCACCCTCGGCTACCGCTTCAGCATGGGCGAGTGGAACACCGACGTCTCGCAGACCTTCGGCCAGAACCGCATGCGCTACACCATCGCGAACACGCTCAATGCGTCGATCGCGAACCGCGACCTGCAGCGGGGCGGGCGCGGCGTCAGCGCCAGCATGTTCGACGCCGGCGGCTTCTCGTTCCGCCAGGCGACCACCAACCTGGACTTCTCGCGCTTCTATGACGGCATCGGCAACGGCATGAACGTGGCCTTCGGCTTCGAACACCGCCGCGAGAACTACCGGATCAACGCGGGCGAACCGGGTTCCTACATCGACGCCGACGGCGTGGGCGTCGGCGGCAATGCCGGCAGCCAGGGTTTCCCCGGCTTCCAGCCGATCGACGAGACCGACAGCGACCGCCACTCGAACGCCGCCTACCTCGACCTCGAGACCGACCTGAGCGAAGGTTTCAAGCTGCAGGCCGCCCTGCGCCACGAGCGCTATTCGGACTTCGGCTCGACCACCACCGGCAAGCTGGCCGGCGCCTTCAGGCTGAATCCGAGCGTGCTGCTGCGCGCCTCGGCCAGCACCGGCTTCCGCGCGCCTTCGCTGCAGCAGGTCTACTTCTCGTCGACCTTCACCGACTTCGTCAACGGCCAGCCGCTCGACGTGGTGCTGGCGCCGAACGGCGGCCGCGTGGCGAATGCCGCCGGCATCCCCCAGCTCAAGGACGAGGAATCGAAGAGCTATACCCTGGGCCTGACCTGGACTCCGGGCGCGGCGACCTCGCTGACGGCCGACCTGTACCGCATCAACATCGACGACCGCATCGTGCTGTCGGGCCGTTTCGACGCCGACAACTACCCTGCCCTGGGCGCCACCCTGCAGCAGCTGGGCGTGGGCCAGGCGCAGTTCTTCGTCAATTCGGTGGACACCAAGACCCAGGGCCTGGACGTGACGCTGTCGCACCGCATGGACCTGGGCGCCGGCAAGCTGAACGCCTTCCTGGCCATGAACTTCAGCAAGACCGAAGTGACCGGCGTGCACGCGCCGAGCGCGCTGCGCGGCTTCGAAGACGTGCTGCTGTCCGAGCGCGAGCGCCTGTTCATCGAGGAAGGCGCGCCGCGCCGCAAGGCCACCCTGGGCTTCGACCACACGGTGGGCAAGCTGGAAACCGCGCTGCGCATCGTGCACTTCGGCCCGCAGACCCTGGGCACCTTCTCGGGCCCGCCGGTGCCGAACCAGTACTACAAGCCGAAGACCTCGGCCGACCTGTCCTTCACCTGGGCCTTCACCGACAAGACCAAGTTCACCGTCGGCGGCACCAACATCTTCGACGTGAAGCCGAGCGAGCAGGATTCGAACGAGACCGACAACGGCTTCAAGTACGAGAGCGTGCAGTTCGGCCTGAACGGCGCGGCCTGGTTCGCGCGCCTGTCGCACAAGTTCTGACGGCGTCGGTTTTGCCAGCAAAAAGGGTTCCTTGAGGGAACCCTTTTTGCATGGATGAGCAGCGTTCGCGAGCACACGGACATTGCCCGCCGACTGCGTATAATGCTTTGCATTATCCCAGCCCGCTCCGGCGCGGCATCGAAGGCTGTCCTATGAATACCGCTGTACAGAACCGCATTTCCACCGGCATCGCCGGCCTCGACGACATCCTGGGCGGCGGCCTCACGCCGCAACGCGTCTACCTGGTGGAGGGATCGCCGGGCGCCGGCAAGACCACGCTCGGGCTCCAGTTCCTGCTCGACGGCGTTGTCAAGGGCGACAACGGGCTGTATATCACCCTGTCCGAAACGACCGACGAGCTCAAGGCGGTGGCGCACAGCCATGGCTGGAACATCGATGCGCTGTCGATCTTCGAGCTGGCCAGCGACATCGAGCTCGACCTCGATGCGCAGCAGTCGGTCTTCCACCCGTCCGAAGTCGAACTCGCCGAGACCACGCGCAATGTCATGACGCGGGTCGATGAGGTCAGGCCGGCGCGGGTCGTGTTCGACAGCCTCTCCGAAATGCGCCTGCTGGCGCAGAATCCGCTGCGCTACCGCCGCCAGATTCTCGCCCTCAAGCAGTTCTTCTCGGCGCGCGCCTGCACCGTGCTGCTGCTCGACGATAAAAGCAGCGCTTCCGACCAGCACCTGCACAGCATTGCGCACGGCGTCATCAGCCTCGAGCAGATCGCCAAGGATTTCGGTACCGAACGCCGGCGCGTCAACATCATCAAGATGCGCGGCCTGCGCTTCCGCGGCGGTTTCCACGACTATACGCTCGACACGGGCGGCATCACCATGTATCCGCGCCTGGTCGCGGCCGAGCACAACCGCGAATTCACGCCCCAGGTCAGTTCGACCGGTTCCGAAGGCATCGACATGCTGCTCGGCGGCGGCCTGGTGCGCGGTACCAATACCCTGGTGGTCGGCCCGTCCGGGATCGGCAAGACCACCCTGGCGACGCGCTGCCTGCTGTCGGCCCTGGAGCGCGGCGAGAAATGCGCCTTTTACCTGTTCGACGAAGGACTCGGCACCTTCTTCGCACGCTGCGCGGCGCTCGGCATGGAGCTGCGCCCCTACGCCGACAATGGCCAGCTGCACATGCACCACATCGATCCGGCCGAACTGGCGCCCGGCCAGTTCGCCCAGATGCTGCGCGACGCGGTCGAACACGAGAACGTGCGCTGCATCGTCATCGACAGCCTGAACGCCTACCTGCAGGCGATGCCTGGCGAGCAGTTCCTGATCCTGCAGATGCACGAACTGCTCTCCTACCTGAACCAGCAGGGCGTCACCACGATGATGGTGCTGGGGCAGCACGGCATGATCGGTGAAGTGCGCAGCGACGTCGACCTGAGCTACCTGAGCGACAGCACCATGCTGCTGCGTTTCTTCGAGTCGAACGGGCGGCTGCGCCGCGCCATCACGGTGCTCAAGAGCCGCACCACCGAGCACGCGCAGACCATCCACGAACTGCAGCTGGGCCGCGACGGCATCCGCGTCGGCGCGCCGCTCGAAGGTTTCGACGGTGTCCTTACGGGCCTGCCCAGCTACCGCGGCTCGACGCCGATGATGCCCAACGTCCCGCATGCCGACAGCTAGTACGCACGACGAACGCATCCTGATCTTCGCGCCGCGCGGGCGCGACGCCGAAGTCATGTGCTCGGTCCTGGCACGCGACAATGCTTCCTGCAGCGTCGTCCACGGCTTTCCGGAACTGGCCGAAGGCATTGCCCAGGGCGCGGGAACGGCGATCGTCGCCGAGGAAGCACTGCATGGCGTGGACATGCGTCCCTTGCATGCCTGGCTGGCGCGCCAGGAACCCTGGTCGGACTTTCCCCTGGTGATCCTGCTGGCCAAGGTCATCGGCCCGCAGCCCGACGGTGCGCGGGCCCGGCTCGAAGAGCTGGGCAACATCATCCTGCTCGAACGGCCGCTGAATGCGCAGACGCTGCGCAGCGCCGCCAGCTCCGCGCTGCGCGCGCGCCGCCGCCAGTACCAGGCGCGCGACATCCTGGCCGACCGCGAACGCACGGCGGCGCGCCTGCAGCAGAGCCAGCAGGCCCTGCTCTCGCTCAACGAAACCCTCGAGTCGCGCATCGAAGAACGCACCCGCGCCCTGGCCCAGGCCAACGACCGCCTGATGAACGAGGTGATCGAGCGCGAACGGGTGCAGCAGGCGATGGTGCAGTTCCAGAAGATGGAAGCGGTCGGCCGCCTGACCGGCGGCATCGCCCACGACTTCAACAACCTGCTCAACGTGGTCCAGGGCAGCATGGACCTGATCCTGCTGCTGTCCAAGGACGAGGTGGCGAAGCAGCGCGCCGAGATCGCGCGCCGCGCCTGCCAGCGCGGCGGCAAGCTGACCAGCCAGCTGCTGGCCTTCGCCCGCAACCAGAACCTCGACCTGCGCCCGGCCGACGTGGGCGCCCTGTTCGAGGGCGTGCGCGAACTGGTGGCGACCTCGGTCGGATCGCGCATCGCCCTGCGCTTCGAAGTCGAGGACGGCTGCGCACGCGTGTTCGCGGATGCGAACCAGATGGAGATGGCGCTGCTGAACCTCGCCATCAATGCACGCGACGCCATGGACGGCGGCGGCGAGCTGGCCTTCCATGCCGGGAACGCGCAGCCGCCCGCGGGGCTGCTGCCGGCCGGCGACTATGTCCGCATCGCGGTCGCCGACAAGGGCCCGGGCATGGCGCCGGAGCTGGTCGCCAAGGTGTTCGAACCCTTCTTCACCACCAAGGCCGTCGGCAAGGGCACCGGCCTGGGCCTGAGCCAGGTGTACGGCATGGCCCAGCAGTCGGGCGGCGCGGCGCGCATACTGAGCCAGCCGGGCGCCGGCACCACGGTCGAGATCTGGCTGCGTGCCTGGGACGGCCACGGCGCCGCCGAAGCTGTGCCCCTGCCCGCCGCCGTCCCGGACGCCCGGCCGGGCTTCCACATCCTGGTGGTCGAGGACGACAATTTCGTGCGCGAGTCGATGGTGCTCTCGCTGGAAGCCTTCGGACACGCGGTGACCCAGGCCGCCGATGGCGAAGCGGCCCTGCGCGAACTGCGGCGCAGGCGCCCCGACCTGATCATCACCGATTACCTGATGCCGGGGATCACCGGGGCCGAACTCATGCTGCAGGCACGCGAGGTGTTCCCGGGGATACCGATGATCATCGCCACCGGCTATGCCGACATGCATGCGATCGACCAGGTACTGGGCGACGACATCCTGCTGCGCAAGCCCTTCCAGCTGGCCGAACTGGCGCTCAGCGTCGAGCGCGCGCTCGGCCGCGGCGACGCGGCGGTGCCGCGGCAATGAGCTGGACGCCGCCGAAAACGACTCTGTGCCACACTTTGTTCATCACCTCTTGAGCCATCCAGGGAGCACATCATGAACAACGAACAGAAGTCGCAGGAGCAGGAGCAGGACCGGCAGCAGGCCGGCCAGGCGGCGCCGCAGAACCAGCAGCAGGCGGGACCCGAGGTGGACGGCCTCGCGGACAAGAAGCCGGAAGAACTGACGCCCGAAGAGCTCAGGCTGATGGCCGACACGATGCCGGGCGAAGGACCGGGCGACTGAGATGTTCCTATTCTTCTCGAACAAACTCGGCTGCCTCGGCTCGATCGCCGTGTCGATCGTGCTGACGCTGATCGTCCTGCTGCTCTTCGGCGTTTTCTAGGGAAGCGCTACTTCTTCAGCGAGCGGACGTAGGCCAGGACCTCGTCTTCGCGTCCCTCGCCCACCGCGTCGGCGGCGCTCTTGCCGCCGAGCGCCTGCTGCGCCTCGTTCATCCACGCGCTGGCGGCGTCGTCGCCGCCCACGATGGCGCGCACTTCGTGCATCACCGTGTAGTAGGCCTGCGCCTTGCGCGACTGCTGCTTGACGCGCGCCTGCAGTGCCGCGAAGGCAGCGGGATCGAGTTGGTCGGCCATGCTGGATTCTCCCTACTTGGTCACGGTCAGCAGCGAGCGCTTGCCGCCCTTGAACGAATACAGCGTGATGGTGCCGTCGCGGATATCGCCGCGGGCGTCGAAAGCGATCGGACCGGTCACGCCCTTGTACTGGATCTTCGCCAGCACCGGGAGGTACTTCGCCGGCTGCGCGGAACCAGCCTTCACCATCGCCTCGGCCATGGTCATCACGGCGTCGTAGGCGTAGGGCGCATTGATCTGGACGTCGATGCCGAAGCGCTTCCGGTAGTCGGCGCGGAACTTGTCCATGGCGGCCCTGGCCTCGCCCTGCACGCCGCCCGCTTCCGCGCACACCACCTGGCCGTCCGCCATGGTGCCGCCGGAGAGCTTGTGGATCTCGTCCGAGCAGATGCCGTCGCCACCCATCATGCGCACGTTCATGCCCAGCTGCTTCATCTGGCGCAGCATCGGGCCCGCGGTTGCGCTCATGCCGCCGAAGAAGACCAGGTCGGGTTTGCTTGCGCGGATGCGCGTGATGATGGCGGAAAAATCGGTCGCCTTGTCGTTGGTGAACTCACGCGCCACCACGCTGCCGCCCTGCTTCTGCAGGCTGCGCGAGAACTCGGTGACCAGGCCCTGGCCGTAGGCGGTGCGGTCGTCGACCACGGCCACGCGCTTCGCGCCCATGCTGCCGATCGCGTAGCGGCCCAGGGCCTGGCCCAGCTGCACGTCGTTGGCGACCACGCGGAAGGCCGTATTGAAACCCTGCTGGGTGTACTTCGGCGAAGTGGACGAGGGCGAAATCTGCGGGATGCCGGCGGCGTGGTAGATCTTCGATGCCGGGATCGTCGTGCCCGAGGTCTCGTGGCCGACCATGCCCTGGATCTTCGCGTCCACCAGCTTCTGGGCCACGGCGGTGGCCTGTTTCGGGTCGCCGCCGTCGTCCTCGGCCGCCAGCGCGAAGCGGACGTTCTTCCCGCCGATGCTCACGCCCCTGGCGTTCAGTGCCTCGATCGCCATGCGCGCACCGTTCTCGGTGTCCTTGCCGAAGTAGGCTACCGGGCCGGTCACGGCCGCCGCATGGCCGATCTTTACCACTTCCTGCGCCGACGCCATACCCGCCATCGCCACGCCGGCCAACAGGACTGCTTGCTTCTTCATCGATTCCTCGTATTCAGCAAAACGGCCATTCTACCGCCGCCGCGCCGGGCCTGCCGGCCGGCAGGCGACCTGCCGTGACAATTGGAGAGAATTCGAGGGGCCAAACGCTTGTATCCTCCCCGCCTTACATAAGAAAGAGAGGAGCCGGCTGTGCCCGAGCATTCCTCCATCTTGACGGAGACCACCATTCCTACCCTCGCAATGCGACCCGCTGCCCGCCTTGCGGCAGGCGTCCTCCTGTCCTGCATCCTGATGCCGGCCCATGCCGGCCCGCCGCCATCCACGCGCCCTGCCGCCACTGTGCGCGGCAGCGCGCATGCTCACAAGCTGCACGAATGCAGCCGTCTGCGCGCCGCCATCCTGGCGTCGGAACAGGCCGAGCGCCGCGAACGGGCGCGCATGATGGAAGGCGCCCAGCACGACCTGTTCAGCCTGCGCCAGCGCTTCCGCAAGCTGGGCTGCCAGGCACCGGCCAGCAGGTAGGCGCCGTCACAAGGACTGTTCCCACACCAGGCGCCAGACCGGACGCATCCGGAAGACGGTCGCGCGTTCGAGCCGGCTGCTCCCCTCGTAGAGCAGGCTTTCCCGATAGTCCCCCTGCGCCAGGCCGGCGACGGACAGGCGCAGCCGCGCGCGGGCATCAATCTTCCATACCGCGTACAGGTCGAGCTGGCGGCGGCTGCCGTCGTCGCTGAACATCAGTGCGCTCACGCGCCTGGCCACCCGTCCGCGGTGGCTGTAGCTGCCGCCCAGGTCGAGCCGGCCGGGCGCGGCATAGTCCAGTCCGAGATTGCCGCTGTAGGCCGGCTGGCCCTCGATGCGGTTGTCCGGGCCCGGCAGGCTGTCGAGGCGCGACCAGTTGCGCGCCAGGTTGATCCGCGCCGCCAGCGGTCCGCGCGTGAACTTGCCTTCGAATTCGATGCCGCGCACGGTCGCGCCGCCGCCGTTCTCCGGCATCGCGGTCCACACGCCCCGGTTCTCGCCGATACGCACCAGGGTGATGTCGCGGATGCGCTTGTGGAAGACGCTGATGCCGAGCATGTCGTCCTTGCCCATGCTGCGTTCCCAGGCGAGGTCGATGCCGAGGGCGAGTTCGGGCCGCAGGCCCGGATTGCCCTGCTGGTCGGGGTTGGTGGCGCTGTTGTTGTTGTCGACCGTGTAGCGGCGCGGCATGAGCTGGACGATGTTGGGCGCCTTGTAGGTGCGGCCCAGGGCAAAGCGGAAGCCGTCGCGCGGCCCCGTGTCGACGTCAAGCCGGCGCGGCTTGTACAGCGCCTGGAATACCGGGCTCCAGGCGCCGGCATCGACGTCGACCGCCGCGGCGGCATTCCCTTCGCCGGTGGTACGCAGGTCTTCGCGGCGCAGGCCGGCGTAGGCGGACCAGGCCTCACCGATGTCCCATTCGTCCTGGATGAAGAAGGCGCTGCGTGCCACGGCGGCGCGGTAGTCCTCGTCGCTGGAGAGCAGCAGGCTGCCGCCCGGGCCGGTATGCCGTTCGCGCCGGTACTCGCTGCGCCGCTTGCGCCCGACTTCCCAGCCGGCGGCCAGCGCGTGGCTGCCCCCCAGCGGGCGGCGCCAGCTGCCGTTGAAGGTCCATTCGCGCTCGACCGGACCGGAATCGACGAAATGGGATTCGAGCAGGCGGTCGCGCAAGTCCATGCCGTGGTAGCTGAAGTCGGCTTCGCGCCGCATCGAGAAGCCGGCCAGCTTGGCGCTCAGGCGCGCACCGGCCTCGAGCCTGCGGGTCCAGGACAGGTCGGCGTAGGCGTGCAATGGGCGCGTCTCGAAGCGCTGCTGCGCGTGCGGGAAGGCCGTCGGCCGGCCAAGCGCCGTGGTTTCGTGTTCGCGCTTGAGGTTGTCGATGTGGCGGCGGCGCACATAGCTTTGCGAGCTGAGGCTGTCGACGGCGCTCGGCTGCCACGACAGGCGCGGCGCCAGTTCCAGCACGTCCTCCACCTGGTGGTCGGTCCACAGCGTGTGGCGCAGGAGTTGGGGATCCGATCCTGCTTCGGTGGTGAGTGCCGCAATCGGATTCACGGTGCGCTTGAGCGTCGCCGCGAAGGTATAGGCAAGCGCCCCGTTACGGCCGCTGTGCTGGGCGAGCAGCTGCGGCGCCGCGTGGCCACCGATCCAGGCGCCGCCCGCCTTGATCTCGTGCGCACTGCCGCCTTTCACGGGACCGGCGCGCCGCATGATCACGTTGATCGTCCCGGCCATGGCCTGGCTGCTGGTCTCGGCGGTGGCGGCGCGCCGGATCTCGATGCGCTCGACCAGCTCGGGACTGAGCGCTTCCAGCGAAAAACCGCCGGGAGCAGGCAGGCCGTCGAGCAGGATCGCCACATGGCCGCCGCCCATGCCGCGCATGCGGACCGCGGCTTCCTTGCCGGGTCCGCCATCCAACGTGATGCCGGGCTGGCGCTTCAGCACCTCGACCAGGCTGGCGTCTCCCTGGCGCAAGAGTTCGTCGCGCCCGATGACGATGGCGGTGGTGGTCGACTCGGTTCGCCGGTCTGCGGCGGCGGCGCTGACGACGACCTGCTGCACGGGTTCGAGGGCGGTCTGGGCGGAGGCACAAGCGTGCGCCGCCAGCAGCAGCGTAGCGGCGCTGCGGGTTCGGATGATTTGCATGGTGATTGAAAGATTGATAGAGGAAGGCTTAATTGCCGGATGCCTGAGCCGCGCCGCCCTCGGCGACCCAGTTCACCAGCTGGTCCAGCACCGCCCGGCCCTGGTCGGCCTGCGGGTCATTGACGAAGGCCGTCACGATCCAGTCCTGTCCGTGCACGTCGCGCACGTAGCCCGCCAGTGCCGCGACGTCTTGCAGGGTGCCGGTCTTGAGGCGCGCATTGCCAGCCGCACCGCTGCTTTTCAGGCGGTTCTTCATCGTGCCATCCAAGGCAACGATGGGCAGGCTGGCCGCGAACTCCGGGTACCAGCGGCTCGCCGCCGCCGACTTCAGCAAGGCGGACAACTGGGCGGGACTGATCCTTTCGATGCGCGACAGTCCGGATCCGTTCTCGATGACGATGCCGGCCGCTTCGATCCCCTGCGCGGCGATCCAGTCGAGCACACGGCGGCGCGCGCGTTCGAGCGTCGGCTGGCCTGCACCATTCGCCGACGTCGCCCCAAGCGCCAGATACAGCATCCGTGCCTTGACCGCGTGCGAGGTCTTGTTGGTCGCGCGGACCGTCTCGGCCAGCGTCTCGGAGCGGCGCTCGACCAGCCTGAGCGCGCCCGCAGGCAGCTTGCCCTCACGGGTCCGCCCGCTCCACTGTCCGCCCATTTCCTGCCAGAGGGCGCGGACCAGGCGTTCGACATACAGGTCGCGATCGAGAGTCTGCAGCTCAACGGTGACCTTGCAATGGCGCGGAAAGGCGCCGGCCAGCACGATCCTGACCTCGCCCCCTGCTCCCGGCTGCACGGCCGGCTGGCGCCAGTGCTCACGCCATTCCCTGCAAGGACGATCGTCCAGGGCCAGGCCGTTCGCCACGCTGACCCCGGACAGCGGCGGCGTGGTCTGCACCGCCACCGCCGACGCATCCGAGGACAGCGTATAGGTAATCAAGTAGTCCGACACCGTCAGCGCATCGGGAATCACGTTATAGGATGCGTCCGGCGTATCGTCGAAGGGCGCCGCGCCGGTGTCTAGCCGGGCCGGCTGGAACAGGGACCGGTCCAGCACCAGGTCCTCTGTGATGGTGACGATGCCGCTGTTGCGCAAGCTGCGCAGCAGCGCCCCGAGCCCCTCCCAGCTCAGCCCGGGATCGCCGCCGCCGAGCAGGTACAGGTTCCCCTTCAGCACACCTTTCTCCGGCACGGCATCGGTGAACATCGCGGTAGTCCAGCGATGCGCCGGGCCCAGCGCGTCCAGGGCAGCCAGGGTAGTCACCAGCTTCATGGCCGAGGCGGGATTGACGATGCGGCGCTCGGCCAGCGCCTGCGGCGCCGATGGACCGGCCAGCGCTTCGATCCGATAGCTCAGCGCCTCGACGGGGATGCCCTTGCGTGCCAGTTCCTGCGCCACCGCGGGCGGCATGGCGGCTGCGGCATGGGCCGCCGCCAGAAGGAAGGCCGCACAGAAGGCGGCGGCAGCGTGGATGGAATTGGGCATGTTCGTTCTCGGGACAGGCAAAGAGACCCATTCTGCGCACCGATCCGCCACCGGCCACGTGAAATGTGACGAACGACCGCTTCCGTGTGATGGCCTCCCTCGGCGGCGGTTCTGGCGGCCGTTGCGCGCTGCTATACTTTTCCCGATGACTTCTTCCCTCTCCCGCGTCCCGCCTTTCGCCAGGATCCTCGCCGTCACGCTCTGCCTGTGGACGGCCATCAGCGTGCTCGGGGCCTTGCAAACCTACAGCGACAACCTGCGCGCCGGGGTCGACAGCCACTATCCGGTGCTGCTGGGGACCTGGTTCGTCGAATATGCGGTGCCGCTGATCGTTCTGAGCTGGGGCTTGAGCATGGCGCTGGTGCGCTGGCCGGCGCTGATCGCGCGGCCGCGCAACCTGGTGCTGCTGTTCGCAGGCCTGGTCCTGCTGTTCCAGCCCGCGCAGTGGACCTGGATGGCCTGGCAGCGCGACATGCTGGACATCGCCAGCCTGGAGGATGCCCGGCAGCTGCTGCTGAAGATGCTGCTGGTCGGCTGGTTCTCGACGACCGGCACCTTCGCCGCCATCCTGGCCTTCTTTTATTCGCGCCAGGCCAGGGAACGCGAACTGGCCTGGCAGCGTTCGCAGACCGACATGCTCAACCTGCGCCTGGCGCTCGAGGAACAGCGCATGCTGGCCCTGCGCGCCCAGCTCGAACCGCACTTCCTCTTCAATGCCCTGAACGCGATCAGCGCCCTGGTGCGCGGCGGCGACAAGCCCCTGGCCCTGCACGGCATCGGCCTGCTGAGCGGGCTGTTGCGCTATGTGCTGTCGGCCAGCGCCGGCAGCACGACCACCGTCGCCGCCGAGCTGCGCTTCGTGCAGGACTACCTGGACCTGCAGCGCCTGCGCTACGGCGAGCGGCTGCGCATGCACGTCGACGGCGCCGGCGCGTTCCTGGACAAGGTCGAATGTACGCCGCTGCTGTTGCAGCCGCTGGTCGAGAACGCGCTGCGGCACCAGCTCGATTGCTGCGAAGGGCCGAGCGATATCCACCTGTCCTTCATCCGCGAGACCGACGCGCTGCTGGTGCGGGTCACCAATCC
Organism: Telluria sp. ZB4P36; assembly: GCF_059685865.1. NCBI lineage: Bacteria > Pseudomonadati > Pseudomonadota > Betaproteobacteria > Burkholderiales > Oxalobacteraceae > Telluria > Telluria sp. ZB4P36. Next base: position 471,794 of record NZ_JCASIE010000001.1, read on the forward strand.
GGCGGTCGGCGGGACGCCGGCCAACCCGGGCGCCGGGCTCGGGCTGGCCAACACCCAGGACCGCCTGCGCCTGATGCAGCCCGAGGCCTCGCTGCGCGCCGGACGCCAGGGAGAGCGCTTCGTGGCCGAAGTCCGCCTGCCGCTGGCGGGAGTGGAGGCGGCATGACGATCCGCTACCTCATCGTCGACGACGAAATGCCGGGCAGGATGAACCTGCGCCTGGCCATGGCCGCCCACCCGGAGTGGGAGCTGCTGGCGGAATGCGGCGGCGCGGCGGCGGCGCGCGCGGCGCTGGCGAAGCACGAGGTCGACCTGGTGTTCCTCGACATCCAGATGCCGGGGCAATCCGGACTGGCGCTGGCACGCGAGATCAGCCGCCTGCGCGAGCCGCCGCTGGTCGTGTTCGTGACCGCCTACAGCGAGCACGCGGTCGAGGCCTTCGACGTGCATGCCCTCGATTACCTCCTCAAGCCGCTCGACGATGCGCGCCTGGCCCAGGCCGTCGAGCGCGCCGGGACGATGCTGCGCCGGCGCCAGCGCGAGGCCTATGGCGAAGCCCTGCGCCGGTACGTGGACGAGGACCAGGCGCCCTACCCCGACACCATCAGCGTGCGCTCGGTCGGCCGCATCGAGCGGATCGGCGTGGACGAGATCCTGCGGATCGAATCGGCGGGCAACTACGTCGAGCTGCACCTGGCCGGGCGCACCGTCCTGCACCGGATGACGCTGGGACGGCTCGAAGGCATGCTGGCGCCGGGCGAATTCGTGCGCGTCCACCGCGGCACGATCGTGCGGCGCAGGCAGATCGCCAGCCTGGAGACCCGCGGCGACGGCAGCTACTGGCTGAGCATGCGCAGCGGCGGGCAGGTGGCGGTCAGCGAGCGCTATGCGGCTGCGCTGAAAACCATCCTGCTGAACCGGGATACCTGATCAGGCTTCGTGCAATTTGAAGCTGACCGTGGCCGACAGGCCGCCCAGGCGCGCGGATTCGCCGAGGCTCAGCTGGGCACCGTGGCGCTCCGCGATCGCCTTGATGATCGCCAGCCCCAGCCCGCTGCCGGCCGCCTCGCTGCCGGCGACGCGGTAGAAGCGGTCGAACACGCGCTCGCGCTCTTCCGCCGGGATGCCCGGGCCGCTGTCCTCGACGGTGACGAGGGCGCGCCCCGCTTCGCTGCGCACCGAGATGTCGGCGGTGCCCCCTGGCGGGGTGTACTTGACGGCGTTGTCGACCAGGTTGCGCAGCAGGATGTGCAGCGCATCCGGCTGCCCTTCCACGACGGCCGGGTCGGCGTGCTGGATGCCGACGTCGACGCCCTTGGCCGCGGCCACGCCGGCCAGGTCGGCCACGGTGCGCCGCGCCAGCTCGGCCAGGTCGACCGGCCGCGCGGCGGCGCCGTTGGCGGCGGCTTCCTGGCGCGCCAGCACCAGCAGCTGCTCGACCAGGCGGGTGGCGCGGTCGATGCCGGCGGTCAGGCGCGACACGGCCAGCTTGCGCGCTTCCAGCGAATCGGCGCGGTCCAGGCTTTGCGCCTGCAGCCGCAGGGCCGCCAGCGGCGTGCGCAGCTCGTGCGCGGCGTCGGCGACAAAGGTCTGCTGGGCCTCGAAGGCGGTCTTCACGCGTCCGAACAGCAGATTCAGTTCCTGCACCAGCGGCCGCACCTCGTCCGGCAGGCCGGCTTCCGACACCGGCGACAGGTCGTCGGCCTGGCGCGAGGCCACCTGCGAGCGCACCCGCGCGACCGGGTCGAGCGAGCCGCTCACCACCCACCACACGACCAGCATCAAAATCGGCATCATGACGGCAATCGGGCCGAGGGTGCGCAGCGCGAGGTTGCCGGCCATGTTGCGGCGCACGGCCAGGTCTTGCGCCACCTGCACGGTCTGGTTCTCGGACTGGATCGAGAACACGCGGTACACGGTGCCGTTGGCTTTCACGTTGGAGAAGCCCAGCACCGCGCGCTGCGGCAGCTTGGCGCGCGAGACGCTGTGGAAGACCTGCACGCCGTCGGGGGACCACATCTGCACCACCATGTCGTCGTTGCCGGCGCCGCTTTTGCCGCCCCCGTCGTTCTGGGCCTCCAGGCGCTGCTGCGCCTGGCTGTTCGACAGCGGGGTGCTCGAGCGCAGCGACAGCGCCATCTGCTGCATGTGGTAGTCGAAGATCTGGTCGGCGTCGTGCAGCGAGGTACGGTAGGCGATCGAGGCTTGCGCCAGCGCGGCGATGGTGATCGCCGCCAGCAGGTACCACAGCAGGCGCCCCCGCAGCGAGTGCGTGACTTTGGACCTGAGCTTTGGCCTCAGCTTCATGCCTTCGGCACCATGTAGCCGACGCCGCGCACGTTCTGGATCACGTCGGAGCCGAGCTTCTTGCGCAGGCCGTGGATGTAGACCTCGACCGCGTTGCTGGAGACTTCGTCGCGCCAGCTGTACAGCTTTTCCTCGAGCTGGGCGCGCGACAGCACGGCGCCCGGCCGCGCCACCAGCGCTTCGAGCACGGCCCATTCGCGCGCCGACAGCGCGACCTGGGTGCCGTCGACCAGCACTTCGCGGGTGGCGGGATTGACCGTGATGTTCTTGTACTCGAAGATCGGTTCGGCGCGCCCGGCGGCGCGGCGCAGCAGCGCGCGGATGCGCGCCAGCAGTTCGTCGAGGTCGTAGGGCTTGAGGACGTAGTCGTCGGCGCCGGCGTCCAGCCCGGCGATGCGCTGGGCCACCGAGTCGCGCGCGGTGGCCACCAGCACCGGCGTGCGGTCCTTGCGCGTGCGCATCGAGCGCAGCACCTCCAGCCCGTCCTTGCGCGGCAGGCCAAGGTCGAGCAGGACCAGGTCATAGTTCTGGTTCTGCAGCAGGGCCGTGTCGGCCATCTCGCCGTCCTTGACCCAGTCGACGGCGTAGTGCTCGGCCCGTAACAGGTCGAGCACCACTTCGCCGATCATCGTATCGTCTTCCACCAGCAATAGCCGCATGAATTCCCCATTCTTGAAACCGTGCGGGTCGAGGACGCTACGCCTCCTTAACCAATCCGCACGGGGATAAAGATTCTGTCATTCCCCCGCTGGATCAGCAAGGCCACCGACTTGTTGGCTTTCGCCACCAGGTTGCGGACCTGGTCGAGCGAGTTGACCGCCCGGCCGTTGACCGACACCAGCACATCGCCCGGTTCGACGCCGGCCATCGCGGCGGCGCCCTGCGCATCCTCGATCACCAGGCCCGATGCGATGCCGCTCTGGCGGCGCTCGATCGGCTCCAGCGGACGCAGGACCAGGCCCAGCTTGGCGCTGTTTTCGCCGCCGCCAGTCGACGCCAGCTCTTCCGCCACGCCGCGCTTGGCCTTTTCGCTCGCGTCGCCGAGGACGGCGTCGATGCGCACCAGCTTGCCGTCACGCCAGACGTCGAGCGCCACCCGCTCGCCCGGCCTGGACAGCGAGACATTGCTGGACAGGTCGCCCGGCGACACGATAGGCTGGCCGTTGAGGCGGCGGATGATGTCGCCCGAGCGCAGGCCGGCGCGCTCGGCCGGGCCGCCGCGCTCGACGTTCGCGATCAGGACGCCTTCCGGCGACTCGAGACCGAAGGAGTCGGCGAACACCTGGTCGATCGGCTGCACATTCACGCCCAGCTTGGCATGCTGCACCTTACCGTTGGTCATGATCTGGTCCTTGATCTTGACCGCGATGTCGATCGGGATCGAGAAGGCCAGGCCCTGGTAGCCGCCGGTCTGGCTGTAGATCTGCGAGTTGATGCCCACCACTTCGCCGCGGGTGTTGAACAGCGGACCACCCGAGTTGCCGGGGTTGATCGCGACGTCGGTCTGGATGAAGGGCACCTGGCCGTCCGGCAGGTTGCGGCCGGTGGCGCTGACCACGCCGGCGGTGACGGTGCTCTCGAGGCCATACGGCGAGCCGATGGCCAGCACCCACTCGCCCGGCGCCAGGTTGCGCGATTTGCCGAGCGGCGCCACCGGCAGGTTTTTCGCATCGATCTTCAGCACGGCCACGTCGGTGCGCGCGTCGGAACCGACGACCTTGGCGCGGAATTCGCGGCGGTCCTGCAGCTTGACGGTGACTTCGTCGGCGCCTTGCACGACGTGGGCATTGGTCAGGATGACGCCGTCCGGGCTTACGATGAAGCCCGATCCGGCGCCGAAAACGGGCGCTCCACGGCCGCCGCCGCCACCGTAGCGCGGGTCCTGGAACTGACGGAAGAATTCATAGAACGGGTGGCGCGGGTCGAGCTCGGGCACGTTGCCGCGATTCGCGGTCTTGGTGCTGCCGACCACGCGGATGTTCACCACCGCCTTGCCGTTGGTGGCGGCGATGCGGGTGAAATCGGGAAGCGTGACCGTGGCCGCAGGCAGGGGGGCTGCGACGGCGGGAGCCGGCGCTGCGACAGGCGCCGGTGCCGGGGCGGCAGCCGCGGTTTCGGCGGCGACGTTGTTATGGTTGACGGCAAGCGCACCGACCGCTCCGCCGATGACGCCCGCGGCACACAGGGCCAGCGTGAGGCGTTTGGCAGTGATGGCAGTGACGGCACCTTCGTTACGCATGTATGTGCTCCTGATGAAAATGGTTGACCGATGATGTTGTCTTATCGATGGGCATAGTTTCCCAAAGCTGGCTTAGACCATGCTTAAGCTGGCACTTCAGCGTAGGGCCATCGTCAAAAAGGGCGCCCCGCGGGACGCCCTTCTTCAAACTACTCGCTTGTACTCAGGCGTCCGGCACCTCAGGCGGCTTCGCGCTGTTCCAGCGCTTGCACGTTGGAGGTAGCGGCGTTGCCGTCGCCGATGGCGATCTTGCGCGGCTTGAACGCTTCCGGCACTTCGCGCACCAGTTCGATGGTGAGCATGCCGTTGTCGAAGGAGGCCGCGGTGACCTTCACGTGGTTCGCCAGCTGGAAGCGCTGTTCGAAATCGCGGGCGGCAATGCCGCGGTGCAGGAAGGTGCGCTGGGTCTCGTCCTTCTGCTTGCGGCCGGTGACGTGCAGGGTGTCACGCTCGGTCACGATTTCCACTTCGTCGCGGGTGAAGCCGGCCAGGGCCATCACGATGCGGTAATTGTCTTCGCTCACCAGTTCGATGTTGTAGGGTGGGTAGCTCGGCTCGCCGCGCTGCTCGAGCAGGCTGGCCAGGCGATCGAAACCGATGGCGGAACGGTACAGGGGAGTCAGGTCGAAAGTACGCATGGTGTATATCCTTTTCAGGTTAAGCGATATGTTGCCGGACCTCATCGTGAGCATCCGGTGAGTCCAATCTAGTGCCATGCGAAGCCAGTTTCAAGGCATACGAAATACGGATTCTTATATCGTTCTGCAAATTTTATTTGCATCGTCGATTTTGCGCTAAGGTGGGGGCCCTCAGCCACCAGCCTTCTCCGTTCATGTTTTCGATTGTCCTGAATATCGTCGGTACCCTGTTCCACCTGTACGTCGCCGCGCGCCTGTATTCGCTCGATGCGGTGCGCAGCCGCGTTCCGCGGCGCGTGTGGTGGGTCGGCGCCCTGCTGGTCTGGCTGGTGTATTTTGCCGGCGTGCGGATCGGCGACGAGGCGCTCGACTGGCGCTGGTGGCCGGGGCAGTTCGCGCTGACCTGGCTTGGCATCACGTTCGTGATGTCCCTGTGCATCCTGGCGGCGGACCTGGCGAGCGGCTTCGGTTTTTGGTGGCGCACCCATACGCAGAAGATCCGCGCGCTCGGTGCGGTCGCCGGCGTGTCGCTGGCCGCCTTCGCCATGTTCCAGGGCATGCGCGCGCCTAGCATCGTCGACCAGGAAGTCGTGTTGAGGGACCTGCCGGAAGCGCTGGACGGCACCGTGATCGTGGCGGTGAGCGACATCCACCTCGGCGCCCAGCGCCGCTCCGAATGGCTGGCGGCGCGCGTGGCGCAGATCAACGCCCTGCAACCGGCGGCGGTGCTGATGCTGGGCGACCAGGTCGAGGACAATCCGGTTGGTCGGCCACTGCCGGGCGAGCCCCAGCTCGCCCCTACCCTGCGCGGCCTGCGTGCGCCGCTCGGCGTGTGGGCGGTGACGGGCAACCACGAGTTCTACGGCGACGCCGAGACCACCGTGCGCGAATTCGAGGAAGGCGGGGTGCGCTGGCTGCGTGACCGCCAGGTGGAACTGGCGCCGGGCCTGGTGCTGGCCGGGATCGAGGACATCGGCCGCAGGATGCGCAACGACAGCGCCTACACGGACGGCCTGGCGCGCACCATCCCGGCGCCGACCGATACCGCGACCATCCTGATGTCGCACATCCCGGCCGCGAAGATCATCGACGAAGCCAGCGCGCGCGGCGTCGACCTGATGCTGTCCGGGCACACCCACGGCGGCCAGATCTGGCCCTTCAGCTATGCGGTGCAGAAGCGCTTCGCGAAGTTCGACGGCGCCTACGACGTGAACGGCATGCTGCTGTACGTGACGCGCGGCGCCGGCAGCTGGGGGCCGCGCATGCGCCTGTGGAAGCCCGGCGAGATCGTCAGGCTGACCCTCAGATCTCCCACTGCAGCTTGAGCGTCAGCGACTTGCTGCGCCGGCCGGCCAGGGGCATCTTCTCGTCCACGTAGCCGGCGGAGACGATGCGGCCGTGCCGCCACTGGTAGCGGTACAGCAGCGAGCGGTGCACCTGGCGTTCGTTCCAGGCTTCCAGCTGGGTGACGCCGTCGTCGCGGCGCGCGGCCCAGGTGTTCTGCGCCAGCAGGCGCAGCGAAGCGCGCGGGCTGAAGTGCAGGTTGGCGAGCCAGCGCCAGGCATTGTCGGCAAAGGCCGGCTGGCCCAGCGTGCCCTGGACCCAGGCGCGGTTCCAGTGGTGGTCGAGTTCCAGCGACCAGCCGCGCGCCAGTCCGAAGCGCAGGCCGACATCGAGCGTCACGTTGCCGCCCGGGCCGACGCGGTCGGCGTCGGCGTCGAGCTGGCGGCCCAGCACTACCTCGCCCGCGACCTTCGATACCCAGGGTGCCGGCGTGGTCGCGAAGCCGAGGTGCAGGGCGCGGGTGTCGTGCAGCCGGCCGCCGGTGCGTGCGCGCTGGCGGTCGAAGCCGAGCAGGGTCCAGAACTCGGTCTGGCCCGGCGCCATCAGCCAGATGCCCGGGCGCAGCTCGCGCATGACCACCTCGCCGCCGGCCTGCGCGCTGGTCCGGTCGCGCAGGGTGCGCACTTCGGCGGCCTGCACCAGGAATTCGAACTCGTACAGCTCGACGCCCGCCACCGACTGCCGGCCGAGCTTGCGGCTCATCTCGGTCGCGGCCTTGACGATCCCGGCCTGCGGCACGAAGCCGTTGTCGTTGACGAAGCCGGGACCGATCGCCTCCAGCGCGAACTCGTTCCACCAGGCCTCGGAACTATGGATGTACTTGCCGTGCAGGTAGTTGCCCGGCACGGCTGCGGCGCGCACCGGCCGCGATTCCTCGTCGAAGCCGGCACTGGTCCGCGAATGCATGGCGGTGAGGCTGGCCTGGCGCTGGGCGCCCTCGCCGGCCTTGCTGCGCCACTGGGCATCCAGCCCGAGCACGTCGTTGGCGCCCAGGCCTTCATAGGCGCGCTGCGATACGAAGGCCCCCAGCAACAGGCCGCCCTCGCCATGCCAGCGCGTGCGCCACAGGCTGGCGCGGGTAGCACGGGTCTGGACGTATTCGAGCGTCTCGTAGGGCCGGCCGCGCAGCACCAGCCCGCCCTCCTGGTCGCGCAGGCTCATCGCGGTGGCGTCGGCATCGGCCGCGCGCCAGGTGGCGCGCAGACCCCAGGCCGGATTGCTCACGGTGCGCGAGTAGAAGGCCGGCAGCGGCAGGCCGAGCACGTCGGCGCTTTCGAGGAAGAAGCCGCGCTTTTCCGGCAGGCTCAGGGCGATGTTGCCGGCGCCCTGGGACACCGGCTGGTCGATCTCGACCTGCGAGTAATCCGGATTGATGGTGGCGTTGAACACCCAGTCGGCGCGCGGCCGGGCATTGATCTCCAGGCCGAGGTCGGCCGCGTGCGAGCGCCGGCGCAGGAGGCCATCGGCGGCGCGGCCGGCGCGCAGCGTCAGTTCGGGCCGCAGCTCGAGGAAGCGGCGGTCGCGCACCGCCGTCACGGTCTCGCCCATGCCTTCGACTTCGCGCAGGAAGGCCAGGTGGCTCAGGGCATCGGTGCGCAGGGGGGCGCTCACCAGCAGGGTGCCGTCGGCGTGCGGGACGCTGCGCTCGACCATCAGGCGCCAGTCCTTGCCGCCGTGGTAGGGAAAGCGCAGGTTCGACAGCGGCCAGCGCACTTCCATGCTGTAGCCGTCGGCCAGGCGGGTGACGGCCGCTTCGACCGGGAAGTCGGGACCGAGGTCGGATTCATCGTCGCTTGCCCTGTGCAGGCCGTCGCTCACCACGCCGGACAGGTTCACCCGCACGAACTGGGCGGCGCGCCCATGGCCCACGGGGTCGATCCAGATGCCGATGAAGTCCTGGTCGACGTCGACCTTGTCGCGCCGGGCAAGCAGGCCGCGCATGCGCGCCGGGTCCGCGTCCCAGGCCCGGATGCCGAACACCAGGGCATGGTCGTCGACCAGCAGCTGCACCGTCGTGCGCAGGCCGGCCGGCGCTGCCTTGCCGTCGCGCGGGGCGTGCTTGTGGAAGCCGTCATAGGCCGGCGCCTGCTGCCATGCGGCTTCGTCGAGCCGGCCGTCGATGAGGGCTGCGGGGCCGCCGCCGCTGCGCGCGGCCCGCAGGCTGGCGCCCTCGGCGGCGGCGCCGGCTTCGGCGGCGAGGGAGGCGGACAATAACAGGGCGGATAGGCGAAACGGGAAGCAGGGCACGATCGGGGGAGCGGGATGGACGCGAGGAACCTGCAAGTTTACCATGCGTTTTTGACAACGCAGCTACTGCTGCGCCCTCCCATTCGGGAGAAGCGCCAATCAATCGGGCAGGCGCGCGTCGCTGGTGACCATCTGCTGCAGGGTTTCCTGCGACAGCGCCGGGCTGAAGTAATAGCCCTGCATCTGGTCGCAGTCGTGCTTGCGCAGGAAGGCGATCTGCTCGCGCGTCTCGACGCCCTCGGCGACCACCTTGAGCTTGAGGTTGTGGCCGAGCGCGATGATGGCGCGGGTGATGACGAGCTGGCCGTTGTGGCCGACGTCGCCCAGGAAGGAACGGTCGATCTTGATGTAGTCGACCGGGAATTTCTGCAGGTGGCTCAGGCTTGAATAGCCGGTGCCGAAGTCGTCGATCGACAGGCGCACGCCCAGCGCCTTGAGCTGGGTCAGCGCATCCAGGGCTTCTTCCGGGTGGTCCATCAGGTGGCTTTCGGTCACCTCGAGCTCGAGGCTGCGCGGGTCGATCCCGTGGCGGTGCAGGGTCTGGCCGAGCCGGTCGGCAAACTGGCGCTGGCGCAACTGGCGCGCCGACAGGTTGACCGCAATGACGAAGTCCTTGATGCCCAGCGCCGTCATGGCCTTGAGTGCGCCGCAGGCCTCGTCGATGACCCACTCGCCCAGCGGTACGATGAGCCCGGTTTCTTCGGCGACCGGGATGAAGTGGTCGGGCTGGATCAGGCCGTCCACCGGGTGGCGCCAGCGCACCAGGGCTTCGGCGCCCACCACCTTGCCGCTGCGCAGGTCGACCTTTGGCTGGTAGTCCAGCACCATCTCGTGTTCGCGGATCGCGCGGCTCAGGTTCGCCTCCAGCATCAGGTGCTGGTGCACGATCTGGTTCAGGTCGCTGGAATAGAACTGGAAATTGTTCTTGCCCAGGGTTTTCGCGTGGTACATGGCGGCGTCGGCGGCGCGCATGATCTTCTCGGGCGTGTCGCCGTCGTCGGGGAACATGCTGACGCCGATGCTGGTGCCCGGCAGGATGTCCTGTTCGCCCACCCGCACCGGCGCGGTGACGCTGCGGCGGATGCGTTCGGCCAGCTCCGCGACCTGTTCGTGGCTGGCCGGATCGCAGATGATGAGGACGAATTCGTCGCCGCCCATGCGGGCGATGGTGTCCTCTTCGCGCATGGTCTCGCGCAGGCGCTGGGCGACTTCGCGCAGCACCGCATCGCCCGCCTCATGGCCGAAGTTGTCGTTGATGTGCTTGAAGTTGTCGAGGTCGAGGAAGGCCAATGCCACCATGAAGCGGTCGCGCGTCGCGTGCTCGATGGCGTGGCGCAGGCGGTCCTGCAGCAGGGTGCGGTTGGCGAGGCCGGTGAGCGGATCGTGGTGGGCCAGGTGGTGCAGCCGGCGCTCGTAGTGCCGGGCCTCGGTGATGTCGTTGATGATCCCGACGAAGTGCGTGATCTCGCCGTCGATATTCGACACCGGATCGATGCGCAGGTCGTTCCAGAACATGTCGCCATTCTTGCGCCTGTTGCGCAGCACCGCGCGCACGCTTTCCTTGCGCTTGAGCGCTTCGCGGACACGGCTGCGCTCGTCTTCGTCGCAGCCTTCGATGCGCATGAAGCGCGGATCGTGGCCCTTGATCTCGGCCAGGGTGTAGCCGGTGATCCGCTCGAAGGCCGGGTTGACGTATTCGATCCGGTGTTCGCCCTGTTCGCAGCGGGTGATCACGATGGCGTTCAGGCTCGAGAACATGGCGCGTTCGCGCACCCGCAGGCCGTGCTCGGCCTGCTTGCGCTCGGTGATGTCGAGGCCGGTACCGAACACGACCGGGACGTTGCCCAGCTTGGAGCGCGAGCAGGTGAACAGGTAGGCGGTGCGCTTGCCGTGCTTGCCGATCAGTTCCGCCTCGTGGGTCGAGCCGCCCTCTTCGAAGGCGCTGAGGATCTTGTCGACGATCATGGGCCGGTCCTTTTCGTCGAAGAAGAACTTGACGTTGAAGGTGGGCAGTGCTTCTGCATCCATTTCGAGCGCTTCTTCGAGCAGGCGGTTCCACAGCAGCAGGTGGCCACTCTGGTCGATGACGTAGAACACGCAGGGCAGCGCTTCGATGATGTCGGCCACCGGCAGGTCCTGGATCAGGGCATAGCGCGGCGGGAACTGGCCGGTGCGCGGGATCACGATGATGCTGAAGGTGCCCGGAAGCTCCGGATCGAGGGTTTGCGGCGCTACCGTGACGCGCACCGGCAGGCGCCGGCCGTCGGCGGTTTTCAGCATGCCTTCGTTCTCGGCGTCGGCGCGCGCGGCGATGCGCGGCGTGGCGCCGGGCGCATCGTCGAATTCGATGATGCGCTCCAGCGTCATGCCCTGGATGTCGGCGGCGCCATAACCGGCCAGCTTTTCGCAAGCCTTGTTCCAGCTGGTGACGGTGCCTGCCGTATCGACGACGAACACGGCAAGTGGCAAGGGCGAGAGGTTCAAAGCTCCTCCTGGTTGGCCGTACAGAGGTGCGCGGCGCGCAGTGATCGTCGATACATCATAGCGCAGGGACCGGCCTTGGGCCATTGCGATTTTTGTTTCGTGCGGCAAGAAAGCCTGGCTTTACAATGGGGGACGCGGCCGGCGGTGGCCGCAGCGAAGGAAAGCAATGGCAGTCATCGATCCGGCGGAAGTCGAATTCAGCGCGATCCGGGCCCAGGGGCCGGGCGGACAGAATGTGAACAAGGTGTCGTGCGCGGTGCATGCGCGCTTCGACGTGGCGGCCTCGTCGCTGCCGGCGGCCGTCAAGGAACGCCTGCTGGCGCTGCGCGACGCCCGCATCACCCAGGAAGGCGTGATCGTCCTGAAGGCCCAGGCTTCGCGCAGCCTCGAGCAGAACAAGCTCGACGCGCTGCAGCGCCTGCAGGCGCTGGTCGACCAGGCTGCCGTCGTGCCCGTGATGCGCCGCCCTACCCGGCCGACGCGCGGCTCGCAGCTGCGCCGGCTCGACGCCAAGACCCGCAGCGGGCGGGTCAAGTCGCTGCGCGGCAAGGTCAGCGAATAAGGCTACGCCGGCGGCGCTATCATGTCACCCTGTCGACAATGGAGAAGATGACGACCATGCCCATTCACCCTGCCCTGCATGCCGCCCTCGACCGGCCGGTCTGGTCCGCCCTCGTAGGCGGCCACCGCCACCTCGCCCTCGGCGGCCCGCTCGCGAAGCGCTATCCGCGCGAGATCGGTCCGTTCGCCGCCCTCGCCGACGACAGCCCGCAAGCCTGGGAAGCGCTGGCGGCGCTGCTGCTGCCGGGCGAGGCCGCCATGCTGGTGACGGCGGCCGCGCCGGTGCAGGCGCCCGGCCTCAGCCTGACGCCGCTCGATCCGGTGCTGCAGATGGTGGCCACGCGTGCCCTGGCGCCGGCCACGCTGCCCTTCTCGGTATTGGGCGACGCGGATGCGCCGGAGATGCGCGAACTGGCCGGGTTGACCAATCCCGGCCCCTTCGCCCAGCGCACCCACGAGCTGGGCGAGTTCCTCGGCGTCCGCGCCGGCGGCCGGCTGGCGGCGATGGCGGGAGAACGGATGCGCCCGGATGGCGCGGTCGAAGTGAGTGCGGTCTGCGTGCATCCCGAGCACCGCGGCCATGCCTATGCACGCCACCTGCTCGCCGAACGGACGCGCCGCATCATGGCGCAGGGCAGCCAGCCCTTCCTGCACGTCTACCCCAGCAACCGTGGCGCGATCGCACTGTACGAATCGCTGGGTTATGTGCTGCGCCGGCAGTTGCACCTGACGCGTGCCGAGCGGAGCGACTGAGCGAAGTCAGGTACGCAGCAGCCTGAGGAGCTGCTCGATCCGGTAGGGCTTGGCGATGAACAACTGCTTCAGCGGCTGGTCCTTGAACATGGACGGCGCCATGTAGCCGGACGCCAGGACGATCTTGACCCTGGGATGGCGCCCGGCGATCTGCTCGGCCAGTTCGAGGCCGGTCATGCCGGGCATCATGACGTCGGAGACGACGGCATCGATCTGGGGATCGGCCGCCAGGATGTCGAGGGCCGCGGCGCCGGAGTAGGCCACCACGGTGTCCAGGCCGTGCGCCGACAGGAGCACCTCGGTCAGGTCGGCGACGTCGGCCTCGTCGTCCACGACCAGCACCTTGCGCACGCCTTGCACCGGCGTTCCCGCATCCTGCCCGGCTTCCTGGGTGCTGCCGGGCGGGAATCCGGACGGCGCCTTGTCGCTACACCAGCGGCTGCTCATCAAGCCGAACACGCGGCCTCCATGGAGTGAAATTGTTCATTGCCAACGCAGCCGGGATGCGCTGCGCCTGCCGTCTAGTATCGCGCAAGCGCGCCCAGGGAAGCGCCCGGTTCGCACCGAAGGGGCTGCTAGCCGAACAGCCCGTGCAGATACCAGCGCGGTTCGGCATCCTCGCCGGCGCCGACGATGCGCTCGCGATAGATCCAGTACAAGGTATGGTCCTGTCCTTCGGCAATGAAGTAGTCGCGGGTCTGGGTTTCGCTCCACCAGCCGGCCTCGATGCGCTCGGGGGTCGAGGCCACCTTCAGCGGCGAGCCGTAGAAGGGCCGGTGGTTGCGCATCAGCAGCGCGATCGGCTTGGCCAGCAGCCAGCTCGGACGCGGCAGGCTGGCCACGTCGGGCGGCAGGCGCGCATCGCACAAGGCTGCGTTGCGCGCGGCACTGCGGGCGGCGCTGCCCTTTTCCTGCACCGGCACCCATTCGTTGGCGACCTCGGGCCGGTAATCGGCCTGGGGCAGCGCCTGCAGCACGTTGTCGGCTCCCAGCCGCGCCACCAGCAGCTCGAGCATGCGCATGCGGTCTTCCTCGCTGCCGCCCGGCTCGGGGAACAGCGATTCGGTCGGCGGCGCCATCGCCCTTACCTGCCGCGCTTCCAGCCCGAGCCCGATCACCGGCGCCGGCAGCTCCTGCCTGGCCAGCCGCTCTTTCAGCAGGCGCACCAGGTGCTCGTCGCGCCAGGCCGGCTCGGCCAGGACGATCTCGAGCGCCGTCGGCGGCATCGCCACCCGGCCGCGCTCGTGCTCCATCAGCAGCGTGATGCGCTCTACCGCGAGCTGGCGCGCGCACAGCCAGCCGACCAGCTGCAGTATCAGGTGGTGGGCGCCGGCCAGCAGCAGCTCGGCCTGCTCGATGCGGTCGAACAATTCGAGCCGGGCCCGGAAACTGTCGGGCGGCGTCACCCACTCGAACAGCTCGGGACACAGGCCGTAGGCGGCGTCGAGCATGTCGAGCAGCTCGCGCCCGCAACGCCGCTGCAGGCCGGGACGCGGCAGGCGCCGCAGCTCGCCGAGGCGTTCGCAGCCGATGCCCTCGAACCAGGACATATAAGGCCGGGCCGGCGGCAGCAGGGCCACCGGCAGGCGTTCGAGGCGGCGTTCGAGCGAGGCCATCCGTAATGAACGTGCGGGTGCCCGCCCGCGGCTCCGCCCGCCGCCACCGGCAAAGGCGGCGCCGGCGCGTGCCAGCAGCCAGGCGCCACGCGCCGTCGGCGCGCAGCTGAGCGAGGCGGTGAAGCCGAGCGCGCGCAGGCTGGCGCGCACGCGCGCGCACAGGGCCCGGATGCCGCCGAACAGGCGCAGGCTGGCGCCGATGTCGAGCAGCAAGGTCGCTTCTTCGGCCAGCGCGACCTGGGGCGTGTATTGCAGCATCGCCAACGCGACCGCATCGAGCGCCTCGGCTTCGCGCGCGCTGCTGCGCTCGACCAGCCGTGCTTCGGGCATGAGCATGAGTACGCCGCCGCGCCGCATGCCGCGCTGGACGCCGGCCGCGCGCGCCGCCGGCGAGACCGCCAGCACGCGCTCCTGCTCCAGCACGACGCTGCCCGGGTCACTGGACCAGTTGGGACTGAAGACCTCGAGCGGCAGCTGGGGTAGTGACAGGCCGATCCACAAACGCATGTCGTTGCAAGAGAGAAGAAGTTGGAGCCAAACCAAGCGGCAAAGAAAGTGGCAAAAGCAGCGGCGCATCGCGCTGCGGCCCCCGGCGCTTGACGAAGTCGATGTGCATGCCGCCGGCCGCCGGGCGCAGCGCCAGGCGCAAGGGCGCAGGCGATGCGTCTTGCGCCGCGGCCAGCGGGCGGAGCATGAAGAACAGGGTTTCGCCGGTCTGGGCCGCCAGGTGCAGGCGGCGCAGGCTTTCGCCGCGCGCATGGTTGGCCCAGAACAGCAGCGCGCCGCAACTGCCGCTGCGCAGCACCTGCTCGGCCGCCCACAGCGCGTCGGCGCTGCGGCCGGTACGCAGCCACAGCAGTTGCGAGGGCGGCAGGCCCAGCGCGGCCAGCGCCAGGGCTTGCGGCGGATGGGGCGGCTGCAGCAGGACGATGCGGCGCTCTGCGCAGGCTTGCAGGGCCGGGCGCAGCAGGCGCATTTCGCCGATGCCGGGCTGTTGCTGCAGCAGTTCGACCAGGGTGCCGGCGGGCCAGCCGCCGCCGGGCAACTGGCCCGACAGCGCCGCATGCCCGGTGTCGACGCAGCGCGTGCCCGAACGCGCCAGTTGCGAGGCGCGCCAGAGGGAAGGATGCAAGGCCTCCGGCTCAGCCACAGGTGGCTTGGGCGGGGGCGAAATTCCCGGAGTGGATGACAGGATCATGGTGGGTTGGTAAAAAGTACTGTATAAACGTACAGTACTCGCTGAGCCGGAATTTGGCAAGATGTATTCATTTTGGACATACCAGTCGGGCGATTGGTATTGACAAAACCTAAAGGTGCGCTCTGCCGGAAAACCCGGGTGCCAATGGCGAATCATGGAATAATGCTGGCTCGTCCATTTACATCCAGACAATGACCACGCTCCAACTCAGCGGTGCCATCCTGTTCGCGATCGCCCTCGTCCATACCTTTTCCACCAAGCTGTTCCACTCGCTGGCCAAACGCCATCCACGCCATGCCGGACTGTTCCACCTGATGGGCGAAGTCGAGGTGGTGTTCGGCTTCTGGGCCTTCGTGCTGATCCTCGTCATGGCCCTGCTGGCCGGCGGAAGCGAAGCCATCGCCTATGCCGAATCGCGCCACTACACCGAACCGCTGTTCGTGTTCGTGGTGATGGTGATCGCGGCCTCGCAGCCGGTGCTGGATGCGGTGCGCGACCTGCTGGCCCTGCTTGCACGGCTGGCCCCGCTACGCACGGAAGTGGCGCTGTGCTGGCTCGGCCTGGCGCTGGTGCCGCTGAGCGGCTCCCTGATCACCGAGCCGGCCGCGATGACGCTGGCCGCCCTGATGCTGGCGCCGCAGGTATTCCGGCACGGGATCCCCGAATGGCTCAAGTACGGCGCCATCGGCGTGCTGTTCGTCAACGTCTCGATCGGCGGCACCCTCACCTCCTATGCCGCCCCGCCGGTGCTGATGGTGGCCGCCACCTGGGGCTGGGACAGCGCCTTCATGGCCTCGACCTTCGGCTGGCGCGCGGCGCTGGCGGTGATCTTCAATGCCAGCGTCATCACCTGGCTGCTGCGCCGCCACCTGGCGCCAGGCGCGGCGGTGGCGGACGTGCACATGCCGGCCATCGTCTCCGCCGTCCACCTGGCCCTGCTGGCCGGCGTCGTGCTGCTGGCCCACCACCCGGTGCTGTTCATCGGCCTGTTCCTGCTCTTCCTGGGCTACACCAAGGCTTATCCGAAACACCAGTCGCCGCTGATCCTGAAGGAAGGCCTGCTGGTCGCCTTCTTCCTGGCCGGCCTGGTGGTGCTGGGCGGGATGCAGCAGTGGTGGCTGCAGCCCCTGGTCTCCAGCCTGGAGCCGACCGCGCTGTTCTTCGGCGCGCTGGCCCTGACGGCAATCACCGATAATGCGGCACTGACCTACCTCGGTTCGCTGATCGAGGGTCTGTCCGACCACGCCAAGTACATGCTGGTGGCCGGCGCGGTCGGCGGCGGCGGCCTGACCGTGATCGCCAACGCCCCCAATCCGGCCGGCGCCGCGCTGCTGCGCGAGGGCTTCAGCGAAGGCTCGATCGGCATGGGCGGACTGTTCCTGGGCGCGCTGGGACCGACCTGCGTGGCGGCGGTGATGTTCCTGGTCTGATGGAGCTGAAACAAACGGAGGGCGAGATGGACGACGACATCCTGGTACACAAGGCCGGCACCATCGAACGCTGCTGCCGGCGCGCACGCGAGGAATACGAAAAAGACCCGACCACCTTCGTCAGCGACCTCACGCGCCAGGACGCGGCCACCCTCAACGTGATCCGCGCCTGGGAAGCCGCGATCGAAATGGGCGACTACGTGATCGGCACTGCCCGCCTCGGCCTGCCGCAGGACGAGCGCGAAGTGATCACCCTGCTGGCCGAACACGGCTGGATCTCTCCGGTACTGGCCGAGGACCTCAAGCGTACCGGCGAATTCTGCCGCGCCGAGTGGGACTACCAGGAAGCGCCGCTGCCGGCCCTGGTGACCGTCCTCAAGCGCGGGCTGGACGACTTCACGGTCTATGCCCAGGCATTGGTGAGCGGCGCCGCAACGGCTTGAGCCGGGGCGGCACGCAGGCCGCTCTCAGGGCTGCGGTTCGTGCACGTCCGAGACTTCGACGTCCTCGGCGGCGATCTTCTCCTCGGCCAAGGCGTGGTCTTCCTCGTCCGCCTCCAAGCCCTCCTGGTCGGCGCCGCGTGCGCTGTCATAGGTCAGCTCGACCAGCATCGGGAAATGGTCCGAGCCGAAGGAAGGCAGGCGCTCGATGTGCGACAGCGTGAAATGCTCGCTGTGGAACAGGTGGTCGAGCGGCCAGCGGGCAAACCAGAAGCCGGCGTGGAAGGTATTGAACATGCCGCGCCCGATGCGCGGATCGAGCAGGCCGCTGATCTTGCGGAACAGCCGGGTCGTGGTCGACCACGCGACGTCGTTCAGGTCGCCCGCGACGATCACCGGCGTTTCCAGACCGGCCTCGTTCACGCTCTTGGCGACCACCAGCAGTTCGGCGTCGCGCTGGGTCGATTCCATGTGCTCCGTCGGGCTGGGCGGGGTCGGATGCAGGAAATGCATACGTACCTTCTGTCCGGAGGGCAGGACGACCAGGGTATGGATCGACGGGATGTCGTCCTCGACCAGGAACTGGATGGCGCTGTCTTCCAGCGGGAGGCGCGAGTACACGTGCATGCCGTACAGATTGTCGAGCGGGCACTTGAGCGCATGGGGATACTCGTCCTCGAGCACGTCCAGCCGCTCCTGCCACCAGCTATCCGTTTCCAGTGTCACGAAGATATCCGGCTGATGCTTCCTGATCAGGGCGATCAGGCCATCGGTATTCCGGTTCGGCATCAGCACATTCGCCGTCAAGATACGGAACTGCCGGTTCGCTCCACCGGCGACCGCGTTCTTCACTTCATGGGGATAGGCCTTAGTGTACGGAATGATCCACCAGGCCTGGTAAGCGAGGCAGGCGGCATTGGCCACCAGCAGCAAATGGAATCTGGCGTCCCGCCAGTCGAGGAACAGGAATTGTCCGACCAGCACGGCAAGCGACAGGATGGCGAGTTGCAGGCGCGGGAAATCGAGGTCGCGTATCCACCACCCCGTGCATCGCAACAAGGGCAGCAGCGTCGCGAGGACGATCACGGCGACCAGGATCACGAAAGTGGGCAGCATGGTACTCAAGGGCGGTCTGGTGACTCATCAAAGGCGATGGTCGAAGTATGCGCTTTCCGGCCCCACGCTTCTGTACGCTAGCGTGCACAAGCGACAAGATCTTGAATGCCCCTGTCAGCTTTCATTGAGCTGCCGCAAATAATGGCAAGAAATTTGTAAGTATTCGTATCCACCCCCGGTTCGACGCTTGAAACTCCGAAGACAAGGCGTAATGTGCGTTCCAAATGAACGACATTCGCGGTGGTCCGTATGAATCACATCAAGACAGGGCACTTCAGACATTTCCCCAAGCCTAGCGCCCGAGGCAAGCCGGAAATCAACCTGTATCCGCTGCTGGGAATCCTCCTCGTTATCCTGGCAGCCGTACTCGGCTATGGCGCCACGTATCTCCTGCTGTCCGCCTGAGCAAGGCGGAAGCATCGACCACGGCCACACCCGCGGGCCGTGACGCCGGCTGGGCGCAACGCCAACACGCTGGTAGACAGAATTACAAGAACTTACAGAATTCCTCGCCGGCCGCCTTCTCAACAGTACGCGGCGCAGTTACCATAGCCGTCATTCCCGATTCATCCTCACAGAAAAGCACCATGACCTTCACCACCCTGTCCCGCGCGCTGTGCCTGGCCGCTTTCGCTGCCGCCTGCGCCGCGCCGACCCACGCCACCAGCTTCACCTCGTCCGCCTCGAGCGCGGGCTCGGCCTCGTCCGGCAGCATTTCCGATTCGATCGGCGCCTCCAGCAACAGCTCGAGCGGCGAGGACCGCGTGGCCGCCGGGGACTACCGCGTGATCGACATTGCCCAGGCCCCGGCCAAGCCCGACACCACCCGCATGACCCTGCGTGCCGTGGCCGCCGGTCCGGCGCGCGAGTTCACCCTCGACGTGCCCAACCGCGCACTGGCCGAGCGCGGCGTGAACAAGGGCGAGCTGGTGCAGGTCAGCGAGCGTGTGTACGGCTTCGAGTTCGCCCACGCCGACAGCAAGCGCTCGTTCTTCCTGGCCCTGCAGGACGACTGGTACCGCGACCTGGCTTCGCGCAAGGTCACCATCTGAGTGAAGTTCAGTAAGCTCGCCGCGGCCGCGCTCCTGCTGGGCGCGAGCGCGGCCGCCCAGGCCGGGCTGCCGGCCTTCTGCCAGCAGTCGATCGACATCAGCGCCGCCGAGCAGGACCGCGTGCTGCGTTTCGCCGGCGCGGTCAAGACCGAACTCGAGCGCTCCGGGGCGCGCGTCGCCCTCATCGCACGCGCCGGCCTCGACCTGAGCCGCTTCGGCCAGCTGTATTCGCATGCCGGCATCGCCCTGCGCGACAATCCCGGCGGTCCCTGGGCCGTGCGCCAGCTCTATTACGCTTGCGACGAATCGCGCCCGCGCCTGTTCGACCAGGGCGTCGCCGGCTTCGCGCTGGGCGCCGACGCGCCCACGCGCGGCCATATCTCGTTGGTATTCCCGCCGGACGAAGACGGCGCCCTGCTTGAAGGGGCGGCGCTGGACAAGCGCCTGGCGCTGGCCCTGCTGGGCGGAGAATACAGCGCCAACGCCTATGCCTACGGCACCCGCTACCAGAATTGCAACGGCTGGGTGGCCGAGCTGCTCGCCAGCGCCTGGGGCCGCCTCGACGGCAGCGCCCATGCGCGCGAAGACGCCCAGGGCTGGCTGCGCACGCAGGGCTATACCGCCGGCCCGGTCCGGATTCCTTCGCACTGGATGATGTTCGCCGGGCAGTTCGTGCCGCTGGTGCACATGAGCGACCACCCGGCGGACGACCTGCATGCGCTCGCGCTGCACGTGAGCGTGCCGGCCTCGATCGAAGCCTTCGTGCAGCGCCGGGCGCCGCAGGCGCGCCGCGTCGAGCTGTGCCATACGCAGGAGCGCATCGTGGTGCGCCGCGGCTGGGAGCCGCTGGGCGCCGCCTGCGAACCGGCCGCGGGCGACGAGGTGATCCCGCTCGCCCCCTGAACCTGCAGGCCGCTCAGCGGCCGTTGATGTTCAGGATATTCCCGCCAGGGGTCCTTCAGCCACACCGCCTTCATGCCCATGTCTTCCATGACATGGATGTCGCCTACTCCGAACGGTAGACCTGGATCCGCGACCGGCCGCTCTCGAAGAATCCAGCCTACCCCGATTGGATCGCGCATGGCGCGCCGATATCCGCCGCACCAACAAAAAGCCCTGCTCGGGGCAGGGCTTGACGGCGGCGGCGGCGGCGGCTTATTTGGCTGCCGCGTCGGCCAGCTTGCGCAGGACGGCGGGCGACACCGAGTCGCGGCCGCGGCTCAGCAGGTACAGCGTACGGAGATCGACCGCGTTGCCGCTAGGGGCAAGGGCGGGGCTACGGAACAGGCTGCGGATGAAGTCGAAGGTGGTAGACATGATGTTCTTCCCTGAAAGCGCGATTGAATGAGGACAGTATGCGCTCTCTGAGATAGAAATCAAATTGCGATCCATGATGATCGTCATTCACCATCCAACTATCTGTAAAGGACCGACGGGAGGCACGCGTGCCTCGGCTGTAGCCAAACTGGTATCATGCGCGTTTTCCGGACCTCGGCCCCGAGCGCGCCCGTCCCCACCCTACCGAACATCAAGAATGAACACACCGACCCAATTGCCTGGCTTCTGGAGCCGGCTTTCGATCGCCTTTGGCGCCTTCTTCAAATCGCTCGGCGACGCCGAATTCGCCGCACGCGTGCGCGATGACCGGGTAGGCCCGGTCGCGATGCCGACGCCGGCCCCGACCGCGGCCCCGACGCCTGCTCCCACCCCGGCCCCGACCGCCGCGCCGCTGCGCGCCCCGACCGCCGAATCGGCCCTGCAACTGCTGAGCCTGTTCCAGCGCGAAGCCCGCCTGATCGACTTCGCCCAGGAAAACCTGAGCGCCTATTCCGACGCCGACATCGGCGCCGCCGCGCGCATCGTGCACGAAGGCTGCGCGCGCGTGCTGCGCGAGCACTTCACCATCGAGCCCGTACGCGCCGAAGCCGAAGGCGCGCGCCTCACGCTGGAAGAAGGCTTCGATGCCGCCAGCGTGCGCCTGACCGGCAACGTGGTCGGCCAGGCCCCGTTCAAGGGCACCCTGTCGCACCGCGGCTGGCGCGCCACCAGGGTCCAGCTGCCGCAGCTGGCCGAGAAGCACGACGCGCGCGTGCTGGCACCGGCGGAGGTGGAACTGTGAGCGACCAACAAGACGCGCGCTACGCCATCGGCATCGATCTCGGCACCACCCACAGCGCCCTGTCCTATGTCGACCTGCAGGCCAGCGACGGCGAAAAGGCCGTCGACGGCGTGCTGCCGGTCCCGCAACTGACCGGGCCGGGCACGGTCGAGGCCCTGCCGCTGCTGCCCTCCTTCCTCTACCTGCCGCACCCGGACGAACTGGCGGCGGGCGAAACGGCCCTGCCCTGGAGCGCCGGCGGCGAAGGCTTCATCGCCGGCGAAATGGCGCGCAGCCGCGGCGCCACCACCCCGATCCGCCTGGTGTCCTCGGCCAAGAGCTGGCTGAGCCACCCGAGCGTGGACCGCCGCGCCGCCATCCTGCCGCACGACGCGCCGGAAGAAGTCACGCGCGTCTCGCCGCTCGAGGCCTCGACCCGCTACCTGGCGCACCTGCGCCAGGCATGGAACGCCGCCCATCCGGGTGCGCCCTTCGACCAGCAGCAGGTCACCGTCACCATTCCCGCCTCCTTCGACCCGGGCGCGCGCGAACTCACCGCCGAAGCAGCGCGCAACGCCGGCTTCTCGCCTACCCTGCTGGAAGAGCCGCAAGCGGCCCTGTACAGCTGGATCCAGGGTAGCAAGGGCGCCTGGCGCAAGCAGGTCAAGGCCGGCGACATCGTGCTGGTGGTGGACGTGGGCGGCGGCACCAGCGACTTCTCGCTGATCGCCATCCTCGAGCGCGACGGCAAGCTCGAACCGCACCGCGTGGCCGTGGGCGACCACATCCTGCTGGGCGGCGACAACATGGACCTGGCGCTGGCCCACTTCGTGGCACGCAAGCTGCAGGCGGGCGGCACCCAGCTGGATACCTGGCAGATGCGCGCCCTCACCTACGGCTGCCGCGGCGCCAAGGAACACCTGCTGGCCGACCCCAACGGCACCGTCTGGCCGATCGTCGTGCCGAGCCGCGGCTCGAAGCTCATCGGCGGCTCGATCCGCACCGAACTGACGCGCGAGGAAGTCACCGCCTTCATCACCGACGGTTTCTTCCCGCGCGTGGACGCATCGAGCAGACCGGCCACCCGCCAGCGCGCCGGCCTGACCCAGGTCGGCCTGCCGTATGCGCAGGACGCCGCGATCACCAAACACCTGGCCGCCTTCCTGGCGCGCCAGGCCGGCGCCACGGCGGAGCTGGAAGGCTTCGAAGGCCGCGTGAACGCCGAACACAGTTTCCTGCACCCGAGCGCCGTGCTATTCAACGGCGGCGTGTTCAAGTCGGGCATCCTGGCCCAGCGCGTGATGGACACCATCAACGACTGGCTCTACATGGAAGGCGCGGAACCGGCACGCATGCTGGAAGGCGCCGACCTCGACCTCGCTGTCGCACGCGGCGCCGCCTACTTCAGCTACGCGCGGCGCGGCGGCGGCGTGCGCATCCGCGGCGGCACGGCCCGTTCCTACTACGTCGGCGTGGAGTCCTCGATGCCGGCAATCCCGGGCATGGAACCGCCGATCGAGGCGCTGTGCGTGGCGCCCTTCGGCATGGAAGAAGGCAGCGAACTCGAACTGCCGGGCCAGGAGTTCGGCCTGGTGGTGGGCGAGCCGGTCACCTTCCGCTTCTTCGGTTCCACCACGCGCCGCCAGGACCGCATCGGCGAGGTGCTCGAGTTCTGGGGTCCGGACGAGCTGCAGGAGATGAACGAAATTCAGGCAACTCTTCCGGCAGAGGGACGCATCGCGGGCGACGTCGTGCAGGTCAAACTGCACGCGCTCGCAACCGACGCCGGCACGCTCGAACTGGCCGCCGTATCGCGCGAAGGCCAGCGCTGGAAGATCGAGTTCGACGTCCGCCAGCAGTGACCTCGTAGTGACTGCGTACCTCGTCAGCATCGACCTGGGCACCACCAACACGGTGCTCGCTTATGCCCTGCCCGGCGCAGGGCAGGTCGAGCTGCTGGCCATCGAGCAGCTGGTCGCGCCCGGCGAAGTCGCCGCCGCGCCCTTGCTGCCCTCGATGCGCTACCACCCCGCCGAGGGCGAACTCGCTCCCGGCGAACTCCAGCTGCCCTGGGCCTCGCCAGACCCCGCCGGGGTCGAGCGCGTCGCCGTCGGCCGCCTGGCGCGCGTGCTCGGCGCGCAGGCGCCGGGACGGCTGGTGGCCAGCGCCAAGAGCTGGCTGTCGCATGCGGGCGTGGACCGCATGGCCCCCATCCTGCCCTGGGGCGCCGAGGATGCGGACATCGCCAAGGTCTCGCCGGTCGCGGCCAGCGCCAGCTACCTCGCGCACCTGCGCGCGGCCTGGAACCGGCGCTTCCCCAAGGCGCTGCTGGAACACCAGCAGATCGTCCTCACCGTGCCCGCCTCCTTCGACGAAGGCGCGCGCGCACTCACGCTCGAGGCGGCGCGCATGGCCGGCCTGCCGGACCTGCGCCTGCTGGAAGAACCGCAGGCCGCCCTCTACGACTGGCTGTACCGCCACCGCAGCACCCTGGCCCAGGACCTGGCGGGCACGCGCCTGGTCCTGGTGGCAGACGTCGGCGGCGGCACCACGGACTTCAGCCTGGTCAAGGTCGAACTGGACGAAGACGGCCAGCCGAAGCTGACCCGCATCGGCGTCGGCAATCATTTAATCCTCGGCGGCGACAACATGGACCTGGCGCTGGCGCACCTGGCCGAAGCGCGCCTCGCGGGAGAACATGCGCCCGAACGCCTGTCGGCCGGCCGCCTGGCCCAGCTCACCGAACGCTGCCGCGCCGCCAAGGAACAGCTGCTCGCGCCCGGCGCACCGGAACAAGTGAACGTCACCCAGCTCGGTTCGGGCTCGCGCCTGATCGGCGCCAGCCGCTCGGCCACCATCACGCGCGAGGACGTGCAGCGCATCGTCCTCGACGGCTTCTTCCCGCCGAACGAAGCGCAGGAAGGGGCGAAGCGCGCGCGCGCCGGTATCGTCGAATTCGGCCTGCCGTATGCGAGCGATCCGGCCGTCACGCGCCACCTGGCCGGCTTCCTGCGCCAACATGCGCAGGCGGCGCGCGAAGCCCTCGGCGTCGCGGACGATGGCAGCCTGCCCGTGCCCGACGCCCTGCTGCTCAACGGCGGCGTGTTCCGCGGCGCGGCGCTGGCCCGGCGCCTGGCCGAGGTGCTGTCCACCTGGCGCGGCGCGCCGGTGCAGGTGCTGCACAACGAGGATCCGGACGTGGCCGTGGCGCGCGGCGGCGTCGCCTATTCGCTGGCGCGCGCGGGCCAGGCGCCGAGCATCGAAAGCGGCTCCGCGCGCAACTACTACCTGCTGCTGGATGCGGAACAGTCAGGCGACACCCTGCGCGCGGTCTGCCTTCTGCCGCGCGGCGCGCCCGCCGGCGAAGAAGTCCGCCTGGAAGGCCGCAGCTTCGCCCTGCGGCTCGGGCGGCCGGTACGCTTCCACCTGGTATCGTCCACCGCCGACCCGGGCGGCGTCCTGCCGCAGGCGGGCCACCTGGCGGACCTGCCGGCCGCCGACATCGTGCGCCTGCCCGCCATCTCCACGGTATTGCGCAGCACGCGGACTACCGACATTCCGGTACAGCTGGCCACCGTGCTGTCCGAAGTCGGCACGCTGGAAGTCTCCTGCGTGGCCGAAGAGGATCCCTCCCAACGCTGGCGCCTCGAATTCCAGCTGCGCGGCGAGGACGAGGCTGCGGTCGAGGACACGGCCCTGCCGCCCCAGCTCGACGATGCCATCGCCCGCATCGACCGCATCTTCGGCAACCGTTCGCAGCAAGTCGACCCGCGCGAGGTGCGCCAGTTGCGCGCCTCGCTCGAACACCTGCTGGGCGGGCGCGAGCGCTGGACCACGCCGCTGCTGCGCCGCCTGTTCGACGCCCTGCTGGCGCGCGCCAAGGGCCGTCGTCGCTCGGCCGAGCACGAGCGCGCGTGGCTCAACCTGACCGGCTACTGCCTGCGCCCGGGCTTCGGCCATCCGCTCGACGAATGGCGCATCGAGCAGCTGTGGGCGATGTTCGAGACCGGCGTCCAGTACCACAAGGACAGCCAGGTGCGCGCCGAATGGTGGACCCTGTGGCGTCGCGTGGCCGGCGGTCTCTCGACCGAAGCCCAGCTGCGCCTGCTCGACGACTTCGCATTCAACCTGCAGGCCAATGAAGCGGAGCGCGGACGCCGCCCCGTCACGCTGGTCGACGGCAGCGAGGACGACATGCTGCGCGTCGGCGCCTCGCTCGAACGCATCCCGTCCGCCTACAAGGCCGAGATCGGGGAGTGGCTGATGGGCCAGGTCATGGAAATGCCCGGCGGCGCCAAGATCGACGCCCGCGCCACGGCAAGGTATGCGCGCTACCTATGGGCCCTGGGCCGCGTCGGTGCGCGCCAGTCCTTCCATGGCGCCGCGCACGAAGTGGCCCCGGCGGCATCGGCCGAGAGCTGGCTCGGCCAGCTCCTCCAGCTCGACTGGAAGAAGATCGAGCCGGCCGGCTTCGCCGCCGCCCACATCGCACGCATGACCGGCGACCGCTCGCGCGACATCGGCCAGGCCGTGCGCGACGAAGTGCTGCGCCGCCTGTCCGCCAGCGGCGCGCCGCCCGCCTGGGCGGCCATGGTGCGCGAAGTCGTCGAACTCGACCAGGCCGTCGAGACCCGCATGCTGGGCGATGCGCTGCCGCCCGGCCTCAAGCTGCTGCGCTGACACAGCGCATCAGCAAAACACGAAGTCCTCGTTCGACTTCGGCAGCGCGCACATGACACCGCGAACGCCGACCCACACAAACCCGGCGACGGGAACCAGCAGCAACCAGAATGCAGACATGATCGACTCCTTCAGCACAGCTTGTTTCGCACGGGTGTGCGAAATGAATGTAAAAAAAGGGACGGGCGTGCCCGCCCCGGTCCGGTGATTCCCTACTCGAGATCGTTAAAACTCTTGTACGTCGATATCAGGCGGTTGAATGCCCGTTGCGCCCTGCGCGGCACGGCGGCGGTGCGCAGGAAGCGCGCATCGTGCATCACCCCGATCGCCAGGCTGTAGACCTCGAACACCAGCTGCTCGGGTTCGGTGTCCGGCCGCAGGTGTCCCGCTTCCATCGCCTGCAGGACAGTCTTGCGCAACGAGGCGCGCCAGCGCGTCACGCCGGCCTCGATGCGGTCGCGCAGCGGTCCGGGCACGTCGTCGAACTCGAAAGCGCCGGCCGTGTACAGGCAGCCGCCGCGCTCCGTCTCGTTGCCGATCTTCTTCAGCCACAATTCCACCTGCAGGACCAGGCGCGGCAAGCCCCGGGGCGCCTGCAGCGAGGGGGCGAAGACTTCCTCCGCGAAGCGGCGGTCGTATTCGTCCAGCACGGCGTCCTGCAGGGCCTCGAGCGAACCGACGCGGGAAAACACGCCGCTCTTGCTGATGCCCGTGCGCTTGGACAGCTCACCCAGCGATACCTTGCCGATCCCATCCTGCGCCGCCATCGCATAGGCGGCCTCGAGGATGGTCGCAAAGGTCGCTTCGCTTTTGGCCGTGGTGTTCATGCCCTCACTTTAGCACAGGTGTGCGAAACAGCAAGCGCTTTTTCTTGCTGCCTCGCACTCCACGCTTACCAGAACTTGTAGCTGGCCGAGAAAGCGAACTGGCGGCCGAACAGGTTCTGGCTGTGGTTATAGCCTTCCCAGCCGTTCGGATCGTAGTAAGGCTTCTTGTCGAGCACGTTCTTGATGTTGAGGCCCAGGTTCAGGTTCTTGGTCGGTTTCCAGTTGAAGCCGAGGTTGACCGTGGTGAACGAGGGCGCGCCGCCGCACAGGTTCTCCGGCAGCGAGACCCCGGCGGCCAGGCAGTTCTCCGGCGTGTTGTCGGTGTCGTACTCGCCGTAGGCCCACTTGGTCTTGCCCGTGTAGTTCACGAACAGGCTGGTGGTGAAGTTAGCGTAGTTCCAGTCGGCGTTGAAGGTGCCGCGCAGGCGCGGCGAGTTGTAGTAGCCGACGTAGTTGCCCGAGAAGCCGCTGCCGTCCTCGTAGTTGTAGATCTCGCGCCGGCGGATGGTGAAGGCCACGCCGGTGTTCAGGCGTCCGTAGTCGCCCAGCCCGATGCGGGTGCGCGCATCGATGTCGAAGCCGTCGACCAGGGTGCGGCCGCGGTTCAGGTAGGAGTTGATCAGGCCGCCCAGGTTGCCGACCGAGTAAGTCGGCCGCGTGCCGGCGCAGGCCCCCGCATTGGCCGGATTGGCGCACATGGTGCCGATTGCAGCCATGTTGGCGCGGTCGGCATCGGTCAGGGCATTGCGGATCGCCTGGTCGGTGCCGGCCAGGCCGGGGCCGTACTGGTCCACCAGTTCGGTGAACAGCTGGTTGAAGTCCTGGCGCACGATCTCGTTGCGGCGGTTGACGATCCAGTAGTCGAGCGAGACGCTGACGTCGCGCACCGGCTGCAGCACCAGGCCAAGGGTGGCGATCTTCGCCTTTTCCGGCTCCAGTTCCGGGTTCGGCGGGGTCAGGCCGCCCACGGTGGTCGAGCAGTTCGAGTTCAGCAGGCTGCGTCCCAGGTCGACTTCGGCCGCCGAGACGGAGCGCATCAAGAGGCGCGCGATGGCATTGGTCTCGTCGCAGCGCACGGTATCGCGGATGCCGCCCACCTGGGCGAACACGCCGCCCGAACCCGATTCGGCCAGGTTCGGCGCGCGGAAGCCCTCCGAATAGGTGCCGCGCACCATGACTTCCGGACGCGCGCGCCACACCACGCCGATCTTCGGCGCCAGGTTGGCGCTGAAGTTCGGGTACTTGTCGAGGCGGGCGGCGGCGTTCAGCTCGAGCTTCTCGGTGAGCGGCACCACCACTTCGCCGAACACGGCGGCAATGGTGCGCTTGCCGTCGAACCAGGAACCGCCCTGCTGGGTGATCAGGCCGTTGGCTGCGTCGGCATTGCCCGGGGTGTCGAAGCTTTCGCGCATCAGGCTGGTGCCGAAGGCGGCGCGCACTTCACGCCCGCCGATCTTCGCCAGCGTGCCCTCGACTTTCGCGTCCCAGGTGATCAGCTTGGTCCAGGACTGGATGTCGAAGGTCGGGTAGGCCTGGCGCAGCAGCGCGGCATTGGCCTCGCTGATCTCGCCGAACTTGTAGGCCGGGTTGTCGGCGATGTAGGTGCGGCCCGTCACCGGGTCGGTGGTGAAGGGACCGAAGGCCTTCGCGAAGCCGGCGGTATTGATGTTGATGGTCTGGTACAAGGTCGAATGGCTGCCCGCCACGCTCAGCGCGGTCTCGAATTCCCAGTCGCCGAACACGGTGCCGCGCAGGCCGGCCAGGGCGCGGTAGCTGTCGTCGATGTTGCGCTGGCCGAAGTGGTTGGTGGCGTCCTGCATCAGGTAGTTCAGGCCGGCGGCGCCGCCCATCAGGGCGGCCATGTCCGGCGCCAGCCTGCCCTTCAGGTAGGCGTTGTTCGGTCCCAGGTAGGGAATCGCGAAGGTGTTCAGCTTCGTTCCTGTATTGCGTGCGAACCAGTTGTTGGTGCTGCCGCTGTTGAAGCTGCGCGGACCGTTCGCACCCACCATCTTGATGTGGGTGTAGGCCGCTTCGGCGAAGCCTTCGAAGCCGTTGGCGAAGCGCTTGCGCCCGGCCAGGTAACCGGTGGCGCGCTCCGACGAGGGGCCGGTATCGAGCGCATACGGCAGGTTGTTCCAGACGCAGCGGGTGCCCGAGGCCTCGGTGATCGCGGTCGGGCAACCGCCGACGGCGCGCTGGGTGCGGGCGTTGTTGCGGGCCGGGTTGAACACGAAGAACGTGCCCGGGTTCAGCACACCCGGCTCGCTGCCGGTGCCGATGCGGAAGTTGGGGATGAAGTTCGGGTTGTTGACGTAGAAGTGGTCCGGACGCTTGTCGTAGGTATCGGACAGGGCGATGCGGTCGCGCTTGTAGAGGTTGAGCGAGCCGATCACGTTGTAGCCGTCGGCGCCCAGGTCGCCGGTGCCGAACACGATGCCGCCCTGGCGCTCGCCATACGAGTCGACATCGGCCGAGGAATCATGGCTGACGCGCGCTTCCAGGCCCTGGTAGTTCTTCTTGGTGATCACGTTGATCACGCCCGCCACCGCATCCGAGCCGTACACCGCCGAGGCGCCGTCGGTCAGGATCTCCATGCGTTCGATCGCCGCCGCGGGAATCGCGTCGATGTTCACGAACATGGTCTGGAAGCCGGACGGCGCGCCGTAGAAGGACAGGCGGCGGCCGTTGAGCAGCACCAGGGTGCCCTGGGCGCCCAGGCCGCGCAGGTTGGCCTGCGAGCCGCCGTCCGAGCCGGTGAACATCGAGCGGAAGTCCTGCTGGGCCGGACGCGCGGCCGGCAGGTTGTCCAGCACCTGCATCAGGGTGCGCGCACCCATGTTCTCGATCTGCCTGGCGTCCACCACCTGCACCGGCGACGCGGTTTCGGCGTTGATGCGCTTCAGGCTCGAACCGGTCACCTCGACCCGCGCCATCTTGCCGTCCTTGCTGTCCTCGGGCTTGGTGGCGGGTTCCTGCGCCAGGGCGCCCGTTGCCAGACCGGCTGCCGCCAGCGCGGCCATCATCTTCTTGAGTCTCATTGCCTCTCCTGTTTTTATGGATATGTGCCCCCCGTGGGGCGATGGGGTAGGTTTTATTGCAGCGGCAGGGTGTCGACGTTGACCGCGGGCGCGCTGCCCGTCGCGGGACGGTTGAAGGTCTGGTTGAGCGGCACGTAGTCGCTGAAGAAGCCGCCGTTACGCAGGTAGAAGCGGCCGTTGCGCAAGCCGCCGGCATAGTCCAGGCGCTGGCCGTTGACGGCGGTGGCGTCGCCGGTGAAGCGCGCAGAGGTGATTTCGCTCCAGGCGCCGTCCGTGCCGCGCGCCCACTGGTTGCCGTGCTCGGACAGCCGGCCCAGGTAGCCCTTGGTATCGATGAAGTTCTCGAGGAAGGAATACACACCGGCGTGCCAGGTGGTCGTGGCCGGGCGCTTCCAGGTGGCGATGTAGCGCCAGGTGCCGAGTTCCGGCGCGAAGAACCAGGCCGAGAAATCGGTGGCGCCGGCGCCGTCCGGGCGCACGCGGGTGAGGAAGCGGTAGGTGCTCCCCGCCGCCCAGTTGTAGACCAGGTAGGTCTGGCCGCCGGTGCCTTCGCCGCCGAAGGCGTTGTCGACCACCCCGGCGCCCTTGCCCACCAGCGTGGTCTTGGCGCCGTTGTCGGCGTCCCACACCGAGAACAGCACCCAGCGCTCGGAGGGCGACTTCACCTGGATGCCGACATAGCCGCCATTGAAGCCGTTGGCCATGTAGTAGGAGCCGATCGCATCCTGCCCGGCCGGCACCGTGACTTCGCTGTAGAAGTACTCGGTGTTGGCGGGTACGGTGTAGCCCAGGTGGACCGATGGGCCGCGGCGCGACCAGTAGTAGTTGGCCGGGTCGTTGGCGTAATTGAGGCTGGAAGCCGTCGTCACCTTGATGCCGGAAACCTCGCCGAAGTAGGCGCCGTCCTTGCCGACGCCTTGCAGGTCGATCCGGATGTAGCCGGCCGGCAGGCTGAGCGTGCCAACGGCATAGGTCTTCTTCGGCCCCTTGCTCAGCCTGACCTCGAAGGGCGTACCGTTGACCGTCACCCGCACCGTGCTCGACTTGCCGCCCGCCAGGCTCGCATCCAGCCCGATGGTGGCAGCGCCGGCCTGCGCCATACGGAACCAGGCGCTGCTCACGGTCGATGCGCTGGTCCAGTTGGCCAGGCCGTTGGCCGTGATGGTCTCGGTCGCGCCGGCGCCGGCCGTGGTGACGAAGGCATTGCCCGGCAAGGCCACGGTGGCAGGCGACTGGGCGGCGGCAATGGCGGCACTGGCGCCGAGCAGGATGAGGGTGGCAGCGCGCAAGATCGGCAACATCGGTTTCATCTGGTTCTCCTGGTTGGGGTGGAACAGCGTGGAATCAGTAACGGTCGTCGAATCCGAAGATCGGCTTGCGGGTGCGCCAGGCCCCGTTGGTGAAGTCCGGGAAGTCGAGCGTCTGGAAGCCGAGCGCGATCGACTGCTCGGACAGCGGCGTGATCGCGCTCCAGGTGATGGCGTCGTAGATATCGATCGGCATCGGCGCGTTCGCCTTCAGCGCTTCCACGAAGGCGTGGATCACGAAGAAGTCCATGCCTCCGTGGCCGGCCCCGGCGGCCTGCTGGCCGTGCTTGCGCCACAGCGGGTGGTCGTATTTCTCGAACCAGGTCTTGGCCTCGTCCCATTCGTGCGGCTTGCTGACGCCCTCGATGTGCACCGAGCGGTTCAGGTCCATCCACAGCCCGCGCGTGCCCTGCACGCGGAAGCCCAGCGAATACGGGCGCGGCAGCGAGGTGTCGTGCTGCAGGATGATGGTCTCGCCGTTGTCGCAGGCCAGCGTGGTGGTGACGATGTCGCCCAGGCTGAAGCGGGTCTTGGCGTTCGGATGGTCCTTGCCGCCCTGGCGCACCACGTAGTCGTGCAGGCCGGCGGCCTTGCTGGCGAAGGCATTGATGCGGGTGAAGCGGTTGCCGCGGTTGATGTTGGTGTACATCGCGCAGGGACCGATGCCGTGGCTCGGATACAGCTCGCCGTTGCGGCGCACCGAGTGCTCGGTGCGCCAGCGCGCCTCGGACCAGCCCTTGGCCCCGAACTCGACGCCGCCGCCGTAGGGCTTGGCCGGATCGCCGCTGTTGAACTTCACGGCGCGCAGGTCGTGCTGGTAACCGCCCTGCAGGTGCACCAGATCGCCGAACAGGCCGGAGCGCACCATGCGCAGCACCGCCAGCACGTCGCGCCGGTAGCACACGTTCTCGAGCAGCATGTAAGGCGTGTTGGTCCTGAGCTGGGTGGCCAGCACGTCCCAGTGGTCCTGCAGGCTCACCCCGGCCACCACCTCGCAGCCCACCGGCACCTTGGCTTCCATGGCGTCGATCGCCATCCGGGCATGCCATTCCCAAGGGGTGGCGATGATCACGCCATCCAGCTTGCCGGCGTCCAGCATGCGGCGGTATGCCTGCTGGTCGCCGTCCGCGCCGAAGGTGGCCGGGCGCGCGCGGCCGGCCTTGGTGACCATCTCGACCGCGCGGCCGAGCATGATCGGCTCGATGTCGCACAGCGCGGCCACCTCGACGTCGTCGCGCCGCACCAGTTCGCGCAGCAGCACCTGGCCGCGCATGCCGGTGCCGATCATGCCGAGGCGCAGGCGCTGGCGGCCTGCCCCGGCGGCGCCGGGAATGGCGCCGGCGGCCAGGGCGCTGCCCGCCAGTGCAGGACCGAAGGAGAGAAAATTGCGTCGTTTCATAGGCTGTTTCCGTTCTTTTTTCAGGTCGAAGGATGCAAGAAGCCCTCCCCGTCCGGAGAGGGGCTCTGTCACTGCAAGGTAATGGGAAGCTCTAGCGCAGCTTGAGCGTGGCGCCTTCCGTGCCGATCAGGGCGGCATTGGCCCAGTTGCCGCAGGTTCCGGACGACTTGTCGCCCAGGGTGCGCAGGCTGAGTTGCTTCAGGCCGCGCACGTCGATCTCGGGCTTGACCACCGCCGGCGCCGTGACCAGGCCGCTGTCGTAGAGCAGGCGTTCGCCGCTCCAGACCTGGAAGCGCATGCTGCCGCCTTTGCCCACACTGCGGCAGCTGTCGTCCACGCCCAGGTCGGCGCGCAGCAGGCGCCAGTTGCCGCCGAGTTGAAGGTCGAGCCGGCTGGAAGGTCCGGCGCCGATGCCCTTGTTGAAGCGCAGGCCGTTCATGCGCATCTCGCTGGCCTTGCCGGCGGGCTTGTCGCGCCCAAAGCTTTTCGGCAGCGGCAGTTCGCTCAGGTAGCGCCGCAGCTCAGTTCCTTCCGGCGCCCGGTACTCGAGCACGCGGAATTCGGACAGCGTGATCGGCGCGACCTCGAGCGGCGCGGAGGCATCGACGGCGCGCGCCGGGGCGGAACCGTCCACGGCCGTGACCATCGGGTCGGTGGCCGCCGCGCCGCTGCCGTCCGGGTTCTGGGTGCTGAGCACGCGGAAGCGCAGCAGGCGTCCGGCGGTGGCCGGGAAAGCGATCGCCTGCATGTCCTGCGACAGCGCCAGGCGGCCGCGCTGCACCGGAGCGCCCCACTCGCCATTGCTGTCGGCGACGTAGATCTCGTAATCGCGCACCTGGCCGTGCTTCCAGTTCTTGTCGCTGCGCGGGGCGATCTCGATGCCGTCCACCAGGCGGCGCTCCGTAAAACCGATCACCCACTCGTGGGCGCCGCTCTTGACCGCCTGGCTGCGCACGCTGCGGAACCAGGTCTCGGGCTTGCCGTCCAACGCGTTTTCGAGCGGATGGCCCGGCTCTTCGGCAGGACGGTTCACGACCACCATGGCGTCCGCCGGCAGGGCCCGGCCCGGCACCGGTGCGGCCGGGAAGGCGTCGTCGGCGGCCGGGCGGGCGATGCCCTGCAGCGTGAAGGCCAGCGGCTGGCGGATGTCCTGCGGCGGGGCCTTCACGTGCATGCTGCCGAGGCGCTCGGCCGGGTCGAAGAACCAGCCGGCATCCGCGGCGTCGAAGGCGGCGCGGCTGGCCAGTTCCTTCAGCGGCGCGGCGCCCAGCAGCACCCCGGCCGGACGCCGGCGGCTCGGCAGGCGCAGGCTGACACCGCGCCGCGCTTCCTGGCCGTCGTAGCTGCCTTCGACCGGGTAAATGGTCACGTCCACCTTGCCGCCCTGTTCGCGCATGGCGATGCGCTGCCGGCTCGACGCGCCCTGCTGGTAGCGGCGCGTATTGCCGTCGTCCTCATACAAAACGTATTCGGATTCGCCCTCGGGGTAGAGGTCGAGCGTGAGCCGGTCCTTGGGCTTGTGGCCGTCGTACAGCATCTCGGGGTACATCGGGATAATGGCGCCGGCGCGCACGAATACCGGCAGCTTCTCTAACGTGACCTGCAGGTCGATGTCGCGGCCCTGGCCGTCGGCGCTGAGCTGGCGGCCATCCCAGTAATCGATCCAGCGGCCCTGCGGCAGGTGGATGCCGGTGCGCCAGCCCTGGCTGACCGCCTGGCTGCGATAGACCGGGGCGACCAGCAGGTCGCGCCCGAGCAGGAACTGGTATTTATGCGCCTCGCCCAGGGCCGCCGGGTCGCCCGGGTAGTCCCACATCAGGCCGCGCACCAGCGGCGCGCCGGTCTGCTCGGCCTCGTGCGCCAGCGTGTACATGTAGGGGGTCAGGCGCATCTTGAGCTTCAGGTAGCGCCGGTTGATGCTGCGGTAGGGTTCGTCGAACCACCACGGATGCTTGCGTGCACTCGCGGACCAGCCCGACATCCCCATCAGCACCGGCGTGAAGCTCTTCCACTGCAGGTCGCGGGTGAAGGTTTCGGGGCTGCCGCCGAAGATCGCGTCGACGTCGCCGGTGGCATAGGCCTGGCCGGACAGGCCGGAGCCGATCAGGGTCGGCACGTGCCAGCGGATGTAGTCCCAGCTGGCGCTCTGGTCGCCGGTCCAGGCCACCGCATAGCGCTGGGTTCCGGCCCAGCCCATCACGGTCCAGATGAAGGGACGGCCGTCGGAATTGTTCAGGATGCCGTCATAGGCGGCCTTGTTGGCGTCCAGCGAGAACTGGTAGCCCTTGCCGGTCCAGGCCACGTCGAGCTTCTGGGCGCGGCTGCCGGCGGTGCCGACCTCCCAGGCGATCTTGTCGACGCCGTTCTCGGTCCACAGGCCGGTACGGAAGCCGTGTTTCGCCAGGCCCTGCACGGTCTCGGGCAGCGCCGTATAGCCGCAGCCGTAGCCGTCGTTGGGCAGGATCCAGCCGCCCGGCATGTCGTGCTCGCGGTACTTGCGCGCCACGCTGTCGACCACATCAAGCGTCTTGCCGGTGGGGCCATCGCTCCAGCCGCGCGGCACCGTGCCCGGCTTCTTGACGTTGTCGCCGTCGTTGTAGCAGTCGGCGTCGCCGTATTCCAGGGCCCAGCGCGGCAGCATGCGCGCACGGCCGGTCCATTCGGTATAGCGCGCCAGCACCTCGTGCATCGACGTGCCGACGAAGTAGTAGGCGTCGAAGCGTTCTTCCGCATGCTGCAGCGTGACTTGCCCGTCTTCGCGCAGGTCGTAATTGCCGTCGGCCCAGCTGTGGCGCAGCATGCCCCAGCCGCGGGAGCTCATCAGGAAGGGCGCCGGATTCGGGCGGTCGCCCTCTTCCCAGCCGCCCGAATACGACACCGGCAGCTCGCGCCCCTTGAATTCGAAACGGCCGTTCTGCTGGCCGCCGCCGTAGAAGCGCTCGGCCTTGTCGCTGGAGAGCACCTGCACGCTGTGCTTGTCGCCCAGGTCGAGCGGCTGCAGTTCGCGCCACAGGGGCTGGGTCTCGCCGCTGCGGTAGAGGGTGAAGCGCAAGGGGGCGCGGTCGACCCGCAGCGTGAGCGCGGCGGTGCGCAGCACCAGCTGGCCGTTCTCTTCGCTGAACTGGTGTTCCACCTTGGCCGAAGCCGTGGCCACCACGATGGGCGCGGCCTTGTCGCCCGGGCCGCTCAGCTCCTTGCGTCCTGCCTGGATGCGCAGCACGTCGGCGCGCGGCAGGCTGATACGCACACGGGCACCGGAATCGGCCACGATGTCCCACGAAGGACCGTCGGCCTGGCCCGCGCTGACCGTGCGCAGCTTGCCCAGCGGGGCGGCAGCGGCCGGAAAGGCGGCCAGCAGCAGCATGGGCAGGACGAGCAGGCGATGCAGGGAAGATGGATGCTTCATGACGGCTCTTTCGGATCGTTTGGCGTTTCGATGAGGATAATGTATGAACAAAAGCAAAGCAGGTCAACAAAAAGGAAAGAAAAATTTCAAAAAAGTTCGAAAGAAGCCAAATATTCCGGAATTTACCTTTCGTTTGGCGCTTTTATCGGTATTTGAACTTTCGTTTATCGCGAAATTGATGAGCGGTCAGTGGTGAAATTGCTACGTTCTGTGACTCACATCCGATCTTCCGATCAATATAACTTTCGTTTTACTTTCGTATTTGACTTTCGCAAACTTTCTATTTATGATGGATCGCACTGAAAACTTTTTACCTTTCTTTCGATGACTACTCTTCTGCAGCGAAGCCCACAAGCATGGCGCGACATCGGCGGCCTGTACACCGCCGAGGAAATCGCCCAGCAGCCCGCGCTGTGGGGCGAACTGGCCGCCGGCCTGCGCGGCAGCCGCGCACAGGTGGAAGCCTTCCTGGGCGGATGCCTGGCCGATCCGCTGCAGCGGGTGATCCTGACCGGCGCCGGCAGCTCGGCCTATGTCGGCGAAATCGTCGCCGACGAGCTGAATGCCGCCTGGCCGGCCCAGGTGCGGGCAATCGCCACCACCACCCTGCTCACCCATCCCGAGCTCTATCTTGAACGCGGCGCACCCACCCTGCTGGTATCCTTCGCCCGCAGCGGCGACAGCCCGGAAAGCCTGGCCGCCGTCCAGCTGGTGCGCGACCTGGTGCCGGATGCGCGCCTGCTGAACATCACCTGCAACCCCGAAGGCAGGCTGGCACGCGACAGCGCCGGCGACAGCCGCGCCTTCAACCTGCTGATGCCGGCCGCCAGCTGCGACCGCGGCTTCGCCATGACCAGCAGCTTCACCTGCATGCTGCTGGCCGCGCTGGCGGTACTCGGCAAGGGCGACGGGGTCGAACGCATCGCGACCCTGGCCGGCCTGGCCCAGGATGCCATGGCGGCCTGGGAAGCCCCGGTGGCGGCATTGGCCGCTGCCGAGGCCGGCCGCGTGGTCTATCTTGGCAGCGGCCCGCTCGAAGGCCTGGCCAAGGAAAGCGCGCTCAAGCTGCTGGAACTGACGGCCGGGCGCGTGCCGGCGATGGCGAACACGCCGCTGGGCTTCCGCCATGGTCCCAAGTCGGTGCTCAACGCCGGCGCGCTGGTGCTCGTCTTCGGCAGCAGCAAGGCGCTGTCGCAACGCTACGAAGCCGACCTGGTCGACGAGCTGCGGCGCGACGGCGTGGCCGGCCGCATCGTCACCGTGGGTCCGGGCGGCGACATCGGCATCCCCGTGCCGGCGCTGCCGGATGCCTGGCTGGCGCCGCTGTGGCTGCTGGTCGCGCAGCAGCTTGCCCTGCACCAGTCGGCTGCCCTGCAGCTGCGTCCCGACAATCCCTTCGCCAGCGGCACGGTCAACCGTGTCGTCAAGGGCGTCACCATCTACCGCCATGACGAACACTGATCCACAAGGCTTCCACGGCATCGACATCGGCGGCAGCAAGATCGAGCTGGTCGCCTTCGCCGATGACGCCGGCCTGCGCGAGGTGTTCCGCGAGCGGATCGCCACGCCCGGCCACGATTTCGCGGCCTTCGTGCAGGGCGTCGCCGGCCTGGTAGGGCGCGCCGACGCGGCGCTCGGCCGCCAGGCCGCGGTCGGCGTCGGCCTGCCCGGCGTCGCCGATCCGGCCAGCGGCCGCCAGCTCAGTTCCAACGTACCTGCGCTGAACGGCCGCCTGGTCGCCCCGGCGCTGGAACAGGCGCTGGGACGCCCCGTCGTCATCGGCAACGACTGCCAGTGCTTCGCCCTGTCCGAAGCGCAGGGCGGCGCCGCCGACGGCCTGCCGACCATGTTCGGCGCCATCCTCGGCACCGGCGCCGGCGGCGGTTACTGTGCGGGCGGACGCCTGCAGCGCGGCTTCAACGGCGTGGCCGCCGAATGGGGCCACTGGTCGGTGCCGGCCCACCTGCTCGCCCAGTACGGCCTGCCGTCGATCCCCTGCCCCTGCGGACGCCAGGGCTGCTTCGAACGCTACGTGTCCGGTCCGGGCATGCGGATGCTGCACCGCCACCTCGGCGGTGATGGCGCCGAGCCGATGGTGATCGCGGCGCGTGCCAATGCCGGCGATGCGGTGGCCGCGGCGACGCTGGCCGCCCACCTCGACCTGCTGGCCCATGCCTTTTCCAGCCTGGTGCTGGGGCTCGATCCGCACGCGATCGTGCTGGGCGGCGGCCTGTCGCAGCTGCCCCATTTATACCAGCAGCTGCCGGCCGCCGTGCGGCGCCACCTGTTCCCCGGAGCGCTCGTGCCGCCGATCCTGCCGCCGCGCTTCGGCGACGCCGGCGGGGCACGCGGCGCCGCCCTGCTGGCCCGCCAACAACAACCGAACCGGAGCGCACCATGAACCAGACCCTCTCGCCCGTCCAGCAGCTCGTCAAGGCGCACCGCCGCGGCGAAGCCGTCGGCCTGTACAGCGTCTGCTGCAGCCATCCCATGGTCCTGAGCGCCGCCATGGGCGTGGCGCTGCGCTACGACACCCTGCTGCTGATCGAGGCGACCTCGAACCAGGTCGACCAGTTCGGCGGCTATACCGGCATGAACCCGGAACAGTTCCGCGACTACGTCCACCAACTGGCACGGGAGCGCGGTTTCCCGCGCGAGCGCCTGGTGCTGGGCGGCGACCACCTGGGCCCGAACGCCTGGCAAACGCGTCCCGCGCTGGAAGCCATGGCCCATGCCGAGGTGCTGGTCGCGGCCTATGCCGCCGCCGGCTTCCACAAGATCCACCTCGACTGCAGCATGCGCTGCGCCGACGACCCGGCCACCCTCGATGACGAGACGGTGGCGGCGCGCTCGGCACGCCTGGCCGCCATTGCCGACGCCGCGGCAGAGCAGGCCGGCCACCCGCCGCCGGTCTACGTGATCGGAACCGAAGTGCCGGTGCCGGGCGGCGAATCGGCCCTCGCCGATGCCGGCGCCCCGACCTCGCCACGAGCGGCCGAACGCACGCTGGAAGTGCATTGCCGCGCCTTCCTCGACGCCGGCTTGCACGCCGCCTGGCGCCGCGTGGTCGCCATGGTGGTGCAGCCCGGCGTGGACTTCGACCACAGTCACATCCAGCACTATGATGCCGCCCAGGCCGAACTGCTGTCGGCCTTCGTGGCCGGCCAGCCGGGCCTGGTGTTCGAAGCCCACTCCACCGACTACCAGCGCGAGTCGAGCCTGCACCAGATGGTGAGTGACCACTTCGCCATCCTGAAGGTCGGCCCGGCCGCCACCTTCGCCCTGCGCGAAGGCCTGCTGGCCCTGTGCCAGATCGAGGACGAACTGGTGCCGGCGGCCCGGGCCTCGCGCCTGATGGCGGTGCTGGACGAGGTCATGCTGGCCAAGCCCGAGCACTGGCGCAAGCACTACCCGGGCAGCAGCGAAGAACAGCGCCTGATGCGCCGCTACGGCCTGTCCGACCGCTGCCGCTACTACTGGAACGAGGCGCCGGTGGCGGCCGCGGTGGAGCGGTTGTGCGCCAACCTGGATGCGGTGGAGATTCCGCTGCCGCTCCTGAGCCAGCACCTGCACGAGCAGTACCTCGAGGTGCTGCAAGGCCGGCTCGGTACCGGCGCACGCGCGCTGCTGGAGCACAAGATCGGCCAGGTGCTGGCGCAATACGCAAGGGCCTGCAACCACAACGCAGCGGTGGCAGTCGATCACGCCGCATCGATCTGTTAAGCTCGCCGTTTTCGACCGCCGACCCGAGCCGCCACCATGCGAAACACCACCCAACGCCGCGAAGCCATCCTCCAGCACCTGACCCGCCAGGGTTCGGTCCACGTGACCGACCTGGTGCAGGAATTCGGCGTCTCGGCGGTGACCATCCGCAGCGACCTGAGCGCGCTCGAGGCGCAGGGACTGGCCACGCGCAGCCACGGCGGCGCCACCCTCACCCGCACCCCGCCGCCCGAGCAGTCGATCCGCCAGAAGGATGCGATCAACCAGGAGCAGAAGGACCGCATCGGCGCCCTGGCCGCCACCCTGGTACAGGAAGGCGACAACATCATCATCGACTCGGGCACCACCACGATCTCGCTGGCGCGCCACCTGCGCGAGGCGAACAACGTGACGGTGATGACGAATGGCCTGAACATCGCCTGGGAGCTGGCCGACACCGCCGGCGTGGAGCTGATCCTGACCGGGGGCCAGTTGCGCAAGCAATCCCTGTCGATCCAGGGCAGCCAGGCCGAGGCGACCCTGCAGGCCTACAACTTCGACAAGCTGTTCCTCGGCGTGGACGGCTTCGACCTGCAGTTCGGCGTCACCACCCATCACGAGGCGGAAGCGAGCCTGAACCACAAGATGGTGGAGCGGGCCAAGAAGATCATCGTGCTCACCGACGCCTCCAAGTTCGGCCGGGTCAGCCTGCACCGCATCGTGCAGCTGGACCGGGTCGATACCGTCATCACCGATGCCAGCATCGGCCCGGAATACCGCGAGGGCTTGCAGAAGCTGGGCATCGAATTACTCATAGCGGACTAAATGCTCAGCGGCAGAATCCTCACTCCCCAAGGCTGGATCACAGGCAGTATCGATTTCAGCGATCGCATCCACCGGATCATCGAGGGCCCTGCCGCCAGCGGGCACACCATCCTCCCCGGCTTCATCGACCTGCACGTCCACGGTGCGGCCGGCACCGACATCATGACAGGCGGCGAAGCAGGCGCCGTGGTGGCCCGCAGCCATGCGCGCCACGGCACCACCTCCCTGCTCGGCACCACCCTGACCGCACAGGAAGCCGGCATCCGCCATGCCCTGCACGGCCTGGCCGGCGTCATCGCCGATCGTCCCCAGGGCGGCGCGCGCATGCTCGGCGTGCACCTGGAGGGCCCCTTCCTGAACCTGGCGCGCCTCGGCGCCCAGCCGCCCGACGTGATTCCCGCCCGCCTGGAACTGGTGCGCAGCCTGCACGCCATCGCGCCCATCCGCGTGCTGACGATGGCGCCGGAAGTCGACAACAACCTTGCCTTGATCCCGCAGCTGGCGGCGCTGGGCATCCGGGTGCAGATCGGCCACAGCGCCGGCAGCTATGATGACGGCGTGGCTGCGCTGCGCGCCGGCGCCGCCGGATTCACCCACCTGTTCAACGGCATGAGCGGCCTGCATCACCGCGAACCCGGCATGGTCGGCGCGGCGCTGGCGCACGCCGAGTACGCCGAGATCATCCCCGACCTCCAGCACGTGGCCCCGGGCGCCCTGCGCGCCGCGCTGCGCGCCATCCCGCGCCTGTATGGCGTGACCGACGCCACCTCGGCCACCGGCATGCCGGACGGCGAATACGCGCTCGGCACCCAGCGCGTGTTCAAGTGCGGGAACTGCGTGCGCCTGGCCGGCGGCTCGCTGGCCGGCAGCGTGCTGACCATGGACGCGGCGCTGCGCAACTTCGTCGACCTCGGGCTCGACCTGGCGGATGCCTCGCAGCGCCTGTCGCGCTTCCCCGCCGACTACCTGGGCGAAACGGAACGCGGACGACTCGCGCCCGGCGCCTGGGCCGACATGGTCGTGCTGGACGCAGCCCTGCGCCCGGCCGCGGTCTACGTCGAAGGCGAAGCGATCGCCCTCGGCAATTAGAAAACATAAAACACTCCGGAGACACGATGAACGCCCTTGACCCCACGTCCGACCGCGCAATGCGCTACCTGCTGTTCATCGCCGGCATGGGCGGCCTGTTGTACGGCATCGACGTCGGCATCATCGCCGGCGCCCTGCCCTACCTGGAATCGACGGCCTCGGTGGCCTGGAAGCTGAGCACCCAGCAGCTGTCCTTCATCGTGGCGGCGGTGCTGCTCGGCTCCGTGCTGTCCTCGCTGTTCGCCGGCGCGCTGGCCGACGCCATCGGGCGCCGCCGCGCCATGGTGCTGGCCGGCGCGCTGTTCACCCTCAGCATTCCCATGATCGCCCTGGCCGAAGGCTACACGCCGCTGCTGCTGGGCCGCCTGCTGCAGGGCATCAGCGGAGGCCTGATCGGCGTCGTGGTGCCGCTCTACCTGGCCGAGTCGCTGCCGGCCGCACGCCGTGGCCGCGGCGCCGCCCTGTTCCAGCTGATGCTGACGGTGGGCCTGGTCGGTGCGGCGGTGATCGGCCTGAGCCAGGCGCACACCGTCGACGAGGCGACCCGTGCGGCCGCCGCGCTGCCGCAGGCGGCCCGGGCGGAACTGGTGTTCGCAGCCCAGGACAAGGCCTGGCGCAGCATCTTCTGGCTCTGCCTCGCTCCCGGCCTGGTGTTCACCCTCGGCAGCCTGGCGCTGAAGGAATCGCCGCGCTGGCTGGCCATGCGCGGCGCCGGCGGTCCGGCCGCGCCGGATGCGCCGCCGGTCCCGCTGCGCGATTCGCTGGCCAGCCGCCGCTACGTGCTGCCCTTCCTGCTGGCCTGCCTGGTGCTGGCCCTGACCCAGGCCACCGGCATCAATTCCATCCTCGCCTACGTGGTCACGATCCTGAACCAGGCCGGCCTGCCCGGCTCCACCGCCAACACCGCGGACGTCGGCCTGAAGGTGCTGAATGCCGTGATGACCGTGGTGGCGGTGGTGCTGGTCGACCGCAAGGGCCGCAAGTTCCTGCTGATGCTGGGCAGCGCCACCATCGTGGTCGCGCTGGTGGCGGCCGGCCTGCTGTTCCGTGGCGCCGAAGACGGCCAGCGCGACGTGCGCATGCTGGTCGAGGCCCAGGTACATGACGACCGTCTCGCCTTGCGCCTGGACGGCAAGCAGCTGGCCGCGCTCGGCGCCGGCGGCAGCGCGCCGCAGCAGCTGACTGTGGCCTACGCCTATGGCCCCTTCACCGACGTCAAGTCGCTGCGCAGCGACGATCCGCTGCTGCCCACGGTGCAGCTGCGGCGCGAAGACGCCATCGACGAGGACAGCGTGATCGGCGCCACCCTGCGCCGCTGGCACCTGAATCCCTTCGCCGACCCGGCCGCGGGCCGCGACGCGCCGCTGGTAATCGAGCGCGCCTGGCTGGGCACGGTGCCCTCCGAGACCCACGGCTGGCAGGTGGCGCTGGCGATCTGCCTGTTCGTCGCCGGTTTCGCGGTGGGGCCGGGCGTGTGCGTGTGGCTGGCGCTGTCCGAGCTGATGCCGACCCGGATCCGCTCGAACGGCATGAGCATCGCGCTGCTGGTCAACCAGTTCGTCTCGACCGTGATCGCCGCCATGTTCCTGCCCACGGTGGGCTTTTACGGCTACTCGGCCGTCTTTTTCGTCGGCGCAGGCTTCGCGGGGCTGTACTTCCTGACCGCCGCCTTCCTGCTGCCGGAGACCAAGGGCAAGACGCTGGAGGAGATCGAACTGCATTTCACCGGCGCCGCTGCGGGCAACGGGCCGAAAGGGCAGGAATCGATGGAAAAGCTGGGATAGGCACCTCGATGAGGCGCCGGATCAGGTAGCGGGCGCTACCCTGAGACTGGCGCGCGGGCCGGGGCCGGCCCGCGCGCTGCGCCCCGGTTCAGCGGCGGCCGAACCAGCCCAGGCGGGCGAAAACGGAAGTGAATGCGGTAGCGACCGAACGCGTCGGGATGCGTTTGCTGAACAGGCCGGTGTAGTTGCAGCGCGAATTGACTGTCATCTCTTTTTTCTCCGAAACATTACTTAGTACATTAACCACGCTGCAAATGCCGCTCTGTGCGCCAGCTCGCATAGCGCGCACGCAGGCCCCTTCCGCGCGCGCCTTGTGGCGATTGAGTCATATGATGGAAGCAGCGGGCTACCCTTGACGGGTAGGTTTCTGCTTCGCGGACAACTCAACGACCAAGGAGGTTGCCATGAGCTACGCAGATCGAGACAAATATGGGATGTACAGGAACACGCGCAGCACCGGTCCCGGACCGGCGCTGATGGGCGCCGATACTCTGATCGGTGACAGCGTCGTCAATGCGCAGGAGGAAGACCTCGGCGACATCAAGGAAATCATGCTGGACATGCAGACCGGCCAGGTGGCCTACGCCGTGCTGGCTTTCGGCGGCGTCCTCGGCCTGGGCGAAAAGCTGCTCGCCGTGCCCTGGCAGGCGCTGCACCTGGACACCGAGAACAAGCGCATGGTGCTCAACGTGGACAAGGAACGCCTGAGGAACGCGCCGGGCTTCGACAAGGATGCTTGGCCCGACATGAGCGACGTGAGCTGGGCCGGCGGCGTCCACAGCTTCTACGGCACCGATCCGCAGCGTTCGGGGGCGCCGACCATGGGTCCGAGCACGACGATGGGCGGCATGATCGGCGGCACCAGCGCCAGCTCGGCGATGGGCAGCGGCATGGGATCGAGCATGGGGGCGGGGTCGGCCGGCAGCGCGACGGGCGCAGGCAGCAGCCTGGGCGTCAGCGTCGGTTCGGGCAGCCTGCACGGGGACTCCTACGGCGTCGGCGGCAGTGCCGATCCGCGGCCGAGTCATGAAGGGGATGACAAGGACCTGAGCCGCATCCGCGGCAGCAATATCGGCTGATCTTGCATGGTGGGCGGGAAAACCCGCCCACCATGCATCACCGAATCATCGA
Source organism: Telluria sp. ZB4P36 (assembly GCF_059685865.1). Taxonomy (NCBI): domain Bacteria; kingdom Pseudomonadati; phylum Pseudomonadota; class Betaproteobacteria; order Burkholderiales; family Oxalobacteraceae; genus Telluria; species Telluria sp. ZB4P36. The sequence continues at coordinate 516,505 of NZ_JCASIE010000001.1, forward strand.
CTCCCACACCTTCTGCAGCCGCTTGGCCGACACCGGCATCGGCGTCCGCAGCTCCTGCGCGAACAGCGACACGCGCAATTCTTCCAGCATCCACCTGAACTCCGTCATGCGCGGGTCGTTGTTCTTGCCCGCCTGGTTCTTGAGCGTGCGCTGGAACTGGCTGGCCGCGCCCTGCCACTCCGCCATCAGCTGCGCATCGCGCGAGGGATTGCCGCGCAGCTTCTCGAGACGCACGTTGATCGCCTTCAGGTAGCGCGGGAAGTGCGCCAGCTGGCTGTACTCGTTGTCCGCGATGAAGCGCTTGTGGACCAGGCCCTGCAGCTGTCCCTGGATGTCCTGCTGCACCGCCTGCGGCAGGCTCTGGATACGCTTCGGCATGCCGTGGAATTCCGCCAGCACCGAGCCCACCAGGCGCGCGATCTCGTTGATCAGGAGCCCGATCCGCCCCTTGCCCTCTTCCTTGCGCTTGTTGAAGGATGCCGCGTCCAGCGGCAGCGGATCCTGCAGGCAGGCGATGTCGATCGCCTTGGCGATGATCTGGTCGCGCAGGTCTTCCTGCGTGCCAATGCTCATGAACTGCATGCCCATCTGCTGCAGGCCGGGGATGTTCTTCTCGGCGAACTTGAGCTGGTCCTTCAGCTGCAGCGCGAACAGGCGGCGCAGGCCGACGCGGTGGGTGCGCGCGGCGACGTTGGGGTCGTCGAAGACTTCCAGGTCGCAGTGCGTGCCCTTGTCCACCAGCGCCGGGAAGCCGATCAGGGTCAGCTTGCCCTGGGTGATCTCCAGCAGTTCCGGCAGCTCGCCGAAGCTCCAGGTGGTAAGCCCGGTGTGCTGGACCGCGCCGGCCGCCGAAGCGGCAGGTGCGGCGGCCGGTGCTTTGGTCTGGGGCGCATTGCCCTTCCCTTTCGACGGCGCGGGCGCGGCCGGCGCAGCCGCGGCCTGCAGCTTGGCCGGCGCCGCCGCCGGCGTGGCTTCCGCCATCTTCTGGAAGCTCTGGCGCGCCTGCCCGCCCAGCTCCGCCTGCAGCGTCGCCAGGTTGCGGCCCATGTCGAGCTGGCGTCCGTGCTCGTCGATCACCTTGAAATTCATGGACAGGTGGGCCGGCAGGGTCTCCTGCTTGAAGTCGGTGGTGAGCACGCGGGCGCTGGTGTGCCGGTGGATGTCGTCGATCAGCGCGTCGATCAGGTCGCCCCTGGCGAAACGCAGCGGGTCCTGGTGGCGCTCGTAGAAGTTCGCCGCGTACTCCGGCAGCGGCACGCAATGGCGGCGCAGTTTCTGCGGCAGGGATTTCAGCAGCAGGTGCACCTTCTCCTTCAGCATGCCCGGCACCAGCCAGCCCGCCCGCTCCTGCGGAATCTGGTTCAGCGCGAACAGCGGCACGGCCAGGGTCACGCCGTCGCGCGGGCTGCCCGGCTCGAAGTGATAGGTCAGGCCCATCTCGATGCCGGTAACGTTCATCGTCTTCGGGAACAGCTCGGTGGTGACGCCGGCCGCTTCGTGCCGCATCAGTTCTTCGCGCACCAGGTACAGCAGCTTCGGGTTGTCGCGCGCGGCGTCCTTGTACCACTTCTCGAAACCGGCGCCGTTCACGACCGTGTCCGGGATCTCCTTGTCGTAGAAGGCGGCGATCAGCTGCTCGTCCACCAGCACGTCCAGGCGGCGCGACTTGTGTTCGAGGTTCTCGATCTCGCGCACCAGCTTGTGGTTGTGCGCAAAGAACGGCGCCCGGGTCTCGTAGTCGCCGGCCACCAGGGCGTCGCGGATGAAGATCTCGCGCGCTTCACGCGGGTTGTACTGGCTGTAGTTGATGCGGCGGTTGCTGTACACGACGATGCCGTACAGGGTCGCGCGCTCCAGCGCCGTCACTTGCGCCTGGCGCTTCTCCCAGCGCGGCTCGCCCCAGGATTTCTTGAGCAGGTGGGCGCCGATCTTTTCCACCCACTCGGGCTGGATCTGGGCGATGGTGCGCGCATACAGGCGCGTGGTCTCGACCAGCTCGGCCGCCATCACCCAGCGTCCCGGCTTCTTGGCCAGGTAGGAACCCGGCCAGATGTGGAACTTGATGCCGCGCGCGCCCAGGAACACCGGCTCGTCCTCGGCCTTGAAACCGATGTTACCGAGCAGGCCGGTGAGCAGGGCCAGGTGCAGCTGGTCGTAGGTGGCCGGGGCGGCGTTCAGGCGCCAGCCCTGCTCGCGCGCCACGGTCAGCAGCTGCGAATGCACGTCGCGCCACTCGCGCAGGCGCAGCTGCGACAGGAAGTTGGCGCGGCAGTTTTCCTGCAGCTGGCGGTTCGATTTCTTGTGCTCGATCGCATCTTCGAACCAGGCCCAGATCTTGAGGTAGCTGAGGAATTCGGACTTCTCGTCGGCGAACTTCTTGTGCTTCTCGTCGGCCTGCTGCTGGTATTCGATCGGGCGGTCGCGCGGATCCTGCGTCGACAGCGCGGAGGCCACGATCAGCATCTCGGTGAGGCAGTCGTTGTCCACCGCCGCCAGGATCATGCGGCCCACGCGCGGGTCGAGCGGCAGCTTGGCCAGCTTGTTACCGAGCGGTGTGAGTTCGTTGGTGTCGTCGACCGCGCCGACTTCCTGCAGCAGCTGGTAGCCGTCCGCGATGGCGCGGCCTTGCGGCGGCTCGATGAAGGGGAAGGTCTCGACGTCGGTCAGGTGCAGCGACTTCATGCGCAGGATGACCGAGGCCAGCGAGGAACGCAGGATCTCCGGATCGGCGAACTTCGGGCGCTTGTTGAAATCGTCTTCTTCGTAGAGGCGGATGCAGACGCCGTCGGCCACGCGGCCGCAACGGCCGGCACGCTGGTTGGCGGACGATTGCGCCACCGGCTCGATCTGCAGCTGCTCGACCTTGTTGCGGAAGCTGTAGCGTTTTACACGCGCCAGGCCCGTATCGACCACGTAGCGGATGCCCGGCACCGTCAGCGAGGTCTCGGCCACGTTGGTGGCCAGCACGATGCGGCGCGCATTGGTGGTCTTGAACACGCGGTCCTGCTCTTCCACCGACAGGCGGGCGAACAGCGGCAGGATCTCGACGTGCGGCGGATGATGTTTGCGCAGGGCTTCGGCGCAATCGCGGATCTCGCGCTCGCCCGGCAGGAAGACCAGCACGTCGCCCGAGCCGATGCGGCACAACTCATCGACGGCGTCGACCACGGCCTCCATCAGGTCGCGCTTATCTCGTACAACCTGGCGCGCCACCTGGGCCTTGGGTGCCGGCTCGCCCGGCTTGGCGTTGGTGGCCGTGACCGGATCGCGGTCGACCGGGCGGTAGCGCACTTCGACCTTGTACAGGCGGCCCGAGACTTCGATGACGGGCGCCGGCTTCTCCGGCGTGCCGAAATGGCGCGAGAAGCGCTCGGCATCGATGGTCGCCGAGGTGATGATCACCTTCAGGTCGGGACGGCGCGGCAGCAGCTGCTTCAGGTAGCCGAGCAGGAAGTCGATGTTCAGGCTGCGCTCGTGCGCCTCGTCGATGATGATGGTGTCGTAGGCGCGCAGCAGCGGGTCGGTCTGGGTTTCGGCCAGCAGGATACCGTCGGTCATCAGCTTGACCGACGCGCCCTTCGAGAGCGTGTCGTTGAAGCGCACCTTGAAGCCCACGTGCTCGCCCAGCGGCGAGCCGAGTTCCTGCGCGATGCGCTTGGCGGTGCTCGACGCGGCGATACGGCGCGGCTGGGTGTGGCCGATCAGGCCCTTCTGGCCGCGGCCCAGCTCCAGGCAGATCTTCGGCAGCTGGGTGGTCTTGCCGGAACCGGTTTCGCCGGAGACGATGACCACCTGGTTTGCTTCGATCGCCTTCGCGATCTCGGCGCGGCGGCCGGAGACCGGCAGGTCTTCGGGGAAGGTGATCGGCGGGAGCGGGTTGCGCACGGGTGGCGTCCGGACTTCGGGAGCACGCGCCGCGTCGCGTGGCGGACGCGGACGGCGTGCCTCTCCCTCCGGCCGCGGCTTGCGCTGGTCGGTTGCGGAAGTGTTCCTGGAAACGGCATGCGCCTGCGGCTGCGAAGGCTTGTTACTCTGATCAGACATTGATTTTTACGAGGTATTTGGTGCGCACAACGCGCAGCGAATTATAATGCGGCAAATGGAAAACCCTACCCAATTCGTCCAGTGGCTGCGCTCTGTCGCGCCGTATATCCACACCTTCGGCGGCAAGACCTTCGTCGTCGCCTTCCCGGGCGAACTGGTCGCTTCCGGCGCCCTGCCGGTGCTGGCCCAGGACTTGTCCCTGCTGCTGGGACTCGGCATCCGCCTGGTGCTGGTGCACGGCTCGCGTCCACAGGTGGCGGAGCAGCTGGCCCTGCGTAACGTGGAAGGCCGCTTCCACAACGGTGTCCGGATCACCGACCCCGCCGCGCTCGAATGCGCGAAGGAAGCCGCCGGCGAATTGCGTCTCGACATCGAAGCCGCCTTCAGCCAGGGCTTGCCGAACACCCCGATGTCGCACGCCCAGATCAGCATCGTCTCGGGCAACTTCGTGGTCGCGCGTCCGCTCGGCGTGATCGACGGCACCGACTTCGAGCTCACCGGCGTGACCCGCAAGATCGCCGCCGACAAGATCCAGCCCATCCTGCAGACCGAGGACAGCCTGGTGCTGCTGTCGCCGCTGGGCTTCTCGCCGACCGGCGAGATCTTCAACCTGACCATGGAAGACGTGGCCGCCGCGGCCGCGATCGCCCTGCACGCCGACAAGCTGATCTTCATCACCGAAACCGGGATGATGTCGGATGCGGCGGGCGCCGAGATCCGCGAACTGTCCTCGCACCAGGCCGAGGCCGTGCTGCAGGCCGGTTTCCTGCCGCCCGACGCGGCCTTCTACCTGCGCCACGCCATCAAGGCCTGCAACAGCGGCGTGGACCGCGCCCACATCGTGCCTTTCGAGATGGACGGCTCCGCCCTGCTCGAGCTGTTCACCCACGACGGCGTCGGCACCATGATCAGCCACGAAAACCTGGAGAGCCTGCGCCAGGCCACAATTGAGGACGTCGGCGGAATTATCAAGCTCATCGAACCGCTGGAAGCCGACGGCACCCTGGTTTACCGCGGCCGCGAGCTGATCGAACGCGAAATCGACCAGTTCTCGGTGATCGACCACGACGGCGTGATCTTCGGCTGCGCCGCCCTGTATCCCTTCCCGGAAGCGAAGATGGGCGAAATGGCCTGCCTGACCGTGAGCCCGGACGCCCAGACCCAGGGCGACGGCGAGCGCATCCTCAAGCACATCGAGAACCGCGCCCGCGCCGCCGGCCTGACCAAGCTGTTCGTGCTGACCACCCGCACGGCGCACTGGTTCAAGAAGCGCGGCTTCGTGCCGGCCACGGTCGACGACCTGCCCAAGGACCGCCAGCACATGTATAACTGGCAGCGCCGGTCACAGGTTTTCATCAAGACTTTATAATGACGGTCTGACCCGCTTTATAGCGCACTTAACAGGATTACAGGAGCAATACCATGGCCCGCACCGTCCAATGCATCAAACTGAACAAGGAAGCCGAAGGACTGGACTTCCCGCCGGTACCAGGCGAAATGGGCAAGAAGCTGTACCAGTCGGTCTCGAAAGAGGCCTGGCAGGCATGGCTGAAGCACCAGACCATGCTGATCAACGAAAACCGCCTGAACCTGGCGGACGACCGCGCGCGCAAGTACCTGGCGCAGCAGATGGAACGTCATTTCTTCGGTGACGGCGCAGCCGACCAGGCACAGGGCTACGTGCCGCCGGCGGCCTAAGGTCTTGGCACGGCGGACGGCCTGCCGTCCGCCTTACGCCGCAACTACATTTTCACGCACTGGCGCAATTCACAACGCGCCATGAACACCTTCCCACGCATCGGTCCATCCTCGCAGCGCATCCGGTAAACCTCCACCGGCCCTGCTTCCGTCACCAGTCCGGCGCCCTGCCCGCTTGTGCAGCCCTGCTGCTTCGCCATCTTCTCGACCGTCGCCGAGGACACGCCCATCCGAAACGGCACGCGCTCGATCGGCGTGCCGTTCGGGTCGAGCAGCGCCGCCGGCGCCGTCCTGGCAACGGCCGCCACGGGCGCGCGCGCCGGTTCCATCTTGCTCTTGAACAGCGTGCAGCCGCCCAGCAGGACGGCAAACAGGACCAGTGCGTGCTTCATGCTGCGTTCTCCGCTCAGAAAGTCAGGGTCTTGACGCCTTCGGACGTGCCCAGCAGGCAGACATTGGCGCCGGCCTTGGCGAACAGGCCCACGGCGATCACGCCGACCATCTGGTTGATCTGCTCTTCCATGCCGACCGGATCGGTGATCGACAGGCCGACCACGTCGATGATCTCGCCGCCGTTGTCGGTGATGAAGGCTTCATCGCTGCCCGCCTTGGTACGCAGGCGCGGCTGGCCGCCGAGGGCCGCCAGCTGGCGCATCACGGAGGCGCGCGCCATCGGGATCACTTCGACCGGCAGCGGGAACTTGCCGAGGGTCTCGACCAGCTTCGAGCCGTCCGCGATGCAGACGAATTTCTTCGACACCGAGGCCACGATCTTCTCGCGCGTCAGGGCCGCGCCGCCGCCCTTGATCATCGCGCCGCTGGCGGTGATCTCGTCGGCGCCGTCGATGTAGACCGCCATCGAGCTCACGTCGTTGAGCTCGAACACCGGGATGCCATGGCCGCGCAGGCGGGCCGCGGTGGCTTCGGACGAGGCGACGGTGCCCTTGATGCGGTCCTTGATCTTCGCCAGTTCGTCGATGAAGAAGTTGGCGGTGGAGCCGGTGCCGACGCCGATGATTTCGCCGTCCACCACGTAATCGATGGCGGCGCGCGCCACGGCTTGCTTGAGTTCGTCCTGGGTCATGATGCTGTCAGTGAGATAAAAGGAAGCCGCCATTTTAACGGATCGCCCCGTTCACCCCTCAAAATCGACGCTTCATCGCACCGTTTCGACAGTCGATGCATCATGCATTGCAAAGCTGATATCTCTACAGCACACTAAGTCTTTCCGCAGGCATAACGAGAGCACAATGAAACTCTTTACCAAGAAGCGGGTGGCGATTGCCGCCGCGCTGGTCGTGGTGGGCGGCGCCGCCGCCTTCTGGCTGGTCCCGAAGGGCGAACCCAAGATTCCGCCGTCGAAGTACCGTAGCGCGGCGGTCGACACGGGCGCCATCAACCAGACCGTCACCGCCACCGGCACCATCAACCCGGTGGCGCTGGTGAACGTCGGCTCGCAGGTGTCCGGCACCGTGGTCGAACTGAATGCCGACTTCAACGACCGCGTGACCAAGGGGCAGGTGCTGCTCAAGCTCGACCCGACCATCTTCAATGCCCAGATCCGCCAGTTCGAGGCCAGCAAGGCCTCGGCCCTGGCCAACCTCAGGCTGGCCGAGGCCAACTACCAGCGCAACCAGCAGCTGGTGGCGCAGCACTTCGTGTCCAGCACTGCGCTCGACGGGTCGCGCCGCGAGATGGACGTCGCCCGCGCCAACGTGCAGCTGTCCCAGGCCCAGCTCGACCGCGCCCGTGCGGACCTGAACAACAGCGTGATCCGCTCCCCGATCGACGGCGTGATCATCAAGCGCACCATCGACCTGGGCCAGACCGTGGCCGCCTCGTTCAATACGCCGAACCTGTTCCAGATCGCGCGCGACCTGACCAAGATGCAGATCGACACCAGCGTCTCGGAAGCCGACGTCGGCGCCCTGAGGGACGGATTGCCGGCACGCTTCGTGGTCGATGCCTATCCGGACCGCGAATTCCACGCCACCATGCGCCAGTTCCGCCTGGCCGCCAACGTGGTGCAGAACGTCGTCACCTACAACGTGGTGCTCGACGTCGACAACAAGGACGAGATGCTGAAGCCGGGCATGACGGCCCAGGTGCGCCTGGTCGTGGCCAACCGCCCGAACGTGCTGCGCATCCCGACCACCGCCCTGCGCTTCCAGCTGCCGGAAGAAGAACAGGAAAAGCTGCGCAAGAAGGAGAAAGCCAAGCCCGAGGTCAGGCAGGCGGCCCTCAAGCCGGCCCCGGATGATGACGTGGCCTTCCGCAGCGCCAACGAGACGGCGCGCATGTTCAAGGTCTACCGCCTGGATGCCAAGAACGAGCCGCAGCCGGTCGACATCCGGGTCGGCCTGTCGAACTTCCGCTATACCGAAGTGCTGGGCGGCGGCCTGAAGGCGGGCGACCAGATCGTCACGCGTGCCCTGGCGAAACCTGAAGAAGGCCTATGAGCATGCTGATCGATATCCGCGGCGTCACCAAGACCTATGTGAGCGGCAGCGTCGAGACCCGGGTATTGCACGGGATCGACCTGCAGGTGGCGCGCGGCGACTTCGTCTCCATCATGGGCCAGTCCGGCTCGGGCAAGTCGACCCTGATGAACATCCTCGGCTGCCTCGACCAGGCCACCGGCGGTACCTACCTGCTCGACGGCGCCGACACCTTGTCGCTGTCGCGCGCCCAGCTGGCCGATATCCGCAACCGCGCCATCGGCTTCGTGTTCCAGAGCTTCAACCTGATCAAGCGCATGAGCGTGGCCGAGAACGTGGCCCTGCCGCTGATCTATGCAGGGATCGGCCGCGGCAAGGCGCACACACGCGCGCTGCAGGAGCTCGAACGCGTCGGCCTGGGCGGCCTGGCCAAACGCACGCCGAACCAGCTGTCGGGCGGCCAGCAGCAGCGCGTGGCGATTGCCCGCGCCCTGGCCACCGATCCGCCGCTGCTGCTGGCCGACGAACCGACCGGCAACCTCGACACGCATACCAGCGACGACATCATGAACAGCTTCCGTGAACTCAACAAGGAGCGCGGCATCACCATCGTGCTCGTCACCCACGAGCCCGACGTCGCCGCCTACAGCCGCCGCCTGGTGCGCCTGAAGGACGGGCGGGTCATGTACGACGGAGCGTCCGCCGAGGGCTTGCGCCAGCTGAACACCAATCCGCACGCAAACCCGGCGGAGGCGGTGGCATGAACTTCATCCAGGTATTGATCGAAGCCTTCCGCTCGATGGCGGCCAACCGCCTGCGCACTGCCCTGACCATGCTCGGCATCGTCATCGGCATCGCCTCGGTGGTCCTGCTGCTCGCGATCGGCGACAGCATGCAGCGCTTCATCGGCAAGGAACTGCAGCAGCTGGGCACCAACATGATCTACGTGTTCCCGGGCGGCGACCGTACCTCCGAGCGCCGCGCACGCGCCGGCGCGATACAGTCGATCACCCTTGCCGATGCAGAGGCCCTGAACCGGCTGCCAAGCCTGGTCGGCGCGGCGCCTGCCCTGCAGGGCGGCTTCAAGCTCAGCGCCGGCAACGAGACCGCGAACAGCACCGTGCATGGCGTCACCCCGGCCATGTTCAAGATCCGCAACTGGAAACTCGACGCCGGCACCACCTTCAGCGAAGCCGACATGCGCTCGTCGGCGCGCATGGTGGTCATCGGGCAGAAGGTGGCGGACCAGTTCTTCTACAGGACCGATCCGCTCGGCCGCTACATCCGTATCGAGAACGTCGCCTTCCAGGTGATCGGCGTGCTGGCCGGCGAAGGCAAGCAGATCGACGGCGGAAACATCGCGGACATGGTGCTGGTGCCGGGCACGGCGGCCAGCGCGAACCTGATCCGCACGCCTTTCCCCCAGAACGCCCACTATATCGCCGCGCAGGGCCGGCCCGACATGTCGCTCGACGAAGCGGTGGAGGACATCAAGGAAACCCTGCGCGTCCGTCACCGCATCCGTCCCGGCGATCCGGACGACTTCCGGGTCGAGAACATCGCCTCGTTCGCGGAGACCGCCGAGAAGATCAGCGCGGGCGTCGCCCTGCTGCTCGGCCTGATCGGCGCGATTTCCCTGCTGGTGGGCGGGATCGGCATCATGAACATCATGCTGGTGTCGGTCACCGAGCGCACCCGCGAGATCGGCATCCGCATGGCCATCGGTGCGCGGCCGGGTGCGGTGCTGCTGCAGTTCCTGGCGGAGTCGGTCGTGATCTGCGTGGCCGGCGGCCTGGTCGGCGTCGCGATCGCGGCGGCCGGTGCGGCGGCGATCACCTCGACCGGCGAGTTCGACGTCTTCCTCACCTTCCAGGGCGTGCTGGTGGCCTGCGGCTTCGCGACGGCGGTCGGCGTGTTCTTCGGCTTCTATCCGGCGCGCCGCGCTTCGCGCCTGCTGCCCGTGGATTGCCTGCGCTATGAGTGAGCTGCGCTTGCGCCGGGCCCGCAGTGCCGACATCCCGGCGATGTCGGCGATCCGCCTGTCGGTCCGCGAGAACGTGCTGTCCGACCCGGCCCGCGTGACCCTGCAGATGTACGAGGATTATCTCGAGAAGGATGGGCGGGGCTGGGTGGCGGAAGTCGACGGCGCGGTGGCCGCCTTCTGCTATGCGGACCGGCACGATGCGTCGATCTGGGCGCTGTTCGTCAGCCCGGGAATGGAAGGACGGGGACTCGGCAAGGCCCTGCTCGCGCTGGCGGTCGACTGGCTGTTCGAACTCGGGCACGAGCGTGTCAAGCTTGGTACGACACCCGGCACCAGGGCCGACCGGTTCTATCAGGCCCAGGGCTGGACCAGGATGCCGGGCCAGGGCGCCGAGGCCGAATTCGTTTTAGCCAGGCGAGACGACATGCGATGAACATGCGCGCCCGTGCCGTAGTTGCTGCCTTCCTGGCCTTTCCGGCCGCTTGCGCATCCGCCCAGGATGCCAGCGCGCCGGTACTGAAAGAACTGCCGCCGGTGAAAGTCCACCGCAAGACCAATCCCGGCGACCTGCCCTACAAGGACTTCCTCTACATCCAGAACTATGTGCAGTCGCTCCTTCCCGAACGGCGGCGCGTCGTCGACGTGCGGCTTCGGGTGAATTTTGCCAGCGACAAGGGGCCGGACTACGATCGCTTCGATCCCAAGTCCTGGGCGGTCGCCATCGTCGGCGACACGACCGATCACGTCGTTCCGGTCACCCGCGGCGGTTATTTCCTTCTGCCCGAGCTGCGCGAGGCCGTGCACGAGAATGCGACCATCATGTTCAACACCCCCACCAGGGAAGGACGCGTCGCCCTGGAATGGAAGCTGCGGGTCGGCGAGCGCCAGGTCATCTCCTATGCCACGTTTGCGCAGGCGATGAGCGAGGTCAGGTCGGTACAGCACCAGATCCCGTTCAACCGGAATGGCCTGCGTGAAGTCCGCATGGTCGCATACGACGGACTCAGGGCCTGCTTCCGGACGAACGAGGGGCGCATCGAGATCGGCGGGTACGCGGCCGAGACCGAGACCGACGGCGCCTGCCGGGTGCTGAAGTTCGATCCCGCCAAGGCGAATGCCGGGCCAGCCGACATCCGGTTTATCGGTCCGCTCGAGATCGTCACCCTGAGCAGGGGCGGTATCTGAAAAGCGTCCTCAGGCCAGCATCGGCCTGAGCGGCGGTCTTGCGGCGGACCGCGCCGTGGCAACAGCCGGCGTCCCCTCCTGCCCTGCGTCGGTGCGGAACGCGGCAACGGCCGTATTCAGCATGGCCGCCTGTTCCTTCATCGCTTCGGCCGCAGCCGCCGCCTCTTCCACCAGCGCGGCGTTCTGCTGCGTCGCACGGTCCATCTCCACTACTGCCTGGTTGATCTGCTCGATGCCGGCCGTCTGCTCCTGGCTTGCCGAGGTGATCTCGCCCATGATGTCGGTCACGCGGCGCACGCTGTCGACGATTTCCTGCATGGTGGCGCCGGCTTCGGCCACCAGCTTGCTGCCGCTGGCGACCTTTTCGGACGAGTCGTGGATCAGGCTCTTGATTTCCTTGGCCGCCGCCGCCGATCGCTGGGCCAGGTTGCGCACCTCGCTCGCCACCACCGCGAAGCCGCGGCCCTGTTCGCCCGCCCGCGCCGCTTCCACGGCTGCATTCAGTGCGAGGATGTTGGTCTGGAAGGCGATGCCGTCGATGACGCCGATGATGTCGCTGATCTTGCCGGACGACGCATCGATGTCGGACATGGTGCCGACCACCTGGCCGATCACGGCGCCGCCGCGCTGCGCCACCTGCGAGGCCGCTTCCGCCAGCACGTTGGCCTGGCGGGCGTTGTCGGCGTTCTGCTTGACGGTCGAGGTCAGCTCTTCCATCGAGGAGGCGGTTTCTTCCAGCGAGCCGGCCTGCTGTTCGGTACGGGCCGACAGGTCCATGTTGCCCGCTGCGATCTCGTCGCTGCTGCGCGAAATCGCATCGCCGCGCGAACGTACTTCATGGACAATCTTTGCCAGGCCTGCGCGCATATTGCCCAGGGCGAGCAACAGTGTGCCGATCTCGTCGGACGAGGTGGAGCGGATGCGTGCGCTCAGGTCGCCGACCGCCACGGCTTCGGCGAATGCGGTGGCACGGCCGAGAGGACGGGTAATGCTGCGGGTGACCAGCACCGCCAGCACGCCGCCGATCAGCAAGGCGGCCAGCGCGATCGCGAGCACCACCGTTCTGGAGGCGTCGAGCACGGTATCGACGTCGTCGCTCGCCCGGTGCAGTTCCGAGTCGATACTCTTGATGATGACGTCCAGGTCGGTGACGATCTGCCGGCGCAGCGGGCTGCAATCGTTCACCAGGAAGGTTCCGAACTCCGCCATCTGGTTCGCCTGGCGGAACTGCCGGGGCCGCTCAAGTGCCTGCGCCATCGCCTTCAGGCCGGCACTCGCCTTGTCGAAATCGGCACGTCCCTTCAGGATCGGCTCGAGCTGCTGCAGGCGTTGCAGGTAGAGCGCCTTTTGCTGGTCGAGCACGTCGAGCTCTCGGAGCGCGTCTTCATTGCGCTCGTAGATGAAGGCATTGCGCGCCGCGAGGCCGGTCTGGCCCAGAGCCTCCCGCAGCTCGTACAGGCGGGCGACTTCGGTGGTCCGGATACGCTTTTCTTCGGCGATCACGTGGGCGGTTTCGTTCATCCGCAGCACGGCGATGACGGCAAGCAGGATGGTCAAGGCGCCGACCACCGCGAATGACAGCGCAAGACGCACGCCGATTTTCAGATTTTTTAACATGGAGATGCAGCGTAGCTTGGTTTGTGAGATGAGAAGCAGGTCAACACGGGCTTGATGTTGCTGCATGGAAATACGCTCATCAATGCTACAGCAGCGCTTGCAATGCAAATCTAGCCGATTATCACAGTGTTGCGCGGAAACAATAGCTAGGATCGACGCATGGCGCGGCGAGCCAGCCAGCGCGCCACCCCACGGTGCAGGTTGTCCGAATTACGGGGCGCGGCAAGGAAGCCGGCGAGCACTTGCTCGAACATCGGCAGGCTGTCGCGGTATTGCGCTTGCCGCATCGCTTGCGGCTTCTTCAGGTACTTCAGCACGAAATAATCGGCCAGCAGGTCGCCTTGCGCTTCCATGTTGTAGTCCGCCAGCGTGGTTCCCGCGCGCAGCGAATAGGCATATGGCAGGCCAAGCCGGATGGCCCCGCGCAAACGCACCGGATAGCCCAGCTGATGCTGCCACACATGCACCATCTCATGGATGAACCAGTGGATCGCGGTCGGATCCCCACGCGTGTAATCGGGAAGGAAGCAGGACCGGTGAAAGTACATGCTGCCGTTCGGCGTCATGCAGCAGTTCTTCGGCTGGAAAGGCATGTAACGCCGGCCGTGAATACGGACGCGGCTGTAGTCGATGGCGTCGCGGAACAGCAGCGACGCCATCGCGATCTCGTTCCCGGTCAGGGGCCGGGAACGAGGGCGTTTCATGGAACGCTCAGCCGGCACGCAGCGCGGCCGCCGCCTTTGCCAGTTCGGTGATCCCGGCCCAGTCGCCGGCCGCGATCAGGTCCTTCGGCGTGAGCCAGGAACCGCCCACGCAGGCCACGTTCTTACAGGCCAGGAACTTCGGCGCGGTCTCGATCGAGATGCCGCCGGTCGGGCAGAAGGTCACGTCCGGCAGCGGACCGCCGATCGCGTTCAGCATGCCGACGCCGCCCGCCGGCACCGCCGGGAACAGTTTCAGCTGCTTGAAGCCGTGCTCGCGCGCCGCCATCACTTCGGACGGGGTCATCACGCCCGGCAGCAGCGGCAGGCCGCTCTTCCTGGACGCCTCGATGAGCGAAGGGGTCAGGCCCGGCGACACGCCGAACACGGCGCCCGCATCGCGCGAGGCCGCGAACTCGTGCGGCTGGGTCAGGGTGCCGACGCCGACGATCGCACCTTCGACGCCGCTCATGTCGCGGATCGCCTGCAGGCCGTGTTCGGTCCGCAGCGTCACTTCCAGCACGCGGATGCCTCCCGCCACCAGGGCCTTCGCCAGCGGTACGGCGTGGGCCGGGTCGTCGATGGCGATGACGGGGATCACGCTCGCCGAGCGCATGATTTCAAGTAAGGTCATTTCTGCGTCCTAAAGAGAAAGTCTTCGTCGGAACCGGGTTGCACTTCGTCGGTCTGGATGCCGTCGTGCAGCGGTACGGTGGTATCAATCGGCGACGGCAGCGGGAACGTCGCCGCCCCCAGCTCCGCCGGGCTGGAATGGGAGCGGAACATCGCGAACAGTTCGCGTCCCATGCCGATGTGGCTCTTCGACAGGTCGGCGGTCGCCATGCTGCGCGACGCCCAGACATCGTCCGGCACCAGGGCTTCGAGCGAGCCGGTGGTGGCGTCGACGCGGATGATGTCGCCCTCGCGCACCAGGCCGAGCGGGCCGCCGGCCAGGATCTCGGGCGACACGTGGATCGCCGCCGGCACCTTGCCGGAAGCGCCGGACATGCGGCCGTCGGTGACCATCGCCACCTTGAAGCCGGCATCCTGCAGGTTCGACAGCGCCGGGGTCAGTGCATGCAGTTCCGGCATGCCGTTGGCGCGCGGGCCCTGGAAGCGGATCACGGCCACGAAGTCGCGGTTCAGCAGGCCGTCCTTGTAGCGCTGCATGAAGTCTTCCTGCGAATCGAAGGTCAGTGCCGGCGCTTCGATCACGTGGTACTCGGACTTGACCGCCGAGATCTTCATCACGGCGCGGCCCAGGTTGCCCTGCACCAGCACCATGCCGCCGTTGTTCGAGAAAGGATTGCTGGCCGGGCGCAGCACGGCTTCGTCGCCGCTTTGCGCCGGCGCGTCGCGGAACACGAGCTTGCCGTCCTCGCCCAGGAAAGGCTCCTTGCAGTGCGCGCGCAGGCCGTGGCCGAGGATGGTGTTGACGTCCTCGTGCGCCAGGCCGGCATCGAGCAGTTCGCGGATCACGAAGCCCGGGCCGCCGGCGGCCTGGAAGTGGTTCACGTCCGCTTCGCCGTTCGGGTAGATGCGCGTCAGCGAGGGCACGACTTTCGACAGTTCGTCGAAATCGTTCCAGTCGACCACGATGCCCGCCGCCCGCGCGATCGCGATGATGTGCAGGGTGTGGTTGGTCGAGCCGCCGGTCGCGTGCAGCGCGACGATGGCGTTGACGATGCTCTTCTCGTCGACGATGCGGCCGATCGGCATGTAGTTGCTGCCCTGCTGGGAGATCGCGACCGCCTGATGGCTTGCTGCGCGCGTCAGTGCGTCGCGCAGCGGCGTGCCCGGGGTGATGAAGGCGGAGCCCGGCATGTGCAGGCCCATCATCTCCATCAGCATCTGGTTGCTGTTGGCGGTGCCGTAGAAGGTGCAGGTGCCGGCGCCGTGGTAGGAGGCGGATTCGCCTTCCAGCAGTTCCTCGCGGGTGGCTTCGCCCTTGGCGTAGCGCTGGCGGATCGCCGCCTTCTGCTTGTTCGAGATACCGGTAGTCATCGGGCCGCCCGGCACGAAGATGCCCGGGATGTGGCCGAAATGCAGCGCGCCGATCAGCAGGCCCGGCACGATCTTGTCGCAGATGCCCAGGTACAGGGCCGAGTCGAACATATTGTGCGACATCGCGACCGCGGTCGCCATGGCGATGGTGTCGCGCGAGAACAGCGACAGCTCCATGCCCGGCTGGCCTTGCGTCACGCCGTCGCACATGGCCGGCACGCCGCCCGCGAACTGGGCCACGGCGTCGACCTCGCGCACGGCTTCCTTGATCAGCTGCGGGTAGGTCTCGAAGGGCTGGTGGGCCGACAGCATGTCGTTGTAGGAGGAGACGATCGCCACCGACGGCTTCTTGTATTCCTTCAGCTTGAGCTTGTCGTTGGCCGGGAAGGCGGCGAAGCCGTGCGCGAGGTTGGTGCACGACAACGACCCGCGCTGCACGCCCTGCACGCGGGCCGCTTCAAGGTGAGCGAGGTAGGCCGCGCGCGAGGGACGGCTTCGCTTGATGATCCGGTTCGTTACCTGTTCTACTACAGGATGCAGCGCCATGTTCGATTCCTTCGTTAGTTGGTATCTGAAATTTTACTACGAATTTGAAAGCAGCGCAGATAGCGCGGTTTGCCTCTCAACCCAGACTGAACTCGTCCGGAGCGGGAACCTCGCGCAGCGAAAGCCCTGATCAAAGCGGCTAGTTTTTGTGTAGTGAATTTACGCTTGCTTCCTGTATTATTCGATAATCTGCACTTGACAATATTGTTCCCTCGACACCGACCCCATGCGCACGCCATCCTTGACCAGCACCGCCAGCTTCCAAGCCCTCGAAAACCATGCCCTCGCGGCCGAAGACTGGGAGATGCGCAGCCTCTTCGCCGCCGATCCACAGCGCTTCGAGCGCATGTCGCTCGAAGCCGCGGGGCTGTTCCTAGACTATTCAAAAAATCGCCTCGACGGGCGCACGCTTGAACTGCTGGCGGCGCTGGCACGCGAGCGCGGCGTGGAGACCCAACGCGACGCCATGTTTGCCGGCGAACGCATCAACAATACCGAGAACCGCGCCGTCCTGCACACCGCCCTGCGCGCCCCGCGCGGCGCGGCGCTCAGCGTCGACGGCCAGGACGTCAACCTAGAGGTGCACGCCGTGCTCGACCGCGTCAAGAGCTTCACCGATGCGGTGCGCAGCGGCGAATGGCTGGGCCACACCGGCAAGCCGATCACCGACATCGTGAACATCGGCATCGGAGGTTCCGACCTGGGCCCGAAGATGGTCGTGCTGGCCCTGCGCCACTATGCCCATCCGCGTCTGCGCATGCACTTCGTGTCGAACGTCGACGGCCACGACATGGACGCGGCCCTGTCCCAGGTCGATCCGGAAACCACGCTCTTCATCGTCGCCTCCAAGACCTTCACCACCGCCGAGACCATGATGAACGCGCAGACCGCGCGCAGCTGGTTCCTGAACCATGCACCGGAAGCGGCCTTGGCGAAGCACTTCGTCGCCGTCTCGACGAATACCGAGGCGATCAAGGCTTTCGGCATCGACCCGGCCAACATGTTCCCGTTCTGGGACTGGGTCGGCGGCCGTTATTCGGTGTGGTCGGCGATCGGCCTGTCGGTGGCGCTGGCGGTCGGCTTCGGCTACTTCAGCGATTTCCTGGCCGGCGCCCACGAGATGGACGAGCACTTCCGCACGTCTCCGGTCGAGCAGAACATGCCGATGTTGCTGGCCCTGGTCGGCTTCTGGAACCGCGAGTTCCTGGATGCCCACTCGGTCACGATCGCGCCCTACCACCAGGACCTGAACCGCTTCCCGGCCTACCTGCAGCAGCTCGACATGGAAAGCAACGGCAAGTGCGTCACCCGCGACGGCGACCCGGTCGACACCCCGACCTGCCCGGCGATCTGGGGCGAGCCGGGCACCAACGGCCAGCACGCCTACTTCCAGCTGCTCCACCAGGGCACCGACCTGACCCCGATCGACTTCATCGCCGCCCTGCGTCCGGCCCACGAGATGCAGCATCACCACACCGCCCTGCTGGCGAACTGCTTCGCGCAGTCGGAAGCCTTCATGAAGGGCAAGACGATTGACGAGGTCCGTGCCGACCTGCAGGCGCAGGGACTGGCGCCCGAAGAAGTCGAGCGCCTGGCGCCGCACAAGACCTTCCCGGGCAACCGCCCGAGCAACACCATCCTGATGGAACGCCTGACGCCGTCCACCCTGGGCGCCCTGATCGCGCTGTACGAACACAAGACCTTCGTGCAGGGCGTGATCTGGAATGTCAACAGTTTCGACCAGTGGGGCGTTGAACTGGGCAAGGTGCTGGCGAAGAAGATCGAAGCCGAGCTGGCGGGCGAGCCGCAGCCGGCCAATCACGACAGCTCCACCAACGGCCTGATCGCCCGCGCCAAGGCCGCCGTCTGAACCTGAACCACACGCAATCATATGGCAATGGATAAATTCGAAGTGGTGCACGACGCGCCGATGCTCGTCGGCGAAGCAGCAACCTGGCACGAAGTCGAGTCGGCGCTGTACTGGGTCGACATCAACGGGCACACGGTCAACCGCGTGCACCCGGCCAGCGGCAAGTATTCGTACTGGAAGATGGGCTCCGAGCCCTCGGCCCTGGCCATCGACGGCGACAACAACCTGGTGGTATCAACGCGCACGGGCCTGATCTGCCTGAACACCACCAGCGGCAAGGAAACGCCGATCGCCGACGCGCCCTACGACACGTCCATCGTCCGCTTCAACGACGGCCGCGTGGATCCGGCGGGCCGCTTCTGGATCGGCACCATGTACGAGCCGCGCGACAAGCCGGCGGCCGAGATGTACGTGCTCGAGCAGGGCCAGCTGCGCCGCGCCTGGACGGGCGGCATGACCAACTCGAACGGCCTGGCCTGGAGCCTGGACGGCCGCACGATGTTCCATGCCGATACCACCACCCACCGGATCGACTGCTACGACTACGATCCGGCGACCGGCGTCCAATCGAATGGGCGCACGATCAAGACCTTCTCGACCGACAAATCGGCCCCGGACTACGGCGGCCGTCCGGACGGCGCCACCGTCGACAGCGAAGGCGCCTACTGGGTGGCGATGTTCGAAGGCGGGCGCGTGCTGCGGCTGGCCCCAAGCGGCGAGATCCTGCGCGAGATCCTGCTGCCGGTGCGCTGCCCGACCTCGGTCGCCTTCGGCGGCTCGGACCTGCGCACGCTTTACATCACCAGCGCCAGCCATGGCCGCTCGGCCGAGGAGCTGGCGCAGTATCCGCTCAGCGGCAAGCTGCTGGCTATCCGTGTCGATGTCGCCGGGCGCGAAGAGCCGGAGTACCTGCATCACCGTTGATGCTTGCACGGGGCCGGCACTGCCGGCCCTGTTCCCAAGCAGGCAATTCCGTAGTATATTTTCTTGCTAAGCGAATAATCGTGTAGTAAATTTACACAAACGCTTACCCTCCTCTTTCAGATATCCCATGGCCCTTTCCGATTTCGACCTCGTTTTCTTTGGTGGCAGCGGCGACCTTGCGATGCGCAAGCTGCTCCCTGCAATGTATGCGCGCGACGTCTGCCACGACCTGCCCGACACGGCCCGCATCATTTGCGTGGGCCGCGACGACTTCACACAGGAAGACTTCCTCGCGTTCATCGAAAAGAACTCGAAGCCGCACATCAAGGAGGCGCCGGCCAGCGACACCTGGGCGAGATTCCTGAAGCGCATCGTCTACGTGTCGCTGAACGCCACCGACCTGTCCACCTTTGGCCCGCTGGCCGAGGCCCTGCGCCAGGACGAGGGACTGACCCGCGTCTACTACCTCGCGACTCCGCCGCATTTGTTCGCGACCATCTGCGACAACCTGGCCGAAACGACGTTGGTGACGCCGAGCTCGCGCGTGGTGCTGGAAAAGCCGCTGGGCCGCGACCTGGCCTCGGCCAAGCAGATCAACCTGGATGTCGGCAAGGTGTTCGCCGAGTCGCAGATCTACCGGATCGACCACTACCTGGGCAAGGAGACCGTGCAGAACCTGCTGGCCCTGCGCTTCGGGAACATCCTGTTCGAGCCGCTGTGGCGCCGCGAATGGATCTCGGACGTGCAGATCACCATCGCCGAGAAGATCGGCGTCGGCAACCGCCTGGGCTACTACGACACCTCGGGCGCGCTGCGCGACATGCTGCAGAACCACCTGCTGCAGCTGCTGTGCATCGTGGCGATGGAACCGCCCACCTCGATCGCGCCTGACGCCGTGCGCGACGCCAAGCTGCAGGTATTGAGGTCCTTAAAGCGCTTCACCCCGACCACGCTGGCGCAGAACATCGTGCGCGGCCAGTACCGCTCCGGACACATCGACGGCCAGGCCGTGCCGGGCTACCGCGAAGAACCGGAAGCGCCGAAGGGCTCGAAGACCGAGACCTTCGTGGCCATGAAGGCCGAGATCGACACCTGGCGCTGGGCCGGCGTGCCCTTCTACCTGCGCACCGGCAAACGCATGGCCGACCGCCTGGCCGAGATCGTGGTGCGCTTCAAGCAGATCCCGCATTCGATCTTCAACCAGCCGACCTCGAGCTTCCAGCCCAACAGCCTGGTGATCCGCCTGCAGCCGGACGAAGGCCTGTCGATGAACCTGATGGCCAAGACCCCGGGCGATTCGATGCGCCTGAAGCAGGCCGAGCTCGAACTCGATTTCCGCGAGCAGTTCACCAGCCCGCGCATGGAAGCCTACGAGCGCCTGCTGGTCGACGTGCTGCGCGGCCAGCTGACCCTGTTCATGCGCGGCGACGAGCTGGAAGCGGCCTGGGAATGGGTCGAGCCGATCCTGCAGCACTGGGAGCAGAACGACAACGCGCCGGTACCATATACCTCGGGCACCTGGGGCCCTGCCGCCGCGAGCGCGCTGATCGGCCGCGACGGGCTGCAGTGGCGCGAAGAAGTGCTGCCGGAAGACTGAACCTAGGCCATCATGCTGCTCGATTCCATCCGTACCCAGCTCGACTCGCTCTCGAAATCCGAGCGCAAGGTGGCGCTCGCCGTGCTCGCCGCGCCTTCCGTGACGGTGAGCCAGAACATCACGGCGCTGGCCAAGAGCGCCCAGGTGTCCGAACCCACCGTGGTGCGTTTCTGCCGCACCCTCGGCTACGACGGCTGGCACGAGTTCAAGCTCAAGCTGGCCCAGGGTCTCGCCCTGGCCCTGCCGGGTGCGAACGAGCAGCCGGCGCCGGACGACCTGGCGTCCGACCTGGTGAACAAGATCTGCAGCCGTTCGATCAACACCCTGCTCGACCTGCGCAACAACCTCAAGCCGGAACTGGTCCAGAAGGCGCTCGACATCCTGTCGCGCGCCAACAAGATCGAGTTCTACGGCCAGGGCTCGTCGGGCTTCGTGGCCGCCGACGCCCAGCACAAGTTCTTCCGCTCGGGGGTGCCGACGGTCGCCTATACCGATCCGGCGATCCACTCGATCGCCGCGGCCCTGCTGCGCGAAGGCGATGCGGTGGTGGCGATTTCGCAGCGCGGCAATAATCCGGCGCTGACCCGCTCGGCCAAGCTGGCGCGGCGCGGCGGCGCCGACGTGATCGTGCTGGCGCCCTCCGGGACGCCGCTGGCCGAGATCGCGACCCTGTTCATCCCGATCGACCTGGTGTTCGCGATCGACCCCTACACGCCGATTTCAGCGCGCCTGGCTTACCTGGTCGTGATCGACGTGCTGGCGGTGGGGCTGGCGCTGCGGCGCGGGCCGGAATTCCGCAAGAAAATGCAGAACGCGCAGAAGGCGCTGCAGGAATTCGACATGCAGTTCGATTCCTTCCTCGGCTGAGCCGCCGGCGGCGCGCACATTCGCGCAGGTGTAAAATACCCGGTTTCCATAGCATCCCGGGTCACGCCATGCACATCAATCCCGAACGCAGCTCCCGCCCTGACTACGCCCTGCTGGTGCGCCAGGTCGAAAGCGTCCTCGAAGGCGAACGCAATTTGATGGCGAACGCCGCGCAGTTCTCTGCCCTCGTGTACGACACCCTCGCCGACCTGAACTGGGCCGGCTTCTACTTCACCGTGCCGGCCCGCAAGGGCGACGGCCAGGATTTGCTGGTCGGCCCCTTCCAGGGCAAGCCGGCCTGCGCCCGCATTCCCTTCGGCCGCGGCGTCTGCGGCACCACCGCGGTCGAGCGCAAGACCATCGTCGTGCCGGACGTGCACGCCTTCCCGGGCCATATCGCCTGCGATTCGGCCTCGGCATCCGAGATCGTGATCCCGGTGATCAAGGACGGCGTGCTGCTGGGCGTGTTCGACATCGACAGCCCGGTACTGAACCGCTTCTCGGACGAAGACCGCGCCGGCCTGGAAGGCATGCTCGCCGCCTTCATCGACGGCACCGACTTTTAATTTGACTCATCTTTAAGCGCCCCGCCATGAACCAACTCGAACAACTCAAGCAATACACCACCGTCGTCGCCGATACCGGCGACTTCCAGTCGATCAAGGCCTACGCGCCGCAGGATGCGACCACCAATCCGTCGCTGATCCTGAAGGCCGTGCAGAAGCCGGAATACCGTCCGCTGCTGGAAAAGGCGATCGCCGATGCGCCCCACGCCACGGTCGATGAAATCGTCGACAACCTCCTGATCGGTTTCGGCGTCGAGATCCTGAAGTACGTGCCGGGCCGCGTCTCGACCGAGATCGATGCCGCCCTGTCCTTCGATACCGAAGCCACCGTCGCCAAGGGCCGCGAGCTGATCGCCCTGTACGAGAAGGCCGGCGTGTCGCGCGAGCGCGTGCTGATCAAGATCGCCTCGACCTGGGAAGGCATCCGCGCCGCCGAGATCCTGGAGAAGGAAGGCATTCACTGCAACCTGACCCTGCTGTTCTCGCTGTGCCAGGCGATCGCCTGCGCCGAAGCGGGCGTCCAGCTGATCTCGCCCTTCGTCGGCCGCATCTACGACTGGTACAAGAAGTCGACCGGCCTTGAGTACCAGGGCGCCGACGATCCGGGCGTGCAGTCGGTCAAGCGCATCTACCAGTACTACCGCAAGTTCGGCTACAAGACCGAAGTCATGGGCGCGAGCTTCCGCAACACCTCGCAGATCCTGGAACTGGCGGGCTGCGACCTGCTGACCATCTCGCCGGACCTGCTGCAGAAGCTGGCCGACACCCAGGCGCCGGTCGAGCGCAAGCTGGTGGCCGATGCCAACGCTGACATCCGGAAGATCGCAATCGACGAGAAGACCTTCCGCTTCATGCTGAATGAAGACGCGATGGGAACCGAGAAGCTGGCCGAAGGCATCCGCGCCTTCGTGGCGGATTCGATCAAGCTGAAGAAGATGATCGAAGAAATGAAGTAACAAGGAAAACGCGCCTCCGGCGCGTTTTTTACATCGCCCGCAGGCCGTTCAGGTAGGTATCGATCACCGTCCCGCCGAGCTCCTGCAGGTCGAACCAGGCCGGCTCGAAGATCCAGTTGCGGATCAGGCCATCGACCATGATCCAGCCACCCTGCGCGGCGGCCAGGGTGGTGACGCCCGGGCGCAGCATGCCCTTCTCCTGCGCCTGCTTCAGGTGCGCTTCCATGCGGTCCTGCCACAGGCCGATCGACTCGCGGCGGCGCGCGCGTACCGAATCCACCTCGTCGATGAATTCCGTCTTCAGGGTGGCGATCTCGAACACGCGGCGCGCCTTCTCGTCTTCCACCACGATGCGCAGCACCGTCATCATGTCGTCGCGCAGGCATTGCAGCGGATCCCTGACGTCGCGCTGCTCGTCGAGCTGCTGCATGGCCTCGTCCATCGGCATCTTGGCGCGGTCGAACATGGCGTTGAACAGCGCGCCCTTGTCGAGGAAATGCCAATAAATCGCGCCCCGCGTCACTCCCGCAGCGCTCGCAATATGTTGTAAAGTTGTTCTTGATACGCCTTGTTCAGCGAACAATTTTTCTGCAGCGTCAAGGATGCTGTCGCGGGTCGCCGCAGCCTCCGCCTTGGTTTTACGTGCCATTTTTTCATTGCCCTTAAATTTGTTGGGGCTCTCCAGCAATAAACATACAGCCGTGATAGTATATAAAACTGTCCCCGAAAGCCAGTAACAATTCGTGCGTCATCGAAGTATCTGACGCCGGATATCGAAACAACAATGAGAAGGAAGCATACGTAATGCGCTCAGACCACTCCTCCCTGACCCTGACCCGCATCGCCGCAGGCACGCTGGTGGCCATCGCCCTGCTGTCGGGCTGCGGCAAGAATGACGCCGCCCCGGCCGCCGCTGGCCCAGGCGGCGGCATGCCGGCGCCGGAAGTCGGCGTCGTCACCACCAAGTACGAGCCGGTGTCGCTGCTGACCGAACTGCCGGCGCGTGCCGAGCCGGTCCGCACTTCCCAGGTCCGCGCGCGCGTGGACGGCGTGGTGCTCAAGCGCCTGTTCACTGAAGGCAGCGAAGTCAAGCAAGGCCAGTCCCTGTACCAGATCGATCCGGCTCCCTACCAGGCACGCCTCGCCGCGGCCCAGGCCGACGTCGGCAGCGCCCAGGCAACCCTGAACCAGGCCGCCGCCCAGGCCGAGCGCTACAAGCCACTGGTCGAGGCCAATGCCATCAGCAAGCAGGAATACACCAACGCCGTGGCCGCCCAGAAGCAGGCGGAAGCGGCCGTTGCGGCCGCCAGGGCCCAGGTGCGCATCGCCCAGATCAACGCGGGCTACGCCAACGTGTACGCCCCGATCTCGGGCCGCATCGGCCGCTCGCTGGTGACCGAAGGCGCCCTCGTCTCGGCGACCCAGGCGACCGAAATGGCGCTGATCCAGCAGACCAATCCGATGTACCTGAACATCACCCAGTCGGCCACCGAGCTGCAGCGCCTGCGCAAGCAGGCCGGCGGCGGTAACGCCAAAGATGCACCGGTGACGGTGGTGCTGGACGACGGCACCGAGCTGGCTACCAAGGGGCGCCTGCTGTTCTCGGACGTCACCGTCGACCCGAGCACCGGCCAGGTCACCCTGCGTGCGCAGGTACCGAACCCGGACAACGCCCTGCTGCCGGGCCAGTACGTGCGCGTGCGCCTGGCCCAGGCCCAGCTCCCGAACGGCATCGTGGTGCCGCAGCAGGCCGTCACCCGCGGCGGCCCGCAGGGCGATACCCTGATGGTCGTCGGCCCGGACAACAAACCGACGCCGCGCACCGTCAAGATCGGCTCGCAGCAGGGCGCCAACTGGATCGTCACCGAAGGCCTGAAGGAAGGCGAACGCGTGATGGTCGACGGCTTCCAGAAGCTGCAGATGCTGCCGCCGGGTACCCCGGTCAAGGTCGTGCCGTGGCATGCTGCCACCGCCGCGGCGCCTGGCGCGGCGCCGGCTCCGGCCACCGCCTCGGCGCGCAACTGAGCCGCCGCAGGACAAGAACAGGACTAATTCATGGCACGTTTCTTTATTGACCGCCCTATTTTCGCCTGGGTGATCGCGCTGTTCATCATGGTGATCGGCGCGGTCTCGATCACCCAGCTGCCGATCGCCCAGTATCCGAACGTGGCCCCGCCATCGATCGTGATCAATGCCGCCTATCCGGGCGCGTCGGCCCAGACCCTGGAAGACTCGGTCATCTCCGTCATCGAACGCGAGATGAACGGTTCGCCGGGCCTCGTCTACATGGAATCGAGCAGCACCGCCAACGGCAGCGGCTCGATCACCCTGACCTTTGAAACCGGCACCAATCCGGAGCTGGCCCAGGTGGACGTCCAGAACCGCCTGTCGCGCGCGGCCCCGCGCCTGCCGGCGGCGGTGAACCAGCAGGGCGTGCGCGTCGACAAGGTGCGCGCGAACTTCCTGCTGTTTACCATCCTCTCGTCCGACGATCCGAAGTGGGACCCGATCGCGCTGGGCGATTACGCCTCGCGCACGGTGCTGCCCGAGATCCAGCGTATCAAGGGCGTCGGTACCGCGCAGCTGTTCGGTACCGAGCGCGCCATGCGCGTCTGGATCGACCCGGCCAAGCTGGTGGGCTTCCGCCTGTCGCCGGCCGACGTCAACAACGCGATCCGCAGCCAGAATGCCCAGGTGGCCTCCGGCACCATCGGCGAACTGCCGCTGGCACGCGGCCAGGAAATCACCGCGACCGTGGTCGTGACCGGCCAGCTCTCCACCGTCGAACAGTTCGGCAACATCGTGCTGCGCGCGAATCCGGACGGTTCGACCGTGCGCCTGAAGGACGTGGCCCGCATCGAAATCGGCGGCCAGGCCTATGGCACCTCGGCGCGCCTGAACGGCAAGCCGTCCACCGGCATCGGCGTGCAGCTGGCCCCGAGCGGCAACGCGCTGGAAACCGCGCGCCTGGTGCGCGAGCGCATGGATGAACTGTCGAAGTTCTTCCCGGCCGGGATGAAGGCCACCGTGCCTTTCGACAGCTCGAAGTTCATCGACATCTCGATCGAGCAGGTACTGCATACCCTGGTCGAAGCGATCGTGCTGGTGTTCCTGGTGATGTACCTGTTCCTGCAGAACTTCCGCTATACGATCATCCCGACCATCGTGGTTCCGGTCGCCCTGCTCGGTTCCCTCGGCACCCTGCTGGCGCTGGGCTACTCGATCAACGTGCTGACCATGTTCGGCATGGTGCTGGTGATCGGTATCGTGGTCGACGACGCCATCGTGGTCGTCGAGAACGTCGAGCGCATCATGAGCGAAGAGGGTCTGAGCCCGCTGGCCGCGACCCGCAAGGCCATGGGCCAGATCTCGGGCGCCATCGTCGGCGTGACCGTGGTCCTGATGTCGGTGTTCGTGCCGCTCGCCTTCTTCGGCGGCGCGGTGGGCAACATCTACCGCCAGTTCTCGGTGGTCATGGTCTCCTCGATCGCCTTCTCGGCCTTCCTGGCGCTGTCCCTGACCCCGGCCCTGTGCGCGCACCTGCTCAAACCTGTCGAAGCCGGCCACCATCACGAGAAGAAGGGTTTCTTCGGCTGGTTCAACCGCCGCTTCGCCAGGACCGCCAAGGGGTATGAGGGCTGGGTCGGCAAGCTGATCCGCAACTCGGGCCGCGCGCTGCTCGCCTTCGCGCTGGTGATCGGCCTGGTGACGCTGTTCTTCACCCGCATGCCGAACTCCTTCCTGCCGAACGAAGACCAGGGCTACGTGATCGCCAACATCCAGCTGCCGCCGGGCGCCACGCTCGAACGCACCAACGAGGTGATGCGTACCGCCGAGGCCTTCATCATGAAGCAGCCGGAAGTGGCCAACATGGTCAGCGTGCTGGGCTTCTCGTTCTCGGGCGCGGGCCAGAACATGGCGCTGGCCTTCATCCCGCTGAAGGACTGGGACGAGCGCAAGGGCGAGAATTCGAGCGCCCAGGCCGTGGCCGGCCGCATCATCGGCGGCCTGTCCGGTGTGCGCGACGCCTTCATCTTCGCGCTGTCGCCGCCGCCGATCCCGGAACTGGGCCGCGGCACCGGCTTCAGCTTCCGCCTGCAGGACCGCGGCGGCAACGGCCACAACGCCCTGCTGGCAGCCCGCAACCAGCTGCTCGGCATGGCGGCGCAGAGCCCGATCCTGGCCGGCGTGCGCCCGGAAGGCCTGGAAGACGCGCCCCAGGTCATGCTCGACATCGACCGCGACAAGGCCCAGGCCCTGGGCGTGAGCTTCGATGCGATCAACACCGCGATCTCGACCTCGCTCGGTTCCTCGTACGTGAACGACTTCCCGAACGCCGGCCGCCTGCAGCGCGTCGTGGTGCAGGCCGATGCCAGCGCCCGCATGCAGCCGGACGACCTGCTGCGCCTGAACGCCATGAACGTCCAGGGCCAGCCGGTGCCGCTGTCCTCGTTCGCGACCACGCGCTGGGTGACCGGTCCGATGCAGACCCTGCGCTACAACGGCTATCCGGCAATGAGCATCTCGGGCGACGCCAAGCCGGGCTATTCGACCGGCGACGCGCTGGCCGAGATGGAGCGCCTGGCAGCCAAGCTGCCGCCGGGCTTCGCCTTCGAGTGGACCGGCCAGTCGCGCGAGGAACAGCTCTCGGGCGGCACCATGGGCATCCTGATGGCCTTCTCGCTGCTGGCGATCTTCCTGGCCCTGGCCGCGCTGTATGAAAGCTGGTCGATCCCGGTGTCGGTGCTGCTGGTGGTGCCTTTCGGTATCCTGGGCGCCGTGCTGGCAGCCATGATGCGGGGCTACCCGAACGACGTGTACTTCAAGATCGGCCTGGTGACCATCATCGGCCTGGCGGCGAAGAACGCGGTGCTGATCATCGAGTTCGCGAAGGACCTGCAGGCGCAGGGCAAGTCGCCGATGGAAGCGGCGATCGAGGCGGCGCACCTGCGCTTCCGCCCGATCATCATGACCTCGCTGGCCTTCATCCTCGGCGTGCTGCCGCTGGTGATCGCGGGCGGCGCCGGCTCGGCATCGCAGCGCGCGATCGGTACCGGCGTGATGGGCGGTATGATTACGGCTTCGACGCTGGGCGTGCTGTTCGTGCCGCTGTTCTTCGTCGTGGTCCGCAAGATCTTCAAGGGCAGCGAACGCCAGCGCAAGAAGTACGCGCATGAGGAAGACGCTGCAAGCGCAGTCCAGGAAAAAATATGATCGACATGATGAAAAAAATGACCCGCTTGACTCCGCTCGCTCTGGCTATGACGCTGGCAGGCTGCATGTCGCTGGCGCCGAAGTACGAGCGTCCGGCGGCGCCGGTGGCCGGGGCCTTCCCTGAACTGGCGAAGCCCGCCAGCGCGCCGGCCGCCCAGCTGGCGAGCG
Source organism: Telluria sp. ZB4P36 (assembly GCF_059685865.1). NCBI lineage: Bacteria > Pseudomonadati > Pseudomonadota > Betaproteobacteria > Burkholderiales > Oxalobacteraceae > Telluria > Telluria sp. ZB4P36. The sequence continues at coordinate 544,884 of NZ_JCASIE010000001.1, forward strand.
AGGCGCCGGCCATGATCGCCTGGCAGCGCTTCTTCCCGGACGCGCGCCTGCGCGGCCTGATCGAGCAGGCGCTGAGCAACAACCGCGACCTGCGCGTCGCAATCGCCAACATCGAGCAGGCCCGTGCGCAGTACCGCATCAGCCGCGCCGACCGCCTGCCGACCGTCGGCGTAGGCATCAGCGGCCAGCGCCAGACCACCGGCGAAGACGAGCCGATCTCGAGCCTGTACCAGTCGGGCTTCTCGGTATCAAGCTTCGAGCTCGACCTGTTCGGGCGCGTGCGCAACCTGTCGCAGGCTGCGCTGGCCCAGTACCTGGCCACCGAAGAAGCGCGCAAGTCGGCGCAGATCAGCCTGGTCTCCTCGGTGGCCAGCGTCTACCTGCAGCTGCTGGCCGACGAAGAGCTGCTGGCGATCACCCAGCAGACCCTGGGCACGCGCCAGGAATCGCTGCGCCTGACCCAGCTGCGCTTCGACAACGGCGTAGCCTCGCGCTTCGAACTGCAGCAGGCGCGCTCGCTGGTGGAAACCGCACTGGCCACGCTCGCGGCGCAGCAGCGCCAGCGCGCGCAGGACCTCAACCTGCTCACGCTGCTGGTCGGCACCCCGGTGGAACCGGTACCGAGCGGCACCACCCTGGCGACCACCGAGCTGCCCGACCTGCCGGCCGGCCTGCCATCAAGCCTGCTGGCCAGCCGCCCGGATATCCGCGCGGCCGAGCAGCAGCTGATCGCGGCCAACGCCAACATCGGCGCGGCGCGTGCCAACTTCTTCCCGCGCATTACGCTGACGGGCAGCGTGGGCAGCGCCAGCACCGAGCTGTCCGGCCTGTTCAAGAGCGGCACTTACGGCTGGACCTTCGCGCCGCAGGCGATCCTGCCGATCTTCGACTACGGCCGCAATACCGCCGTGCTGGGCTCTGCCCGCGCCCAGCGCGACGTCGCGGTGGCGCAGTACGAGCGCTCGATCCAGACCGCGTTCCGCGAAGTGGCGGACGCGCTGGCCGGGCAATCGACCTTCAGCGAGCAGCTGCGCGCCCAGCGCGCGGTGGCCGAGGCCGAGGCCGACCGCTTCAACCTGGCCGACCTGCGCTACCGTAACGGCGCGGCCAGCTACCTCGAGCTGCTCGACGCCCAGCGCGCGCTGTTCCAGGCGCAGCAGGCGGCGGTGCAGGCCAACCTGCAGCGCCTGCAGAACCAGGTGACGCTGTACAGCGTGCTGGGCGGCGGCTGGACCGAGCCGGGCACGCCGGTGGCGGCGCGCTGAGCTGCTGCTTGTCCATGACATCGGGCCCTTCGCGGCCCGATTTTTTTGCGCTGTCGAATTGAAACGCGGAATTGAAATGATGCAGGTTTCACAAGCTCGCTACACTGGACGCATGAACGCTTGGGGGCTCGCTGCCCGACTGCCATGCGCAAATTCGCCCGCTCACACTGGAAAATCCTCATCGCGATCCTGCTTGCGGTCGCGCTGGCGACGCTGACCCTGGAAACCGATTCCGCCCCGTCCGCTTCCGGCCCCGACCTGTCCGCCCGCCTGCGCGCGCACGTCACGGCGATCGCCAGCCAGGAGCACAACACCGCGACCCCGCGCGCGCAGGAGCAGGCCGCACGGCACATCGAGAGCACGCTGCAAGGCTATGGCTACCGCCTGCGCCGCCAGGAATACCAGGCCGGCGGCCAGAAGGTGCGCAACATCGAAGTCTCGATTGCGAACACGGCGCCGGGCAGCAAGCCGGAACGCATCTTCATCGTCGGCGCCCATTACGATTCCGCGGGCGGCGCCCCGGGCGCGAACCTCAGTGGCAACGACGGCGGCAGCGGCACCGCCGCCGTGCTGGAGCTGGCGCGCCTGCTCAAGGCCATGCAGCCGAGCCGCGGCACCGAAATCAAGTTCGTCTTCTTCGTCAACGAGGAGCCGCCATTCTTCATGGGCGAAGAGATGGGCAGCATGCAGCACGCCCGCGAGCTGAAGAAAAACGGGCAGAACGTGGAAGGGGCCCTGATCCTGGAAACGGTCGGCTGGTACTCGCAGGCGCAGAACAGCCGGAAGCTGCCGCCGGGGCTGGAGAAGCAGTATCCGAGCACCGGCAACTTCATCGCCTTCGTGGGCACGCTCGAATCGTCGGCGCTGGTGCGCCAGGCGCTGGGGGCGTTCCGGGCGCAGTCGGACTTCCCGGCCGAGGGCCTGGCGGCGCCGGCCCACGTGATGGGCGTGACCTTGTCGGACCATGCCTCCTACAACCGGCACGGCTACCCTGCCCTGATGATCACCGACACCGCCTTCCTGCGCTACCCCTACTACCACACGGCGGAGGATACGCCGGACAAGCTCGACTACACGGGCATGGCGCGCGTGGTCAAGGGACTGGCGCGCACCATCGAATCGCTGGCGGGTGCAGTACGCACCTGAACCTTACCCCGCCAGGAACATCTCCTGCAGATCATTGAGGAAGCGCTGGCCGAGCTCGGTCGGCTTGATCAGCTTGTGGTCGCGGTAGAGCAGGCCCTTGCTTTCCGCCTCGTTGAGCGCCTTGCTGATGGCGCTGATGTTCATGCCGGTGCGCTCGCCGAACAGGTTCGGATCGAAGCCGTCGACCAGGCGCAGGGCATTGAGCATGAACTCGAAGCCCATGTCGGCGCGCGCGATCTCGTGCTCTTCCTGCACCGGGTTGCCGCGCTTGGCGGCGTCGATGAAGGAGCCCGGCTGCTTGTAGCGCGCCTGGCGCAGCACGCGGTGCGGGAACGAAATCTTCGAATGGGCGCCGGCGCCGATACCCAGGTAGTCGCCGAACTGCCAGTAGTTCAGGTTGTGCTGCGCCTGGCGGCCTTCCCTGGCATAGGCCGAGACCTCGTAGTGCCGGTAGCCGGCGGCGGCCGTGGCTTCGAGGATCATGTCCTGGATGTCGGCGCTCAGGTCGTCGTCCGGCAGCGCCGGCGGATACTTGGCGAACACCGTGTTCGGTTCCATCGTCAGGTGGTACATCGACAGGTGCGGCGGGGCGAAGGACAGCGCAGTCGCGAGGTCGCGGCGCGCTTCGTCGAGCGTCTGCGACGGCAGCGCGAACATGAGGTCGAGGTTGAAATTATCGAAGGTCGAACAGGCGATTTCCACCGCGCGCAGGGCCTCGGCTTCGTCGTGGATGCGGCCCAGGGCCTTGAGGTGGGCGCCGTTGAAGCTCTGGGTCCCGATCGACAGGCGGTTCACGCCGCTGTCGCGGTAGGCCTTGAAGCGCTCGGCTTCGAAGGTGCCTGGATTGGCTTCCATGGTGATCTCGGCCCCGATCTCGAGCGGCAGCAGGGTGCGCACGTCGGACAGCAGGCGATCGAGGCCGGCGGCCGACATCAGGCTCGGCGTGCCGCCGCCGATGAAGACGGTGTGGATCTTGCGGCCCCAGATCATCGGCAGCGACTGCTCCAGGTCGAGGCGCACGGCGTCCAGGTAGTCCTTCTCCGGCAGCTCGCCCTTGGCCTCGTGCGAATTGAAGTCGCAATACGGGCACTTGCGCACGCACCAGGGGAAGTGGATGTAGAGCGACAGCGGCGGCAGGGCTGTCAGGTTCAGCGCGCCCGGCTGCAGGTATTGCAGGGCCGTCGCGGCGGGTGAACGCGGTTCGCCCGCGCTTGTGCCATGACTTGGGCCGGCGACTTTAATCGGAATCATTTGGACAGTTTTTCCACGAGGGCGCGCAGGGCCTGGCCACGGTGCGAGTGGGCATTCTTCACACTTGGCTCGAGTTCGGCGGTGGTCTTGCCGAGCGAAGGGATCAGGAAGTGCGGGTCGTAGCCGAAGCCGTTGGCGCCGCGCGGCGTGTCGATGATCTCGCCATGCCACTGGCCGTCGGCGATCACGGGCTGCGGGTCATCGGCATGGCGCACGTAGACCAGCACGCAATAGTAGTAGGCCGACTTGTCGGCGTGCCGGGCCAGGTCGGCGACCAGTTTTTCGTTATTGCGGGCGTCGGATTTCGGTTCGCCGGCGTAGCGGGCCGAGTAGACGCCCGGTGCGCCGCCCAGTGCGTTGACGCAGACCCCGGAGTCGTCGGCCAGGGCCGGCAGGCCGGTCAGGCGCGACGCGTGGCGGGCCTTGGCCAGGGCGTTTTCCACGAAGGTGCCGAAGGGCTCTTCCGCTTCCGGGACATTGAATTCGCCTTGCGGGTGCAGCGCGAACCCGATGGGTTCCAGCAGTTGGGCGAATTCCTTCAGTTTGCCGGCGTTATTGGAGGCGAGGATCAGGCGTTGGGTCATGGCGATGGGGTGCGGTGGCGCGGAGGGGTGGTATTTTAGCGCGTTGGGCTAAAGGACGCTTTGTGGCTGCGGTGCGGATTAAGCATGCCGAATCAGCCAATCAGTCCCAGCGACTGCTTCTGCAAACGAATCAACTCCGTAATCCCCAACTGCCCCAGATCCAGCAGCCGGTTCATCCCGACGCGATCGAAGGCCGCCCCTTCAGCCGTCCCTTGCACCTCGATGAAATGCCCCTGGTCCGTCATCACGATATTCATGTCGGTATCGCAATCCGAATCCTCGACGTAATCCAGGTCCAGCACCGGCGTGCCCTTGTACACGCCCACCGAGATCGCCGCCACGAAGTGCTTCACCGGCACCGCCGCCAGCAGCCCCTGCCCCACCAGCACGCTGAACGCGTCGTAGGCCGCCACCATGGCGCCCGTGATCGAGGCGGTGCGGGTGCCGCCGTCGGCCTGGATGACGTCGCAGTCCAGGTGCAGGGTGCGCTCGCCGAAGGCTTCCAGGTCGAAGGCGGCGCGCAGGGAGCGGCCGATCAGGCGCTGGATTTCCTGGGTGCGGCCGGTCTGCTTGCCGCGCGCGGCCTCGCGGTCCATGCGGGTGTGGGTCGAACGCGGCAGCATGCCGTATTCGGCCGTCAGCCAGCCCTGCCCTTTGCCCTTCAGGAAGCCCGGCACCTTCTCTTCGATGCTGGCGGTGCAGATCACCTTGGTGTCGCCGCATTCGATCAGCACCGATCCCTCGGCATGCCGGGTGTACTGGCGGGTGATGCGGATGGCGCGCAGCTGGTCGACCGCGCGCCCGCTCGGGCGTTGTGCAAACGTCATGGGAAGCCTTTTCTTATTTGAGTAATTGGGAAGATTTTTCGATCGCTTCGCGGATCTCGGCAATCGCCTTTTCGATCTCGTCTTCGTCGAACGCATCTGCAACGTCGGCGGCACCCGAGGGCAAGGGCTGGCCGGCGGTGATCGTCGAGCTGACCTCGTCCTCGGGCAGCATCTGGGTCGAGATCACGTCCGGCCCCAGGCTGCCCTTCGCCTCCGCGCCCTGCCAGGTGATCGCCAGCGCGGTCGTGTTGTCCGCGCGCGCGCCGCCGATCGCGGCCGCCATCGCCACCATGTCGGGCACGGCCTGCACGATGGTCGAGGTGGACAATCGGTGCACGATCTCGGTCTCGGGCAGCATGCCCCACAGGCCATCCGAACACAGCAGCAGCGTGTCCCCCGGCTCCAGGCTGGCCTGGCGCGACAGCTCGACTTTCGGCGCCTGGTTGGCGCCGAGGCAGTTCCACAGCTTGTTGCGGTCCGGGTGGGTATTGCGGTCGGCCTCGCTGGCCTTGCCGCGGTCGATCAGGTATTCGAGGTGCGAGTGGTCGCGCGTGCGCGCCAGCACCTGGTTGCGGCGCACCCAGTACAGGCGCGAATCGCCGCAGTGCGCCCATACGGCGCAGTTGTGCTGGACCAGGCAGGCCACCACGGTGGTGCGCGGCGTCTCGGGCAGCTTGTTGGCTTCGGCGTAGGCGAGGATATCCCAGTGGGCCTGGTTCAGGGCCTCTTCCAGGAAGCGCTCGGGCTTCTTCACGTAGGGCTTGGCCTGCATGCGGAACATCATCGACATCGTTTGCAGCGTGATGGTGGCGGCGACCTCGCCGGCCAGGTGGCCGCCCATGCCGTCGGCCAGCACCAGCAGCAGCGCGTCGCGCGTGAAGCTGTAGCCCATGCGGTCCTGGTTGACCTTGCGCCCACCGATGTGGGTTTGCTGATAGACGGAAAACTGCATGTTCTCTCCTAGCTCGCCTTGCGCCCGAATCCGAGGCGCCCTGCCAGGCCGCGCCAGCCGGCGGCCGGCGCTTCGGATTCTTCTTCCTCGGCCTGCGGCGCGATCGAGGGCGCGGCCTGCAGCACCTTCTGCATCGAGAACACGCTCTGCAGGCGCGCCAGCGGATCGAGCGCCATGCAGGAGCGGACCATGTCGATCAGCTCGGGCGAATAGCTGCCCGCCAGCGTGGCCAGCGCGGCCTCGGTCTTGTCCTCGATCTTGCGTGCTTCCACCGGCTGCGGCATCGAGCGCGTCATGCAGGCGTACATGGCCGCGCCGATGCTGTAGATGTCGGTCCAGGGTCCGAGTGCCGCCGCCTTGCTGTACAGCTCGGGCGCCGCGAAACCGGGCGTGTACATCGGCGCCAGCATCGGCGCATCGATGTTGATGGTCTGGCGCGCCGCGCCGAAGTCGAGCAGCAGCGGCGAGCCGTCGCTGCGCAGGTAGATGTTGGCCGGCTTCAGGTCCAGGTGCAGCAGCTTGTTGGCGTGGACTTCGCGCACGCCGGCGCACACGCCCTTGAACAGCTGGCGGATCGAGGCTTCGCCCATGCGGCTGCCCCTCGCATGCAGGCGCGCGATATGGTCCTGCAAGGTGTGGCCGGACTCGTAGGCCATCACCATGTAGACCGTCTCGTGGGCACGGAAGAAGTTCACCACCCGCACCACGTTCGGATGGACGATGCGCGCCAGCGCCCGCCCCTCTTCGAAGAAGCACTTCAGGCCGATGCGGAAGACCGGTAGGTTGGGCTTGGAAACCACGGGTATCAGCTCGCCGGGCGCGCGCAAGGCGAGCTGGCTGGGCAGGTATTCCTTGATGGCGACCGCATTGCCTTCGGCGTCATATGCCAGATAAACAATACTGAACCCACCGGACGCAATTTTCTTTACAATGCGATATCCGGCAATTTCCAGGCCATCCGGCAGGGGGGCGTTATTCTGTGCGGCCATTCAGGAGAATCCTTGCTTAACACAACGATTGTGTGGGATAAATGTCGCCTTTGTAAAGAATAAAAAAACGGGGATTTCATTGAGCATTTCAAGCATGACAGGTTATGCGGTGGCCACCAGCGAAGGCGCTGCCGGCACCCTCACGATCGAGATCAAGAGCGTCAATTCGCGCTTCCTCGACCTCCAGTTCCGCATCAATGACGACCTGCGCGCGCTCGAACCCGACCTGCGCTCCGCCATCATGGCCGCGATCACGCGCGGAAAGGTTGAAGTGCGCTTGTCCTTCGGCCGCAAGGCTGCCGGCGGCTCGCAGGCACTCAACCAGGAATTGCTGTCCGACCTCGCGCGCCTGCAGGCCGAAGTGACCAAGCACTTCGCCGCGGCGCCGCAGATGACGGTGGCCGAGCTGCTGCGCTGGCCCGGCGTCATCGAGGAATCGACGGTCGGCCAGGAATCCCTGCAGCTTGACGTCGCCGCCCTCACCGCGACCACCGTCGCCGCTTTCGTCGACAGCCGCAAGCGCGAAGGCGCGGCGCTCGAGGCGATGTTGCTGTCGCGCATCGATTCAATGGAAGCGATCGTCAAGCGCATCACGCCGCTGATCCCGCAGGTAATCTCGCAGTTCCAGCAGAAAGCAGTCGAGCGCATGCAGGACGCGCTGGGCCTGGCCGGCCACGGCAACCCGTCGGTGCTGAGCCGCCAGGAAGTACTGGAGCGCATCCGCCAGGAAGTGACGCTGTACGGCATCCGCATCGACGTCTCGGAAGAGCTGTCGCGCCTGTCGGCCCACCTGAACGAAACCCGCCACATCCTCAAGAAGGGCGGCCAGGTCGGCAAGCGCCTCGACTTCATGATGCAGGAACTGAACCGCGAGGCGAATACGCTGGGCGCCAAGGCCTCGGTCAAGGAGCTGGCCGATGCGTCGATGGAGCTGAAGCTGCTGATCGAGCAGATGCGCGAGCAGGTTCAGAACCTCGAATAAATAATTTGTATGTTGTCGTTGCGCAACAGCGCGACGGTGATTTGAACGCGCGGGCGGGAGACCCGCCCACCTTACGCAGGGCGGGCGGGTTCCCCGCCCGCGCGTTCAAACTTATGATGAACACTACGTACCAAACAAGGAACCACATCATGCTCACTCCCGCCCTCTCCGGCAGCCTGTTCGTCGTCGCCGCCCCGTCCGGCGCCGGTAAATCGACCCTGGTCAACGCCCTGCTGAAGCTGGAACCGGGCATCAAGCTGTCGATCTCGACCACCACGCGTCCGCCGCGTCCGGGCGAGCAGGACGGCCGCGAGTACCACTTCACGTCGGCGGAAGACTTCGTCTCGCGCGCCGACCGGGGCGAATTCATGGAATGGGCGGAAGTCCACGGCAATTACTACGGCACCAGCCGCCTGACCGTGGAACAGGAAATGAAGAACGGCACCGACATCCTGCTGGAAATCGACTGGCAGGGCGCGCGCCAGGTGAAGAAGCAGTTCCCCGACGCGGCCGGCATCTTCATTCTGCCGCCGTCGATCGAAGCCCTGGAGGAGCGCCTGCACAAACGCGGCACCGACGAGCCCCATATCATCACCCGCCGCCTGCTGGCCGCCGGGGGGGAGATCGCTCACGCTCCGGAGTTCGAATATGCTATCATCAACGAAGAGTTCAACGTCGCCCTCGCGGAACTGCAGGCGATTGTCAAAGCGACACGTTGCCGTTTCGCCCAGCAGGCGGCCCGCAACGCCGACTTGTTTGCCCAGCTGGGAATCCACGCGCATCAACCATCGTAAGAGCGCGGCGCCGTAAATGGCTTGCCGCACATTGTCTATTCAGGAGTGACCATGGCCCGTATTACCATCGAAGATTGCCTCAAGAACATCCCGAACCGCTTCCAGCTGACCCTGGCCGCGACCTATCGCGCACGCCAGCTGCTGCAGGGCCACACCCCGAAGGTCGAAGCCAAGGACAAGCCGACCGTCGTCGCGCTGCGCGAAATCGCCGCCGGCAAGGTCGGCCTCGAGATGCTGAAAAAGGTGCCGATGTAAGAGCCCGTGGGGTGGGCGGATTTAGGTATATCGATATTCTGTTATTCTGTGCCTACACTGGCTGATCGATAGAACGCATGAAACTGTCTTCCCCGGATTCGACCCATCCAGACACGCCCCCCGCCCGCGGCAAGCGCCCGGGCAAACCGCAAGACGCCGAGGCACCGGCGCCCGCCCCGGGCGTTGCTTCGGTTACGCAGCTGATCAACAAGCTGTCCGACTACCTCACCCCCGCCGAGCTGAAAAAGGTCAAGGAAGCCTACCGCTTCTCCGACGAGATGCACCTCGGCCAGGTCCGCAAGTCGGGCGAGCCCTACATCTCCCATCCGATCGCCGTCGCCGAGATCTGCGCCGAGTGGAAGCTCGATGCCCAGGCCATCATGGCCGCGCTGCTGCACGACGTGATCGAAGACCAGGACGTCAAGAAGGACGAGCTGATCGAGCGCTTCGGCGCCCAGGTCGCCAACATGGTCGACGGCCTGTCCAAGCTCGAGAAGATCGAGTTCCAGAGCCAGATCGAAGCCCAGGCCGAGAACTTCCGCAAGATGCTGCTGGCCATGGCCTCGGACGTGCGCGTGATCCTGATCAAGCTCGCCGACCGCCTGCACAATATGCGGACCATGGGCGTGATGGTGCCGGCCAAGCGCCGCCGCATCTCGCGCGAGACCATGGAAGTCTACGTGCCGATCGCGCACCGCCTCGGCCTGAACGACATCTACCGCGAGCTGCAGGACCTGTCCTTTGCCCATCTCTACCCGCTTCGCTGGTCCACGCTGGCCAAGGCCATCAAGGCGGCGCGCGGCAACCGCCGCGAAGTGGTCAAGAAGATCCTCGAGTCAGTCAAGAACACACTCGCCGGCGCCGGCATCGAGGCCGAAGTCTACGGCCGCGAAAAGACCCTGTACGGCATCTACAAGAAGATGCGCAACAAGCACCTGTCGTTCTCGCAGGTGCTTGACGTGTACGGCTTCCGCGTGGTGGTCGACACGGTCCCGAACTGCTACGTGGCGCTCGGCACCCTGCACGCCCTGTACAAGCCGATGCCCGGCAAGTTCAAGGACTACATCGCGATCCGCAAGATCAACGGCTACCAGTCGCTGCACACGACCCTGATCGGCCCCTACGGCACCCCGGTCGAATTCCAGATCCGCACCCAGGACATGCACCGCACCGCCGAGAGCGGCGTGGCGGCGCACTGGCTGTACAAGACCGGCGATTCGAACATGTCGGACCTGCAGCAGCGCACCCACGCCTGGCTGCAGTCGCTGCTCGACATCCAGCAGCAGACCGGCGACTCGGCCGAATTCCTCGAGCACGTCAAGGTCGACCTGTTCCCGGATTCGGTCTACGTGTTCACGCCGAAGTCGAAGATCATCGCGCTGCCGCGCGGCGCCACGGCGCTCGACTTCGCCTACTCGATCCACACCGGCATCGGCGACCACACGGTCTCGGTCAAGATCAACAACGAGCCGGCGCAGCTGCGCAACGAACTGCACAACGGCGACATCGTCGAGATCGTCACCGACCCGGAATCGCGCCCGAGCCCGACCTGGCTGAGTTATGTCCGCACCGGCAAGGCGCGTTCGGCGATCCGCCACTACCTGCGCACGGTGAACGTCAACGAGTCGGTCGAGCTGGGCCAGGAACTGCTGGCCGGCGCCCTCGCCGCCCGCAACCTCAGCCCTGACCTGCCGCCGGCCACGATCGAAAAGCTGCTGGCCGAATCCTCGGCCAAGTCGATGGAAGAGCTGTATGCCGACATCGGCATCGGCAAGCGCATGCCGCAGCTGGTGGCGCGCCACATCTTCGGCCTGATGGACGCCGACCCCGAGCACAAGCCATCCAGCCTGCCGGTCCCGGCCAGCGACATCGATCCGGTCACGATCTACGGCAGCGAAGGCGTGTCGGTCCAGCTGGCGCCCTGCTGCCTGCCGATCCCGGGCGACCAGATCGTCGGCCAGCTGCGCCGCGACCAGGGCCTGGTGGTGCATACCAAGGACTGCCTGCCGGCGACGCGGATCCGCGCCAAGGAACCCGACCGCTGGATCGCCGTGCAATGGGGCGAGGAACTCAACCGCCGCTTCGATTGCCGCATCCGCCTGCTCATCAATAATGAAAAGGGCATCCTGGCGCGCGTCGCGGCCGAGATCGGCGAGTCCGACGCCAACATCACCTATGTCGGCATGGACGAGGACGACGAACACGTGATGACGCAGCTGCGCTTCACCATCCAGGTGAAGGACCGGGTGCACCTGGCGCAGCTGATCCGCAACCTGCGGCGGGTGGCGGGCGTCAACCGGGTCGAGCGCGAGCGCTCCTGACGCCAGCAGGCTCAGCCGAGAGCCAGGGCCACGTGGGGCGCGCTCCAGCCTGAAGGTCCCCACCACCTGCGACAGCCCGGCCGCCGCTCCTGCCCAGCAACTGAGGGATAATACGTATTCCACAGCCTCCGCGCAGGAACCACCGATGTCAGCGTCCAACGACGAAATCCAGAAGCTCGCCAATGCAGCGCTGCAGGCCGCGCTGCGCGAGACCGATGCCGGCCGGCACGACCAGGCTGGCGAACTGTATCGTGCGGTCCTGCAGCTCCAGCCCGACCGTGCCGAAGCCCATGTCGGGCTGGGCCTGCTCGAACGCGGGGCCGGCGATCCGGGCGCGGCAATCCCGCATTTCGCCAATGCCCTGCAGGCCGCGCCAGAAGAAGCGGCCTATTGGCTGGTTTACCTGGACGCGCTGATGGCGGCACGCCAGTTCGCCACCGCCCGCGAACTGATCGCGCTCGGCCGCAGCCAAGGGCTGCAGGGGCCGGAGCTCGACGCCTTCGAACAGCAGCTGAGCGCAAACGCCGCGCCGGAAGCGCAGGAGATCGACGCCGCCGCCGCCCTCTTCGCACAAGGAAACATGGAAGCGGCCGCTCAGGCGGCGCGTGGCTTGAGCGACCGCTTCCCCCAGCATGCGTTCGGCTGGAAGCTGCTGGGCGCCATCCTCCACAAGAACCGCAAGCCGATCCAGGCCATGGCGGCAATGGAAAAAGCGGTGGCGTTCGGCCCCGACGATGCGGAATCGCTCTGCAACCTGGGCGTAGTGCTGAAGGACACCGGCCGGCATGCCGAGGCCCTGCAGGTTCTCGAACAGTCGCTCGCCATGCAGCCGGACAACCCTCACGCGCTCAGCAACATGGCGTCGGCACTGATGGAAGTGGGGCGCCTGAGCGAGGCCCACGCGAGTGCAGCCGCTGCCGTGCGTCTCGATCCGGGCCATGCCGAAGCCCTGAATACGCTTGCGGTCATCCTGGAAAGCCTGGGCCGCCCTGACGAGGCGATCGATACCTATCGCCGCGCGCTGCAGGTGTGCCCCGACCACAGCGATGCGCGCAGCAACATGCTGTTCTGTATGAGTCACATGGATAGCATCGCGCCCGGCGCGCTGTTCGACGAACACCGCCAGTTCGGCCTGCGGCTGGAAGCATACCTGCCGCAGCCGCTTGCATGGGACAATACACCGGAGCCAGGACGCCCCTTGCGGATCGGCTTCGTTTCGGGGGATTTGCGTAACCACGCGGTCGCCAGCTTTGTCGAGCCGGTATTCGCGTGCCTTGCAAGGCGTCCCGGCCTGGTGCTGCATGCTTACTATAATTATCCGATCCACGACGAGGTCACGGCGCGCTTACGGGGCACGATGGCGCAATGGCGCGACGTCGCCGAGTTCGACGACACGGCGCTGGACGCGCTGATCCGTGCCGACGGCATCGACATCCTGATCGACCTGTCCGGCCATACCGCCCACAACCGCCTGCCCATGTTCGCGCGCAAGCCGGCGCCACTGCAGGCGACCTGGATCGGCTACCCCGGCACCACCGGCCTGGCGGCGATGGATTATTGCCTGAGCGACCCGCACATGCTCCCGCATGGTCAGTTCGACGACCAGTTCACCGAAAAGCTGGTGCGCCTGCCCACTTCCATCGCGTTCAAGCCGCCCGCGCACGCGCCCGGGCTCCTGCCCTTGCCCGCGCTGGCGAACGGCTACCTGACGTTCGCCAGCTTCAACCGGCTCAGCAAGATCAACCGCCGCGTCATCGCCCGCTGGGGCAGCCTCCTGCGTGCCCTGCCGGATGCACGCCTGCTCCTGGCCGCGATGCCTCCGGGAGGACGTGACCGCGAACAGTTACAGGCCTGGCTGCAGGAGGAAGGCATCGATCCCCAGCGCACGCGCTTCCACCCGCGCACCGGCCTGGACGATTACCTGGCCCTGCATCAGGAGGTCGACGTGTGCCTCGACACCTTCCCCTACACAGGCGGCACCACGACGCTGCACGCACTGCACATGGGTGTGCCGACGCTGACGCTGGCAGGCGCGACCATGGCCGGGCGACAGGGGGCCTGCATGCTTGGACACCATGGCCTGCAGCAATTTATCGCGACTGATACGGAGGATTTCGTCCGCAAAGGCATAGCGCTGAGCAAAGACTTGCCGGCACTGGCCCAGGTGCGCTCATCGCTACGCGGCAGTTCGCGGCTGTGGGGATCGGACGCCTTCGACCGGGTTGCCGACGGTCTCGAACAGGCGTTTCGCCTGATGTGGCAACGATGGTGCGCCGGCATGCCGGCGGCGGCTATCGACCTGCCGGGCAAGCAGTGGTAATGTTGCTATCCCTCATCAAGTGCAGATCGGACATGACATGAAACGGGTTACCGGCATCGGCGGCATCTTCTTCCACGCGCAAGACCCTGTCGCCCTGCGCGCCTGGTACGCGCGCCACCTCGGCGTCGACGTGCTGGACTGGGGCGGCGCGGCCTTCACCTGGAGCGACGAGGCGCGCAAGCCGGACGGGGGCGTGACCGTCTGGTCGATCGGCCAGGCCGGCAGCGAGCACTTCGCGCCCGGCAAGGCGAACTTCATGATCAACTACCGGGTCGCCGACCTGCACGCCCTGCTGCAGGCCCTGCGCGCCGAAGGCTGCCATGTGCTGGACCAGACCGACGATTCGGAGTACGGGAAGTTCGGCTGGGTCATCGACCCCGAGGGCAACAAGGTCGAGCTCTGGGAGCCACCCGCGGGGCAATAAGTTCGCGGGCGGGCTGACGATCCCCGCCGCTTACCGGTAAGCGCCGCTCAGCCGGCCAGTGCGGCGCGCTGGCGTTCTTCCTGCGCGCGCAGCTCGGGCGTCATGGCCTCGCCGAAGTCTTCCATGTCGAAGATCTGGCGAATCTCGATCTCGGCTTCGCCGCCGAGCATCGGCATCGGCACCCGCTTGACCCAGTCGATCGCTTCTTCCTTCGATTTCACCTGCCAGATCCAGAACCCGGCCAGCAATTCCTTGGTCTCGGCGAAGGGGCCGTCGACCACGCGCACTTTGCCGTCCTTGCCGAAGTGCACGCGCGCGCCACGCGAGGACGGATGCAGGCCTTCGCCCGACACCATCACGCCGGCCTTGATCAGTTCGTCGTTGAACTTGCCCATGTCCGTGAGCAGTTTCTCGTCCGGCATTTCGCCAGCTTCGCTGTGCTTGTCCGCCTTCAGCAAAATCATGAATCGCATCGTATCCTCCGTTTGGTGTGGTTGAAGATGGCGTTATTTGTCCACCATTTGACACTACGACGAGCGGCGCGGCGCGGAATCGACATCGCCGCCCGGCTTTTTTAATTTTTTTTCAGTGGCGCAAGGTCCAGGATGGCATCGAAGGCCGCGCAGGCGCCCGCGCAGGCTTCGGCGATCTCATGCGGGCTGGTGACGCGCGCGCGCAGCGCCTGCATGAAGGCGCGCCAGCGCGGGCCCGGGCCGCCCTCCTCGCCGCGCAGGTAGCGCAGCGGATGCGGCCCCAGCGGCCCGGCCAGCTTGCCGTACAGGACGGCGCCGCCGAGCTGCGAACCTTCGATCACATAGGCGACGCCCCAGCGCCAGGCGGCGCCGGCGCCGACCGGCCAGGCGGTGGCCGGCCGCAATGGGGGGACCTCCGGCATGCCGGGCTCGGCAAGGTCGGCCTGGATCGCGGTCAGGCGCGCAGTCGGGGGCAGCGTGGGCTCCGCCTGGGGCCCGTCGGCGAAGCCGCCCAGCCAGCGCTCGAGCGGCGCCAGCCAGTCGCGCACCATGCACAGGTGCACGGCGTAATCGTCGAGGTTGGAAAGGGGGGCGGACAGCGGCAAGCCGCTGTCGAGCCGCTCGTGGCGCGAGGCAGTCGCAGTCCGCAGCGCGGCCAGTACATCGGTATCGCGTGCGGCGTCGTTGGAACGGTTCATGGGGGCGGGGAAAGCGGCGAATCGCTCATCTTACCAGCGCCGGGAGCTCAGTCGGCGATGGGCTCGGGATAGTCCACCGACAGGATCTCGAGCTCGTCCGTACCAAGCGGGGTCTGCAGCGTGATGACATCCCCCTCGCGCCCCTTGGTCAGGGCGCGTGCCACCGGCGAGACCCAGCTGATCTTGCCGCGCAGCGGGTCGAGCTCGTCGATGCCGACGATGGTGACCGTATGCTCCTCGCCCGCCTTGTTGAGGTAGCTGACGGTGGCGCCGAAGAAGACCTGATCGTTGCCGTAATGCACGCTGGGGTCGACCACGAAGGCCGAATCCATGCGCTTGGTGAGGAAGCGGATACGGCGGTCGATCTCGCGCAGGCGGCGCTTGCCGTAGATATAGTCGCCATTCTCGGAGCGGTCGCCGTTCGAGGCGGCCCAGTGCACGATTTTCACCACCTCGGGACGGTCGACGTCGATCAGCTGCAGCAGCTCGTCCTTGATGGCCTTGTAGCCGGCCGGGGTGATGTAGTTCTTGGCCCCGGCGGGAATCGCCTGGGCCAGCGCCAACGCCTCCGCGTCGTCTTCGTCGTTGTCCGACTCTTTTACGAATGCCTTGTTCATGGCCTCATTGTAACGGCAGCGGCGCCCCGATTGCATTGCTTGCCGTATCATGCGCATCATGAGACGAGCAAACCCGCCGCCCCATCCGTCCGCCAGCACCCTCCTTGCCGCGCTGCGCGGGCTGCTGCGCCGCCTGCGGCAGCAACCCGGCCACCTGCTGCGTGTGCTGGGGCGACTCAGGACGCGCGCCAGGGCGCGCCGCCAGAACAAGACAGAGACCGAACTTCCATGAGTCCCATGCCCGCCCTGGCCGCCGAAATGCAGGCCTCCGCCTCGGAAATCTACCTGCTCGACGCCGCCACCCTGCAGGTGGTGGACGCCAATCAGGCCGCGCGCCTGAATCTCGGCATGGATGCCGCCGCCCTGGAGGCGCTCGACGTCCATGCGCTCGCGCCCACCCTCGACTGCGCCGCGCTCGGCGGACTGCTGGCAGGACTGGGCGAGGAAATCGGCGCCCAGGTCAGCCTGCGCACGCAGCTGCGGCGCCTTGATGGCAGCAGCTACCCGGTCCGGTTGTGCTTCCTGCGCATCGTGCGCGACGGCCATGCCTTCCTGCTGGCCATCGCCGACGACCTGAGCCTGGAACAGGCGGCCGCCCAGGCCCTGGCCCAGTCGCAGGCGCGCTTCGACGCCATCGTGCGCAATACGCCCGGCCTGGTGTTCCAGTTCGTGTCGTATCCCGACGGGCGCATCGACTTCCCCTGGCTGAGCGAGGGCTGTTCGGCCCTGCTCGGCTTGTCGGTGCTGGAACTGCAGCATGATGCCACCCTGTTCGAACGCCTGATCCTGGCGGAAGACCGCAAGGGCTACCTGGAATCGATGCAGGTTTCGCGCGCCGCCATGACGGGCTGGAACTGGGAAGGACGGATCTGGATCGATGCCTGGAAAGACGTCAAGTGGATCAACCTGCGCGCCACCCCGTACCTCGTCGAAGGCGGCGCGGTGCAGTGGGACGGCATCATGACCAACATCAGCGCCAGCAAGCAGGAGCAGCAGGAAGTGGTGCGCTCGCGCGCCCGCCTGGCCGAGCTGACCGACCACATCGAGCAGGTCAAGGAACAGGAAAGGACGCGCATCGCGCGCGAGATCCACGACGACCTGGGCGGCAACCTGACGGCCATCAAGATGGCGCTGGCCATGCTGAGCGCGCGCCTGCCCGACAACCAGCCTGCCCTGCTGGAAAAGGCGAACTACGTGGACGACCTGGTCGACCGCACCATCGAGGCGGTGCACCGGATCTCGCTCGACCTGCGCCCGACCATGCTCGACCTCGGCATCGTGGCCGCACTCGAATGGCAGGCCCGGGAATTCGAAAAGCAGATGGGCATCGCCTGCATCTTCCGCTGCCCCGAGAAGGAAATCCTGCTGGACGACGACCACGCCACCGCCCTGTTCCGTATCTTCCAGGAAGCGCTGACCAATATCGCCAAGCACGCCGGCGCTACCCGGGTGACGGTGACGCTGCGGCCCCAGCGTGCCCACCTGACCCTGAGCATCTGCGACAACGGGCGCGGCATCGCGGCGGCCGACCGCCTCAAGCCCCATTCCTTCGGCCTGCGCGGCATGAGCGAGCGGGCCAAGGCACTCGGCGGAACGCTGGCCTTGTCGACGGCGCCCGGAGGTGGCACGATGGTGACTATCAAGACCAGGCTGGCATCAACCGACACAGGCAAGAATGAGTGACAAGGCAACAATCCGGGTATTCATCGCCGACGACCATGCGATCGTCCGCGAGGGCCTGAAGCAAATCCTGGCCGAGCAGCGCGACCTCATCGTCGCCGGCGAAGCCGAAACCGGGCTCGACGCCATCAAGCTGGTCGGCAAGGCCAAGCCGCACGTGATGCTGCTCGACATTTCCCTGCCCGACCGCAACGGCATCGAGGTGCTCAAGCAGATCAAGAAGGACAAGCCGGAACTGGCGGTGCTGATGCTGTCGATGCACCGCGAAGACCAGTACGCGATCCGCTCGCTGAAGGCGGGCGCGGCCGGCTACATGACCAAGCAGAGCGCCCCGCGCGAGCTGGTGACGGCGATCCGCCAGGTCGCCGCCGGCCAGAAATACGTCAGCGCCGCGCTGGCCCAGACCCTGGCGGCCCAGGTCGGCGAAGACCACGAGGCGCCCCTGCACGACACGCTGTCCGACCGCGAGTACCAGACCCTGACCATGATCGCCTCCGGGATGACGGTCAGCGACATCGCGCGCGAACTGTCGCTGTCGGTGAAGACGGTGAGCGAATACCGCGCCCGGCTGCTGGCCAAGATGAAGCTGAAGAACAGTGCGGAACTGACGCACTACGCCATCCGCAACCAGCTGGTTGGGTGACATTGTTGTATGGCGCAGGACTAAAACACTTTGTTTCCGTTTTTTAATTGATGATTGGCAAAGAAGCTGCTTATCATTACGCCAAACAGCAATTCGCGTCTTTACACCATGTCCATTTCGTCCCCGCCCGCCGCCACCGGCCAGAACCCCGCCGATATTGCCCGCGAAGCTTTCCGGCGCCTCGCGACGCGCCGTATCGCGCCCACGCCTGATGCCTACCGGGCCATCTATGACGAGATCGCCGGCACGCCACCGCCGGCGCCCGCCGGCAACGCAGCCACCGAGTTGCTGGAGAACTTCGCGCGCCGCCTGGCCGACACGCCGGGCGAGGTGTCCGAGTACGGCCGCCGCCTGGTGCGCGCCGCCAAAACCGGCGACTGGACCGCCTATGCCCAGGCGCTGGGCCAGGTGGCCGACCGCCACCTGCGGCGCAACACGCCGGTGATGGCGCTCGGCGACGAGGATCCGGAGGCGCGCCAACTGCGCGAGATGCTGAACCGCGCACTGGCCTATGCGCTGGCCACCCTGCTGGCAGGCAGTCCGGACCTCGTCACCGAGGCCGAAACGCTGGGCGGCTCCGTGCGCCTGGCGCGCGGCGAGGAACTGGGCGAACTGTCCGGCCGCCTGAAGCAGCTATGCTACCAGATCGAACTGCGCAGCGGCGACAGCGCCGAGCAGCAGGAACTGCTGCTGCGCCTGTTCCGCCTGCTGCTCGACAACGTCAACGAGCTGCTCGACGACGACAGCTGGATGCGCGGCCAGATCGCCGCCGTGCAGGACCTGATCGCCGGCCCGCTCGACGTGCGCGCCCTGGAAGACGCGACGCGCAGCCTGAAGGACGTGATCCTCAAGCAGGGCCAGCTGCGCCACAGCCTCTCGGACGTGCGCGCCACCGTCAAGAACATGATGATGAGCTTCATCGACCGCCTTGGCTCGGTGGCGGCCTCGACCGGCGACCACCATGCGAAACTGGCCGGCTACTCTGAACGCATCGGCAGTGCCGCCAATATCGGCGAGCTGAACGAGGTAATGAACGAAGTACTGCGCGAGATGCGCGCCGCCCAGGACGAGGCGCTGGCCTCGCGCGACCGCATGGTGGCGGTGCACCGCGAGGTGCAGGAAGCCGAGGAACGCATCCGCACGCTGGAGGCGGAACTGCAGCACATGAGCGAGCTGGTGCGCGAAGACCAGCTGACGGGCAGCCTGAACCGCCGCGGCCTGGACGACGTCTTCGAGCGCGAAAGCGCGCGTGCCGACCGCCGCGACACGCCGCTGTGCGTGGCCATGCTCGACCTCGACAATTTCAAGAAGCTGAACGATACCTACGGCCACCTGGCCGGCGACGGCGCCCTCAAGCACCTGGTCAAGGTGGTGCGCGACACGCTGCGCTCGATGGACGTGATCGCCCGCTTCGGCGGCGAGGAATTCCTGATCCTGATGCCGGAAACCCCGGTCGAGGCGGCGGCGGCGGCGATGGTGCGCGTGCAGCGCGAGCTGACCCGCCACTTCTTCTTGCACGACAACGAGAAGATGCTGATCACCTTCTCCTGCGGCGTGGCCCTGCGCACCCCGAACGAGGACCAGGCCAGCCTGATGGCGCGGGCCGACCGGGCCATGTACCAGGCTAAGCAGAGCGGCAAGAACCGGGTCGTGGTCGCAGATTAAGCTGCGCTTATCTAAGCTGTAATAAGTTTAGCGAAACTAATTTGTTATAGCGCCGGGCCGGGGCGCATTGCGCATCTCGTCGCGCGCGCCCTGCGCGCCGACCGCCTTCAGCATGCGGTCGGTCGACGTCCGGTCCTTCAGGCGGCTGCCGGTCATCTGGTGGCCGTCCTGGCCGGCGGTGTTGCCGGCACTGGCGATCAGTTCGGCCTCGGTCGGGCCATCCGGGACATCCTGCGTGGCGCATCCTGCCAGTGCCAGTGCGGCCAAACCTGCTGCGATCCTCTTCATATTGTTCTCCATGCAAGAACTATCGGTGGCGGCGCCCGTCAATACGGCCGGGCTTGCCAAAATCCTAGCATTTTGTCGGCCCCGGCAGGCGGGATTGGCAAAATTATTCTCCATGGCTGCCGGTCCTGGTGCGGGTCGCGGGCGGCAAACCGGAAACAGGGACAGGAACCGGGCGGTAATCAGGTCATGGCGCGGGCCGCGACGCAGGTAGACTTGCGCCACGCAAGCTGCGGCCTCCGCTCCGGAGCGCCACGGCCCCGATGACATTCTTCGAACCCCGACCATGGCAACCCTGCACCTGACCCGTACCATCCAAGCCTTGATGCCCACCTATGTCAGCCGCTTCCGCTGCATCGGCGCCGAATGCGAAGACAACTGTTGCTCCGGATGGCTGGTCAGCCTGGACAAGAAAACCTTTGAAGCCTATCGCCAGAGCGGGCATCCGGAATTGAAGGCTGCTTTCGATCGCGGCCTGCGGCGCCAGGACAGCGATGGGAGCGATCGCTTCTATGGCCGGCTCGATATGAGCGAGTCGGATGGCAGCTGCCCGATGATGCAGGGCGGCCTGTGCGGCGTGCAAAAGCACATGGATGAAAGCCACCTGTCGAACACTTGCTTCAGCTATCCCCGCGTCTCCGCGGACTTTGGCGGACAGATGCAGCAAGCGCTGCAACTGTCCTGTCCCGAGGCGGCGCGCCAGGCCCTGCTGGCGCCGGACGCCTTCGAATTCATCGAAACGAACGTGGCCATCCGACCGGACGAGCTGCTCTTGGCGCGCCCCAGGGAGGGTTTTCCCGAGCAGCTCATGCATGACGTGCGGATCTTCTGCCTGCAGCTCATGCGAACGCAGGGCCTGGAACTGTGGCAGCGCCTGGCGCTGCTGGGCGTGTTCTGCGAACAGTTCACTGCAGTTGAAAGCGACAGCGCCGCAGCCGGCGCGCTCATCCACGGCTTCACCTCCCTGCTGGGAAGCGGTTCGGCACTCGACGCCTTGCACGAACTGCAACCGGACCACGAAGCGCAGGCGCTGGTATTCGCCACAATCTGGGGCGGAAAAGACGGGGGCGCGCGCACCGAGCGCGAGCGCGCCGTGCTGGCGACGGTCGCGACCAATCTCGGCGCCGACCCGGAAACGGGCGACGCGCGCGTCGAAGATCTGCTCGCGGCCTATACTACCGGCGTGAAGCGCCTGCCCCTGGCGCTGGAGGCAGCGCCGCACTTGCTGGAGCATTACATCCTGAATGAAATGTTCACACACCTGTTCCCATTCGACCGCAGCACGGCATACGACAGCTACCTGCAACTGATCTCGCGCTTCGGCCTGTTGCGCCTGATGCTGGCGGGACGGTGCGCGGGCGCTGCCCCCCTCCCCGACGCCGCCGCCCTGGTCGAGACGGTGCAGGTGTTCTACCGCCGCTTCCGCCACCACGCGGATTTCGCGCAGCGCGTCAACGATGCGCTCAAGAATAGTGGCCTGGACAGCCTGGACAAGCTGTATGGCTTCCTGCGCCATTGATCTTGTGGTCAAGATGGCATGGAAACACGGCCCGGGCCGTGTTTTTTTTTGCCCGGCGCGAGGACTTGAAGAGCAATTTTCAGAAAATTTAATTTTTTCGGCCCTAAAGTTTTGTGCTCCAGGGTCGTTTAGACGCGGCGCGACAGGGAACTTGAGGATTTTTTTCGCCAACTATTTTCATTGCCCACCATAAAGATTACCCGGGGTACTCCGTTACCAGCATCAACAGCGGTGTGATCGTCACGGAACAGGTGGCGCACCAAAGTGAACAGGGCAAGGTGGCCCACCCCGAAATACCAGTCTGGAGAAATACCATGGCATCCGTAATCAATACCAACGTTGCATCCCTGAACTCGCAGCGTAACCTGTCGACCTCGCAAGCTTCCCTGAACACCTCGATCCAGCGCCTGTCGTCGGGCCTGCGCATCAACAGCGCCAAGGACGACGCTGCCGGTCTCGCCATCTCGGACCGCATGAATTCGCAGATCAAGGGCATGACCCAGGCCACCCGCAACGCGAACGACGGCGTGTCGATGGCCCAGACCGCAGAAGGCGCCCTGTCGAGCTCGGGCGACATCCTGCAGCGTATCCGTGAACTGGCAGTGCAGTCGTCGAACTCGTCGAACTCGTCCAACGACCGCAAAGCCCTGCAGACCGAAGTCACCCAGCTGACCTCGGAACTGAACCGCATCGCCAACACCACCGAATTCAACGGCCAGAAGCTGCTGGACGGCTCGATGGGCACCGCCAACTTCCAGGTCGGCGCCAATGCAGGCCAGCTGATCTCGATGGGCGGTGCGAACTTCACCACCTCGACCTACGGCAACAACAGCACCGATATCGCTGCCAAGGTCGCCCAGGTCGGCTCGACCAACGGCGTGGTCGGCGCCACCGTGACGATCAACGGTTCGCAAGGCTCGAAGGGTGTCGTCCTCGCTAACGGTTCCACCGCCAAGACCACCGTCGCCGAGATCAACAAAGTCAGCGGCGACACCGGCGTGACCGCCACCGCCAAGACCGACGCCAACCTGACCCTGACAGCCGGCAAGTCGTTCACGATGGAGCTGACCTCGGACAACGCCAGCGCCGTGACGATCTCGTTCTCGGTCGGCACCAATGACGCCAACGGCCACGCCGGCGCCATCAGCGCCTTCAATGCCCAGTCGGCCAAGACCGGCGTCACCGCGTCGTACGACGCCACCAACGGCGGCATCAAGCTGAGCCACGCCAGCGGCAACGACATCAAGCTGGAGAACGTTGGCGGCACCGCGACCGAGGCCATGATGTCGACGTACACCACGGCCGGCGCGAAATCCGCCGCGGTCGAGACCAACGGCGCGAACGGCGCCACCGCGATGGGCAAGATCACCATGGACTCCGACAAGAGCTTCTCGGTGGTCGATGCAACCACCACCATGGGCCTGGGCGGCGCCTCGGTCCTGAAATCGGTGGCCAACCTCGACATCAGCACCTTCGACGGCGCCCAGGCTGCCATCAAGACCGCCGATGCGGCACTGTCGTCAGTCAACGGCCAGCGCGCTGAATACGGCGCACTGCAGTCGCGCTTCGAATCGGCGATCTCGAACCTGCAGTCGTCGACCGAGAACCTGTCGGCATCGCGCAGCCGCATCGTCGACACCGACTTCGCTGCTGAAACCGCGAAAATGACCCGCGGCCAGATCCTGCAGCAGGCCGGTACCTCGATGCTGGCCCAGGCGAACTCGCTGCCGAACGGCGTCCTGTCGCTCCTGCGTGGTTAATAACGCGAATGACGGGCTAGCCAGTCCGTCCATGTCGTAACAAGGCTCCTCGGCTGAAGAAATTCAGCCGAGGATTTTTTGCTAGGAAAGTCACATGAACATCCAATCTCTTGGTTCACCCGTGGCGCCGCGGCTGGAAGAGCGCACGCTTCCGGCGCTCGAGCAGCAAAATGTCCAGCCGGCGAAAACCAGGCCGGCAGACGCGCAGGAGGCTGCCCCGCCTTCGCGCGAACAGGTCGGCGATGCTGTCAAGAAGATCAACGAAGGCATGCGCGCCTCCTCGCAAAGCCTGGAATTCGCAATCGATGAAGACAGCAAGGAAATCGTCGTCAAGATCATCGACCAGGGCACCCGCGAAGTGGTGCGCCAGATCCCGTCGGTCGAAGCACTCGAGATCGCCAAGTCCATCGACAAGATGCGCGGCCTCCTCATCAGCCAGACAGCCTGAAGGCTCTCAAGCTTGCGGCCCGGTGCGCACCCTCAGGAGCGCGCCGGGCTTGCATGCCTGTCAACTTCCCCTCCCCCGTGTCCAACTAATTGAATTAGGACACATTTCCTACTCTTAAGTCCGGTTTGCTTCTGTCGATAATGACTTACATTATCGCTTTCACGGGAGAAACAAAGTGGGCATCAGTTCAACCGGTATCGGTTCCGGTCTCGACGTCGACGGCATCATCAGCAAGCTGATGCAGGCCGAAGCGGCACCGCTGGCCAACTTCGACAAGAAGTCTGCCGCGCTGCAGGCGCGCGTGACCGCGCTCGGCAAGGTCGGCGCGGCGGTGGGGGCCTTCCAGGGCGCCCTGACCTCGCTGAATTCTCCCGCGACTTTCAGGGCGCTCAACACCAGCAGTGGCAACAAGGACATCCTGAGCGGCACCGCCGGTGCCGGCGCGGTCGCCGGCAACTACAAGATCAGTGTCAGCCAGCTGGCTTCGGCCCAGAGCCTGAGCACGGCCGGCCGCGCCAGCATGAGCGCGACCATCGGGGCCGGCGCCAAGACCACCCTGACTTTCCAGTTCGGCAGCATCAGCGGCGGCAGCTTCGGCGTGGCCGGCAGCGCCCTGGCCAACTCGACCGCCACCGGCGGCATCAGCAACGGTTCGCTGACGCTCAACGGCACCGCCATCACCACCAGCGGCACGACCCGCAGCGCGGCCCAGCTGGCCGAAGCCATCAATGCCAAGAGCGACACCACCGGCGTAACGGCCAAGGCCGGCACGGCCACCAGCGCGGCCAACCTGTTCGCCGGGTTCGGCGCCGTCGTCACTGGCCCCACGGCCAGCTATGCCCTGACGGTCGGCGGCGTGCAGATCGTGTCGCAGGCCGGCGGCGCGCCGGCGCTGGGCAAGGCAGAGGTCGATGCCGCCCTGGCCAGCGGCACCGTCAGTGCGGCGCTCGCCGCCGCCAACATCAGCTTTACCGGAAGCGCCGACCTGGGCACCCTGCAGTTCACCGCTGCCGACGGCTCCAACCTGACCGTGGCCGAAGTCATCGGCGGCACCGGCACCGTCACCGGCGGCACCAAGGGCGCGGGCACGACCAACACCGGCACGAGCGCCACCACCACCGCCGGCGTGACCCTGAGCTCGAAGGACGGCGGCCAGATCCTGGTCGGCGGGACCAACCCGGCCGCCGCCGGCCTCAGCGCCGGCCCCGCCGGCAGCTACCTGGCCGGCGCCGCCTTCAGCCAGGATGGCGCGCAGGCCAGCGGCACCGTGACGCTCGATGCCGGCGACCAGTCGCTGCAGGGTATCCGCGACGCCATCAACAAGGCCAACATCGGGGTCACCGCCACCATCGTGTCCGACGGCGGCACCAATCCCTACCACCTGGTGCTGACCTCGAACGCCACCGGCGCCAAGTCCTCGATGAAAATCGGCGTCGACGGCGTCGACGGCCAGCCGGCCGATCCGGCCATCGCGGCCCTGCTCGGCCACGACCCGGGCGGCGTGCAGGGCCTGACCCAGACCAGCGCCGCGCAGGACACCCTGCTGAACATGAACGGGATCGACATCCGCAGCAGCAGCACCACCGTGACCGACGCGGTGCAGGGCGTGTCGCTCGACGTCACCGGTGTCGGCAACACCACCCTGAACGTGACCCGCGACACCGCTGCGGTCTCGACGGCCGTCAACAACTTCGTCAAGGCCTACAACGATCTCAACAAGACGATCTCGGGCCTGGCCGGCTATAACGCCGAAACCAAGACCGCCGGCGTGCTCCAGGGCGACGCCTCGGTGCGCTCGATCCAGAGCCAGCTGCGGCGCCAGCTCGGCACGGCGGTCGAGGGCCTGGGCGGCAAGCTGACCAACCTCAGCCAGGTCGGCATCACCTTCCAGAAGGACGGCAGCCTGGCCGTCGATTCCACCAAGCTGAACAAGGCGGTGAACGAGAACTTCGCCGAGATCGGCGGCCTGTTCGCGGCCATGGGCGCGGCTACCGACGGCCAGATCAAGTTCGAGAAGTCGGGCGCGGCCACCAAGCCAGGCACCTACGGCGTCAACATCACCAGCCTGGCGACCCAGGGCACGCTCAGCAGCGCCGCCCCGCTGTCGGGCTCGACGACGATCACCCCGAACACCACCTGGCGCGTCACCCTGAACCAGACCGATCCGGTCACCGAGACCAAGGTCCAGGAAATCAAGCTGGCCGCCGGCACCTATACCAACGCCCAGCTGGCCTCGATGCTGCGCGCGGCGATCAACGGCAACACCACTTATTCCGGCGCCGGCGACACGGTCGAGACCAAGGTCGAGGATGACGGCCGCCTGTCGATTTCCTCGAGCAAATACGGCGAAATGTCGAACATCGACATCGCCCTCGTCAGCGGCTATGACCCGGCCACCCTGTTCGGCGGCGTCACGCCGGTGAAGGGCAAGAACGTCGAAGGCACGATCGGCGGCGTCGCCGCCACCGGCAACGGCCAGCTCCTGACGGCTGCCGCCGGTTCGCCGGCCGAGGGCATCGAGCTCACGGTGTCGGGTGGCCTGGTGGGCGAACGCGGCACCGTCAGCTTCTCCAAGGGCTTCGCCTTCGAGCTGACCAACCTGGCCGCGAGCTTCACCGGCAAGGACAGCCTGCTGACCAGCAAGACCGACGGCCTGAACGTCACGCTCAAGTCCGTCACCAGCGCGCGCGAGCGTTTCGAGTCGCGCCTGGAAACCATGGAAAAACGCTACCGGGCCCAGTTCACGGCGCTCGACACTGCCCTGATGTCGATGCAGTCGACCTCGGCCTACCTGACCCAGCAGCTTGCGGCGCTCACCGCGAATGCAGGCTAAGCTTAAACACTGGAGAATACGATGTTTGGAACCATGCAACGCGGCGTCGGCGCCTATGCGAAAGTCGGTCTCGAGACCGGCGTCGCCGGCGCTTCCCCGCACAAACTGATCGTCATGCTGTACGACGGCGCGATGGTGTCGATCCTGAGCGGCATCACCAACATGAAGGCCGGGAACATCGCCGCCAAGGGCGCCGCCATCTCGAAGGCCATCAACATCATCGACAACGGCCTGCGCGCCGCCCTCGACAAGAAGGTCGGCGGCGAGATCGCCGAGAACCTCGACGCCCTGTACGAGTACATCAGCGCACGCCTGCTCAAGGCCAACCTGAGCAACGACCCGGCGATCCTGGAAGAAGCGCATACGCTGCTGTCCGAACTGCGCGACGCGTGGAACGCGATCGACCCGCAGGCCGCCGCCCCTGCCCCGGCCGCAGCCGCCCCGGCGCCGATGCGCGCCCCGACCCTGATGAGTGCCTGAAGACCATGCTACAGATGACCAGCGAAGATATCGTCGAGGTGTACGAGACCATGGCGGTGATCACCGACCAGATGCTGCGCGCCGCCAACGACAACGATTGGGACCGCCTGACCGAGCTCGAACAGCAGTGCGCCGCGCACGTCCGCCAGCTCAAGGACAGCGAGCCGCAGCCACTGGCCGGCGCGCAGCGCGTCAAGAAGGTCGACGCGATCCGCCGCATGCTCGCCGCCGACCGCCAGATCCGCGACCTGAGCACCCCGTGGATGGCGCGCCTGTCGGCCCTGATCAACAACACCTCGACCGAACGCCGCGTCGCGCGCGCCTACGGCGTCTGAAGGCCGCAAGGCCTTTCTAGGGAAGCATGCTGCCGCGCGCGCTCGTTGCCCCCGTCGCGCCCGCCGCGCCGGCCAGGCCGGCCGAGCAAGTCAATGACCCGCGCCAGCAAGCCTTCCAGCGCGCCCTTGCCCCCCAGCTGGGCAAGGCGCTGCACGGCGAAGTCCTGGCCAAGCTGAGCGACGGCAGTTTCGTCGTCAAGGTCGCCAACATCCCCGCCCGCATGCAGCTGCCGGCAGGCGCCCAGGTCGGCGCCGACGTGCCCCTGACCCTGGTGTCGGTGCAGCCGCGCCCCACCTTCCAGGTCGGGCTCGGGACCAATCCCGTCTTCAGCGAAGCCGGCCCGCCCCTGCCCCAGGGCGCCGATCCGGGCAAGGCGCCGCTCGCCATGCGCGAAGGAAGTGCCGTGGGCCGCGCTGCCGCGCTGCTGCAGGCGACCGCCGCCGGCAGTGCCGCCCAGACCCTCGGCGCGGAAGCCAACAACACGACCCTCAGCCAGGCCGGCAAGACCATCGGCGGCGTGCTCGCGGCCGCCCAGAAAGCGGAAGTACCGCTGACGGCGGCCCTCGGCCGTGCCCCCGTGGTCGCTGCGGCCGGGATGGACGCCCCCAGCATCGCGGCCGGCCTGCAGCAGGCCGTGGGCAAGAGCGGGCTGTTCTACGAATCGCATGTGGCCGAATGGGCGCAGGGTGCGCGGCCCCTGGCCGAGCTCAACGCGGAGCCGCAGCAGCAGCTGGCGAAGGAAGGCGTGCGCCAGCTCCCCACGGATCCCGCCACCGCCCAGTTCATCAACCTGCAGCTGGCCACGCAAGAGCAGGCCCAGCTCGCCTGGCAGGGCAATCTGTGGCCAGGCCAGCCGATGCAGCTGGAGGTGCAGCGTGACAGCCGCGAGGGTCACGACGGAGCCGGCGAGGAAGAGACGCCCTGGCACAGCCGCCTGCGCCTGCGCTTTCCCGAACTGGGTGAACTCGACGCCCGCCTGACGCTCACCGGCGGCCGCCTGCAGGTGCAGTTCGCGGCCGGCAGCGACAGCACCGCCGCGCTGCTGCGCCGCCACATGGGCAGCCTGTCGCTCGCGCTCGAGGCGGCCGGCACCCAGCTGGCCGGGTTCGAGGTGCGCGCGGTGCCGGGCGATGACTGAAGCCAAGAACGGACCGGGCCAGCGCCGTCAGAGCGCCGTCGCCCTTGCCTACGGCAGCGGCGACCCGGCGCCGAAGGTCGTGGCTAAGGGCCAGGGCCTGGTCGCCGAGCAAATCATGCGCCGGGCCAAGGAAGCCGGCGTCTTCGTCCACGAATCGAAAGAACTGGTTTCCCTGCTCATGCAGGTGGACCTCGACCGCGAGATTCCGCCGGCCCTGTATCGGGCAATTGCGGAACTGTTGGCGTGGCTATATCATATTGAGTCGGCTCAGAAACAAGGGATGCCGCTTGAACAAGCGTTGCCGCCCCCACCCGATCCGACGCCCCACCTCAACCTGGACGACGCGGCGAACGCTGGTACAAGCAATGAATAATCAGGAACTCGAGAATTGGCACGACTACGAGGTGGAGTCGCGCCGTGAAATCGTGGCGCTGCTGCGCCAGATCGGCGAAAAGCACCAGCTGGTGCGCATGCTGGTCAAGGGCGAGGCCGACGTCTGCGTCACCACCGTCCTCGACGTCGACCAGGACAGCAACACGGTCGTGCTGGACCGCTCGATCGAACGCATGCAGAACGAGCGCATCCTCGAAGCCGGCAAGGTGCGCTGCGAGACCACGCTCGACAAGATCCGCATCCTGTTCACCGCCGAGAACCTGCGCCCCACCATGTTCGAAGGCGAAGCCGCGCTGCGCGCCGACATCCCGCCGAGCCTGATCCGCCTGCAGCGCCGCGAGTACTACCGGATGGAAACCCCGGTATCGAATCCGGTACGCGCGATCATTCCCCTTCCGCTTGATGCGGGCGCCGGCACCGGCGTGTTCCCCCTGCACGACATCAGCTGCGGCGGCATCGCCATCCTCGACAACAAGCTCCAGCTCAGCACGACGATCGGCGAGATCCTCCCCAACTGCCGCATCGAACTGCCGGAGATCGGTCCGGTCACGGCGTCGCTCGAGATCCGCAACTCGCTCGACCTGACCCTGCTGAACAACAAGACCAGCCGCCGCATCGGCCTGCAGTTTGCCGACATCTCGCGCGGCGGCATGGCCGGGGTGCAGCGCTACATCACCAAGCTCGAACGCGAGCGCAACGCGCGCCTGGCCGGCCTGGCCTGAGCCGGCGGCGTCAGCTTTAGCATTCTTCAATAGCAGTGCCGTGCCTGCGCCGGGACGGTACTCTTGTCTCTTGAGTTCACCCAATTCATCGCTGCACGTTTCGCTCGACAATGGTCGTTTCCTGACCGCGGAGACGGCACATGGCAATCAACGTTTACCTGCAGATCGACGGCATCAAAGGCGAATCGCACGACGACAGGCACAAGGACTGGATCGAAATCACCTCGGCCCAGTGGGGTGTCATCCAACCAAAATCGGCCACCGCATCGACCGCCGGCGGCCACACCGCCGAACGCTGCGAACTACGCAGCGTCACGCTGACGAAGCTGGCTGACCTGTCCTCGCCCATCCGCATGCAGAGTTCTGCGGCAGGAAAAACCATTCCCAAGGCCAGGCTGGAAGTCTTCCGCGCGGACGGCAACGGCGACCGGATCAAATACTACGAAGTCGAGATGGACAATGTGCTCATTGCCAGCGTCAACCAGGCGATCCATGAGGGCGGCGGGCTCCAGGATTCGGTCGCACTGAGATTCTCCAGGATCAGGTGGAGGTACACCCAGCAGAGGATCGGCGGGGGCGCCGGCGGTAACACCTCTGGTGGCTGGGACCTGGCGACCAACAGAATCGCCTGACCGGAGGACCGGCCAGCAAGTTCGGTATCGGGAACATCAGCCTGGCCGAAGGTGGCGAATTCAAGCCACATGACTCACACACAAATGGGCTTCAGGTGGATCTGCGTCCATTGCGCAAGGACGGCGCTCAAGTCCGCGTCGATTATTTTCAGTCGGGCTATGACAGGGAAGCGACTACAAAGCTGATTGGCCTTTTCCTGATGCATCCTTCGATAAAGAAAGTCTTCTTTAACGACACGGCGATACCAGGTGTGCTGCCGCTGGCAGGCCATAACGACCATTTCCATGTTGAAGTCCGGGCAAGCAGAAGATGAAAAAAACCTTGATGTTCGTAAGTGCAAGCGCCCTGCTGTCACTCGCCTATGCTGGCAACCAAGCGACTTGGCCCGCCCCGTACCGCCCCTTCAAAGGCGAATACACCATCTACTCCGGTGGCCTTGGGGACCAGCAGGCGCCGACCCGCGACGACCGCAAGCTGTCCTTCATCATCAAGGGGGCGGCTGCAAAAGAAATCTTCGATTCCATGTCTCCGGACGACAAGTACACCTGCAGCAGCGAGAATAACGCGCGGAGCCGTACCAAGGGCGAAGTCTGGTGTGCCTATAAGCCCAAAGACGGATACACCTGCTACCTCGGGATTGACCTGAAAACCGGCAGAAGCATAGCTGGCGGAATTTGCTGAAGGCGCAAAGAGCGCCTTCCCCACTCTGCAATGAAAAAGCTGCCAGTTGTGATCCTCGGTACCTTCGCCCTGTTCTCCTTAGCCTATGCGGCAAAACCCTGGGATGGCACATACTCAGCGTTCGGCGGCAGCTACCTCATCTACTCCGGTAGCCTGGGCGAAACAGCGGCGCCTACGCCGAGTGACCGAAAAGCCGCATTTGCCCTCGAAGGGGAAGCCGCAAGGAGACTGTTCGAGTCCATCGGCCCTGACCTGAAGGACGCTTGCGGCACGGCTTCCGGGATGCGCGTGCGCCAAAAAGGCGATCTCGACTGTGTCTATGGCAAGGACGACCGGGCCTCGCCCTATCTCTGCCACTTCGGGATTGACCTACGAACTGGAAAGAGCATGCATGGCTCGATCTGCTAGCTAAAAAACGCGGCCGCATGTCACACCGCGCGCGGCTGGCTCGTCTTGCAGGCATGGAGGGCGCAAAGGGCGCCTTCCCCACCCCTGAAAGGACTTGTAACATGAGCCACACTGCCCGCATTCCCCTGTTCACCCTGGCCCCCGCCAACCTGAAGGCGATGATCGCCCTGTCCCAGTCCACCAAGAACAGCTCGCTTGGCGAGCGCCTGGTGGAACTGGTGCAGCTGCGCGTGTCGCAGGTCAACGGCTGCGGGGTCTGCGTCGACATGCACTGGCGCGACCTGATCAAACAGGGCGCCGAGCCGCGCCACCTGAACGCCCTCGCCGCCTGGCGCGAAGCGCCCTTCTTCAGCGCGCGCGAACGCGCCGCCCTGGCCTGGGCCGACGCCGTCAACGCCCTGCCCGGACGCGACGATACCGACGCCGCCTGGCCGGCGCTGCGCGAGCATTTCAGTGACGTGGAGATTGCCGAACTGGCTTATACGATTGCCGCCATCCGCGGCTGGAATGCGATCAACCTGAGCCTGCGCAACCCGGTGCCGGAGCATCCGGCCCCAGGCATGTAATCAGGCGGAGGCCGCGGCCCCGCCGCCCGGCCGGATCAGGCCGCGCTGGGTCGCGACCACCACGGCGTGGGTGCGCGCGGTGGCGTCGAGCTTGCTCATGACGCCCTTCACGTGGGTCTTCACGGTGCCGACGCCGATGCCGAGCTTGCGGGCGATCGACTTGTTGCAGCAGCCTTGCGCCAGCAGCTGCAGCACGTCGGTCTCGCGCCCGGTCAGCGATTCGCGGGTGAGGCTGTCGGCGACGCTGCGCGTCATCGATTCGCTCAGGTAGCGCTGGCCGCGCGCCAGCTGCTCGACGGCGTGCGCCAGTTCGTCGGTGCCGCAGGACTGCAGCAGGTAGCCGGCCACGCCGGCATCCATCGCCAGGCGCACTTCCCATTCCTTGTCGAACTGGGTCACCACCAGCACGCCGGGCGGCTGGGCACCTGAGGCCGGCTGGCGTGCCAGCGCGACGCCGGTGTCGTAGTCGGTGACCAGCACGCGCGCGACGCGCTGTGCCTCCGGCTGGCGCAGGTGGGTCGTGACGCGCAGGCCGGGCTGGTCGGCCAGGATGGCATGCAGCCCGACGGTCATGATCGGGTCGGTGTGCATGATATGGACGGCGGAAGAGATCGGTAGCATGTGCTTACTCCGGCATACGGCGGCGGGCGGTGAGGGCCTGGTCTTGCATGGCCCGGACTTCCGACATATTGAAACGACAAGAACAGTAAGGCAAGTAATGCTTTGTAATAACTGGTCGATATGCATGCCATCTGCATGTCGGCCCGATGCCCACGCACAAGAGGACTGCGCTATACTTCCTGATCATGCGCTTGACTTCCTTCACCGATTACACCTTGCGGACCCTGCTCCACCTCGGCAGCAATCCGGGCCGGCTGGTGACGATCCAGGAAATCGCGAACCTGCACAACATCTCGAAGAACCACCTGATGAAGGTCGTGCACGAGCTGGGCCGCAACGGCGTCATCGAGACCATCCGCGGCCGCAACGGCGGTTTCCGCCTGGCGCACAAGCCGGAAGACATCAACGTCGGCGCAGTGGTACGCCAGAGCGAGAGCGATTTCTACATGGCCGAGTGTTTCGACCCGGGCGGCAACCCCTGCGGGCTGGTCAAGAACTGTTCGCTGAAAGGCGTGCTCAGCAATGCCACCGCGGCCTACCTCGCCGAGCTGGACCGGCATACCCTGGCCTCGCTGCTACCAGAGCCGGCGCCGCGCGACGGCGCGATTCCGGTAACCTTCCATCGCAAGGAAGCGGCCTGAACATACCCGGCGCGGATGACGAAAAAAAAACGGCCTCGCGGCCGTTTCGTTTTTGACACTGCTTGCCAGGCTTACACCTGCATGTTCATGATGTCGTGATAGGCTGACACCAGTTTGTTGCGTACTTGCACCGTGCCCTGGAAGGCGATGCTGGATTTCTGCATCGCGATCATCGTGTCGGACAGACTCACGGTATCATCCCCCATCGCGAAACGCTTGCCCAGTTCTTCCGCCTGCTTCTGGGTATTGCTGACCCCCTGCAGCGAGGTCTTCAGCGCATCGGCGAAGTCGAGCTTGGCGACACCGCCCTGAGGGGCCATCCCGCCCAGGCCCGCGGGCGCAACGGGGCCCGCCGCCGGCTTGGTCGCCGCGGATTTCAATTGTTCCATCATCGCCTGGATGCGGCTGCTGTCGATGCCGCCGATTCCGCCAATACTCATCGTTCTCTCCTGCTCGTGAGGCAATGCACTTTGTTCAGGCTGTCAGATTACCAGTGTCCCGGCAAATTCCTCCTTCGAAGAAGCAGGGATTTCCACCCCTGTTTCAGGGTTTGAATGTTGCCCTGTGGCTTCATAATGCTGCTTAGCTCGACATCCCCTCCTTTCTAGAACACACACATCCATGGCAGCAGTTGCTGATGAACTGATCGACACCCCGACGCCCGACCAAGAGGCGAAACAGGGCTTTTTGCAGACCACCATGGGCAAGCGCGTCGCCATCGGCGGCGGTATCGCGCTGGTCACCGCCATCATGATCGCACTGTGGATGTGGAGCCAGGCGCCGGAATACCGCGTGCTGTTCTCGAACTACAGCGACCGCGACGGTGGCGCCATCACCGCCTCGCTCGACCAGATGGGGGTGGAGTACAAGTTTTCGGAAGGCGGCACCGCGATCCTGGTCCCGGCCGAGAAGATTCACGACCTGCGCCTGAAGCTGGCCGCGCAAGGCCTGCCGAAGGGCGGCAACGTCGGCTTCGAGCTGCTGGAAAACCAGAAGCTGGGCGTGTCGCAATTCCTGGAACAAGTCAATTATCAGCGCTCGCTCGAGGGCGAGCTGGCGCGTTCGATCCAGTCGCTCGGCTCGGTGAGCGCCGCGCGCGTCCACCTGGCGCTGCCGAAACCCTCGGTCTTCGTGCGCGACCAGCAAAAGCCCACGGCCTCGGTGCTGCTGAACCTGCAGCCGGGCCGCGCCCTCGACCCGGGCCAGGTCAGCGCCATCGTCCACCTGGTCGCCTCGAGCGTGCCGGAACTGACCATCGGTAACGTCACCGTCGTCGACCAGAACGGCAACCTGCTGTCGGACACCTCCAACAAGGCCGCCGGCAACAAGGGCCTGGACGCGACCCAGCTCAAGTACGTCGAGCAGGTCCAGCAGAACATCATCAAGCAGGTCGAATCGATCATCGCCCCGCTGGTGGGCAAGGAAAACGTGCGCGCCGAGGCGACCGCCGAGATCGACTTCGCCCAGGTCGATACCGCCGCCGAGATGTACAAGCCGAATTCGCCGCCGGAACCGCAGGCGATCCGCAGCCAGCAGACCTCGGAATCGACCCAGCCGGGCGCCGGTGCTTCCGGCGTGCCGGGCGCGCTGTCGAACCAGCCGCCGGGCGTGGCCACCGCGCCGATCGACGGCCAGGCGCCGGCCGCGGCACCGGCAGCCGGCGGGCCGACCCGTAAGGACGCCACCACCAACTATGAAGTCGACAAGACCATCCGCTACGAGCAGCGCCCGATGGGCGGCATCAAGCGCCTGACCGTGGGCGTGGTGGTGAACCACCGCCGCAGCGTCGATCCGAAGACCGGCAAGATCGTCGTCAAGCCGCTGGCTGCCGCCGAAGTGGCCCAGATCAACGAGCTGGTGAAGCAGGCGATGGGCTATTCGCAGCAGCGCGGCGACACCCTGAACGTGACCAACGCCCCGTTCGACGGCGTCGACCGTCCGGACGACGCCCCTCAGCAGATCGACTGGTGGCGCGATCCCGCCAACCTGCCGCTGGCCAAGGAGATCGGCAAGTACCTGCTGCTGTTCGCGGTGCTGGCCTTCCTCTACTACCGGATCCTGCTGCCGCTGATGCGCCCGGCGATCAAGAAGTTCGACGAGGTCACGGCCCTGCCGCCGGAACCGGAACCGGAAGAGAAAGACGAGGTCGCCGAAGAAATCGCGGCCGAGCTCGCCGAAGAAGAAATGGAAGAGCAGGAAGTCGAACGCCGGAACCAGGGCTACCGGAAGAACCTGGAAATGGCGCAGGAACTGGCCCGCAAGGACCCGCGTATCGTGGCTAACGTTTTGAAAGCATGGTTGGGATCAAATGAGTGACAAGGACAAGGAAGGCATACAGCAGGCAGCGATCCTGATGCTGGCCCTGGGCGAAGCGGAAGCGGCCGAAGTGATGAAGTTCCTCGGCCCGCGCGAAGTGCTGAAGCTGGGCGGCGCGATGGCGCAGATGAAGGCCGTGCAGCACGGCGAAGTGGTGAAGGTGCTGGAAGCCTTCGTCGAAGAGACCAACCTGCACTCGACCGTCGGCCTCGATTCGGACGAGTACATCCGCCAGGTGCTGACCAAGGCGCTGGGCGACGACAAGGCCGCCGTGCTGCTCAACCGCATCCTGGGCGGCAAGGACGCCTCGGGCATCGAAAGCCTGAAGTGGATGGATTCGCCCTCGGTGGCGGAACTGATCCGCAACGAGCACCCGCAGATCATCGCCACCATCCTGGTCCACCTCGAGCGCGACCAGGCCTGCGAAATCCTGGCCCACTTCACCGAGCGCCTGCGCAACGACGTGGTGCTACGTATCGCCACCCTGGACGGCGTGCAGCCGGCCGCCCTGCGCGAGCTGAACGACGTGCTGACCAAGCTGCTGTCGGGTAACGAGAACATCAAGAAGTCCTCGCTGGGCGGCGTGCGCACCGCGGCCGAGATCCTGAACTTCATGAGCGGCGAGCAGGAAGCGGCTGTCATGGACAACATCAAGAACTACGACAACGACATGGCGCAGAAGATCATGGACGAGATGTTCGTGTTCGACAACATCATCGACATCGACGACCGCGGCATCCAGCTGCTGCTGCGCGAAGTGCAATCCGAGATGCTCATCATCGCACTCAAGGGCGCCTCCCAAGACCTGCGCGAGAAGATCTTCAAGAACATGTCGCAGCGTGCAGGCGAGATGATGCGCGAAGACCTGGAGTCGAAAGGTCCGGTGCGCCTGTCGGAAGTGGAATCCCAGCAGAAACAGATCCTGCAGATCGTGCGCCGCTTGGCGGACGAAGGCCAGATCGTGCTGGGCGGCAAAGGTGAGGATTCCTTCGTCTGATGATTCCGAAAGAACAGCAAAGCGCCTACCAGCGCTGGGAAATGACCTCGTTCGGCGACGAGCGCCCGAGCACCCAGGCGCGCCGCGCCGCGATGGCGCCGACTCCTCCCCCAGCCCCCGAGCAGGTGGAGATCGTCCCGCACGTCGCGCTGCCGACCATCGAAGAACTGGAGGCGATCCGCGAGCAGGCCCGCGCCGAGGGATACGCCGAAGGCTTGCAGGAAGGCCGTGCCGCCGGCCATGCCGAAGGCTATGCCGACGGCGCCCGCGCCGGCCAGATCGAGGCCGAGGGCGAGCTGGAACACCTGCGCGCGATCGCCGCCAGCTTCAGCGACGCCGTGGTGCAGGCCGACGAGACCATCGCCCACGACGTGCTGGAACTGGCCCTGCGCCTGGCGCGCGGCATGGTGCGCACCGCCTTCGACGTGCGCCCCGAGCTGATCCTGCCGGTGGTGCAGGAAGCGATCGGCTACCTGCCGGTGCTGGCCCAGCCGGCTACCCTCAGCTTGCACCCGGAAGACGCCGAGATCGTGCGCCAGGCCATGGGCCAGGAGCTGATCAAGGGCGGCTGGCGCATCGTCGACGACGCCATGATGGCGCGCGGCGGCTGCAAGGTGGATACCGCCAGCAACCAGATCGATGCGCAGGCGCAGGCGCGCTGGGCGCGCCTGACCCACGCACTGCAAAGTAACGTCGACTGGTTGGCATGACCACGACCGACCGCCACACCGCCCGCTGGAAATCCTTCATCAAGGACTGCGATTCCCTGGTCGGCCTGGCCGAACCGATGCAGGTCTCGGGCCGCGTCACGCGCGTGGCCGGCCTGGTGATGGAATGCGTCGGCCTGAAGCTGGCCGTGGGCAGCGCCTGCACCATCCCGGTCGCCAACGGCCAGCGGATCGAGGCTGAAGTGGTCGGTTTCGAGGGCGAGCGCCTGTTCCTGATGCCGCAGAGCGACGTCGAAGGCGTGGTGCCGGGCTCGCGCGTATTCCCGGTCGAGACGGCGCTGCCGAAACCGGGCAGCGTGCAGCACCCGCGCCGCCGCCCGAGCGACCGCGCACGCCACCTGCCGGTCGGCATGCAGCTGCTGGGCCGGGTGGTGGACGGCGCCGGCCGTCCGCTGGACGGCAAGGGGCCGCTCAACACCGACGAGGTCGGGCCGCTCAATGCCCGCCCGATCAACCCGCTCGACCGCGCGCCGATCTCGGAAACCCTGGATGTCGGCGTGCGCGCCATCAACGCCATGCTGACGGTCGGCCGCGGCCAGCGCCTCGGCCTGTTCGCGGGTACCGGTGTCGGCAAGTCCGTCTTGCTGGGAATGATCGCGCGCTACACCACCGCCGACGTGATCGTCGTCGGCCTGATCGGCGAGCGCGGACGCGAAGTCAAGGAATTCATCGAGCAGATCCTGGGGCCGGAAGGCCGCGCCCGCTCTGCCGTGGTGGCCGCGCCGGCCGACTCCCCTCCCCTGATGCGCCTGCAGGGCGCGGCCTATGCCACCGCGATCGCCGAGCACTTCCGCGAACAGGGCAAGAACGTCCTGCTGATCATGGATTCGCTGACCCGCTATGCGATGGCCCAGCGCGAGATCGCCCTGGCCATCGGCGAACCGCCGGCGACCAAGGGCTATCCGCCCTCGGTGTTCGCCAAGCTGCCGGTGCTGGTGGAACGGGCCGGCAACGGGGTCGAGGGCGGCGGCTCGATCACCGCCTTCTACACCGTGCTGTCCGAGGGCGACGACCAGCAAGACCCGATCGCGGATGCGGCGCGAGGCATTTTGGACGGCCACATCGTCCTGAACCGCCACCTGGCCGAAGCCGGCCACTACCCGGCAATCGACATCGAACAGTCGATCTCGCGGGCGATGCACGGCATCACCACGCATGAACACCAGCTGGCGGCGCGCAAACTGAAGCAGCTGTACTCGCGCTACCAGCGCTCGCGCGACCTGATCAGCGTCGGCGCCTATGCCGCCGGCAGCGACCCGGTGCTGGACCAGGCGATCGCCAAGCACGAGCAGATCGAGCACTTCCTGTGCCAGGAAATCCACGACAACGCGGGCATGCTCGAGAGCTTGGGGCAATTGACCTCTCTATTCCAAGGATAAGTTGATGCTTCTGGGCACTATACTGTGACCCATTATGGCTAATACGTCCGCCCTTGAAACCCTGATCGACCTGGCGCAGCGCGATTCCGACGCGATCGCCAAGCGCCTGGGTGCGGCCCTGAAGGCGGTCGACGAAGCCGAGCAGAAGCTGGTGATGCTGGACGGCTACCGCGACGAGTACGTCCGCAAGCTCGACGCGGCCCAGGCGGCGGGCATCACGCCCTTCGCGTACCACAACTTCGTCGCCTTCATCGGCAAGCTGGACAACGCCATCATCGGCCAGCGCGAAGTGATCAAGCATGCGCAGTACAAGGCGGACACGGAAAAACAGGCATGGCAGGAAAGCGAGCGCAAGCGCCTGTCCTACCGCACGCTGAACGAACGCGCCGCCGCCGAGGCGCTGGCGATCGAGAACAAGCGCGACCAGAAACTGATGGACGACCACGCCGCCCGTGGCGCCCGCTACAAACAACGCTGAATACAGGCTGAGCTTTCATCATGACGATGCAGACCACATCCCTTCCGTTCCAGGTGTCCGGCGCCGGCGCGCTGGCCCAGCCGCAACGCAACGCCGCAGCCGGTGTGCAGGCGCCCGAAGGCGAGCTCTTCAGCGCCTCGCTGTCGCGCGCGATGGCGCCGACCCAGCCACCCTCTCCCGCACCGGCAGCGACGCCGGCGCCAGCCGGCAAGCCGGCCGCGCCCGCCAAGCAGCAGGCCGCCGACAAGCCGGCGGCGCAGGGGCCGAAGAGCGCTGCGCGCGAGCCTGCCAAGCAGAACGAGGCGGCATCGGAGGCGCCGGCGCAGGCCGCGGCCGCGAGCGAATCGGCTGAGCCGGCCAAGGATGCGGAAGCCGCCGCCGATTCGGCCACTGCCGCCGCCGAAGCCGCGACCACCCCGGTGACCGACATGCTCGCCTTCATGGCCAGCCTGACCCAGCCTGCTCCGGCGGCGCCGGCCGCGGCACCGGCAGCCGGCGGCGCCGACCTGCAGCTGGCCGCGCTCCAGTCGGCATTCGCGAAACTCGAGACTGCCGGCACGGCCGTAGCGACGGCGGACCCGGCCCTGGCCGCAGCCACCGAAGGCGAGGCCGCGGGCTCCTCGCTGGCAGCCGGCGTGCAGCCGGTGCCGCAGGAGACTGCCGACCTGCGCACGCTGCAGCAGAGCACGCAGGCGCAGGTGCCGGCCGACCCGGGCAAGGCCCAGGCGCAGGGCCGCGAGGCTGCCGCCAACGCGGCAGCCGTCGAGGCGCCGCTGCCTTCCGTCACCCAGCTGCAGGCCCAGGCCGCCAAGCTCGAGACCGTGCCAAACCCGGCCGCCGTGCCGACCGACCGCATCCCCGCCCGCGTCGGCACCCAGGCCTGGGACAACCAGGTCAGCCAGCGCATCGTCTACATGGTGGGCAAGGAACAGGCCGCGACCCTGACGCTGAACCCGCCGGACCTCGGCCCGGTGCAGGTGGTGCTGAACGTGAGCAACGAAGGCGCCAGCGTGGCCTTCTCGTCGAACCAGCAGGAAGTCCGCCAGGCCCTGGAAAACGCCCTGCCGCGCCTGCGCGAAATGATGAGCGAGAGCGGCATTGCGCTCGGTAACGCGACCGTGGATGCCGGCACGCCGGACCAGCGCCAGGCCCAGCAGGATGGCGAGCGCCGCCATG
Organism: Telluria sp. ZB4P36; assembly: GCF_059685865.1. NCBI lineage: Bacteria > Pseudomonadati > Pseudomonadota > Betaproteobacteria > Burkholderiales > Oxalobacteraceae > Telluria > Telluria sp. ZB4P36. The sequence continues at coordinate 585,308 of NZ_JCASIE010000001.1, forward strand.
GCGGTGGTGGCGGATTCGGCAACGTGGGCGGCACCGTGGCGAATGAGGACGGCGCCGCCGCCCGGCCGGCGACCCGCACCGTGGCGCTGGGTGACAGCGGCATGGTCGATACGTTTGCATAAGACCGTCCGCACAGGCGCGCAACAATCGGCGGGATTGCCGTCCCTTATGCCCTCTTTTCAGGGCTTGGCGGTCTTGGCTTCCCTCCGATAATGCCATAATGACGGACACATTCTTTTAGGCAGTAAAGAGACATCTGATGGCGAATGCAAAACCAAAGGCAGACCCGAAGGCGGACGCAGCAGCAGCGCCGGCCGGCTCCAAGAAGAAGCTGATCGTGATCGCCGTGGCGGCCGTGCTCGTGCTCGGCGGTGGCGGCGGTGCGGCCTGGTACTTCATGCAGGGCGGCGATGCGGCCGCCGCGCACGACAGTCCGAAAGACGCCAAGAAGAAGAAAAAGAAAGAGTCCGAGGCCAAGCCGGAATACGTGCCGGTCGAAGCCTTCACGGTCAACCTGCAGCCGGAAAACGGCGAGCAATACCTGCAGGTGCAGTTCACCCTGCAGGTCGACGGCGCCGAACAGGCGACCCTGATCAAGGACAATATGGCGATCGTGCGCAACCGCGTGCTGCTTCTGCTGTCGGGCAAGAAAGCATCGGAAATCAGCACCGTCGAAGGCAAGCAGCAGCTCGCCGCCGAAATCCAGGCGATCATCAAGGAACCGTTCGAGAAAGAAGGCGACGAGCAGGAAGTAACGGACGTATTATTTACCTCGTTCATCATCCAGTAACAGAAGCACCATGGCCGATAATTTCCTCTCACAGGAAGAAGTCGATGCCCTCTTAAAAGGGGTCAACGGCGATCAGGACGACATTGCGGCGCCTGAAGACACCTCGGGAGTCCGTACCTATAACCTGGCGACGCAGGAGCGGATCGTCCGCGGCCGCATGCCCACGCTCGAGATCATCAACGAGCGTTTCGCCAGGTATCTGCGGGTTGGCCTGTTCAACTTCCTGCGCCGCAGCGCCGAGGTCTCGGTTGGCTCGGTGCGGGTCTCCAAGTACAGCGAGTTCATCCGCAACCTGGTGGTTCCGACCAACCTCAACCTGATCCACATGAAGCCGCTGCGCGGCACGGCCCTGATGGTGTTCGACCCGGGCCTCGTGTTCCTGCTGGTGGACAACCTGTTCGGCGGCGACGGCCGTTTCCACACCCGCGTCGAAGGCCGCGACTTTACCCAGACCGAGCAGCGCATCATCATGCGCATCCTCGACATCGTATTCGAGGCCTATGCCAAGTCCTGGGAGCCGGTGTACCCGATCGAGTTCGAGTACATCCGTTCCGAGATGAACACGCAGTTCGCCAACATCGCGACCCCGAACGAGGTCGTGGTGTCCTGCACCTTCACCATCGAACTCGGTTCGGTGTCGGGCCAGATCCACTTCTGCATGCCCTATTCGATGATCGAGCCGATCCGCGACGCGCTGACCTCGAGCATCCAGGGTGAAGCCCTGGAAGTCGACAAGCGCTGGGTGCGCCTGATGACCCAGCAGATCCAGGTCGCCGAGGTCGAGCTGGTGGCGGTGCTGGGCGAAGGCCGCGCCAACTTCGACGAGATCCTCAACATGAAGGTCGGCGACATCATCCCGATCACGGTCCCGGAAATGCTGCAGGCCACGGTCGACGGCGTGCCGGTGATGGATTGCACCTATGGCGTCTTCAATGGCCAGTACGCCTTGAAGGTCGAGAAACTGCTCGCCAACAGCGACAATTTCAATAAATAACAGTATGAAATGCCTGCAGGCCGCGGGCGATACAGGAGAGCATTATGTCTGATACCCAGGACGACCAGGGCAGCCTCGACGACGATTGGGGCGCGGCGATTGCCGAGCAGGCCGCAGCCGAAGCGGCGGCGCTCGAGCGCCAGCAGGCGCAGCAGGCGACCGCCACCGCCGCCGTGTTCAAGGATTTCTCGAACAAGGGCGCGCGCAACGATACGCCGAACGATATCGACTTCATCCTCGACATCCCGGTCCAGCTGACCGTGGAACTCGGCCGCACCAAGATCGCGATCAAGAACCTGCTGCAGCTGGCCCAGGGCTCCGTGGTCGAGCTCGACGGCCTGGCCGGCGAGCCGATGGATGTGCTGGTCAATGGTTGCCTGATCGCACAGGGCGAGGTCGTGGTCGTGAACGACAAGTTCGGTATCCGTCTGACTGATATCATTACGCCATCGGAACGGATCAGAAAACTGAATAAATGACCTCTAGCAACGATCACGTACGGCGGACAGGCAACCCGGCCGCCGTACGGTTTGTGGCGGCGCTGCTGTTCGCACCATTGGCAGCCTGCGCCGCGCCCGTCGGCGCTGATCAAACGCCAGCCGCCCAACAGCAAGTCACCGCCCCGGTCACGCAACAAGCACCGCAGGCTGCTCCTTCAGTCTCGGCGCCGATTCCAGTCCCCGCGCCTGCCTCGCAAGAAACCCAGCCCCTGCCCCGCGGCGCTACCACGACCGGCCGCCCGGCCACACCCGCACAGCCCGCGCCCTCCGGCCCGGTCTCGACGCCGATCCAGTCGCCGGCACCCGCCGCCGACACGCCTGCCGTAGCCGCCACGCCGCCCGCCGCCGCCCCGGCACCCGGCCAGCGCCCGCCCCAGGTCGTGATGCCCGCCTCGAACACGCCCGCGACCGGCAGCCTGCTGCAGACCATCCTGGCCCTGGTGCTGGTGCTCGGCCTGCTGCTCGGCCTGGCCTGGTTCCTGAAACGCTACGGCCCGCGCGCCATGGGCGCGAGCGCCAACGTGAAGCTGGTCGGCGCGCTCAATATCGGCGGCCGCGAGCGTATCATGGTGGTCGAAGTGGGCGACCAGTGGATCGTCGTCGGCGCCTCGCCGGGACGGGTCAACGCCCTGGCCACCATGCCGCGCCAGGAAGGCGTGCACGCCGATGGGCAGGCCACGCTCGCCGCCCATGGACCGAGTGCCGGCAGCTTCGGCGACTGGCTCAAGAAAACGATCGACACCCGTAATGCGAAATAAACAACTCCTGCTGGGCGCCGGCGTCGTCGGCCTGGCCCTGCTCCCGCTGGCAGTGCTGGCCCAGCCCGGCATCCCGGCCTTCACCACCAGCCCCGCCGCGGGCGGCGGCACGCAATTCTCGCTGCCGGTCCAGACCCTGATCCTGCTGACGGCGCTGACCTTCCTGCCGGCCGCGCTGCTGATGATGACGGCCTTCACCCGCATCATCATCGTGCTGTCGCTGCTGCGCCAGGCGCTCGGCACCCAGACCGCGCCGCCGAACCAGGTGATGGTCGGGCTGGCGCTGTTCCTGACCTTCTTCGTGATGGGCCCGACCTTCGACCGCATGTACACCGAGGCGTATTTGCCCCTGCAGCAGAACCGGATGCAGATGAGCGAAGCGCTCGAGCGCGGCGTGGTGCCGCTCAAGGAATTCATGATCAAGCAGACCCGCCAGTCGGACCTGGCCCTGTTCGTCAAGATCTCGCGCTCGCCCGCCCTGCAGGGTCCGGAAGACGTCCCGCTGCGGGTCCTGATCCCGGCCTTCGTGACGAGTGAGCTCAAGACGGCGTTCCAGATCGGCTTCGCGATCTTCATCCCCTTCCTGATCATCGACATGGTGGTGGCCTCGGTGCTGATGGCGATGGGTATGATGATGATGTCGCCCGCCGTGATCTCGCTGCCCTTCAAGCTGATGCTGTTCGTGCTGGTCGACGGCTGGCAGCTGCTGCTGGGCTCCTTGTCCCAGAGTTTCTACTAGGGAGACGCGCATGACTCCGGAATCCGTCATGACCATGGGCCGCACCGCGATGGAGATCACGCTGATGGTCTCCGCCCCGCTGCTGCTGGTAGCGCTGGTCATCGGCCTGCTCATCAGCATCTTCCAGGCGGCGACCCAGATCAACGAAGCGACGCTGTCCTTCATCCCGAAGCTGATCGGCGTCTTCATCGCCCTGGTCCTGGCCGGGCCCTGGATGCTGTCCACCATGCTCGACTACATGCGCGGGGTGTTCACCGGCATTCCGGGCCTGATCGGCTGAGCCTGGGCCCGCCTCGATGCTGAGCCTGACCACGGGCGAGATGAACGCCTGGATCGCGGGACTGCTGTGGCCGCTCACGCGCATCCTCGGCCTGGTCGCCGCTGCGCCGCTGTTCGGCAATGCCGGCGTGCCGATGCAGATCAAGCTCGCCCTCGGCGTGCTGCTGGCCGCCGTGATCGCTCCCACCGTGCCCGAGATCCCCGCGGTCGAGCCCACCTCGTGGGCGGGCATCCTGATCCTGGTAAAGGAACTCCTGATCGGCGTGGCGATGGGCTTCGCGATGCGCATCGTGTTCGCCGCCATCGAGTACGCCGGCGAGGTGGCCAGCATGACCATGGGCCTGGGCTTCGCCGTGTTCTTCGACCCCAGTACGCGCGGCCGCTCGGCGGCGGTAGCCCAGTTCCTGACGCTGGTGGCGACCATGGCCTTCCTGGCCGTGAACGCCCACCTGATTCTGCTGGCGGCGCTGGCCGAAAGCTTCCACGCGCTGCCGATTTCCGCGACCCCGTTTTCCGGCAACGCGCCGCTCGAGCTGGCGCGCTGGGGCGGGAAGATCTTCTCGAGCGGGCTGCAGCTGGCGCTGCCGATCGTGGCCGCGCTGCTGGTCACCAACGTCGCCCTCGGTATCCTGACGCGCGCCGCGCCCCAGCTGAACATCTTCGGTATCGGCTTCCCGGTGACGCTGGGCGTGGGCTTCCTGACCCTGAGCCTGGCCCTGCCCTACCTCGGCATGCCGATCGTGAACCTGTTCAACGAAGGGATCGAGGCCGGACGCGCGGTGCCGCGCGCCGGGGTCCAGCGCAATGCCGCGCCGCCGCCGGCACCGGCGACCGCCAACCCGGCCGCGCGCCCGGCGCCGGGTTAGCGCTGTATGCTTGCCTGGTCATCACCCCATTCGCGATGCCCATGAAGACCGTCCGTCCCCTGCACTTCCTTGCCGCAAGCCTGCTGGCCGGCACCTGCATTGGCGCGAGCGCCGCGCCCACCCCGCCCGCCATCCGTGCCGAGATCGACGCCCTGATGTCGCGAATGAAAACCTCGGGCTGCCAGTTCGAGCGCAACGGCAGCTGGCACAGCGCCACCGATGCGCATGCCCACCTGGTCCGCAAGCTGGCGTACATCGAGAAGCGCCGCGAGACGCTCGCCAGCACCGAGCAGTTCATCGAGCTCGCGGCCCAAGCGGCTGCTCTGATGGCTTCCCTTTCCGCTCAGGCGTCGCTACGGGCAAGCGCCTGCAGCAAGGCCTCGGCGCCGGCGGCCGACGACGCCGGGTTTTGCCCGGTGATCAGGAGGCCATCGACGACCACGTAGGAAGCCCAGTCGTCGAGGCGGGAGAAGATACCGCCTTTTGCCTTGAGCTCGTCTTCCACCAGGAAGGGCACGATATCGGTCAGTTCGACGGCGGCTTCTTCGGTATTGGTGAAGCCGGTCACCCGTCTGCCCTGGACCAGGGGAGAGCCATCCGGATTCCGCACATGGCGCAGCACCCCCGGTGCATGGCAGACGAGGGCCACCGGCTTGTGCGCCGCAATGAAGGATTCGATCAAGGCGATCGAGTCGCGGTCTTCAGCCAGGTCCCAGAGCGGACCGTGGCCGCCGGGGTAGAACACCGCATCGAAGTCGTCCTGGGAGACGCTGTCGAGGCGCAGGGTCGCGGCGAGCTGGGCGCCGGCAGCGGCGTCGGCTTCGAAGCGGCGGGTCAGTTCGGTCTGGAAGCCTGGTTCATTGCTCTTCGGGTCGAGCGGCGGCTGGCCGCCGGCGGGCGAGGCCAGCACGACATTGGCGCCCGCGTCCTTGAAGGCGTAATACGGTGCAGCCAGCTCTTCCAGCCAGAAACCGGTCTTGCGGCCGGTCGCGCCGAGCGTGTCGTGCGAAGTCAGAACGATCAGGATATTCATGGGATTTCCTCTTTTAAATTTACAGTAGACCAGTCGTCTAGTGCTTACTTCAAAAAAACGCTTCAGCGAAGCGTTCGTTCACGTCCCGCTCAGCGGGACAGGTGCAGTACTTGCCGCGTCGCGTGCATCGCGGCGTCGAAGGGCGAGCCATCGCGTACGATCTTGACCATGATGCTGGCGCCGAGCCAAAGCTGATACAAGGTCTCCGCCACCAGCTCGGGCCTCCCCTCGATCCTCAGCGAGCCTTCGGCCATTCCGGCTTCGATCGCCGCAGCCAGGCGGCTCACGATGCCGGCAGTGCCCTGCTTCAGGCTCGAGCGCATCGCTTCCGACAGGTCCGCCACTTCCGCACCCAGTTTCACCACCAGGCATTTTCCCTGGCAGTCACAAGCGCCCTGATTCAGGCGCCAGCTATCGAAGTAGCGGACCAGACCCTCCGCCTTCGTGCGCTCCGCTTGCGCGAAAATCGCGTCAATCTCGGCCAGGTAGTCTTCAAAATATTTTTCCAGCAAGGCTACGCCGAAGGCGTCCTTGGAGGCGAAATAATAGTAGAACGATCCCTTCGGTACCCCGGCCGTCGTCAGGATTTCGTTCAGGCCCACGGCCGAGAAACCTTTGGCCGCCATGACCCTCTGCCCCACAGCAATAATATTGTCGCGGACTTCAGAGGACTCGTTTGTCGTTGCTTTCTCCATGAACGCACTGTAAATCAAATTAGACCGGTCGTCTACAACTATTTGTGGCTTGTCGAAACAGGCTGCGGACTACAATGTTTGTCACCCCGACCATTTCCGTTGACACCCATGCCCGAGCATCTCATCACCAACCTCCCCTCGCTGGAAGCCCTGTTTGGCGAGGTAGCGCCGCCCTCGATCGCCAAGGAAACCGACAGCCTGCATCCGCTGTACGCGCGCTGGATCGGCGAGGCGCGCTTCGCCCTGCTGGCCACCAACGGTCCGGATGGCCCGGACATCTCCCCGCGCGGCGACGCCGGCCCGCTGGTGCGCATCGTCGATGACCACACCCTGCTGCTGCCCGAACGGCGCGGCAACAATCGCATCGACAGCCTGCGCAACCTGGTCGCGGACCCGCGCATGGCCCTGCTGTTCATGATTCCGGGCGTGGGCGAAACCCTGCGGGTACGCGGCCGTGCCCAAATCTGCATCGACCCTGAACTGCTGGAATCCTTCGCCGTCGAGGGCAAGCGGCCGCATTGCGTGCTGCGCGTCACGGTTACCAAGGTGTTTTTCCAGTGCGCGCGTTCGATCCTGCGTTCGCGCCTCTGGCATCCAGGAGAACACGACAGCACGGAGGTACCGACGCCGGGAACGATGCTGGCCGCGCTGACGGGAGGCGGCATGGACGGCGAGGCTTACGACAGCGCCTTGCCGCAGCGCCAGCGCGAGACACTGTACTAAGGCCTGCCCCGGCTCGGGACGAATCGGGATAGGGGCGGCCAGTTGTCTGGCCGGTCCCCTCCCACACCACCCGGCATGCGGGTCCGCACCGGGCGGTTCGAGTAGTTGAGGTTAAGTGAGGCGAGGCATGCCGAGGCGGTCAAAGTAGGAAATCGTCAGCGCCGTGTTCGCGGCCTGATAGCTGTTCCGCCACCAGCAGCGGCTGTTCGCCGCTACAAGTTGCGCAGCGTTCGGGCTGGTCCCCAGCTTCAGCAGTTCGCGGTAAATCGTCGTGCCCCGTTTCCATAGTTTCAGGTGCAGTGCCCGCATTCGATGGCGCATCCACTCATCTAAACGAGTCCAGACTTTTGGTGTCTGTGCCAAGCTGAAATAGGCCTTCCATCCCAACACGTAAGAGCGTAGGTTTTCGATTACCTGCTCGATGCTGCGTCCACCGGATCGGCAAGTAATTTGCCTGATCCGTTGCCGAAAAGTCTCTTGGGCCTTGTACGACACAGCACGTTTGACTTCACCTTTCCCGGTTGTGTACAGCTCGTAGCCAAGAAATTTTCGACCAAACGCACTGGTTACTGCACTTTTCGATTCATTGATCTTCAAGTGCAGCTTGTCGTATCGACGCTTGAGCCGGGCCATCACCCGCTCGCCTGCCTTCTGGCTGCGCACGTATACGTTGCAGTCATCGGCATAGCGGGCAAAGCGGTGCCCCTGTCGTTCCAGCATCCGATCCACCTCGTCGAGAAGCACATTGGCCAAGAGCGGCGAGAGTGGTCCGCCTTGCGGCGTGCCTTCGCCCCGCTCGAGCACCACGCCGCCATCCATGATGCCCGCGTTCAGGTAGGCACGCACCAGCCGGATAATTCCAGCGTCGTTCACGCGCTTCCTTAGACGGTCGATCAGGATGTCGTGGTTGACCCGATCAAAGAACTTCGACAGATCGACGTCGACCACGGTGCGGTAGCCTTCCTGCACGTACTGCTGTGCTGCGAGCACGGCATCACGCGCCCGCCGGCCGGGCCGGAACCCGTGGCTGTGTTCACTAAAGGTGGGATCGATCAGCGGTTGCAGCACCTGCAATAATGCCTGCTGAATCAGACGGTCGGTCACGGTGGGTATCCCCAGTTCACGTTCGCTTCCATCCGGCTTCGGAATGCCGACGCGCCGTACCGGCATGGGCCGGTACGTGCCATTCATCAGTTGCTGCCTGATGACAGGCCAAGCGTGCTTCAGGTGTTGTCCGGTCCGGGCAATGTCCAGACCATCGACGCCTGCGGCTCCCTTGTTCGCCTTCACGCGTTTCCACGCGCGTTGCAT